>NZ_JBHWID010000016.1:0-190598 GCF_042732175.1 Kitasatospora sp. NPDC059795
TGGGCCCGGCCTCGGCGCGGGTCTTCCCGCCGCCGCCGGGGGCGGGGGGCCTCGGCGCTAGCCCGGCGCCCCCGGCCGCCCTTCTTCCGTTCCGGTCTTCTGTTCCGGCCGACGGTCGTCAGTGATCAGGACGAGGTGGGACGGACCAGCCGCTCGTCGGGAATGACCGCGACGCCGAGGATCTCGATCATCGCCTCGGGCTGCCACAGCGCGGTGGTGCCGATGCCCGCCATCGCCGGGTAGACCGGCCCGGCGAGCTCCCGCCACACCTCGCCGATCTGCTTGCCGTGCGCCTGGTAGTCGGGGATGTCGGTCAGGTAGAGCGTGATGCTGACCAGGTCCTGCGGCCGGCCGCCCGCCTCGGCAAGGGTGGCGAGGAGGTTGCCGAAGGCCTGCCGGAACTGCTCGACGATGCCGCCGGGGACGATCCGCATCCGCGCATCGAGCGCGGTCTGGCCGCCGAGGTGGAGGGTGTTGCCGCAGAGCGTGCCGTGCGAGTAGCCGCGGGGCTCGGGCAGCGACGCGGGATTGACCGGAACGGGGACCGAGTGGCTCGCCATGGAGGACTCCTGCAGAAGGGTGCCGTCGTCGGTGCGACACGGTAGCAGCTATTGACAGTCCCGTGACGGTCGCAGAAACATTGGGACAACGCTCCCGGCACCGGGCGGCGGACAGCGGCGCCGAGGCGGAGGTATCTCCCATGCAGCTCGCAACGGTCTCCCACCCCGACGGCGGCACCCGCGCCGCGGTGCGCAAGGACGGCGGCTGGCACGCGCTGCCCGCCCCCGACCTGTCGGCCTTCCTGCGCGACGGCGGCCCCGCGCGGGCCGGGGCGGAGATCCCCGGCGCCGTCCCGGTGCTGCCGCTTCCCGCGCCCGCCAAGGTGCTCTGCTGCGGCCTGAACTACGCCGAGCACATCCGCGAGATGGGGCACGAACTCCCGTCCCACCCCACGCTGTTCGCGAAGTTCGCCGACACCCTGACCGGCCCGCACGACGACCTGGTGCTGCCGCGCGGCCTACAGGTCGACTGGGAGGCGGAACTCGCCGTGGTGGTCGGCACGACGCTGCGCCGCGCCGACCGGGCGACGGCGCTGGCCGGGATCGCGGGCTACACGGTGGCCAACGACGTCTCGGTGCGGAACTGGCAGAACCGCACCGCGCAGTGGCTCCAGGGCAAGGCCTGGGACGGGTCCTGCCCGGTCGGCCCGGTGGTGGTCACCCCGGACGAGGTGGACCCGGCGGCGGGCCTGAAGGTGGTCTGCCGGGTCAACGGCGAGGAGGTGCAGCGCGACAGCACCAAGACGCTGGTCTTCGACCCCGCCGACCTGCTGTCGTACGTCTCCGCGTTCACCGTGCTGCGCCCGGGCGACCTGATCCTCACCGGCACGCCCGGCGGCGTCGGCGCGGCCCGCGACCCGCAGCGCTTCCTGGCCGACGGCGACGTGCTGGAGACGTCGATCTCCGGCATCGGCACGCTCCGCAACACGGTGCGCTTCACCGACTGATCCCCTGATCCCCTGATCCCCCGGGCCGACGATCCGGCCCAGGGCCTGTCCGGTCGATCGCGCCCGGCAAGAACGGCCGGACAGGCCCGAGCGGACCCTCTCGCACCACCCCCGACGACGAGGAGCTTCCCATGGACCCCACCCCCGGCAACTCCCCCGACTACAGCTCGTACCTGCTCGAAGGCGACAACTCGATGTACGCCACCGGGAGCGGCCTGGTGGTGCCGGTGGTCACCAGGGCGGGCGCCGAGCCCGGCGACACCGGCCAGTCGGCCGGAGCGACCCGGATCTCCGGCATCAGCATCCAGCACACCCCGGCCACCCGGCTCTGGTTCGGCAAGGTCGGCAACGAGCCCGGCTACCGGTCGGTGCCGCACCACCACGGCGAGGCGGAGACCGGCGGCTACGTGCTGTCGGGCCGGGGCCGGATCTACTTCGGCGCGAAGTTCGCCGACTACGTGGACCTCGCCGAGGGCGACTGGGTGTTCGTCCCGCCGTTCATGCCGCACGTGGAGTGCAACGTCGACCGCAACCGCCCGCTGACCTGGATGACCACCCGCACGCCGGAGAACATCGTGGTCAACCTGCCCGAGGTGCCGGACGCGGAGCTGCCCGACTGGCTGGACCGGCCCTGATGGCCGACACCACCTCGGAGTTCTTCGCCGCCGCCGTCGCGCTGGAGCCCGTCCCGGCCGAGCACTTCGACCTCGCGTTCACCGCGGTCACCCAGCCCTGCCCGTGGCCCAAGGCGTACGGCGGCGACCTGGTCGCCCAGGCGGCGGCCGCCGCGATGCGCTCGGTCGAGGACGGCAAGGTGCTGCACTCGATGCACTCGTACTTCATGCGGCCCGCCGAGATCGGCGAACCGGTGCGCCACGAGGTCGAGTTGCTGCGCGACGGACGCGGCTACGCGACCCGGCAGGTGCGCGCCTACCAGCGCGGCAAGGCGCTGTACGTGTGCCTGGCGAACTTCGCGGCCGGCGAGCGCGGCGGCAGCTTCGCCGCCGCGCTGCCCGGGCGGTACGCCGACAGCCTGCCCGGGCCGGACGAACTGCCCGGCTCCGCCGTCTACTTGGCGGACCGCGAGGGCGGCACGATGACCGGGGCGGCCAAGGAGTACTGGTCGGCGGGGCGCAGCTTCGACCTGCGGCACGTGCCGGGCCCGGTGTACCTGGACGTGGAGGGCGGGCGGGCGCCGCACCAGGCGGTGTGGGTGCGGCCGTTCGACGCGCTGCGGCCGGTGGAGGGGTTGAGCGAGGCGCAGCGGGACGCGGCGGCGCTGGCGTACGTCTGCGACTACACGATTCTGGAGCCGGTGCTGCGGGTGCTGGGCCTGGCGTGGGCGCGGCCGGGGCTGGTGACGGCGAGTCTGGACCACGCGATGTGGTTCCACCGTCCGCCCCGGGCGGGCGAGTTGGACGGCTGGCTGCTGTACGCGCAGCGGGCGGTGGCGGCGGAGTCGGGCCGGGGGCTCGGCGAGGGGCGGTTCTTCACGCCCGGCGGGGTGCATCTGGCGACGGTGCTCCAGGAGGGCATGATCCGGGCGGGGGACGGCAGATGACCGAGTCCGCGTTCCGTGACACCTTCGCGCGCGACCACCTGCCGCCCCTCGGGCAGTGGCCGGTGCTGGAGTTCACCACCGAGCTGCTGCAGTATCCCGAACGTCTCAACGCCGCAGTGGAGTTGCTGGACCGCCAGGTCGTGGAGCTCGGCCCGGACCGGCCGGCGCTGCGGACGCCCGCCGGGGAGGTGTGGACGTACGGGGAGTTGCAGCTGCGGTCGGCGCAGGTCGCGCAGGTGCTGACCGAGGACCTGGGGCTGGTGCCGGGCAACCGGGTGCTGCTGCGGTCGCCGAACAATCCGTGGGCGGTGGCGGCCTGGCTGGGCGTGCTGCGGGCCGGCGGGATCGCGGTGGCGACCATGGCGGCGCTGCGGGCAAGGGAGTTGGGGCCGATCCTGGCGAAGACCCGGCCGGTCGCGGCGCTGGTGGACCACCGCTTCCTGGACGAGGTGCGGGGCGTGCCGGTGGTGGCCGTCGGCGGCGCCGGGGCGGACGACCTGACCCGGCGTGCGGCCGGCAAGTCGGGGCGGTTCGCGGCGGTGGACACGGCGGCCGACGACGTGGCGCTGTTCGGGCCGACCTCGGGCACCACCGGCGTCCCGAAGATCACCGTGCACTTCCACCGCGACCTGATGTCGATCGACAACACCTTCGGCCGGTGCACGCTGCGGCTGCGCCCGGACGACCTGGTGGCGTGCACGGCGCCGCTGGCGTTCACCTTCGGGCTGGGCATGCTGGTGGTGTTCCCGCTGCGGGCGGGCGCGTGCGCGTTCCTGACCGAGTCGGCGACGCCCGCGCAGTTGGCCGAGCTGGTCGCGGAGCACCGGGTGACGGTGCTGGCGACGGCGCCGACCGCGTACCGGCAGATCGTCAAGTCCGGTCTGGCGGAGCGCCTTTCGGGGCTTCGGTGCGCGGTGAGCGCGGGCGAGCACATTCCCCGCGAGGTGTGGGAGCAGCTGCGGGCGGAGACCGGTCTGCGGGTGGTGGACGGCATCGGCGCGACCGAGCTGCTGCACATCTTCATATCGGCGGCGGGGGACGAGATCCGTCCGGGTGCGACGGGCCGGCCGGTGCCGGGGTTCCGCGCGACGGTGCTCGGGCCGGACGGCGAGGAGCTGGGGCCGGGCGTGGAGGGCCGGTTGGCGGTGATCGGCCCGGTGGGCTGCCGGTACCTGGACGACGAGCGCCAGGCGGACTACGTGGTCAACGGCTGGAACGTCACCGGCGACACCTTCGTCCGCGACGAGGACGGCTACTACTGGTACCGGGCGCGCAGCGACAACATGATCGTCTCGTCCGGCTACAACATCGCCGGCCCGGAGGTGGAGGCCGCCGTGGACACCCACCCGGACGTGCTGGAGTCGGCGGTGGTGGCGGCGCCCGACGCCGAACGGGGCTCGGTGGTCTGCGCGTTCGTGGTGCTGCGGGCGGGCGCGGCGGCGGACGCGGTGACGGCGAAGAGCATCCAGGACCACGTGAAGCGGCAGCTCGCGCCGTACAAGTACCCGCGCGAGGTGCGGTTCGTCGAGGCGCTGCCGCGCAATCCGAGCGGCAAGCTCCAGCACTTCCGGCTCCGCCGGCTCGTCGAGGACCCGACAGCGGACCCGGCGGCGGGCACGACGGCGGGCACGACACCGGGCACAACGGCGGGCACGACAGTGGAGGGCACGGCATGAGGATCGCGGTGGTCGGCGGCGGGCCCGGCGGGCTGTACTTCGCCTCGCTGATGAAGCAGTTGGACCCGGCGCACCGGGTGACGGTGTGGGAGCGCAACGCCCCGGAGGACACCTTCGGCTTCGGCGTGGTGTTCTCCGACGAGACGCTGACCGGCATCGCGGGCGCGGACGAGGCGGTGCACGCCGAGATGGAGCGCGGCTTCGCCCGTTGGACCGACATCGACGTCGAGGTCGACGGCCACCGGTTCACCGTCGGCGGGCAGGGGTTCGCCGCGATGGGCCGCAAGGAGCTGCTGCAGATCCTGCAGCGGCGGGCGGCGGAGCTCGGCGTACGCGTCCACTACCGCACGCCCGCGCCGGACGTCGAGGAGCTGCGGGCCGCGCACGACCTGGTGCTGGCCGCGGACGGCGTGAACTCCGCCGTCCGGTCCGCGCTCGCGCCGGCCTTCGGCCCGTCGCTGGACCGGCGGCACAACAAGTACATCTGGCTCGGCACCGATCTGGTCTTCGAGGCGTTCCAGTTCTTCGTCAAGCAGACGGAGTGGGGCACCATGCAGATCCACGGCTACCCGTACTCGGCGACGGGCTCGACGTTCATCGTGGAGATGCACGAGGAGGTCTGGCGGCGGGCCGGGTTCGACCGCACCGACGGGCGGGAGTTCGGGCCGGGCGAGTCGGACGCGTTCGCGGTCTCCCGGATCGCCGAGATCTTCGCGGACGAGCTCCAAGGGCATCGGATCCTCACCAACAACTCGCGCTGGCTGAACTTCACCACCGTCCGCAACGAGCGCTGGTACGACGGCAACGTGGTGCTGCTCGGCGACGCGGCGCACACCGCGCACTTCTCGATCGGCTCCGGCACCAAGCTCGCCATGGAGGACGCCCTCGCGCTGGCGGCCTGTCTGCACGAGCGGCCGGGCGTTCCCGAGGCGCTGGAGGCGTACCAGGCGGAGCGCAGGCCGGTGGTGGAGTCGACGCAGCGGGCGGCGCAGGCCTCGCTGGAGTGGTTCGAGAACATCGGCATGTACGCCGGGCAGGAGCCGGCCCAGTTCGTCTTCAACCTGCTGACCCGCTCGCGCCGGATCACCTTCGAGAACCTGAAGGAGCGCGACGCGGAGTTCGCGGCCCTGGTGGAGGGCGGGTTCGGCGCGCACCCCGGCCCGGCGATGTTCCAGCCGGTGCGGATCGGCCCGCTGGAACTGAACAATCGGATCATCGTCTCGCCGATGGACATGTATTCGGCGGTGGACGGCGTGCCCGGCGACTTCCACCTGGTGCACCTGGGCTCCAGGGCCCTCGGCGGCGCGGGCCTGGTGATGAGCGAGATGGTCTGCGTCTCCCCCGAGGGTCGGATCACGCCCGGCTGCGCGGGCCTGTGGACCGACGGGCAGGCCGAGGCCTGGCGGCGCGTCACCTCCTTCGTCCACGGCGGCAGTTCGGCGAAGGTCGGCCTCCAGCTCGGGCACTCCGGCCGCAAGGGCTCGACCCGGGTGATGTGGGAGGGCATCGACGAGCCGCTGCCGGACGGCAACTGGGAGGTGATCGGCCCGTCCGCGCTGCCGTACGGACCCGGCTGCCACGTGCCGCGCGAAGCGACCCGCGACGACCTGGACCGGGTGGTCGCCGACTTCGAGGCGGCGGCGCGGCGCGGCGCGGAGGCGGGCTTCGACCTGATCGAGGTGCACGCCGCGCACGGCTACCTGCTCTCCTCCTTCCTCTCGCCCGTCGCCAACCGCCGCACCGACGCGTACGGCGGCAGCCTGGAGCGGCGGCTGCGCTTCCCGCTGGAGGTGTTCGACGCGGTCCGGCGGGCGGCGCCGGAGCGGATCCCGGTGACGGTGCGCATCTCGGCGACCGACTGGCTGCCCGACGGCACCACCGAGGAGGACGCGGTGGAGATCGCCCGGGCCTTCGTCGAACACGGCGCGGCCGCGATCGACGTCTCCTCCGGGCAGGTCGCCCGGCACGAGCGTCCGGCCTACGGGCGTTCGTACCAGACGCCGTTCGCCGACCGGATCCGTCACCGGGTGGCGGCGCCGGCGGGCGTGCCGGTGATCGCGGTGGGCGCGATCTCCTCCTGGGACGACGCCAACTCGATCCTGCTGGCCGGCCGCGCCGACCTGTGCGCGCTGGGCCGCACCCACCTGTACGACCCGCAGTGGACGCTGCACGCCGCCGCCGAGCAGGACTACCGGGGCCCGGGCGCGGAGTGGCCGGTGCAGTGGCAGGCGGGCCGCCGCCGGCCGCCCACCTCGCGCACCGACCGGATCCCGCCCCGGCTGTCGCTGCTGCGCGACGGCGTCTCCGGCACCGCGCACCTGCGGTGGACGCCGGAGCGCCCGGTCGGGGTGTCCGCGTGACGGGTCGGGGTGTCCGCGTGAAGGGCGCGGTCCGATCATGTGCGCGGCGTCCGCCATACTCGGTGGGATGAGCGAGACGATGGAGGCCCGGCCCGCCGCGGCGCGCCGTTCCCGGACGGTGCTGGTGACCTTCCTCGGCGCCGTCGTCCGCAAGCTGGGCAACTGGATGCCGATCGCCGGCACCGTCGAACTGCTCACCCAGGCCGGCCTGGACGCCTCCAGCGTCCGCACCGCGGTGTTCCGGCTGAAGCAGCGCGGCTGGCTGGAGGCGCAGAGCCGGGCCGGGGTGCGCGGCTACGCGCTGACGCCCGCCGCGCTGGAGGCACTGGCCGCCGGGGACGAGGTGATCTGGCACGCCCGCCAGCCCGCCGACCTCGCCGACGGCTGGTGCCTGGTCAACTTCTCGGTGCCGGAGTCGGCGCGCGCCAAGCGGCACCAGCTGACCGCGCACCTGGCCGCGCTCGGCTTCGGCAACATCGGCGCGGCCGTGTGGATCGCGCCCGCCCGGATGCTGCCGGCCGCCGTCCGGGCGATCGCCGAACTCGACCTGACCGACCAGTGCGCCGTCTTCACCGGCGACCACGTCGGCGGGCAGGACCTCGCCGGGATGGTCCGCAAGGGCTGGGACCTGGCCGAGATCGACCGCCGCTACCGGGAGTTCCTCACCGACCGCACGGCCGAGGCCGACCTGCTGGCCACCGCCGCGTTCGTGGAGGGCCGGGACGCCTTCGTCGGCTACCTGTCGGTGGTCGACGACTGGCGCAAGCTCCCCTTCCGCGACCCCGGCCTGCCCCCGCAGGTCCTGCCGCCGGACTGGTCCGGCCCTGCCGCCCTCCACCTCTTCGAACGCCTGGTCGCCGCCCTGGAGGGCCGCGCCCTGGCGCACGCCGCGCCCTACTGGTCCGTCCGGGGGCGCTGAGCCGCCGCGATGAGCACGGGCAGCGGTCGGACGGGCGGGCGGCCCCGGGTGCCGAAGTCGGTAGCCAACGGCTTCGCCTCGGAGGCCACGGCGGCCCGGACCCGGAACACGGTGCCGTCCGGGTCGACCCCGGTGGCGCACGGTGTCCGAACCGCCCTCCGGCGGCGCTCGGCACGGTGAGTCACCGTCCGGCCGCCCGCCGAGTGGTTGCGGAACCGCGCGGGCGCCGGCCGGCTCGCCCCGTCCGAGCCCAACTCGCGCGGACCGGACGGCCCGCCGCCCTCGGCGGCGCGCTGTCGGTCGTGTCCCCTTCGTCGCGGGCCGCCGAGCACCGGGCGCGACCGACACAGCCGCGCCACTCCGACAGGCCGGATCCGGCCGGTGCCGAGATGATCGGGGGTGGTGCCCGCCGGGCGCCGAGAACCGGCGGCCGCAAGAACCGCGAGGAGGCCTCTGATGGCACAGGAGTCGACCACGGCGATCCGGGCCGTGCCGAACGCGACGCCCGAGGAGCGGGCGGCACTCGGACGGGAGGCCCGGCGCCGCGCCCCGCGTTCGAGCCACGCGGAGTTCCGGCCCGGGAAGGACCGGCCGGACCCGCTGAAGATCCTTCAGGCGCAGTCGGCGACCCGGGTGCCCGAGCTGGTGCCGATCCGGTACGCCCGGATGACGGAGTCGCCGTTCCGGTTCTACCGGGGTGCCGCCGCGCTCATGGCCTCGGACCTGGCCGGCTCGCCCGACTCCGGCATCCGGGCCCAGCTGTGCGGTGACGCCCACCTGCTGAACTTCCGGTTGCTGGCCTCGCCGGAGCGGCAACTGCTGTTCGACATCAACGACTTCGACGAGACGCTGCCCGGCCCGTGGGAGTGGGACGTCAAGCGGTTGGCGGCCAGCCTGGTGATCGCCGGGCGGGCCAACGACTTCGACGACCGGGTGCGGGCCGGCATCGTGCGGGCGACCGTCCGCGCCTACCGCGAGTCGATGATCCGCTTCGCCGCAATGCGCAACCTCGACGTCTGGTACAGCCGGGTGGACGCCGACCGGCTCCAGGACCTGGCCACCACGCACCTCCACAAGCACGGCCGGAAGGCCCTGGCCCGCAGCATGGCGAAGGCCCGCACCCGCGACAGCCTGCAGGCCTTCGACAAGCTCACCCGGGTGATCGACGGCGAGGTGCGGATCGCCCCCGACCCGCCGCTGCTGGTGCCCGTCGACGAACTGCTGCCGGAGCTGGAACACGCCTCGCTGGAACAGGAGTTCCGCGGCCTGGTCGAGCGCTACGGCCGCACCCTCGCCTCCGACCGGCGCACCCTGCTGGCCGACTACCGGCTGGTGGACGTGGCCCGCAAGGTGGTCGGCGTCGGCAGCGTCGGCACCCGCTGCTGGATCTTCCTGCTGCTCGGCCGGGACGGCCGCGACCCGCTGTTCCTCCAGGCCAAGGAGGCCGACCAGTCCGTCCTGGCCGCCCACCTCGGCGACTGCGAGTACGACAACCAGGGCGAGCGGGTGGTCTCCGGCCAGCGGCTGATGCAGGCCGCCAGCGACATCTTCCTCGGCTGGGAGCGGGCCCTGGGCATCGACGGCAGGCGCCGCGACTTCTACGTCCGCCAACTGCGCGACTGGAAGGGCATCGTGGTCGCCGAGGACCTGCTGCCGTCCGGCATGAAGGCCTTCGGCGAGGTCTGCGGCTTCACCCTGGCCCGCGCCCACGCCCGCTCCGGCGACCGGATCGCCATCGCCGCCTACCTGGGCAATGGCGACGTGTTCGACCGCGCCCTGGTGTCGTTCGCCGAGGCGTACGCCGACCGCAACGAACGCGACCACCGGGCGCTGGTCGACGCCGTCCGGTCCGGCCGGCTGCCCGCCCAGGAGCTGCCGGAGCATTAGCGCCCGGACCGGACGCCGGGCCCGGGAGCCACTGACCGTCAGGGCTGTTCGGCCGAAAAGGGGCGGCGTAGGGTGGCCGTGGACCGAGCGTCCGGGCCGAAGCGACACCCTCGTACGCTTCGTGACGGACGGTCCGCGCGATTCACCATGCGCAGTGCGCGATGCACGCGGGATTTGGCATGAACACATTTTGCGATCAGCTGATGATCCGATATCTGGATCCGGCCCGGATCCAGGACCTGCTGGTGCCCGCCGCCGACCCCGACAAGAACCGGCTGCGCGCGCTCCTGGCGTCCGTGTACGAGCCCAGCACCCTGGAGGTGCGGGTCCTGGAGGCCCCCCGCGTCCTGACGACGCAGTTCCAGGTGCCGCTCGACGACCCGCTGACGGTACGGGCGAACTGGGAGAAGCTGCTGCCCGACACCGCCCAGGCGCGGGCGGTCCTGGAGGTCCCGCGCACCGGCCCGCCGCTCTGGATCGACGTCGCGCTGGACACCCGGGTCACCGCCCAGGTCGCGCTGACCAGTGGCGCGCTGGACGCCCTCGCCTCCGAGGACCTCACCGGGCTCTCCCAGCAGGAGTTCGCCGCCCGGTTCGCCTTCCTCGACCTCGCCGACCTGATGCGCCGTGCCCAGGTGGCCGACTACCAGGAACTCCAGGCGGAGTTCCCCCGGCTCTACCGGCTGCACTACGCGCAGCCCCCGCCGTTCGACCCCACCGCGCCCGGCCGCACCTTCCGACTGCGCATCTCGGCGCTGGTCTTCCCCGACCTCAACGACCTCGCCGGTGCGCTGCGCCGTCTGGTGCAGAGCCGGCAGGCGCTGGACGAGTCCCGTCCGCACCCCGACGAGTACGACGGCGGGGCGGTGCTGGCCGCCGGCGCATGGCTGGCGGTCTTCCCCCGGGCGGCGACGTTTCCGAACCCCGAACCCGCCGGCCTGGAGCAGCAGGTGACCGACCTGCTGGCCACGGACGGCTTCGTAGCCGCATTCGAGACCACGACCTGAGCGAGAGGGCGCCCCTGAGACCTGAAGACCCGAAACCTGCAGACCACCTTCGAAGCCCGTCAGCCGGGACCGCCCCGGGCGAGTTGTCGTCCGGCACCGGATCGGCCCGGACTGACGCGTCGTCACCGCATCACGTAGGGAGCGGTCGATGCCGGTCACATACATCACGGTCAACACCCGCAGCGAACTGTTCGCACCGGCGGTGCGGGCGTTCGGCAACATCGCCATCGTCGGCCGGGCCGGATTCGGTACGCCGACCCCGGACCCGGTGCGGTTCACCTCGCCGGTCACGGCCGCGGAGAAGCTCAAGTCCCTCGGCGGGACCACTTTGACGGCGAAGGCCTCCAAAGGAGACAAGACGGCCACCGCGGCGGCGAAGGTTCCGGCACCGGTGCTGGTGCGGTTCACCGACGCCACGCAGCCCGGCCACGTCCAGTCGGAGGTCCGCACGGTGACCGCCGCCACCGCGACGTCCACCGGGAACAGCCCCACCTTCGGCCTCACCCTGGACAGCGCGTTGAGCGCCGACTACAGCGCCGGAACGAAAGTCACCCAGGAGAGCGACAGCGAGCTCACGAGCGCGATCCGCACGGCGTTCGCGCAGACCCCGCCCCCGACCGTGGTCTGGGGCGTCCCGCTGGTGCCGGACTCCCCCAAGTGGGAGGACGGTCTGACCGCGGTCGACAAGCTCGACGTCCAGATCGTGCTGCTCGCCCGCACCCCGCTCACCTCGGACAACTCGGACACCCTCACGAAGCTGAAGAACCATGTGACGGCCGATCTCGGTGACGGCAAGGAGCGGATCGGCGTGGCCATGCTCGACCAGGGCGTGAAGACCGAGGATCTGAGCAAGCTCGTCGTCGCGCCGCTGATCGACGAGCGGATGGTGCTGATCGCCCACAAGTCTCCGAACGACGTCGCCGCGGCACTGGCCGGCGTCATCGCCGGCTGCGAGCCGCACATCTCGCTGCTGCTCAAGCCGATCAGCGTCGCGATGCCCGACGTCTTCTCGGACAACGAGATCGACGCCTTCGACCAGGTCGGGGTCAACTGGATCACCAGGCCGGTGCTGCTGCCCGGCCAGGCCCTGTACCTCGGCGAGGGCTACACCTCGGACTGGAGCCACGAGAAGAAGTACATCGACATCGTCCGCGTCCTCGACGACATCAACTTCCGGATCAAGGCGGCCCTGATCCCGGCGATCGGCAACGTGCGCCTGTCCCGGGTCGGGCTCCGGACCGTCGAGACGGTCGTGCAGGCGGTGCTGTCGCCGCTGGTGGCGCGGCAGGTCATCGACGGATTCGGCGTGGTCGTCCCGCTGCTGACGCTGATGGACAAGGACCCGGCGGACCTCACGACCGTCGAGGCCCAGGAGATCACCACCGCCCGGGCGAACCGGTCCGTCGACATGACCGTCGAGGTGGTCTACGCGGGAGCGATCCACCGGCTGACGATCGACCTCGTACTCAAGGGCTGAGCGAGCGGGACGACCAGAAGGAGTGAGACACCATGCCCGACGCCCTGAAATGGGACACCCGGCTGACGGTGATGCTGAACGGCATCGCGGTGACGCCGATCGACTCGTTCAACCCGACCTTCAACGTGCCCGTCCAGCCGCTGCATTCGCTGGAAGCGGACAACGTCGCACACATCGTCCAGCCGCAGGCGTTCACCTTCACCATGGCGGTCAAGGCGATCGGCACGGCGGTGGCGACCCTCACCACGATGGCGCTGAACAGCACCGCGTTCACCATCGCGGTGCAGGAGGCCAAGGGGAACGACTGGACCTTCAACAGCATCGCCTTCAACGACTGCTACATCACCTCGGTCGCCACCACCATCGTGATCGACGGCGTGCCCACCACCACGTTCAACTGCGTCTGCCTGCAGGCAGTTCCGGCCCTGCCGGGCTGACCGGCCGTCAGCCGCGCGGAAGGAGGATCCCATGTCGGACGGGTACCAGGGCGCCATGCCCGAACCGGACGGCGGGCAGGCCGTCGCGCCGCCCGGAGCAATCGGGGAGACCGGAGCGATCGGGGCGACCGGACCGGACGAGGCGATCGGGGGCGCCGACATCCACTACGTCTTCCCGATCCACGTGGTGCTGGCCGGCGGCACCGACCGGGAGACCGGAGCGGTCGCGGCCGACACCGTCTACGACGCCCTCTACCGGGCGCTGAGTTGAGCCGTCGAGGGGCGAAGGAGAGCCGAGCGCATGCCCCGGGTCGAGTGGGAGTTCCCGATCACCGTGACGGTCGTCGGCACGCCGTCGCCGGACCGGCTGGCCGAGCTCGGCCGGGCGGTCGAGGAGGCGCTCGCCGCCCGGCTCCGTCAGGCCGGGGAGCTGCTGGCGGCGCACCGGGTGCACCGCCCACCGTGCGAGCCGGCGCAGCCGGAGCCCGAGGAGCAGCCCGAACTGGCGGGCCGGCTGCCGCAGTTGGAGGACGAGCCATGAGCGGTGCCGAGTTGCGGCGGGTCCGGGTGCACCCTCCGGAGGCGGTGGTCTTCGACGCCGGTCCGGTGCAGCTGCCCCCGGACGTGGCGCGCCAGGTGGAGCAGGTCCTGCTGGAGGCGGTCGGCCGGGCACTGGCCGGGGCGAACCTCCTGGCCGCCGCGGCCCCCGCGCCGCCCGCGCCGATGGCCGGCCCGCCGGCCGGCGGTGGCCCGCTGCTGGCGTTCTCGCTGTCGGAGTCGGCGACGGACCAGGGCACGGAGACCGCCGCTCCCCCGCCGCCGCCCGATCGGCTGCCGCGACGGGAGCGGGCCGCCGACCGGGCCGGGCCCGGTGCGAAGCGCCGGACGACGGCGGGTGCGGTGCGCGGGCCGACCCGGCTGCGGTTCCGGGTGCGGGTGGACCACGAGATGGGCCCGGACGACCTGCTGCGCGAGTTCGTCCGCCAGTACTACCGGATCACGGACCGGCAGGAGGTGGAGCGGCGGCTGGCCTGGTGGCACTGGACGGACAAGCGCGGGCGGTCCGTCACCAAGCAGGACGCCGACCGCCGCTACCTCGACCTGACCGTCACCGACGCCACCGAGACCGAGACGGAGCTGCTGCCCGAGGCCGAGCGGCAGCAGATCGAGGCGGAGACGGAGGAGCGGCTCCGACAGGCGATGGGCCTGCCGCCGGGCACGAAGGCAGGCACCGGCCCGGAGGCGGCGGCCCGCCGGCGCGGCGTGCGGGCGGATGTCGTCGAGGAGCACCTGCGCCGGGAGGTCGCGGACCTGCCCGAGGACGTCCGGCGGGCCCTCCTGGTGGACGACCGGCCGCTGTCCGTGCCGGACCTCACCGCGTCCGTGCGGCTGGGGCGCAGGCTCGCCGCGATGACGCCCGAGCAGCGGGCCGCCTACCTGGACACCGTCACCGCCGAGCCGGGGAACTGGACGGAGCTGGACGCCTCGGTCGACCGGTTCCTGGCGGACGAGCGCGCCCGCGAGGCCGAGACCGCCCGGACCGAGGCTGCGGCGGCTTCGCTGTTCGGCCGCGAGGAGCTCTACCTGTTGTGGCGGACCTCGAAGAACCTGGACGAGCAGCAGGCCTTCGGCATGGCCGAGCATCCCCCGCCGCCGTCCGCCGAGTTGATGGAGGCCCACCGGCGCCTCGCCGAGGCGCTCACCCGGTTCGGCCTCACCGAGGAGGCGTTCGAGGCCGCGGTGAAGGCCTACCTGGGGCAGTTCCGCGCCGAGGCGGTCCGGATCGCGCTCGACGTCCTCGCCCACGTCGACCACCAGCTCCAGGAGGAGCGGCGCAGGCTGCGCACCCCCGGGTACGTCGAGACGATGGTCGCCGCGATCGCGTGGACGTCCGCCCCCGCCGAGTACGCCCGGGCCGTCCACCTGGAGGCCGAGGTCGGCTACGCCCCTTCCCCCGGCATCTACGTCCCGGCGGAGGGCCTGAACCGGATCGAGGCCGCCGAGTTGCGCACCCGGGCCGACCGGGAGACCGCGAGCGCCTCCGAGCACGACCTGCTGGTCGACCCCGAGCGGCTGGGCCGGGGCACCGACCGCGCGAAGCTCTCCCACCTCGACGCGGACGCCGCCCGGGCCTACCTGCTGGAGGTCGCGGACCGGCGGCAGGCCGACGGGGAGACCGTCCGGCAGGACCTGGCGCAGGATCCCGAACGCGTCTTCAGCCAGCCGGGCCTCGTGGAGGCGACCAAGCGCAGCCTGGGCGTCAAGGACGGGACGGTCTACGCCTGGATCGTCGACCACCACATCGAGGCCATCGGCAAGTACCACCTGTTCACCGAGGCGGCCACCCTCGCCATCACGCTGCTGCTCGCGGCGCTGGTACCGGTCGGCGGGTGGGTCGCCGCCGCCGCCGTACTGGCGAACCTCGCGATCACCACCGCCCAGGCGGTGCGGGCGATCGAGGAGTACCAGGAGGCGTCCGCCGAGTACGACCTGAGCTTCATCGAGAACAGGCCCTCGCTGTTCTGGGTCGCCGTCGCCGTGGCCTCGGTGGCCCTGGAACTCCACGTGTCGACACTCACCCTGCTGAGGCGGGGGGCGAACGCCAAGGGCCTCTTCGGCCTCCGGAAGGAGTTGCACGAGTTCGGCGAAGCGAGGGACGCCGCGACGGCGACGGCCCGCTACCGGGACCTGGTCGAGAAGATCGACGAGGTCGAGGGCCTGGAGCCGAGGCTCGCGGAGGTGCTGAAGGCGCGGGCCGCGGCGGAGCAGGGCCTCAAGCGCGTCCTGGGCGAGTTCGCCGGCCGGCTCCACGGCGGTTTCCTGGTCGACCCGACCGGGCCGATGGAGGCGATGTACTACCTCGCCAAGAAGCACGTGGCCACCGTCGAAGCCCTGCGCGGCGAGGCCCGGATCGCCGAACTCCTCGGCGACATCACGCGGTTGAGCCCGGCGGAGCAGGAGGCGATCACCACCGCGTACACCCGGGTGAAGGAGATCGTCCGGATCGCCGAGGAGCGCGGCATCGACGAGGCCGTGGCGATGCGGTACGTCGACCGGCTCGCCGCGGAGCGGTCGGCGGCGTTCGAGGAGATCGTGGCCGAGCTGCACGCCTGGCGCCCGCCGACCCCGGAGCAGCTCCGGGCCGGGAAGGCGCTGGCCGAGGCGAGCGAACGCCTGCGGGCGCTGTACGCGGAACGGGACGCGCTGCTGCGGGAGCTGCGGGCCCGGCCGAAGACCCCGACGGGGGCCCGGGACGACGCCCGGATCGCGAAGATCAGGGCGGAACTCGACCGGCTCTCCGGGGAGTTCGTCACGCGCCCGGGCGGCGTGCGGGAGCGGGCCGCCGAGCAGGGCGAGATCGCCGAGGCGCACCGCGCGATGGCGCAGGCCGAGGAGGTCGTGATCGCCCTCCGGGTGGATCCGCTCGTCCGGATGCGGCAGGTCTTCAACGCGTCCCGGGAGCGGGCCGAGGTCATCGCGTCCGGCGAGATCGACCAGGTCGGCACGCTGCGCGTCTCCTCCGGCCGGCTGGAGGTGGACCACATCGTCGCGCTGAGCCGGATCACCCGGATGGAGGGCTTCGAGCTGCTGACCGCCGCCGAGCAGAACAGCCTCGCCGTCAAGCGGGACTACCTCCGCCTGATGGACGCGTCCGCCAACGCCTCCAAGGGCGAGCACACCTTCGCGAGCTGGCCGAACGCCCGGTTCTACTACCCCGACCCGGCGGACCTCGCGAGGTCGCAGGCCCTGGAGGCACGGCTGATCGAGGAGATTCAGACCTGGATCCGGACCAGGGTCAAGGGCCGCCGGCCGGTCGCCGCGCCGCAGGTACGGGTCTCGGCGGACGTGGACGCGCCGTCCGCACAGGTCCGCGTCGGCACGGAGGGGGAGCCACTGCCGGAGGAGCCCGCCGAGGCCCCCGCCGAGCAGCCGCCGTTGCGCCGCCGCGCCGTACCGAAACCGGAGAGGTAGGCCCGTCATGCTGTCCGGCCTGAACGTCCCCGTGCTGATCGGCCCGGTGCCGCTGCTGACCGTCACCAGCCTGACCGTCGACGAGGGCTACCAGGTGGCCCGGATCGCGGGCAGCCGGCTGGCCCAGCTGGTCTCCCCGACCACCAGGACCATCACGGTCGAGGCGGTGCTGGTCGGCCGGACCAGGCTGCTGGTGAAGAAGGGCCTGGAGGCGCTGGCGCTCACCTCGCGGGCCCTGGCGCCCGCCACCGCTCCGCTGATGAACCTGGCCGGGCTCCCGGTGGTGTGCGGGATGACGATCAGCCTCGACATGCAGATCACCGGCCTGCGGTTCACCCAGTCCAACCGGAAGCGCGACGCGATCGATGCCAACATCACCCTGGAGCAGGTCCCGCGGTCCAGCCTGTCCGCGCTGATCGGCGAGGCCGCCGACATGCTGCTCGCGGTCGGCATCGCGGCCGTGCCCACCGTCAGCGACATGGTTCCCGTCCGCCGCCAGCTGGGAGGCAAGCTGTGACCACGTCCGCCGTCCCGACCGTTCCGGCCCCGGAGTTCGACCGGCTGCCGGTGGAGCCCGACGAGGGCCTTCCGCAGGCGTTCAGCTGCCCGGTCGGCGCCACCGTCTACGACTTCGGCCTGTACGCCGAGCTGGACGCCCCCGACTCCGACCCGCCGGAGACGCTGTACGACCTGACGGCCCCCGCCCCGGCGCCCACGGCGGTGACGCCGCCGGGCTACCTGGTGCTCCGGGTGGTCCGCCAGGGGGCGGCCGGGCCGCGCACGGTGTTCCTGCGCAAGCTCGTCGTCGAACCCGAACTCGTCCACACCGCAGGACAGTTGGCGATCCGCCTGCTGACCGCCAAGGTGGCCCGGGGCAACCTCAACGGGCCCGGCCACTACGGCACCGAGATCGTGATCGGGGTGGCGCAGCGATGGGCGTGATCCTCTGGTACCGGGTGGCGTTCCCGACGCTGGGCCTCACGGTGTCCGACGACGCCACGTCCGCGGGCATCCTCAGCGACGCGGCGATCACCGTGGACCACGCGCTCGGCCGGGCGGGCGGCTTCACCGTCGAGCTGGCCACCCTGCCGTTGGCCGCCCACCGGGCGCTTTCGGGCGCGCTGGACGACAGGCGCGGCGGGGCGGGCGGCGGCGTGCCGGTGGTGATCACCCTCGGGTACCTGGACGCGCCGGGCTCCCGGCAGGCCGTGCTGCGCGGCCGGGTGACCGGGATCGGCGTCTCGCCCCGGTTCCCGCCGCTCGGCGTGTGCCTGACGGGCGACGAGGAGGCCGCGCACCGGCTGCTCACCGCCACCGGCGCGACCGACGGGGACGGGCTCGTGCACTTCCACTCGGTGCAGACCACGCCGGCCGCCGCCGCCGCGGCCATCGTCGAGCGCAGCGGCGGCACCCTCGCGGCCGGCGCCTCCCCGGCCGGGGAGGCGCAGGACTTCAACCTGGACGGCCCCAACGACTTCGAGCTGCTGTCGGACCTGGCCCGGGACTGCGGGGCGGAGTTCCTGGTGCAGGACGGCACCGTGCAGTTCGGCACGGCCGTCGCCCACCCACCGCAGGGGCCCGGCCCGACCGTCCCGGCCGACCCGTCGGCCGCGCTGTCGGCGCTGGCCGGCGAGGACGCGCTGATCGCGCCCGCGACCGGAACGGTCGCCCGGCTGGCGTCGTTCCGGCCGGTCCGGGCGGCCACCGCCGGCGCGCTGCGGGTCGCCGGCGACCTGCCCGACGACGTCTCGGTGGCGGCGTTCGACTTCACCGTGCTGGGCACGCCGGAGCTGCGGGCCGGCCAGCTGGTCGCGGCGGGCGTGGCCGGGTTCGAGAACCCGCTGCGGGGCTACCGGATCATCGAGCTGACCCACTCCTCCTCCCGGGAGGGCTACGTCTGCACCGGCCGGGCGGCCGCCTTCACCCCCGCACCGGGCGGCCTCGGCCTCGGCGGCGGCGGGAGCGACGACGCGAATCGCCGGAACACCGAGGCGGCCCGCCGGGGCAGCCCGGCCGCGGTCGTCGAGGCGATCTCGCAGCGCATCCGCGACGCCCGCGCCGTCTCGCCGTCGGTCGACGTCGGCGAGGTCTCCGCCGCCGAGCCCGACCGGCGGGTCGCCGATCTCCGGTACGGGCAGGGCGCGGGCCCGCCGGCGGCCGCGCCGAGCGTGGACCTCGCCGTGATCCCCGGCGGTCCGGTGCTGCACGGCAAGCCGTTGGCGGCGCCGTTCGCCTGGTACAACACCGGCCTGAGCGTCCCCGTGTACCCGGGCATGCGCGCGCTGCTGCACGGCGTCCGCGGTTCCCGGGCCGACACGGTGGTCGGCGGATTCCTGTGGAGCAACGAGCCGACGATGGCCCGCCCGGCCGCGAAGGCCGGCGACTGGTGGCTGTGCCTGCCCACCGCGATCTCGCCCGGCCCGAACCCGCGCCCGATCGGCAAGGGCGCCAACGACCTCACCGCGGCGGACGGCCGCCGGGTGATCGAGGCGGCCGGGCTGAAGGTGGTGGTCGGCGCCGCCGCCTGCTCCGCCGTCGGGGACCGGCCGACCGAGGGCGCCGCCGAGGAGTTCCAGCTCTCGCACGCCTCCGGCACCGCGCTGCGGATCGGCCCGGGCGGCGACGTCGACCTCACCGCCGCGGCCGGCGCCGAGGTGACGGTGACGGCCGGAGGGACCTCCGTCACGGTCTCCGCCGACCAGGTGCGGGTGGCCGTCGGAGGGTCCGAACTGAACGTGACCGCAGAACAGGCGAGCGTCAGCGCCGGCGGAGTCGGCCTGACGCTGAAGCAGGGGAAGGTGGCGATCGGCTGATGTCGTTCGTCCTGGTCGAAGGAGCAGTCATCACCTGTGTGCACGGCGGTGCGTGCCGGCTGCCCGGGCCGGGCAGCACCGCGCTCACCGTGGGCGGAGCGGGCGCCCTGCTGTCCGGCGCGGAGGCCGGGTTCGCCTTCGGGAGCGCCGCCGCGCCCGTCCCCGGCATGATCACCCCCTGCCCCGCCACCCTCCCGAACGGGCAGCCGCAGCCCTGCGTCACCGCACCCACCCGGCCGGTGGGCCGCACCGCGAAGCTCACCGTCGCCGAGCAGCCGGTGCTGCTCGACACCGCGACCGGCGACACCGTGAGCGGCACCGGAAAGGGCAGCTGGACGATCGCGGACGCGGGCCAGAAGATCCTGGAGGCGAGCTGACATGACACTCCCCGGCGACCCCACCGCCCCGGTCGACCCCGCCGTCCTCGCCGACCCGGCCGTCCTCGCCGACCCGGGCGTGCTGACCGACCCCGCCGTGCTGGCCGCCCGCTACCCCGACCTGCCGGGTACGGCGCCGACGGACGGCTCCGGCGCGCCCAGCCTCGGCCGCGGCCTCGCCCTCGACGACGGCGACCTGGTCACCGACCCGGCCACCGGCGGCCCCGCCGAGAACGCGGGCCCCGACGCCCTCGTCCAGGCGCTGCTGCTGGCCGTCGACACCCAGCTCGGCAGCGACCGGCTCAACACCGGCTTCGGCTTCGACCGGCTCTCCCTCGGCCGCTACGCGCTCGACCTCCCGGCCCGCAAGGAGTACCTGCGGATGGAACTCGTCCGCTGCCTGGCCGCCGACCGCCGGGTCACCGACGTCCGGGAGGTGTTCTTCGAGGACGACCCGCGCTTCCTCGAACTGCGGCCCGACCTCGACCCGGCGGCCTTCCAGCAGATCGTCGCGACGGCCCGGGCGAGCCGCCGGTACACCGTCCACGCGATCCTCGACACCGTCGCCGGCTCCACGCTGACCCTCACCTCAGGGGGACGCCTTGACTGACCAGACCCCTCCCACCGAGCCGGTCGGCCCCGACCCGCCCGCCGACGACGGCTACGGCGTGACCGCGGACGGCTTCGTCCTCAAGGGCATCGACCGGATCGTCGCCGACCAGCAGGCCCGCGCCCGCGCCATGTTCGGCAGCGACGTCGACCTGAGCTCCGGCTCGGCGCTGCGCAAGGTGCTCGACGCCGCCGCCGTCCACGTCCACGAACTCTGGCGCGCGTTGGAGAACCAGTACTACGCCAACTTCGTCACCACCGCGCAGGGCGAGGCGCTCACTCTGCTCGGCCTCGACCTCGGCCGGCCCCGGCAGCAGCTGTGGGCCACCGGCGAGGTCGACCTGACCGTGAAGGACCAGGGCCCGGACCGCGCCGTCGTCGTCCCCCAGGGCGCCGCCGTCCGCACCGTCCCCGCCGCCGGCCGGACCGTCGTCGAGCTGCGCACCACCGCCTCCGCCACCCTCGACGCCGCCTCCCCCACCGCCACGGTCGGCGTCCGCGCGGTGCAGCGCGGGCCCGGCGGCAACCCGCCCGACGGGGCGGACCTCGAACTGGAGCCGCACTGGGCCGAGGTGCACCTCGCCCTCGGCCCCGCCATCGTCACCGTCACCGCCCGGGGGCCGATCACCGGCGGCGAGCTGGACGAGCCCGACGACGTCCACCGCGCCCGGCTGCTCGGCGTGCCCCGGACGGTGTGGACCCAGGACGCGGTGCTCGGCGAGCTCCTCGACATCCCCGGGGTGCGCGACGCCGCCCTGTTCGACCCGCTCGGCGGCATCGACACGTCGACCGCCGCCTTCAACACCTACGCGTTCGGGCAGCACCGGTTCACCGCCGGACGGCAGACCGGCTCCCCGTACTTCTTCGACATCGTCGTCGCCGTCGAACCGGGCTGGCCCTGGCTCCCCGAGGACGGCGACGTCCCGGCCGTCCGCCCGGCCGTGGTCGACGTGGTGCGCCAGTGGCGGCCGGTCTCGATCTTCCCCGACCTCAGGCCCGCCAACCAGGTCGACGTCGGCCTGCGCGCCACCCTGGTGGTCGAGCCCGGCCACGACGCCGACGCCATCCGCGGCGAGATCCTGGACGCCGTCCAGACCGCCGTCGGGCGGCTGCGCCTGGGCCGCGGCCTGCTCCACTCCGACCTGGTGCTCACTGCCCGGTCGGTCGCCGGGGTCGCCGACGTGCAGAACCTGCGCCTGCGGCGCGGCGCCCCCGTCTTCGGCGAGGTCGGCCAGGGCGGCGCGGTCTACGGCGACGCCCGGGAGCTGTCCGTGGGCGAGAACCTCGCCCTGGCCGCCGACGAGATCGCCGCCTTCGACCTCGACAGCCCGCTGATCGACCTTCAGGTGGTGAGCGCATGACCGCCGACTTCCTGGACGTGATGGCCGGCGGCCTCACGCCCGCCTACGCCCGGGGCCTGGAGCGTCTCGCCCTGCCGCTCACCGCCGGCACCGACGGCGTCCTAGAGCCGCAGTACGACGGCCTGTCCGCCTACCGGTCCCGCTGGGGCCGCGACCCGGAGGCCCCGCGCCACCTGCTCGCCCCCGCGCACACCTGCGCCGAACCGACGACCGTCCGCGTCACCTTCACCCGCAGCACCGCCCCCGGCACGACGCAGGAGCACGCCGACGTCACCTTCCCCGCCGGATGGCCCGGCGGCGACCAGCTGGCCGTCGAACTCCCCGGTACCGCAGCCGAGTTCGGCCCCGGCCTGCGGATCACCGGGCTCGCCCCGCAGCCGCCCGCGCCGACCGGCCCGGAGGACTGGCAGCTCACCGCGCTGCTCGGCACCCTCGCCCGGCTGCTGTGGACGATCGGCCGCGACCACCAGGACCTCGACCGCCGCGCCGCCGACGTCGCCCGCCAGCGCTTCGCCCAGCACGCCCGCGGCGCCGGACTCGACCTGCTCGGCCAGGACCTCGGCGCGCCCCGCTTCCCGCCGCAGCGGCACGAACCGGACGTGCACACCCTCGCGCTCCTCCACCTCGCCGGACCCGCGCCCGTCGACGCGAGCGGACACCTCGACCCGGCCCGCACCACCGTCACCGGCAACGCACGGCCCGGGCGCCCCGGCCGGTTCGGGCCCGCCTTCGGCTTCGGCCCGCCCGGCGGCGCCGTCACCGTCACCGACCTGCCCGACCTCACCGCCGACTTCACCGTCGAGGCCGTCGTCCGCCCCGACCGGACCGTCACCGGCCCCGGCGCCGTGCTGGCCCGCCGCGATCCGCCGAGCTCGTCCGGCCCGCCGCGCGGTTGGTCGCTCGCCCTCGGCACCTGGCGCGGCATCGACCACAACCTGCGCTTCACCGTCTCCGACGGCACCGCCGACACCGATCTCTTCGCCGACCTCGACCTGGCCGACGGCCGCTTCCACCACCTCGCCGCCACCCTGCGCCGCTCCGGCCCCGGGGCCGACGCCAGGCTGTACCTCGACGGCGCCGAGGTGAACCGGGTCCCGATCGCGAAGCTCGGCCCGCTCACCTCCGGGCAGCCCCTGGTGATCGGCACCGGCCACGAGACCGCCGGGGGCTCCACCACCGACGCGCCCTACCTCGGGCTGGTCGAGGAAGTCCGGATCTCCGACCTCGCCCGCACCTCGTTCGCCCCCGTCACCGGCGAGAGCGACGAGCAGTACCGCGACCGGCTCGCCATCTTCCAGAGCTGGCTGCTCCCCACCCCCGACAACCTGCAGGACGCCCTGAACCGGCTCGCGGGCGGCGGCTCCGACCTGCTGGTGGTCGACGAGACCACCGCCGAGATCGCCTCCGGCTCCGCCGTGCTGCGGGTGCTGCCGCCCCGGCTCACCCCCGGCCGGCGGATCGCCGCCGACGGCGACCCGCTGCCCACCGAGGAGCAGGCCGTCGGCACCGCCGCGGACGAGCCCGACTTCGACCCGCTGTGGATCTCCGCCCACCGGAACGCGCTGGGCCTCGGCTTCGACGGGAACGACGACAACCGGCTGATGCAGCTCACCACCCGACAGGCGCTGGACGCCCTGCTCGCCCGGCTCGCCGGGCTGCCCGAGGCACAGGGCGGCGAGCTGACCGTGCTGCACGCCTACGACCCGGCCGGCCCCGGCCTGCACGCCGTCGGCCGGGCCCTGAGCCTGCGCCACAGCACCGTCCCGACCGCCGAGCTCGGTGTGCACGCGCACGCCGCCGGCTTCGGCTGGGTCTCCTGCGGGCCGGACGACCGGATCCACGCCTCCCAGCCGCCCGGGGACGCCTTCGCGATCTCCGTCACCGCCGGACTCCCCCCGGTCCAGGGCCAGAGCGCCGCTCTCGCCCTCGACCCGCCGGTATCGGCGGCGACCGGCGCGGTCGTCCACTGGTCGGTCACCCGTGACGGCCCCGGCTCCGCCGACGTCTCCCCCGGCAGTCCGGCCGACACCGCGACCCTGCACGCGACGGCGGCGGGCGACGTCACCGTCGGCGTCGAGGTCACCCGGGCCGGACACACCCGTGGCGGCCGTCTGCCGCTGCGGATCGGCCTGCCCGAGGACCTGCTGACAGCCGGGCAGAGCATCGGACGCGACGGCCGGATCGGCGCGACCGAGGCCGAGGCGGCCGGCACCGTCACGGAGGACTTCGACGCCGCGTACCTGCAGGTGCGCACCGACGACCTCGGCGCCGAACCCGCCCCCGTCGACTATGGCTCCGACCCGGACAACCGTCGGATGCAGCCCGCCGCCGGAGCCGCCCTGGACCGGCTGCTGGCCGGCCTCGGCCGGACCGCACCGCTCACCGTCGTCAGCGCCCACCAGCCGACCGACCCCGGGTTGGCCGGCCAGGGCCGGGTCCTGGTGCTGCGCGACGACAAGCCGGTCACGGTCGGTCACCCGTTCCCGCTGACCCCGGCCGCACTGGCCGCGCGCGCGTTCGCCGCCGGCTTCGACCACATCGCCGTACAGGCCCCGGCCACCGTCGGCGGGCGTGGCTCCGTCCGGCTCGCGGTGGCGGCGGGCGAGCAGCTCACGGTGACACCGAGCCCACCCGCGGCCGAACTGACCACGGAGACCGGGATCGACGTCGCCGTCGGCCCGCGTGCGGCACCGGCCGCCGCCTGCTTCCGGCCCGACGGCGGCCGGGTCTTCCTGGCCGACCGGGGCAGCCACCGGATCGTCGCGTACGACCTGTCCGCGCCGCCCGGAGCAATGCCCCGACCCGCCTTCGCCGGTGCGGTCCGCACCGGGCCGCTGCCCGTCTCGCTGGCCTTCGTCGGCGGCCGGCTGTTCGTCGCCCACGAGCGCGGCCGGGTGGTCGCCCTCGACCCCGGCACCCTCGCCGCCACGCCGCTGGCGACCCCGGACGCGGTGGCCCTCGGCACCGACGGCACCCGGCTCTACCTGACCGCGACCGACGGCACCCTGCGCGCCTACGACCCGCAGTCCGGAACCCAGCTCCTCGACCTGCCGCTGCCCGGCCCGCCCGGCGCCGTCGCCGCCGGCAGCGGCCCACTGCTGGCCGTGCTCCTGGACGGCTCCCGGTTCTGCCTGGTCGACCGGCAGGCCGGAACACTGCACGGCGGCCCGGTCGCCGTCCCCGACGCCGCCCGGGTGCTGTGCGCGGCGTACGGCCCCACCGACGGCAGGCTCTACGTCGGCGTGGACACCGGGGCCACCGGGGCGGGCCGCGGCGCGCTCCAGGTCTACCGGCCGGGTGCGGCCGTGCCCGACACCACCCTGACCGCCTTCCCGCCGGGGACGGCCCCGGTGGCGATCTGCCCGGCCACCGACCAGCGCCACCTGTACGTGGCGACGGCCGGCCTCGGCGGGACGGGCGGACGGGTGCACGTCCTCGACACCGCCGACGGCCAGTGGCTGCCGCTGCCGTTCGCGGCCGGCGACGACTGCCGCGCGCTGGCCGCCTCCCCCGCCGCCGCGCCCTACCCGCCGTGCCTGCTCGCCGCCCCCGAGGCCGGCGGCGCCCTGCTGCTCGCCGACCAGCGGCCGCTCGGCCAGAGCCCGCCGCAGCCACCGCAGTTGACCTCCCGGCAGACCCTCGGCCCGGACGCCGGGGTGCGGGTCGCCTGGTCCGTGCTGCCGTTCGGTCCGGGCCGGGCCGAACCCGTCGCCTTCGACGCCCCGGTCACGGCGGTCACCGGCCTCGCCCCCGGTCTGGTCCGGGTCCGCGCCGACTGCCTGCGGGGCAGCCCCGTGCTGCCCTACCAGTGCGAGGTGCGGCCCGCGGACCCGCAGGCGGTGATCGGCAAGGGCCAGTACGACCTGGTGCTGAACGTCCTCAACTGGTTCCAGCCGATCGGCGTGGAGTTCCTGACCGGCGACCTGCGCGCGCACGTCCGCGAACTCGCCGGGGCCGACGCGGACCTGCTGCCCGCGTTCACCTTCCCGACCTACCACACCTACGACCAACTGCCGTTCCACCGGCCGGAGAGGGACGATCCGCCATGATCAACGAGTACCATCCCGCGTTCACGCACCAGGACTGGATCGACAACGAGGACCGGGTCCAGGCCGGCGGCGAGAAGGGCCTCAACATCCGCTTCCACAACCTGGAGGCCGAGTTCCGCACGATCGCCGACGACCACCTCAACCCGGTGATCGACAAGATCGCCGGGAAGCAGACCGTCCTCAGCCTCGTCCCGGTGCTGGCGCCCAACACTTCCCCGCCCGCCGCCTGGGTCCTCAACAACGACTTCGCGCAGAAACCGGACACGGTCGCGGAGGCGCACGGCATCATGAGCGTCGTGCTCCCCGGCGGGGCCGCCATCGTGTCGATGACGGTCTTCGGCTCCGTCCGGCCCGCCGACCCCACCAAACCGGTGCCGCTGCCGGGCGTCCACCTGCGGAGCAACGACATGGCGTCGACGGGCGCGGTACCGATCATCGACTTCAAGGCCTTCGGGGAACCCGCCCAACCGGTGACGCCGACGACCGTCAAGAACTCCGCGAACAAGTACTTCGTCGAGGCCGATGCCACCAGTGGCGGCAACACGGGCGCCGTCACGCTGAACTGCATCCAGATCGTCTGCCAGTGAACGCACCCGGCCGAGCCGAGGAGGTGTGATCGATGCCCATCAAGCCACCTGCGTCACAGTCCGGAACGAGCACGTTCGATCCGGGTCAGGAATCTCCGGCGTTGACGTTCGGCGTGTGGGGCGACTCCGACGTCGGCGCGGGCGTGATCGGCGCCAGCGACACACCGATGACCGACACCGCACACGTACGCCCGGCGGGAGTCGTCGGCGTCAACGAAGCCACCCGGGGCGTCGGCGTGGAGGGCTTCTGCGCGCAGGGCACCGGCGTCCTCGGAATCGGCGGCGCCGACCAACCCGGCGTCTCCGGGAAGGCGGACACCGGCCCCGGCGTCACCGGCGTCAGCGCGCAGGGAGTCGGCGTCACCGGGGTGAGCGGCGGAGCGGCCCCCGGTGTCACCGGGCAGAGCGGCGGAGCAGCCCCCGGTGTCACCGGGCAGAGCGGCGGAGCAGCCCCCGGCGTTTCGGGACGGTCGGACAGCGGTCCGGGTGCGGCCGGCGAGAGCGGCAGCGGGCCCGGACTGCAGGGGACGAGCACCTCGGGGACCGGGGTGCTGGGCCGCGCCACCGACGGCGCCGGCGTCTCGGGAACGGCCTCCGGCGGGCCGGGCGTGCAGGGCACGAGCGCCCGGGGTGCCGGGGTGCTCGGCCAGGGCACGGGCACCTCGGCCGGGGTGTCCGGCCAGGCGGACGCCGGCCCGGGCGTGACCGGGGCGAGCGGCCAGGGTCCGGGTCTGTCGGGGACGAGCGCGCACGGCGCCGGCGTGAGCGGCCAGAGCGGCGGCACGGCGCCCGGTGTCTCCGGGACGAGCGCAGGCGGTGTCGGTGTGAGCGGTACGGGCGGGCCGGGCGCGGCCGGGGTCACCGCGGCGGGCGGTGCCGGCGCACCGGGTGTCTTCGGCCGCAGCAGCGACCGCGCAGGGGTGTTTGGTTTGAGCTCCAACGGTCCGGGAGTGATCGGATACACCCACACCGGCGCGGGTGTATCCGGCACCTCGTCCGATGGCACCGGGGTGACCGGCCACAGTTTTGGGGTCGGGATCGCCGCCACCGGAGGCACGACCGGACTGACGGCCAGCGGAGGCGATCTCGGCGCGGACATCACCGGCGGCCTCCGGGTGAACGGGGTGATGGTCGCGGCCGGCAGCGCCCAGTTCGTGATCGACCATCCGCTCCTCCCCGCCGAGAACACCCTCGCCCACGCCTTCGTCGCCTCGCCGGAGCGGAAGAACGTCTACGACGGGGTGGTGGCCCTCGACGACTCGGGAGCCGCGACCGTCACCCTCCCCGACTGGTTCGACGCACTCAACCAGCACTTCCGCTACCAGCTCACCCCGATCGGCGCACCCGCCCCCGGCCTGCACGTCAGCGCCGAGATCTCCGGCAACAGCTTCTCCCTGGCCGGCGGCCCACCTGCCGGACGGGTCAGCTGGCAGGTCACCGGCGTCCGCCTCGACAGCTGGGCACAGGCCAACCCCCTCACCCCGGTGGCCGCCAAACCTCCGGACCAGCAGGACTTCTTCCTCCACCCCACCGTCTTCGACCAGCCCACCGAACGCGGGATCGGCGTCCCGCCCGTCCCCGCCCGGCAGGACGACCTCCCCGAGGAGGCGTGAACGATGCCCATCAAGCCACCTGAGTCACAGTCCGGAGCGAGCACCTTCGACCCCGGTCAGGAATTTCCGGCGTTGAAGTACGGCGTGTGGGGCGACTCCGACGTCGGCGCGGGCGTGATCGGCGCCAGCGACACACCGATGACCGACACCGCACACGTACGCCCGGCGGGAGTCGTCGGCGTCAACAAAGCCACCCAGGGCGTCGGCGTGGAGGGCTTCTGCGCACAGGGCACCGGCGTCCTCGGAATCGGCGGCGCCGACCAACCCGGCGTCCTCGGGAGAGCGAGCACCGGCCCCGGCGTCACCGGCGTCAGCGCGCAGGGCGCAGGCGTCACCGGGGAAGCCGACTCCGGCCCGGGCGTCCTCGGTCGCAGCGCCCACGGCGTCGGCGTCACCGGACGGGCCGCCGGAACCTCCGCCGGCGTCACCGGGGAGTCCGACGCGGGCCCGGGCATGTCCGGCACCAGCGCCCAGGGGGTCGGCGTGTCCGGACAGGGCGGCGGGACCTCCGCCGGCGTCACCGGACAGGCCGACTCCGGCCCCGGCGTCATCGGTACCAGCACCCACGGCGTCGGCGTGGCGGGTGCGGGGACGGCCGGGCCGGGGGTGTCGGGCACGAGCACGAGCAGTCCCGGCGTGACGGGTTCGAGCACCGGCGGGCCGGGCGTGGTGGGAGCGAGCGCGCCGGGTCCCGGCGTCGCCGGCAGCAGCACCGGCGGGCCCGGCATCTCCGGCACCAGCACGCCCGGACCAGGGGTGTCCGGCAACAGCACGGCCGGGCCGGGTGTCTCCGGCAGCAGCACCGGCGGGCCCGGCGTCGCCGGCACCAGCACCGCCGCACCGGGCGTCTCCGGCACCAGCGCACTCGGACCGGGAGTGTCCGGCGGCAGCACCACCGGCACCGGCGTCCTCGGCACCTCGCAATCCGGGACCGCGGTGAGCGCAACCAGCACCAGCGGTGAAGCACTCAGCGCGACGACCGGCACGAGCACCGCGGCGGCGATCTACAGCCACGACGGTGTCGCCGTCGCGGCCTTCTGCGGGCACCCGGAACCCGAGCAGGGTGGCATCGGCTTCGGCGACGCGCCCAACAGGGGCCCGGCCGTTCGAGGCCACAGCTGGTTCGGACACGGCCTCGAAGGCATCAGCGAGTACGACGCGGGCGTCTCCGCCAGCGGCTCGACCGGCCTGACGGCCAGCGGCAGCGCCCTCGGCGCGGACATCAGCAACGGCCTGCGGGTCAACGGCGTGATCGTCTCGGCCGGCAGCGCCCGCTTCGTCATCGACCACCCCCTCGACCCCGCCGAGAACACCCTCACCCACGCCTTCGTCGCCTCACCCGAACAGAAGAACGTCTACGACGGCGTCGTCACCCTGGACGACTCCGGAGCCGCGACGGTCACCCTCCCCGACTGGTTCGACGCCCTCAACCAGCGCTTCCGCTACCAACTCACCCCGATCGGCACACCGGCCCCCGGCCTCTACGTCAGCGCCGAGATCTCCGACAACAGCTTCTCCGTCGCGGGAGGCACCCCGGGCGGACGGGTCAGCTGGCAGGTCACCGGCGTCCGCCTCGACAAGTGGGCGCAGGCCAACCCCGTCACCCCGGTTACCGCCAAGCCCTCCGACCAGCGGGGTCTCTTCCTCCACCCCACCGCCTTCGACCAACCCGCCGAACGCGGGATCGGCGTCCCGCCCGTCCCCGTCCGGCAGGACGACCTCCCCGAGGAGGCGTGAACGATGCCCATCAAGCCACCTGATTCACAGAACGGATCGAGCACCTTCGACCCCGGCCAGGAATCACCGGCGTTGAAGTTCGGCGTGTGGGGCGACTCCGACCTCGGCGCGGGCGTGATCGGCTCCAGCGACGCACCGATTTCCGGCACCACACACGTACGCGCGGCGGGAGTGGTCGGCGTCAACGAGGCCGCCCAGGGCGTCGGGGTCGAGGGCTTCTGCGACCGGGGCACCGGCGTCCTCGGAGTCGGCGGCGCCGACCAACCCGGCGTGGCCGGGAAAGCAGCCACCGGCCCCGGCGTGTCCGGGTCGAGCACACAGGGCCCGGGCGTCACCGGGCAGGGCGGCGGAACATCCCCCGGCGTCTCGGGAAACGCAGCGGCCGGCCCCGGCGTGTCCGGCACCAGCGCGCAGGGCGTGGGCGTGACCGGAACGGGTGCCGGAGCGTCCCCCGGCGTCTCCGGGCAGGCAGACTCCGGCCCCGGCGTGCTGGGGTCGAGCGCGCACGGCGTGGGGGTGGCCGGGCAGGGTGCCGGAGCGTCCCCCGGCGTGTCCGGGCAGGCAGACTCCGGCCCCGGCGTCCTCGGCACCAGCACGCACGGCGCCGGTCTGTCGGGCGCGGGGACAGCCGGTCCAGGGGTGTCGGGCAGCAGCACCGGTGCCCCCGGCGTGTCGGGTTCGAGCACCAGCGGTCCCGGCGTCGTGGGAACGAGCCCGCCGGGACCGGGCGTCGCCGGGACCAGCACCGGGGGCCCGGGGGTCTCGGGCACCAGCACCGGCGGGGCGGGCCTCCTGGGCACAGGCGCCCCCGGAGTGTCGGGCATGAGCACGAACGGCGTGGGGGTGACGGGCACCTCCGCCCCCGGGCCGGGTGTGTCCGGCATCAGCACGATCGGCACCGGCGTCTCCGGCATCTCGGACTCCGGGGCCGGAATGCGCACAACCAGCACCAGCGGCATCGCGCTCGACGCGACGAGCTGGTCGAGCATTGCGGTGGAGGCCTTCAGCTCCGACGGTGTCGGCATCGAGTCGTACTGTGGGCACCCGGAACCCGGGGGCGGCGGCAGCGGCAGCTCGCCCGACCCGCCCAACAGGGGCCCGGCCGTTCGAGGCCACAGCTGGTTCGGTGCGGGCGTCGAAGGTCTCAGCGAGTACGACGCGGGCGTGCACGCCTGGGGCTCGACCGGCCTGACGGCCAGCGGCCGCACCCTCGGCGCGGACATCAGCAACGGCCTGCGGGTCAACGGCGTGATCGTCTCGGCCGGCAGCGCCCGCTTCGTCATCGACCACCCGCTCGACCCCGCCGAGAACACCCTCACCCACGCCTTCGTCGCCTCACCCGAACAGAAGAACGTCTACGACGGCGTCGTCACCCTCGACGACACCGGAGCCGCGAGGGTCACCCTCCCCGACTGGTTCGACGCACTCAACCAGCACTTCCGCTACCAACTCACCCCCCTCGACGCCCCCGCCCCCGACCTCCACGTCAGCGCCCGGATCTCCGGCAACAGGTTCTCCGTCGCGGGCGGCCCGCCCGGCGGAGTGGTCAGCTGGCAGGTCACCGGCGTCCGCCTCGACAAGTGGGCGCAGGCCAACCCCGTCACCCCGGTTACCGCCAAATCCACAGAACACCGGGGCCGTTTCCTCCACCCCACCGTCTTCGACCAACCCGCCGAACGCGGGATCGGCGTCCCGCCCGCCCCCGTCCGGAACGACGCGCCGAAGGAGAGGTGAACGAGGCCCACCCCCGTCACGCGGCGCCCGTCGGCCAAGCGGCCGCGCAGAGCGCGGTGGTCACCTCCTCCTGGTAGCGGGCGGCGGCGAGCCAGGCCGTGGCGAAGGCGAGGTGGTCGGTGGTGTGCAGGCGGCCGAAGACGTCGCGTTCCTGGTCCGCGGCGGCCGCGTGGACGGCCGTGAGCAGCTGGGCGGCGGTGGCGAGGCCCGCCGACCGCAGTCGGCGCGCCTCGGTGGCGGCCCGGTCGGAGCGTCCGGCCAGGGCCCGACGCCCGCCGGTGACGGCCTGTTCGAGTGGGCGGGCCAGCAGGTGGAAGGGCGGCTGCGGGGCGAACGCGGCGGCCGGCGGCAGCGTTTCGGGCCGGTCCGGCAGCAGGTCGGCGTGCTGGAGGCGTTCCAGGCCCAGGTTGATCCGGTTGCGGTACTCGGGCGGCAGGGCGAGGACCGGGCCGGGCCCCGGGGCCGGGGCGGCGGCCAGCAGGCGCAATCGAGGATGGGTGGCGCGCTCCAGTCGGCCGACCACGCGCAGCGGCAGGCCGGGCGCGGAGGCCAGCGCCGCGAGGTTGGCGGCGAATGCGAGCCTCGGATGGTCCTGGGCGGGGAGCAGCGCCACCGTCGACCCCGCGCACTCGGCGAGCAGCTGCGGGGCGGTCGACCCGGGAACGGTCCCCGGTCCGAGCACGGTGACGTCGAGGAACAGCAGGTCCGATCCGGCGGGACGCTGCTCGTGGGGGATGCGCCCGGCCGCCAGCGCCCGTTCGACCTGGGCGGGCACCGGCTCCGCCCAGAGCCGGGCGGCGGGCTCCTCGTCCCAGCCCGCCCCGGCGGCGCGCACGGCCCGGACCTTCGCGCCCGCGCCGAGCCGCCCGGAGTCGGTCCGGGTGGCGCCCTGGACGGCCAGCCCGGCCCGGGCGAGGTCGCGGTGCGACAGCGTCGCGTCACCGAGCCGGACCGGTCGTCCGGCCGCCGCCCCGGCGAGTTGCGCGGCCTCGGTCGGATCGGCGTGCGGGGTGACGTCGGAGACGGTGGCGAGCTGCCCGGCGCCGTCCACCACCCAGACCGTGACGCCCGCGTGGGTGGCCGACACCACCGGTTCGGCGAACAGTCCGTACAGCCGGAGCGAGCCGACCTCGCGGTAGGTCTGCCGCGCCGCCGCGCGCACCTGGCGGGGCGTGAACACGGTGGTGGCGTCGAGCAGTTCGCGATGGGCGGCGGCCAGGTCGGCGAGCCGGTGGTCGGGTTCGGCGGCCCGGGCGGCGCGCAGCCGGGTGACCACCGTGGCGGCCAGCGCGGCCGGCCGGTGCAGGCCGAGCAGCCGGGCCTGGTGGGCGGTCCGCAGCAGTTCGGCCTGCTGGACGCTGCCCGCGCCGCTGATGCCCGCGGCCAGCGTGTCGGCCGCGACCCGGCGCAGGCGGTCGACGGCCTCGGCCTCGGCGGGGGTGAGCGGCTCCTCCTTCTCGACTGCGGTGTCGGGTACGGGTCCTGCGGGCGTCTGCCGGCCGGTCGGCGTCTGCTCGTCGGCGGGCGCGGCCAGCGGGGCGGCCGTGACGGCGGCGGCGCGGTGCAGGCACCCGGGGGCGAGCAGGCAGCCGCACCGGACGTCGTCGGCCGTCCGGACGGTGCCGTCGGGGGCGTGCAGGACCAGCACCGTCTCGTCGTCGATCCGCACGCTCCAGTCGTCGCCCGTCCGGACCGGCGGGCGGTCGGCGAGCTTGGCCGCCGCGCCGTCGAGCCGTTTCTGGAGGCGCGCCGACAGGGCCGACACCACCTCCGCGACGACCTCGGCGGCGACGGCGGGCCATCGGGTGTCTGTCATCGGATCTTCTCCCCCACCCAGCGGGCCAGTTCCAGCGGGCTGAGTGCCGCCACCGGCATGCCCGCGGCGACGAGTTGTTCGGCGACGGCTCTGGAGTACCGGGGTTTCCCGGTGTCGTCGAGTGCGGCGCAGCCCAGCAGGTGGCAGCCGGCGCCGACCAGCGCCCGGGTCTCGGCCAGCAGCCCGCCGAGCGGGTAGCCCTCCTCGAAGTCGCTGACCACCGCGATCAGCGTGCGGGACGGCACGGTGACCAGGTCGCGGGCGTACCGCAGGCCAGCTGCGATGTGCGTGCCGCCGCCGACCTGGACCTCCAGCAGCAGCCCCAGCGGGTCGTCCACCCGTCCGCTCAGGTCGACGACCTGGGTCGAGAAGGCCACGAAGTGCGCGGTCAGGGACGGGACTCCGGCCAGGATCGACGCGGTCAGCGCCGCCCAGACGGTGGAGGCCTCCATCGATCCGGACACGTCCACGACCAGGATCAGTCGCCAGTCGTTGGCCCGGCCGGCCCTGGTCCGGAAGACCGGCCGGTCGGGCACGATCACGGTGCTGCCGTCCGCGCCGGGCCGGGCGGTGGCGAGGTTGGCCCGGATCGTGCGGTCGAGATCGAGCGGGCCGGCCCGGCGGCGGCTCGGCCGCGGCAGGGTGAGTCCGGTCAGGGCCGGGCGCAGCGTGGTCGCGAGCTCGCGCGACAGTTCGTCCACCAGTCGCCGGACCAGCGGGCGCAGCGCGGCGAGGCGTGCCTCGGGCAGGCCGCCCGCGTGCTGGAGCACCGTGCGCAGCAGGTCGACCGAGGGGCGGACGGCCTCCGGGGCGAGCGCCTCCAGGACGTCGGTGCGGCCGTGCGCCGCCGCGGCGGCGAGGACCTCCTCGCGGATGCCCGGTCCGAACAGCGCCACCAGTTCCTCGGACCATTCCCGGACGCCCGGGTACGGGGCCTCCCGGCCGCCGCGCCGGTCGCCGGTCGGGCCCGGGGCGGAGCCCTCGCCCCGGCCCGTGCCGTAGAGCTCGTCGAGCGCGGCGGCGAGCCGCGCGGACCGCCCGGTCGGGCCGGGGCCGCTGCCCGGGCGGCCGAGCACCAGCCGCCAGCGGTCGGCGGGCGGGAGAACGGCCCCGGGGGCCGGTGCCACCGGCTCGTCCCGCACCTTCGCCGCGTCGGGCGCCTGCGCCACGTCGGACGCCTGCGCCACGTCGGGTGCCCGCGCCGCGTCGGACGCCTGCGCCGCGTCGGACGCCTGCGCCTCTTCGCTCGCGGCGGGCAACAGTCCGCCCGCCTCCAGGATGTGACGAGCCGTCAGATCGGCTCTCGCCCAGGTGGCGAGGGTGGCCGGGTCGAGCTCGGTCGGCAGGGTGTCGAGGTGCGTGCCGAGACGCTCCTCGATGACGGCGAGCAGCCGGTCCCGGGCGGCCGGGCTGAGCGTGTCGAAACCGCCGCGCAGTGCGGGCAGCCGATCCAGGAAGGAATCGTCGGAGAGCTCGGTGACGCGTGCCAGCAGGGGTTCGAGCGCGGCCGGGGCAGCGGTGAGCAGCCCCTCGGCCGCGGTGAGCAGGCCGCCGAGGGACCGGCCGAGCGCGGCCCGGCTGTCCGGGGCGGTGGCGGCGTCCACCCAGGAGGCGACCCGGCCTCCGAACTCGGCGGGCTCCTGGTGGCCGAGCAGTACGCGGGTCGCGCCGGCCGCGCCGCGGATCAGCGGCGAGCCGTCGTCGGCCAGCCGGCGCAGCACATGGCCGAGCCTGATGCCGCCGTCGGCGTCGGCCCGGCGGGCGAACTCCACCAAGGCGCGGGCGTCCGCGACGTCCTCGGAGCCCGCCAGGCCTTCGAGCCCCCGGACGGCGGCGACGGTGAGCAGTTCGGCGGCTGCGGCGGCCGGGCCGAGCAGCGGCGCGGCCGCCTCGGGCCCGGCCAGGTGTCCGGCGGCGAGCCGGTCCAGCAGGGCGAGACCGTCGAGGAGTTCGGGGAGGGACGCCACCGCCGGTACCTCGTCGGCGAGTTGGTCCAGCCGGGCGGCGCTCAGGCCCGGCAGGGCGCATCCGGCGGCGGCGGTGAGACCGTCGATGATCTGCCGGGCGGTCGAACCGCCCGCGTCCCGTTCGCGACGCAGCCGTTCCCGCAGCGTCCCGTCGGCGGCCTGGGCGGGCGTCACCCCGCGCATCCCCGCGACGGTCAGCATCGCGGCGACGGCCGGCGTCCACTGCACCCGCCAACGCGAGCCGACGGCGTCGGCGCCGCCGGCACCGGTCACGGCGACCGGTTCGCCGTAGGGCACGCCGCACACCTCCAGGCGACGCAGCAGCAGTTCACGACCTGCGTCGAGGGCCGAACGGTGCGGGTCGAGACGGAGATCGCGCGGCGACGGTTCGGCCGCGCCGGGCAGACCGAGCTCCGCGATCAGGGCCTCCACGGCGGGACCGAGACCGGTACGGGGCGCGACCGGAGTCGGCCGACCGGTACGCGTCCCGACCAGCACCGCTTCGAGCGCCCGCGCCACAGCCCGCCCACGCCCGAGCGGCTCCCCCTGCGCCAACACCGTCTGCACCGCCTCGATCAACTCCCCCCGCCCCGGCGCCGGCAACCCCCGCAACCGCCCCAGGTCCCCGGCCACCCGCACCACCTCCCGCCCATCGGCGGGCCCGGCAGGGTGCCCCTGCCCGCGCAGCGCCTCACAGATCCGCACGGCAGTACGAGTGAGCTCCGCGGCAAGGCGCTCCGGATCGCCGGCGGCAGTCAGCACGGTGTGCTGCCATTCCGGGTCGCGAATACCGGCGGGGTAGCCGGAGCGGGCGTCGAGCAGCGGGTAGGTGTAGGGCACGAGAGAGATGACGTACGACTCGGGTCCGCCGGGAGACGCGGTCACCGACGATGGTCCGCTTGCCGTTGCCGGAGCGGGTGCCGTTGCCGGGGCGGGTGCCGAAGGCCGGTCGATCGCCGGCCCCGGCACGGGCGTTGACGCCGGGTCGGCCGCGACGTGCTGCGGCAGGTCGGCGACGGTCGCCGACGGAGCGCCCGCAGTCCGGTCACTGTCGAGCAGGGCCGGTGCGTGGAAGGCGCCGATGACCGCGGTGACCCGGCGGCCGTCCGCCGACGCCGCGTGGATGCGGGCGCGCATCCACGACTCGCGGTGCAGGTCGAGCGGGTCGACGGCGGGGGCGTCCTGGCGCAGGGCCCAGCCGACCAGGAGGGCGGCGCGGCGGACTTCTTCCGGGGTGCAGCCGGGGGCGGGGGCTTCGACCAGGCGGTCCCACAGGTCCTCGTCCGGGCGACCGGTGAGGCGACGGCGGAGGGCTTCGGCGAGGCCTTGCGCGGCGGGGCCGGTGGCACGGGTCTCGGTGGTACGGGTCTCGGTGTCGCAGGTTTCGGTGGCACGGGTCTCGGCGGCACGGTGGGCCAGTGGCAGGTCGCAGGCCACGACCGGCACGCCGTGGCGGACCGCCCAACGCAGGGCGGTCAGTTCCGGGGAGAAGTCCGCGAACGGGTAGAACGCTGGGCCGGAACCCTCCTCGGCGGTTGCGGCGGCGAGCGCCACCGGCGCCTCGGTGCGCTCGTCCGCGAGGAGGCCGAGCCACGGCTGGAACTCCTCGGGCAGTTCGACGAGCAGCACGTCCGGCCGCGCCGCGTCGAGCAGGGCGGGCAGCACGGCCGCGATCGACGGGGCGTGGTGGCGAACGCCGATCAGGTACGGCCCGGGACCGTCGACACCCGAACCGGCAAGCCGGGCAACGGCCTCCGCCGGAGAACCCCCGGACTCGACGCCGGCGCACCGGCCGTCGCCGTCGGCCACGACCGTCGATCCGGTGCCGTCCACGCCGGAACGGGCGAGCTCCGCCGGAGCGTCGATCGGGGGCGCCCCGGTCGCGGCCGACCGGGCGTCGTCGCGAGGGTCCGCATCCGGGTGGACAGGCCCCGGCGGTGAGGTGCTGGTGGGCGGGGTGGCGTCGGTGGTCACTGTGGTCAGTCCCCCAGGGCCGGGCGGAGGTCCCACAGGGTGCGCCAGGTGGCGGAGCCCTGTTCGGCGCGGCGGCGGACCGGGCCGTCCCAGTAGCCGAGCAGGCGGGCCGTGTCGGTGGGGTCGTCCTTGCGGACGACGCCGACGAGTTGGCCGGGGAGGTGGTGGAGGGTGTCGGTGCCGTCGAGGTAGGCGGCGGTGACGCCGAGCGCGGTGGCGACGGAGACGGCTTCGGCGGTGCTCATGACGGTGGAGGGGCGTTCGACGTCCCAGCCTTCGACGGAGCGGCCGGTGCGCAGGTCGCGGAACGCGGTGACGAGCGCTTCGAGGACGGCGTCGTCGACGGCGTAGGGGGCGCCGGCCCGGGCGACGGCGGCGGTGGACTGGCGGCGGACGAGTGCGATCTCGGCGTCGAGGTCGCCGATCGGCCCGACGGTCTCGAAGTTGAAGCGCCGCTTGAGCGCGGCGGACATCTCGGAGACGCCCTTGTCGCGCAGGTTGGCCGTGGCGATCAGGGTGAAGCCGGGCGCGGCGTGCAGCTGGGCGTCGGCGCTGCCGGCGAGTTCGGGCACGGCGATGCGCCGTTCGGAGAGCAGCGAGACCAGCGCGTCCTGCACTTCGGGCAGGCAGCGGGTGATCTCTTCGACGCGGGCGACGGCGCCGCCGGTCATGGCGGTGAGGACGGGCGAGGGGACGAGGGCGTCCCGGCTGGGGCCCTTGGCGAGCAGCAGGGCGTAGTTCCAGCCGTACTTGAGCTGGTCCTCGGTGGTGCCGGCGGTGCCCTGGACGGTGAGGGCGCTGGTGCCGCAGACGGCGGCGGCGAGGAGTTCGGAGAGCATCGACTTGGCGGTGCCGGGTTCGCCGACGAGCAGCAGGCCGCGTTCGCCGGCCAGCGTGACGACGCAGCGTTCGACCAGGGCGCGGTCGCCGACGAACTTCGCTTCGACGACCATGCCGCGCCGGCCGTGCTTGAGTTTCTCGCCGCCGCTGCCGAGGACGAAGGTGACCACGGCGCGCGGGGTGAGCCGCCAGCCGGGCGGGCGCGGGCCGGTGTCGTACGCGGCGAGGAACTCCAGTTCGGCGGCGTACGTGTCCTCGGGCAGGACGAGCTGCCGGTCGGGGGCGGTGCTCATGGCGTGGTCCTCAATCGTGTGCGTGCTCATCGGCGGCCTCGCCGGCGGGTGTCGGTGGTGAGCTGTTCGTAGCCGGGCCGGTCGCCGTCGGCGAGCCGCTGCCAGGCGCGGGCGAACAGTTCGGGTGCGGGGAGGTGCGGCAGGATCGCGTGCCCGGACGGGATCTCGTACAGGCCGGCCTTCCAGACCTCGACGGGCAGGCCGGGCGTCTTGGCCTCCTGCCAGCCGCCGGGCAGGAACAGGCCGCGGCCGGCCCGGGACCGCTTGGCCTCCAGCACCAGTGCGCCGGCGGCGGCGAGTTCGGCGCGGGCGCGCTTGAAGCGGGTGGGCTTCCAGCCGTTCCAGCGGGCGATGTTGCGGTCGGTGGGGTCGGGCAGCGCGAGCAGTTGCAGGTAGAGGGTGGCGGCGTCCTCGCCGAGTCCGAGTTCGCCGGCGGCCTCGGCGACCAGGGCGGGGGCGCTGCGCTGCGGGTCCTGCGGCCAGCCGGCGGGTTCGTCGGCGGCGCAGCCGTGGGCGGTGAGCCGGGTGAGGTCGTCGCCGAGCAGGGCGCGCAGTGCGGTCACTCCGCTCGCGACGTCGTGCGCGCCGACCAGGCCGGCGAGCAGGTCGAGCAGCGGGTCGTCGGCGCCGGTGAGCGCGGCGGGCCGCAGGTACGCGGTCTCGCCGCGGCGGCCGGGGGCGAGCACGATCGCCTCTCCGCAGGCGGTCGGCTCCTCCGTTGCGGCGTCCTGTTCGGGCAGGCCGAAGTGGTCGCGCAGCACGGCGGGGAGCGTCCGGGCGCGGACGGTGGAGTACCGGTTGAGGTCGAGCAGCAGGTTCGGGTCGGCGAGCCGGGCGCGGATCGCGGCCAGCGCCTCGGGCAGCACGGGGCGCAGCTCGGACCCGTGCGGCAGGCGGTACGCCAGCCAGCGGAGCGCGCCGACCGCGCCGGCGAGCTGCCCGCCGCCGGGGACGGCGCCCGGGTCGTCGGGCAGCAGTTCGGGGCCGTGTTCGGTCGGGCGGACGCGCTGGGTGGTGGTGCGGGCGATCCAGCCGGTGGTGGCCGGGTTGAGGACGGCTTCGACGGCGAAGACGGTCGTCCCGTTGACGGCGGTCTGGTCCTCGTCGGGGAGGGTTCGCAGTCGTCCGCGGAGTTCGAGCCAGCGGGCGGCGGCGGTGTCGGCGGCGAGGCCGGTGGTCCAGAGCTGGGCGGGGTCGGCGGGGAGCAGGGCGGCCATGACGGCGTCCCACTGGGTGCGGTCGACGGTGCGCAGCCAGGTGGTGGCGGCGTTGACCTGGGCGGACTTCAGGTCGTACTGGGCGAGTTGCTCGGCGGTGGGGTCGCCCACCCAGGAGAACAGGCTGGGCGGCGCGGCGAGCACCAGGGTGGCGCGGGCCCGGCCGATGCCGATGGCCGCGTCGAACGCGGTGACCTGCTCGGGCTGCCAGGCGATCGGGCCGTGCTGGGCGAGGCCTTCGGTGAAGCGGGCGATCCAGTCGGCCGTCAGGTCGTCGTGGACGCGCCGCTCGTCGGTGACGGTGAACTCGGCGACGGCGCCGAACTCGCCGGCCGGGTCGTGTTCGATCGCCGCCCAGTGCAGGTGCTGCCCGGTGTTGCGGCAGGCGAGGATCACCACGGTGCGGTCGCCGTTGCGCAGCACCTGGCCGGCCCGGTCCTCGAAGCGGTCGTTGCTGTTGTCCTCGACGAGGGTGAACTGACGGAGCGTCGGGCCGCGGTCGGCGAGCCAGCCCCGGGTGAGTTCGGTGAGCAGCAGGGTGAGCGCGGCGCGGGCCGGTTCGCCGGTGGCGGGGGTGGCGGCGGCCACGGCCATCGGGGCGGTGCGGCCGAGCAGGTGGGCCCAGCCGTGGTAGCCGAAGTTGTGGGCCCGGCTGCCGGGCAGGTCGAGCCGGACGGGGTCGACCGTCCAGCCGTCGGGCCGGCTCTGCGGCGGGGCGGCCAGTGCCTCGGTGACGGCCCGCAGGTGGGTGAGCACGTGCCACTCGCCGGGCGTGCGGTCCCAGGTCCGGCCGAAGCCGTCCAGGTGGCCGAAGACACCGCGGACTGCCTCGAACAGCACGTCGTCCTGGCCGTGCTCGGGCCGGCCGGGGGCGGCCGGGGCGTCGACCTCGGCGGCTTCGGGCTCGGTCTCGGGCTGCGGGAGCGGTGCGAAGCGGGCGGCGCGGGTCGCGGTGTCGGTGGCGATCCGGGCGAGTCCGGCGACGCCGGCCCGCAGCAGCGGGTCGGTGAGGCCGGGCAGCAGCTCGGCGACGGCCGCGACCGGAACGGCGTGGCTCGCCGAGGTGCCGGCGACCTGCCGGACGGCGCCCTGGATCGTCAGCAGCTCGGGGCGGCCCGTGCGTTCGACGTCCTTGGCGTCCACCGGCCAGGCGGCGTCGAGGAGTTGGGCGGCCTGGGCGTCGGTGACGGTGCGCAGCAGTCGCGAGCCGGCCTCGTCGCGGGGGCGCAGCGCGTGCCAGTGGTCGAGCGGCGGGACGAGGGCGGTGCCGGCGGCGTGCAGTTGGCCGGGGTGGGAGGTGGTGAGGTCGGCGAGCCGGTCGCCGGTGCGGTGGGCGCCGTCGGCGGGGCCGAGGGCGACGCTGCGGTCGGCGGCCGTCAGCGTCAGGGCGGCGCCGCCGGGCAGGTCGAGCCGGCCGGCGGGGTGGCGGTGGCCGACGGGTACGGTGACCAGGCGGCCGTCGACGCCGTGGTGGGTCGCCCGGTCGGCGCCGGTGCGGACCCAGCCGCCGAGCAGCGCGCCGTCGGTGCCGAGCGGGGTGTGTTCCAGGCCGGGCTGCATCGGCAGCAGCCGGGACTGGAGCGGCTGGAGGGCGCCGGAGGTGTCGCCGTCCTTGCTGAACAGCGGCGGTGCGGAGGCCCGGCCGAGGGCGCCGGTCGGCGGGTCGTACTCGACGAGGGCGCCGCGGCGGTACGTCCAGTGGCCGACGCCGTCGCTCATCACGGGGCGTTCGGCGGGCAGCACGGTGTCGCCGGCGTGCAGGACGCGGCCGCCGGTGGCGCGGCCGCCGCCGGGCAGCGGCAGCGAGGTCCAGCCGATGTTGTGGGGGCCGTAGTAGCCGATGTCGAGGGGTTCGCCGCCGGGCACGAAGGTCTGCCCGGGGCGGCCGGACCAGTAGGCGCGGAGGCCGTCGGAATCCCGCCAGGCGACCAGGAGTTCGCCGTCGACGAAGCGCAGCCGGGGGCTGTGCCAGCGGGACAGGTCGGCGGGCGAGCGCAGGTCGTGTTCGAGCAGGATGCCGTCGGGGCCGACCACGACGGCCTTGTTGTGGCGGGCCAGGATCAGGTTCGGCCAGGCGTCCTCGACCTGCAGGTCGCTGCGGTTGATCCGGCCGGGGACGCGGCCGGTCGCCTCGTCCTCGTAGCCGAGGCGGCGCAGCGCCTCGTCGAGGGCGGGCCAGCCGAGTTCGTCGAGGATGCCGGCCCGGAGGGTGTGTCCGAGCAGGGCGGCGACGTCGAGTCCGGCGATCCGGGCGGCGGCGGCCGGGTTGGCCTCGATGACGGCGGGGCGCACGGCGACGAGGTCGGCGAGCAGCGCGGACGCGCCGGACAGGCCGGTGGCGGACAGCAGTTCGTCGGCCCGCAGGTCGGCCCATTCGACCAGCAGGGCCTGGAGCGCCGGGTAGTCGGCGAGCTGCGGGCCGAGGCGGCGTCCGTTCGAGGTGCGCAGGAGGGCGGGGACGGCGTTCCGCAGGGCGGTGCGGAAGCGCGGGTCGGCGGCGACGGCCGCGAGGTCGCGGCGGCCGGGGCCGCCGTGCTCCAGCCAGTCGCCGAGGTCGATGTTCCGGATCTCCTCGGGGTCGGCGACCGGCACGTTCTCGGCGAGCAGCAGGTCGAGCAGGTTGAGCGCCGTCGGGTGGGTCGGGGTGAGCTCGACCGGGACGGCCTCGGTGCGCAGCCGTTCGACCATCCGGGCGGCGAGTTCGACGGTGTCCGCGCAGGCGGGGCGGGAGCGCCAGCCGCGGTCGAGGTGGGCGGTCCAGCGCCGGAGCCAGCGGGCGGCGGGTTCGGCGCCGGTGGTCTGCGGGTCCGTCAGGAGCCGCTCGGCGCCGGTCTCGTGGAGCAGCGCCAGCCAGTCACGGTCGACGGCGGCGTCGTCCTTGGCGCCGGACGGGGTCGGCAGGATCTCCAGCAGGCGGGCCCGGACGGTGTCGTCGCGGCGGGCGAGCTCGACCAGCGCGCCGTGCCAGGACTTCCACACGGCGGCGGGGGCCCGTCCGACGGCGGGCGAGGTCAGCAGTTCGGCGAGCAGCAGCTGTTCCTGTTCGCCGCGGTCGAGGCCGGCGGCGCGGATCAGCTGCCGGGCGTCCTCGGCGATCCCCGCGTAGGGGGCCATGCCGGCGCCGGAGCGTTCGGCGCACAGCTGGCGGAAGCGCTGCCAGGCGGTGGCGGCGTCGAGTCGTCCGGCGAGGTCCTTGACGTACTGGCGCAGCGATTTGACGGTCAGTGCGCCGCCGAGCGCGAACTCCAGGAAGACGGCGCGCAGCCGTTCCTCGTCGATGGCGAGGCTGTGGGTGCGTTCGGCTTCGCGGGCCTTGCCGAAGTACGTGCCGGCGTAGGTCTGGTTGCCCTGTTCGAGGAAGATCCGGCCGACCTGTTCGCAGTAGGTGGGCAGGAAGTGCGGGACGGCGCGGCCGAGCCGGACGGCGAGTTCGTCGAAGCCGTCCTTGGCGTTGCCGGGCTTGGACTTGACCTGGCGGGCGAGGCGTTCCATCTCCTTGACCACGGCGAGCGCGTGGTGCCCGTTGGCGGGGTCGTTGACCAGCGCCCAGGCGGGGAAGCCGAGTGCCTCCTGGCGGACCTGGCCGACCTCGACGGGTTCGGCGGCGGGTGTCAGGCCGAGGAATTCGACGGCGAGGTCCTCGGCCGGGCCGAGGGCGGCGGGCACCAGGCGGACGACGGTGCGGCCGTCCAGGCCGGGGTGGCGGTAGCTGCGGGCGGTCAGCGTGTCGGCGGTGCTGTCGAGGCCGTCGGCGGCGGTGACGGTGCCGACGGGCAGGACGGCGCCCGCGTCGAGCAGGTGGTCGTGGTCGTGGTGCTGCTGCGTCATGCCGACGCCTCCTCTTCGAGCGTGCGGCCCGCGTACAGCGCGGCGGCCATCCTCATGCCTTCGGACCAGGCGACCGGGCCGACCTCGGTGAGCGGCACCGGCCGCCCCTCGGTGCCCGCCCAGCCGAGCCCGCCGGTCTCGCACTCGTCGTAGTCGTAGTAGTCGCCGACCCAGACCCGGGCCTCCAGGGTGCGGCCGCCGTCCACCAGCGGCACGGTCGTGTACCCGCCGCGGACGCGGTAACCGAGTCGGGCGCAGCGGCCGACGAGTTCGCGCAGTTCCTCGTAGCGGCCGCCGGCGTAGGTGTCGACCTGGGTGGCGGCCGGTTCGAGGTCGGCGGGCCGGTGCCAGACCTCGCGGTGCAGCTGCTGGAGCTGCTGGGCGACGCCCAGTTCGGCGGCGAACTCCCGCAGCTCGTCGAGGTCTTCGAGCAGCACCGGGTGCGGGATGCGGATCTCGGCGTCGGTCAGGCGGACGGTGTCGCCGTCGAGGTCGACGACGCCGAGGCCGCGCTGCGGGTCGGCGTCGCGCAGGAATCCGGCGACGGAGCCGTCGGCGCCCGTCACCACGAGGTCGCGCAGCACCGCGCGCCAGGTCTCGTCGGCCCACACGGCGGCGATCACGGCGGCGGGCACCGGGAGCGAGCGGACCATCCACCGCTCCGCGGTGGCCAGGCACTGGCGTTCGTGCGCGGCGAGCCACTCGGCGAGTTGGCGCAGCCCGACGACGGCGGGGTCGTCCTTGAGCTTCGACGGGACGGTTTTCAACCGGCGCCCGGCCGCGTTGCGACACGCGACCTTCCCGTCCGGTTCCAGGGCGACCTGATAGTCACCCGCTGCCAGCCATGCCACGTCAAAGCCCTCCCAGCTGCTGTTTTCGAGCTGGGACGAACGTAACGGGCACCACCGACAGGTGATCGTCCGGGGGTCCGGGGCGGGCTCCCCGCCGCACTCGGGGCGCCGTTCTGACGGCGGTTCGGTCAGAGCTTGGCGGCCACCGGGCGGACGTAGGTGCCGGGGTGGGTGGCACCGCTCTGATCCTGCGGGTTGGCGCCGCTCCAGTCGACGACGACGTAGGCCTTGCCGCCGGGCTGGAGGGTGACGAGTTCGCCCTGCGCGGCCTGGTAGCGGGGCAGGCTCCAGGTGCCCTTGTCGCCGACCAGGTCGAGGCCCGGGTAGCCCTTCATGGTGCACGCCGACTTCGACCGGTTGGTCGGTTCGATCTGCTCGACGCCCTGCGCGTCGGGCGTCTGCGCGCCGCTGCCGGGGCCGAGGGCGGCCTTCAGGTCGGCGGCCGTGCACGTGCGGCTGCCGCCGGCCTGGGAGTTGGCGGCCTGAGGGGTGGCGGCCTTGGGGCTCTCCGGCGTGCCGGAGGGGCTGCTCGCCGGGGGGTTCGGCGCCTGCTGTCCGGCGTTCGACGCGGTGGCGGCCGGGGCGGGGGCCTTCGCCGCGCCGGCGTCGCCGGAGCCGTCGACGTCGTCGCCGCAGGCGGTCAGGGTGAGGCCGAGGGCGGCCACCAGGCCTACGGCGGCGGTGAGTTGACGGGTGCGCATGCTGGTTCTCGCTCATGGTTCTGCGGCCCCGCGGGCGGGGTCGGTGCGGTTCGTTCGGCCGGTCGCGCCCGGCCGGGCCGCACGATCTCCGAGCCCGATGGACGTTCGACGGGCACGCCCGTTCGGGCGGGGTCTACTGTGGCCCCCTGCGACCGCCGACGATCTTCGTCCGTCGGGCGGCGCCGGGCAGGGAGCGGAACGTGATGGATGACACGGGGCGGGGCGCCGTCGCACTGGCGGTGGCCCTCCGGGACGCGCATTTCCGGCTGAAGGCGCTGGTGCGCGGCTGGGAGGAGCGCCTCCCGGGGCGCGGGCGGCAGTCGCTGGGGCCGGTGTGGCAGTATGCGGACGACCCGGACGAGGCCTCCTACGCCGACGGTTGGGTCCTCGAACTGGACGGCGGCCTCGCCGTGGTGTTCCAGCTGCACATCAGGTTCGGCGCCGCCGGCACGGACCTGCTGGCCGAGGTCTCCGTCCAGAACGAGGCGGGCGACGTCGCCGAGCTGCTGGCCGTCGGCCCCGAGGAGTTCCCGCCGAGCGCCGGAGCGCTGGCCGCCGAGATCGCCCACTGCCTCGACCACCTGGAGCGACTGGACCTCTCCGCCGTCCCCGGCTGACCCTCCCGCAGCAGCACGGCGGTGGCCCCCAGGTCCTCCCCCGGTGCCCACGCCTGCGCTGACCCGAACAGCCTCGCCGCCGCCCTCACAACCCTCCGCGTCGCCACCCCGGCCGAAGCGCAGCGCTTCAACGGCCGACCAGACCCAAATCGTAAGCAGTGACCACGAGTCGGACCCGATCGCGGCCACCCACCATCCGCCACCCCGACCCGCCCCGCGACCCCCCACCACCCCGACAACCGCCACCCCCGACCGAAGCGCAACGCTTCAGCCCCCGCCGCCCGGGCAACCGTCGTCCCCGACCGGAGCGCAGCGCTTCAACGGCCGACCAGACCCAAATCGTAGGCAGTGACCACGAGTTGGACCCGATCGCGGCCACCCGCCATCCGCCGCCGCGACCCGCCCTGCGGCCCCCGCCGCCCCGGCAACCGTCACCCCTGGCCGAAGCGCAGCGCTTCAGCCCCCCGCCGCCCCGACAACTCATCGCCCCCCAGCCGAAGCGCAGCGCTTCAGCCGACCGCCGCCCACCGCCCACCCCCCACCGCCCGGGCCACCGTCGTCCGCCGGCCGAAGCGCTGCGCTTCAGCCGACCAGGCCCGATTCGTAGGCCGTGATGACGAGTTGGACCCGGTCGCGGGCGTCCAGCTTGGTCAGCAGGCGGGAGATGTAGGTCTTCGCGGTGGCGGTGGTGAGGTGGAGTTCCTCGGCGATCTCGGTGTTGGAGCGGCCGAGGCCGACCAGGGTGAGGATCTCGCGTTCGCGGCCGGTGAGGTGGGGGAGTTCCGCGGGCGGGGCGGCGGCGGCGACGGGCCCCCGGGCGAAGTGGGCGATCAGACGGCGGGTGACGGTCGGGGCGATCAGGGCGTTTCCGGCGGCGACGACCCGGATGGCGGCGAGGATGTCGTCCAACTCCATGTCCTTGACCAGGAATCCGGAGGCGCCGGCCTGGAGCGCGCCGTAGACGTGTTCGTCCTGGTCGAAGGTGGTGAGCACGAGTACCTGGGGGGCGTCCTCGGCGGCGGTGACGTGGCGGGTGGCCTCGATGCCGTCCATGCCGGGCATCCGGATGTCCATCAGCACGATGTCGGGCCGCAGTTCGGCGGCGAGGCGGACGGCGTCGGCGCCGGTGCCGGCCTCGCCGACGACGGTGAGGTCCGGGGCGTCGGTGATGATCATGTCGAGGGAGGCGCGGACCAGCGGCTGGTCGTCGACGAGCAGGACGCGGACGGCGGTCATCGGGTGAGCTCCAGGGACGGGAGGAGGTCTTCGCGTGCGGTGACGGGGAGCGGCAGTCTCGCGACCACCCGGAACCCGCCGTCGGGCGTCGGCCCGGCGGTGAACTCGCCGTGCAGCAGGACGGTCCGCTCGCGCATGCCGACCAGGCCGTACCCGGGCCCGCCGCCACTGCCCGAACTTCCGCCTCCGCCACCGGCGTTGACCACACTCACCGCCAGCTCCGCCGACCCGTACTCGATCACCACCCGGCAGGCCCGCACCTTGGCGTGCCGCACCACGTTGGTGACGGCCTCCTGCACGATCCGGTAGGCGGAGAGCTCGATCTCGGGCGGCAGCGCGCGGCGCTCGCCGGAGCGGTGCACGGCGACCCGGACGCCGGCGGCGGCGGTGGTCGCGGCGAGGCGGTCCAGGTCGTCCAACCCCGGTGCGGGGGCGACCTGTTCGGCGGCATCGGGGGTGTCGGCGTCGCGCAGCGCGCCGAGCAGGCGGCGCAGCCCGGCGAGGGTCTCGCGGCCGGCGGTCTCGACCTCGCCGAGGGCGGCGCGGGCCCGTTCGGGTTGGGTGTCGAAGACCCGGCGGGCGGCGCCGGCCTGCATGGCCACGATGCTGATGTTGTGCGCCACCATGTCGTGCAACTCGCGGGCGATGCGCAGGCGTTCGGTGGTGATGGCCTGTTCGGTGGCTTGCGTGCGGAGCGTCTCGGCGTGGGTGTGGCTCTGGTGGACGGCGTGTCCGATCAGCCAGGCGATGGCGGTGGTGAGCGCGGCGGTGAGGGTGGTGCTGCCGTAGTCGTCCATGCCGCTCAGGGCGCGCAGGCCGGAGTAGCCGAGCAGGGTGCCGAGGGCGAGCGCGCCGGCGGCGACGGAGGTGCGGGTGGGCCGGGTGGCGGCGAGGTAGCAGATCGCGACGTCGACGACGAGGTACTGGAGCAGCGGGATGTCCGCGACGGCCATCGCCATCACCGACGCGACGGTGCCGAGCAGCAGCAGGCAGAGCGCGGTGAGCGGGCGTCGGCGGCGGCGTCCGGCGGCGATCACGGCCAGGACGGCGATCACTTCGTCGATCTGGTTGCCGGTGCTGAGGGTGAGAACGGAGATGCCGTCGCGGGTGTGGCTCTGCTCGAAGACGGTGTACGCGGTGACGGCGAGCCAGAGCAGCACCATCCAGGTGCCGGGTGCCACGCGGGAGAGGACCTTGGGAGGCACCCGGGTGAGATTCATGCTCCCGAGCGTAGCGATCACCGCCGGGGCGGCGCAGTCCTCCCCGGATGACATCCCGGAGTTGATCGTCCGTCACCGCGATTGTTGTCCGTCGGCGACTGCGGGCGGGCGTCGCTGCCCGGCACCGTTGTCCCCGTGATCGAAGTCAACCGTCTCACCAAGCGCTACGGCCGCGTCATCGCCGTCAACGACCTGTCCTTCACGGTCCGTTCGGGCCATGTCACCGGTTTTCTCGGCCCGAACGGTGCGGGCAAGAGCACCACCCTGCGGATGATCCTCGGGCTGCACGCCCCGACGTCCGGTTCGGCGACCGTCGCCGGCCGGGACTGCCGGGGTCTGCGGCGGGCGCTGCGGCAGGTGGGGGCACTGCTGGACGCCGGTGACGTGCACGGCGGCCGGACGGCCCGCGACCAGTTGCGTTTCCTCGCCCGCAGCAACGCGCTCCCGGCGGGCCGGGTGGCGGAGGTGCTGCGCGAGGTGGGCCTGTCGGCGGCGGCGGACCGGCGGATCGGCGGCTTCTCGCTGGGCATGCGGCAGCGGCTGGGCATCGCGGGTGCGCTGTTGGGCGACCCGCCGGTGCTGATCTTCGACGAGCCGTTGAACGGGCTGGACCCGGAGGGCGTGCTGTTCGTCCGGGGCCTGTTCCGGCGGCTGGCCGCCGAGGGCCGCACCGTGTTCGTCAGCAGCCACCTGATGACGGAGATGGAGCACACCGCGGACCGGCTGATCGTGGTCGGGCGCGGCGAGTTGCTCGCGGACGAGACGGTGGCGGAGTTCGCGGCGCGCGGGTCGCAGCGGAGCGTGCAGGTCCGCACGACCGACCCGGCGGAGCTGGTGGCCGCGCTGACCGCCGGGGGCGCGCGGGTCGCGCAGGCGCCGGACGGCCTGCTGACGGTGACCGGCCCGGACGCGGCGGCGATCGCCCGGACCGCCCTCGACCGGGGCCTGCTGATCCACGAACTGACCACCCGGACGGGCACGTTGGAGCAGGCCTTCATGGAACTGACCGGCAGCAGCGTCGAGTACGCGGCAGGAGCATCCGCATGAGCACCCTGACAGACCTTCGCCCCGCGGACGCGCCGCAGGCCAGGTTCACCGACCTGGTGGCCGCCGAGTGGATCAAGCTCCGGTCGCTGCGGTCGATCCCGTGGTTCCTGCTGGCCGCCGGGCTGACCCTGGTCGGCCTGAACGCCAACGGCGCGCGCCTCTCGCGGGCCGAGTTCGGCTCCTGGACGGCCCAACAGCAGCAGTACTACGCCGAGTTCGGGGCGCTGCACGACGCGTTCACCCGGCCCTGCGGGACGCTGGTGCTGCTGCTGATGGGCTCGCTGGGCGCGATCGCGATCCTCAGCGAGCAGACCACCGGCCTGCTGCGGACCACCTTCGCGGCGGCGCCGGCCCGCCGGGAGGTGCTGGCCGCGAAGGTGCTGCTGGTCACGGCCGTGGCGACCGGGTTCGGCGTGCTGGTGGCGTCCGTGTCGTTCTGGCTGGACGAGGCGATGCTGGCCGGCCGGTACGGCGGCGTGTCGATCGGCGATCCGGGCGCGCTGCGGCTGGTGGCGGCGTCCGCGCTGCTGGCGCCGCTGGGCGCGCTGGTGGGTCTGGCGGTGGGTGCGGTGATCCGGCACAGCGTCACGGCGATGGTCGCGCTGTTCGGGCTGCTCTTCCTGATCCCGATGTTCGTCCGCGACACCACCCACCTGGGCGCGGTCGTCGCCCACGCGCAGCCGTTCAACGCCTGGGCCCGACTGGGTCTGGTCGGGGAGATCACCGGCCAGCCCTTCCCGTCCTCCGTCGGCGGGGCCTGGGCGGTCTACCTGGTCTGGGCGGCCGTCGCCGTCCTGCTGGTGATGACCGCCGTGCCCGGCCGCGACCAGTGAACTCCCTTTTCCCCTACCGGACTTACCAAGGAGCTCCCATGACCGGGATGACCCGCCGCCGTCTGCTGGGCACCGCCCTGGCCCTCGGCGCCGCCGCACCGCTCGCCACCGCCCTGCCCGCCACCGCCCTGCCCGCCCGGGCGGACACCCCGTCCTCCCCCGGGCGGCTCACCCTGCCCGCCCCCACCGGCCCGTTCCCGGTCGGCACGGTGGCCCTGCACCTGGTCGATCCGAACCGCCCGAACCCCATCGCGGGCATGAACCCGCACCGCGAGCTGATGGCGAGCGTCTGGTACCCGGCCCGGGCCGCCCATGGCCTGCCGCTCGCCCCGTGGCTGCCCGACGGCACGATGCGGGCGTTCCTGACGGACACCGGCTTCCCGCTCGACCCGGCGCTGGTCCCGCTCACCGCCGGCCGCATCGGCGCGCCCGTGCACCGCACCGGCCACGGCCTGCCCGTCGTGGTGTACTCGCACGGCTCGGGCAGCCACCGCGCCGACCACACCGTGATGGTGCAGGAACTCGCCAGCCACGGCTACGCGGTGGTGACGGTGGACCATCTCGGCAACTGTTTCAGCGAACTGCCCGACGGGCGGGTGATCACCCCGGCCGACAGCCCGGGGCCGATGTACGCGCTGGACTACTCCGTGGACCTGCGCTTCGTCCTGGACTGCGTGGAGCAGCTCGCCGCCGGCCGCAACCCGGACGCCGAGCGCCGCCCGCTCCCGGACGGGCTGGGCGCGGCCCTCGACACCTCGCGGATCGGCATGTTCGGCTGGTCGAAGGGCGGCACGGCCACCGCCTGCACCATGCTGGCCGACCGCCGGGTACGGGCCGGTCTGGCCCTGGACGGGCCGATGCAGCCCGGCTTCGGGCACCCCAGCATCACCGCCGACCTGGACCGGCCGTTCATGATGATGACCGCCGACTTCCCGCGCGCCACCGACCCGTACGTCGCCGAGTTCTGGTCCCACCTGCGCGGCAGCCGCCTGGAACTGCGCGCGGCGGGCGCCGTCCACTCCTCGTACGGCGACAACATGACGCTGATCCCGCAGGCCGGCCGGATGCTGGGCCTGACCGAGGAGCAGATCCACCGCATGGTGGGCACCATCGACCCGGCCCGTGCCCTGCTGATCCAGCAGGCCTACCCGCTCGCCTTCTTCGACCTCCACCTGCGCCACCGCGCCGCGCCGCTGCTCGACGGCCCCTCGCCGCGCTTCCCCGAAGTCGCCTACCTGCCCTGACCCGGGACGCCGCTCCGGACGGCGGCCGGGGGCGGTGACGAAGGGCGGGTCGCGCTGCGGGCGGCACCGCGCCGGACAGGGCGCGGCGCCGCCCTGCGGCGTGTCCCGCGCGCCCGGCCGCCGGAGCCCCGGCCGGCCGCCGGGCGGGCGGGCTCAGGGCCGGGTCGCGTGCGGGTGGCCGCAGCGGTACAGCGGGTCGGCGGTGTCGAACGGCACGTCCTCGCGGGCGGCTTCCACGGCGGCCGTCGACGAGGGCAGGTCGAAGGGCAGGATGCCCGGCATTCCGGCCCGGCCCAGGGCCGCGTCGAGCAGCACGTCGTGCTCGGCGCCGAAGTCGCCGATCAGCAGCGCGGCCCGCTCGGCGAGCGGGGTGAGCACGGCGGGCCGGTCCAGGTACACGGCGAACGCGGTGGGCACGGTGTCCGCCAGCGCGCGCAGCCGCCGCACCTCGTCCGGCGGGAAGTCCAGCGAGCCGCTGTGGAAGTACCGCTCCAGCATGCCTTCGCGCTGCTCGTAGGGCGCCTGGAGGCGGACCACGGCGGCGTCGGCGTCCTCGGGGCGCGACACGACGGTGCCGTAGCGGGCGGCGACGGCCGGGTCGACGCCCTCCACGTACAGCCGCCGTCCGGCCACCGGCTGCCCGGCGACCTGCACCAGCGCACGCCGCTGGACGGTGCGGCCCAGCTCGCGGCCCTCGGGCGTGCCGACCAGCGCCGCGGCGGCGTCGGGGTCGACGTACGGGTCGTCGAACAGGCCGAGGCGGAACTTGTCGCGCAGGATGCGGCGCGCGGAGGCGTCGATGCGTTCCTCGGCCACGGCGCCGGAGCGGACGGCGGCGAGGACCAGTTCGGGGTCGGTCTCGCCGCCGAGCTGGTCGGCCCCGGCGTCGACGGTCAGCACCACCTGTTCGGCGACGGAGAGTTCCTCCACGCCCCAGTGGCGCGGCGGGAGGGTGGCGAGGCCGGGGACCTCCATGCCGGTGATCGCGTTGAAGTCGGTGCAGATCACGCCGTCGAAGCCGTACTTCTCGCGCAGCAGGCCGGTGATGACGTCCCGGTTGAAGTTCGCGCCGACCTCGGCGAGTCCGCTGCCGGAGGGGATCGCGTAGGCGGGCATGATCTGCGCGGTGCCGGCCGCGAACGCCGCCTCGAACGGGATCAGGTGCTGTTCGAAGGCGCCGCCGGGGTAGACCAGTCGGCGGCCGGCGGCGAAGTGCGAGTCCTCGCCCCGGTGCTGCGGGCCGCCGCCCGGGAAGTGCTTGGTCATGCAGGCGACGCTGTCCCTGCCGAGCGTGTCGCCCTGCAGGCCGCGGATGTAGGCGGTGATCATCCGGGCGGCGCGCTGCGGGTCCTCGCCGAAGGTGCCGCTGATCCGGGCCCAGCGCGGCTCGGTGGCGAGGTCGGCCATCGGGTGGATGGCGACCCGGATGCCGACGGCGCGCAGCTCGCGGCCGATCAGCCGGGCGTACTCCTCGACCAGCGCCTCGTCGTCGGTGGCGGCCAGGCCGATCGGCTCGGGTCCGGCGCTGAAGCCGCCGCCGGCGTGTGCGGTGGCGGGGTTGGACGCGAAGCCGTGCCGGGGGTCGGAGGACAGGGTGACGGGGATGCCGAGCCGGGAGGCCGCGGCGAGGTCCTGGACGTGGTTGTTCCACTCGGCCATCGCGCGGGGGTCGGGCACGGCCATCATCGCGAAGTGGGTGACGCCGCGGGAGGCGATCAGTTCGGCCCCGGTGGGCAGCGGGATCGGCATCCGCGGGTCGGAGCCGGTGACCATCCGGCCGTGGCACATCAGGGCGGCCTTCTCGGGGAGCGTCATCCGGCCGAGCAGGTCCTCGACGCGTTCCTCGACGGGCAGCCGCGGGTCCTCGTAGGGCTCCATGGTGCCGTTGTGGTTGAGGTCGCGGAACGGCGTGCCGTCCGTGTGGCGCAGGTACGCGGTCGGCATCAGAGCACCGCCCCGGCGGCGGGAGCGACCTTGGCGAGGAAGGCGTCCAGGGTCTCGGGGGCGGTGCCGAGCTCCAGCAGGAAGCCGCGGGCGTCGCCGTACCGGGCGTGGACGGCGTCGAGGAAGGCGGCCATCGCGCCCGCGGGGGCCTCCAGCAGCGGGGCGGGCACGGTCAGCGTGCCGCGCTCGACGTCGTTGAGGGCTTCGCGGTGGCGCTCGGCGAGTCCGGCCCAGATCTGCTCAAGGGCGTCGCCGGTGCGGGCGTAGTCCTCGACGATGCGGTCGGCGGGCACGCCGAGCAGGTCGAGCAGCAGCGCGGTGACGAAGCCGGTGCGGTCCTTGCCGGCGGCGCAGTGCAGCAGCACGCCGCCGGGGCGGGTGGCGGCCAGGACGGCGGCGGCGACCCCGGCGGGCGCGCCCTCGGCCATCGACACGTAGAAGGCGCCGAGGTCGGCGGCGGTGGTCATGGTGGCCATCCGCGCTTCGAGTTCGGGCGAGGTGGGGTCGATCGAGGCCTCGACGACGTCGATGCCGGCGGCCGTGACGGCCGTCCAGTCCTCGGGGGTGCGTTCGGAGTCGCCGCGCAGGTCGACGACGGTGCGGATGCCGGCGGTGCGCAGCTGCTCGACGGTGGCGGCGTCGGCGGCGGGGAACGGCTGGGCGGAGCGGTACAGGACGCCGGGGCGCAGCCGGGCGGTCGCGGGGTCGGCCTGGGCCGCCGGGTCGCGGAAGTTGACCAGGGACATGCGGGGTCCTCTCGGAGGTGGTGCGCGGTGCGAAGGGGCCGGACGCGGGGGCGGTCCGGGCGGGATGTCGGGGGGTGCGGGAGGCCGCACGCTCGAACACGACATCTAGATGTCTAGATGTCTACCTGCTGCGGCGGCCTCCGCGCAAGCGGCGGCCGGGTGAACGTCCGGCCAACGCCCGCCGCCGGGTCGGCGCTCCGTAGGATCTGCGACGTGGCAGCAGACCGAAGCGGCACGCCGCTGTACCGCACGCTCGCGCATCGGCTCCAGGAGCGCATCGACTCCGGGACGTACCCGGCGGGCGCCCGGCTGCCCAGCGAGCCGGAGTTGAGCGCCGAGTTCGGGGTGAACCGGCTGACGGTCCGCCAGGCCGTGGCGGAGCTGGAGCGGGCGGCGGCGGTGGAGATCCGGCGCGGGGTGGGCACCTTCGTGCGCGGGCCCGCCGTGCGGGTGTCGATCGACGTGGATCCGCGCAGCCGGCGCGTCGATGTCGGCAGCACCAGCCTGGCCCTGCCCGGTGACGGCGAACAGCCGGGCGCCGCCGGGGAGTTCGTGGTGGCCGCACCGAAGGTGACGGGTTCGGCGGAGGACCGGGAGGCGGCGCGGCAGCTGGGCCGACCGCTCGCGGCGCTGTTCCGGGTGGACACCGTGACCCGGCTGGACGGGCGGGCGGGCGCGGTGAGCAGCTACTGGGTGGCGTTCGGGCCGCTGCCCGCCGAGCTGGTGCGCCCGGGCCGGGCCGGCAACCTGGTGCAGGACCTGGCCCGGGCCGGCGGCATCCAACTGGAGTACGACTGGCGGGCGTTCGGCGCGATCGGCGCGGACCTGGCGGACGCCGAGCTGCTCGGCGTCCCGGTCGGCGCGCCGCTGCTGGTCCGCGAGGGCGTCAGCTGCACGCCGGAGGGCACGGCGGCGCTGTACGTACGGCGGCGGATCGACGGCCGCAGCGCCCGCTTCGTCCTGCGCTACCGCGAGCACGACGCCGAGTACGACGCCGGGCACGACGCCGGGCGCGACGCCCGCCGCTGAGGTCACCGCCGCGGGTCGCCCGGCGGCGGCATCAGCCGGCGGAAGGCCTCCCACCAGGCGTCCATCGGCACGTCCTCCTCGACCCCGTGCAGGACGCGACGGCGGGTCATCGCGCCGAGCACCGCGCCGAGCGCGTGCGGCCGCAGGTCCTGGTCGAGGTCGGCGCCGAGCCGGGCGGCGGCGGTCTCCACGGTGCGCTGGACCAGCTTGTCGAGCAGTTGCACGGCGTGGTCGTGCACGGTGCGGATGCCCATGAACCGCCGGCGCAGGGCGCGTCGGCGGACGGTGTGCTCGGTGGGTTCCTCCAGCGTGCCGTCGGTGCGGGACACCGCGTGCAGGAGGGCGTCCCAGAGGTCGAGTTCGGCGGGCGCGGCGGCGAACTCGTCGAGGATGCGCTCGCCGAAGTCCACGCCGAACAGCAGGGATTCCTTGCTGGCGTAGTACCGGAAGAACGTGCGGTGGGCGATGTCCGCGCGGCGGCAGATCTGGTCGACGGTGGTGCGTTCGAAGCCCTGCTCCTCGTACAGGTCGAGCCCGGCGGCGCGGATCGCCTGGCGGGTGCGCGCCTTCTTGCGGTCGCGCAGACCGGTCTCCGCCGTGGCGCCGGCTGCATCCCCCTGCGGCTGCATGCGTCTCCTGCTCCTGGTCGCCGCCCGGTGTTCGCCGCCGGGCGTCCTGGTTGTCGTCGGGTGTACAGAACCACGCGTGGCAGGGGCGGCTCAAGGCACGTTCCGAACCGTCGTCAACTGGCCATGTGGAATTTGCACTTCTGCCTTTTGGCAGTACTGCCACTTCTGGAGTGTGGCTGTCGCGGCGCTGCGGCACCGCCCCGCCGGCCCCACGACCGGCGGTCCTTCCCCCCTTCCGAGGAACCCGAGGAACCCCCATGAAGCGGCACAGGCAGGCTCTTTCGGCGGCGGTCTTCGCCACCGTCGTCGCACTCGGCGCGAGCGCGTGCTCGGCGTCCGACGACGCCGTGTCGGGCGTCGCGGACCGGGGCGGCGACGGGCCGGCGGTGGACGGCGGCACCCTCAAGGTCGGCCTGGACCGGCCGTTCGCCAGGCTCGACCCGGCGGACGGCACGCTGACCCAGATGCCCGTCATGATCCTGGCCAACGCGCTGTACGACCCGCTGATGGTCAACGACGACAACGGCGTCGTGAAGCCCTACCTGGCCACGTCGTTCACGCCCGACTCCGACGCCACTGTCTGGACGCTGACGCTGCGCGAGGGCGTGACGTTCAGCGACGGCAAGCCGCTGAACGGGCAGGCCGTGGTCGACCACGTGACGCGGCTGGCCAAGCCGGAGGCCAAGTGCGGCTGCGCGGTGGACGCCGCGACCATCGGCGCGATGGCGGTGAACGGCCCCACCGAGGTCGCCTTCACCCTGAAGTCGCCGAACGCCGCCTTCCCCGCGCTGTTCACCCGCTCGCTCGGCTACGTCTCCGAGGCCCCGGTCGGCGACGCCCCGGCGATCGGCTCCGGCCCGTACACGGTGGAGAGCGTGCAGCCCGGCGTGTCGGTGACCGTCACCCGCAACCCCTCGTACTGGGGCGCCAGGGCGCATGCCGACAAGGTGGTCTACCGGGTGCTGCCGGACTCCGACACCCGGTACCAGTCGCTGCGTTCCGGCGACGCGGACGTGGCCTGGGTGGAGACGCCCGCGCAGCTCAAGCAGGCCGCCGGGGACGGGCTGCGCACCGCCACCGGCCCCAGCTCCACCTCGACGATCCTGTTCAACACGAAGGTCGCGCCGTTCGACGACCCGCGGGTGCGGCAGGCCGTGCAGTACGCGATCGACCGCGACAGCGTGGAGAAGATCGCCTACCTGGGGCAGGGCAGGGTCTCCGACGGCCCGATCGGCTCGGCCTCCGCGTACCGCGCCGCGAGCGCCTACCCGGCCCGGGACGTCGCCAAGGCCCGCGCCCTGCTCGCCGAGGCCGGCCACCCGGACCTGTCGTTCGAGTTCCTGTCCGACAGCCGCCCCGAGGGCCGGCAGCGGGCCACCGTGATCCAGCAGATGCTCGGCGAGGCCGGCATCACCATGACCATCAAGCCGCTGGACCCGGCGGCCAGCGGGACCGCCCTGATGCAACGCCAGTTCCAGGTGATGGACTTCGTCACCAGCATGTTCGGCGACACCGACACCGCGCTCAACAGCCTCTTCCCGTCCGACGCGCCGTACAACTTCACCGGCTGGCGCAACCCGGCGGTCGACCGGGCGATCGCCGAAGGCCGCGCCGCTCTGGACCCGGCCGGGCGGACCGCCGCCTACAACGAGGCGTCCAAGGTGATCGTCGAGGAGGCCCCGATGCTGTTCCTCACCGAGAACCAGGCCGGCTTCGCCGCCTCCGCGAAGGTCGGCGGCCTGCCCGACCTGTCGAAGCGCAGCGTCGTCAGCCTCTCCCCGGCCGCCCTGTGGGTGAAGCGGTGACGTCGCCCTTCCTCGGCTTCGCCGCGCGGGCCGGACGGGCGGCGGCCGTACTGCTGCTGGTCGCCGTCACCGCGCTCGCCCTGCCCCACCTGATGCCCGGCTCGCCGGCCGTCGCCGCGCTCGGGCCCACCGCGACGCCGGAGCAGATCACCGCGTTCGAGGCCGGGCTCGGCCTGGACCGCAACGTGCTGGCCGCCACCTTCGACTGGATCGGCGCGGCGCTGCACGGCGACCTCGGGCACTCGCTCGCCAACGGCGCGGCCGTCACCACCGAGCTCGCGAACCGCATCCCCGTCACGCTCGAACTGTTCGTCGCCGCCCAGCTGGTGGCGCTTGCCGTCGCGGTGCCGGTCGCGCTGGTGTCGGCGTGGCGGCCGGGCGGCGTGGTCGACCGGATCGCCACCGCCGGGGCGTTCCTCTGGCTGGCGGTGCCCGGTTTCGTGCTCGGCCTGCTGCTGATCTGGCTCACCGCCGTGCAGCTGCGGCTGCTGCCCGCCACCGGCTGGGTGCCGTTCACCGAGGACCCGGTGGAGAACCTGCGCCACCTGCTGCTGCCCGCGCTCACCCTGGGCCTGCCGGAGGCCGCCGTGTTCACCCGCACCCTGCGCGGGCAACTGCTGGACACCCTCGACCAGACCCACGTCGCCGCCGCCCGCAGCCGCGGCATGGGCGCCGCGCGGCTGCTGCTGCGCCGGGCCCTGCGGCCCTCCTCGCTGCCGCTGGTCACCCTGATCGGGATCGGGATCGGCACCTCGCTGGGCGGCTCGGTCCTGGTGGAGTCGCTGTTCGCGGTGCCGGGGGTCGGCACACTCGCCTCCGGCGCCATCAACGGCCGCGACTTCCCCGTCATCCAGGCGGTGATGGTGGTCAGCGCCGTCGGCGTGGTGCTCGCCACGCTCACGGTGGACCTGCTGTACCGCACGCTCGACCCGAGGATCGCCCATGGCCACCGTTGAGACCACCGCCGCCCGCCCGGCGCGCACCGCCCGCCGCCGCCCGCCGGCGGGTGTGCTCGCCGCGGTCGCCTGGCTGGCCGTCGTGCTGCTCGCGGCGCTGCTGCTGCCGCTGCTGCCCGGGTTCGACCCGCTGCACGGCGACTTCTCCGCGCCGTCCGCGCCGCCCGGGCCCGGGCACTGGCTGGGCACCGACGCCGGCGGGCGGGACGTGCTGCAACGCACCGTCGCCGGGGCCCGCGCCTCGTTCGCCGTCGCCGGACTGACCGTCGCGGTCGGCCTGCTGGGGGGCGGGGTGCTGGGCCTGGCCGCGGGCTGGTTCCGCGGCCCGGTGGACAAGGCCATCGGGTTCGCCACCGATCTGCTGATGTCCGTGCCCACGCTGATCCTGGTGATGATCGCGGTGTCGCTGCGCGGCCCGAGCCTGACCGTGATCGGCGCCCTGATCGGCCTGTTCACCGTCCCGGCGTTCACCCGGGTGGTGCGGGCCGTGGTCCTGGCGCTCGGCGAGCGAGGCTTCGTGCAGGCCGCCCGGATGATCGGCACCGCGCCGCTGCGGATCCTGCGCCGCGAGGTGGTGCCGCACGTCGCGCCCGCCGCGCTGACCTTCGCGTTCACCGCGACCACCGTCGCCATCGTCGCCGAGGGCTCGCTCAGCTTCCTCGGCTTCGGGCTGCGCCCGCCGCAGCCGTCCTGGGGCGGGATCATCGCCGAGGGCCGCACCACCCTGGGCAGCGCGCCGTGGATCTCGCTGGCCCCGGCCGCCGTGCTGTGCCTGACCGTCCTCGCCCTCAACTACCTCGGCGAGCACCTGCGTTCGCCCTCCCGGAAGGCAACGGTGAACCGATGACCACCCCGGTCCTGGACGTCCGCTCCTTGAACACGGCGATCCACCCGCCCGACGGCCGGCGGCTGCACATCCTGCACGACGTCGACCTGCACATCGACGCCGGGGAGTGCCTCGGCGTGGTCGGCGAGTCCGGCTCCGGCAAGTCCGTGCTCGCCCGGACGGTGCTCGGCGTGCACGCCCGCACCGTCCGCGCCGAGTCCACCGGGCAGGTGCTGCTGAACGGCGAGGACCTGCTCACCGCCGCCCCCGCCCGCCGCGCCGAACTGCTCGGCACCGGCATCGCCATGGTCCACCAGGACCCGATGACCTCGCTCAACCCGGTGGTGCGGATCGCCGACCAGGTCACCGAGTCCCTCACCAACCGCCGCCGGATGCCGCGTCGCGAACGCCTGCGCACCGCCGCCGCACTGCTCGCCGCCGTCGACGTCCCCGACCCGGCCCGCCGGGCCCGCGGCTATCCGCACGAGCTCTCCGGCGGCCTGCGCCAGCGGGTCGGCATCGCCGCCGCGCTGGCCGGCGACCCCGTTCTGCTGCTCGCCGACGAGCCCACCACCGCCCTGGACGTCACCGTCCAACGGACCGTGCTCGACCTGTTGGACCGTCACCGCGCCACCCGCGGCCTGGCCACCCTGCTGATCACCCACGACATCGGCCTGCTGTACGGGCGGGCCCGCCGGATCGCCGTCATGTACGGCGGCCGGGTGGTCGAGACCGGCCCCACCGAGGAGGTCACCGAGCGCCCCGCCCACCCCTACACGGCCGCGCTGCTGCGCTCGGTGCCCCGCGTCACCGGCCCGCTGCGCCGGGAGCTGCCGGCCATTCCCGGCTCGCCCCCGGACCTGTCCCGGCCCGTCGCCGGCTGCCCGTTCGCGCCGCGCTGCGACCGCGCCGGGTCCGTCTGCGCCACCGTCGCCCCGCCCGTCCGTGCCGCCGGGCCGGCGCACACCGCGTCCTGCCACTTCCCGCTCACCGCCGAGGCCGCCCCGGCCTCGCCGACCTCCCTGGAGCGCACCCCGTGAGCGCCACGCCCGTCGAGACCGCCCCCTCCCCCGCCGTCCTGCGGGCGACCGGCCTGGAGGTCGTCCACCGCACCCGCTCCGGCCCGCTGCACGCCGTCAGCGGCATCGACCTGGTCCTGCACGAGCGGCGCACCCTGGCCCTGGTCGGCGAGTCCGGCTCCGGGAAGAGCAGCATCGCCAAGGCCCTGCTGCGGCTGCCCGCGCCCACGGCCGGCGCCGTCACCCTGGACGGAACCGACCTGGCGTCCCTGACGACCCGTCGACTCCGGTCGATGCGGCCAAGGTTGCAGATGGTGCCGCAGGACCCGATGTCCTCGCTCAACCCGCGCCGCACCGTCCGCGGCCTGGTCGCCGAACCCCTCGACGCCCACCCGGGCCTGCTGCGCGGACGCGACCGACGCGCCGTCGTCGACGAGCAGTTGACCGCCGTCGGACTGGCCCCGGAGCTGTTCGGCGACCGCAGGCCCGACCAGCTCTCCGGCGGACAGGCCCAACGGGTGGCCGTCGCCCGCGCACTGGCCGCCGAGCCGCGGGTGCTGATCGCCGACGAGGCGGTCTCCGCGCTCGACGTCTCCGCCCAGGCCACCGTGCTCAACCTGCTGCGCCGGCTGACCGAGGAACGCGGCCTGGCGAGCCTGTTCATCACCCACGACCTGGGCGTGGTGCGGGCCGTGAGCGACGACATCGCGGTGCTCCAGCTCGGCCGGCTGTGCGAACGCGGCCCCACGGAGGCGGTGCTGGCCGCGCCCGCGCACCCGTACACGGCCGCGCTGCTGGCCGCGGTGCCCGAACCGGGCCGCCCGCTGGGCGACACCGGCCTGCTTCCGGCCGACCCGCCCTCGCCGCTCGACCCGCCGTCGGGCTGCCGGTTCCGCACCCGCTGCCCGCTGGCCGACGAGCGCTGCGCCGCCGAGCCGCCCGCCGCCCGCCCGGTCGGCCCGGGCCGCACCGTCGCCTGCCACCGGCCACTGCTCCCGGTCCGGCCGGACGCCGCCTGAGCCCGGCTCAGTGCCCGTCGCCGCCCTCGGTGCTGCCGCCGGTCAGGGCGTCCTGCCAGGCGGCCTTCGCCCCGGAGTCGCCGATCCGGTACACGTCGACGACCGCGCCGACGGCGACCGCGGCGCACAGCACGCCGGCGCCGATCCGTACGGCGGTGGAGATCCGGCGGGTGTTGGCGGTGCGGGCGGACCACCAGACAGCGACGGCGAGCAGGAACAGTCCGCCCGCCCAGGGCAGCAGGCCGTCGCCGAGTTCGGCGTGCCGGCGCACCAGCTCGTCGGACCCGACCTTGCCTTCGAGCCATTCGCCGAAGTGGCTGGTCAGCGGAACGGTGGCCAGGGTGACGAAGGCGAGCACCGGCAGCAGCAGGCCCGCGCGGCGGGCGACGGCCGGGCTGAGCGCGCACACGATCAGCGCGAGTGCGGTCAGCGGGACGAACACCACCACCAGATGAACCAGCAGTATGTGCGTGGGCAGGCCGTTGATCGTGTTCACCGGTGCAGCTCCTTCCGGCCGGCGGGCCCGGCAGCCTCCCGAGCGGGAGGCCGCCGGGCGCGCACCATAGTGGCAGCCCAACCTCTCAGTTCCCCATGAACGTCAGTTCCCCTTGAACGGCCCGGCGTTCACGCCGCCGGCGCCCGGTGGTCGAAGGCGATCAGCGGATCGCCGGTGAGCGGGTGCGCCGTGACGGCGGCCCGCACGCCGAACACCTCGGCGAGCAGCTCCGGGGTGAGCACCTCGCGCGGCGGCCCGGAGGCGACCAGGACGCCGCCGGCCAGCACGTGCAGGCGGTCGCAGACGGACGCGGCGGCGTTCAGGTCGTGCAGCGCGACCAGGGTGGTGGCGCGTTGGGCGCGCAGCAGGGCGAGCAGTTCGACCTGGTGGCGGATGTCGAGGTGGTTGGTGGGTTCGTCCAGCACCAGGACGTCGGGCTGCTGGGCGAGCGCCCGGGCCAGCAGGACGCGTTGGCGCTCGCCGCCGGAGAGTTCCGCGAAGCGACGCCCGGCGTGCCCGGCCATGCCCACCCGGTCGAGGGCTGCGGCGGTCTGCGCCCGGTCCTCGGCGCTGTCGGCGGCGAACGCCCGCTGGTGCGGAATCCGCCCCAGCGCCACCATCTGACGGACCGTCAACTCGAAGGCCTCGCCGCGCTCCTGGGGCAGCGCCGCGAGGTGGCGGGCGGCCGCGGCGCGCGGCAGGGCGGTCAGGTCGCGGTCGTCGAGCAGGACCCGGCCGGCCTTCGGCGCGAGGTGCCGGTAGACGGCGCGCAGCAGGGTGGACTTGCCGCTGCCGTTGGGCCCGATCAGGCCGGCGATCTCCCCGGCCTCGGCGACCAGGTGGACGCCCGCCACCACGTCCCGTCCGGCGAGGGCGACGTGCAGATCGTCGAGGGCGAGTCTCACCGGTTCTCCTGGCGTCGGTCGAGCAGGAACAGCAGGACGGGCGCGCCGAGCAGCGCGGTGACCACGCCGATCGGCACCTCCTGGGCGTCGAGCGCGGTGCGGGCGACGGTGTCGACGGCGGTCAGCAGCACGGCGCCGGTGAGCGCGGACAGCGGCAGCAGCCGCCGGTGGTCGCCGCCGACGAGCAGCCGGCACAGGTGCGGCACCAGCAGGCCGACGAAGCCGATCGCCCCCGACACGGCGACCAGCACGCCCGTCAACAGGCTGGTGGCGACGAAGAGTTCGCGTCGCAGCCGGTCAGGGTCGAGGCCGAGTCCGGCGGCGGTCTCGTCGCCGAGGACGAGCGCGTTCAGCGCCCGGGCGCGGGCCTGGAGGGCGATCCCGCCGAGCGCCACCGCGGCGGCCGGGACGGCGAGTTGGCTCCAGGTCGCGCCGCCGAGGCTGCCCATCAGCCAGAACAGCACGCCGCGGGTCTGCTGTTCGTCGCCGGTCTGCAGCACCAGGTAGCTGCACAGCCCGCCGAGGAACTGGCCGACGGCGATGCCCGACAGCACCAGCCGCAGCGGGGAGAACCCGCCGCCGCGCCGGGCGACCAGCCACACCAGCGCGAACGACCCCAGCGCCCCGCCGAACGCCGCCGCGGAGACGGTCAGCCCGAGCGCCCCGCCGACGCCGATGCCCAGCACGATCGCCCCGAGCGCGCCGAGCGAGGCCCCCGAGGAGACGCCGAGCAGGTACGGGTCGGCCAGCGGGTTGCGCACCAGCGCCTGGACGGCGGTGCCGACCAGCCCGAGTCCGGCCCCGACCAGCGCGGCGAGCAGGGCGCGCGGGACGCGCAGCTGCCAGACGATCAGGTCATGGGTGCTCCCCGCCCCGCCGCCCGTCAGGTGGCGGCCGACGATGCTCCACACCTCGCGGGCCGGGACGTCGACGCTGCCGAGGCAGACCGCGAGGGTGAGCGCGACCCCCAACGCGAGCAGCAGCGCCGCCGTCAGAACTCCCGCCCGGGTACGGCGGGTTCGTATGCCTCCGCCCGTCAGGACCGCCATCACCGACCGCCCCCGACCAGCTCCGGGTGGACGGTGCGGGCGATCTGCTGCACGGTGTCGGCGTTGCGGACGCCGGCGGTGGTGGTCGCCTCGGAGCCGATCCGCACGAACCGGCCCTGCTGGACGGCGGCGAGGTTCCGGGTCGCCGGGTTGGTGCGCAGGAACTGCTCGGCCTCGTCGAACGCCTTGCGGTCGGCGTCCGCGCTGCCCCGGCTGCGGACGCCGAGCTGGATCCAGTCCGGGTTCCTGGCGATCACGTCCTCCCAGCCGACCTGCTTGAAGTCGGCGTCGCAGTCGGCGAAGACGTTGCGCGCCCCGGCGAGGGCGATGATCGCGTTGGCGATCTGCTTGCGGCAGACGGCGGTCGGCTGCTTGGCGCCGGCGTCGTAGTCGAAGAAGAAGTAGCCGGGCCGCTGCGCCTCGGGCAGCCGGCCGAGCCCGACGGCGACCTCGGCGAGCTTGCTGTCCATGGCGGCGACCAGCCGGTCGGCGGCGGGGAGGGTGCCGGTGACGGCGCCGAGGCGCTTGATGTCCTGCTGGACCTCGGCGAGGTCGGTCTGCTCGTTCTTCGCGCAGGCGGTGGACAGCAGGTACATGTGCTTGATGCCGGCGGCGGCGAACTCCTGCTCGCTCGGCGGCCCGCCGGTGCCGCCCGCCCCGGCCATGGCGGCGAAACTGTCGATGTACAGGTCCGCGCCGGACCCGAGCAGCTTCTCCTTGGCGATCACGGTCTCCCCGAGCACCGGTATCGCCGTTCCCCGCTCGGCCACCTCGGCGGGCAACTGCCCTGCCCCGGGCGGGAATCCGGTCCCGATCACCCGATCGCCTGCCCCCAGTTCGAGCAGCATCTCCAACGCCGCCGCGTTGCTGGTGACGATCCGCCCGGGCGCGGCGTCGAAGCTCGTCGCCCGCCGCTGACAGTCCATCACCTTCACCGGGAACCCGGCCGTCGTCACCGCCGCCACCGACCCCCCGGGCCCGTCGCCGCCGCTCGCACAACCGGACACCAACAGGGACACGCCGGCGGCCAGACCGCACAGGACGCGTGTTCGCATGGGCCAACTCTCCTGAATCTCGACACGGGTGGTGGGGAGGTGGGGTTCACCGGTGACCGGGCCCACGTCACTCGCCCGACGGCCCGCCGCACGCACCTGGGGTGTCGGTGCGGTGGGCGGGCCCGGGGCGCGGGTTGCGGTCACATGTCAGCAGTCGTGGCGCACCGGGCCCGGGTTCCCGCGATCTTCCGGGTTCCGCGTTCCGGCGGTCAGATCCGTCCGGTGAGGGTGAACCCGGCCTCGTCGACGGCCGTGCGGACCCGGTGTTCGTCGACGTCCCCGGCGGCGGTGACGGTGACGCGCCCGGCCTTGGCGTCGGCGGTGACGGCGGTGATGCCGGGCAGTGCGGAGAGTCCGGTGCTGACGGTCCGTTCGCAGTGGCCGCAGCTCATTCCCTCGACGGCGAAGACGGCGGTGACGGCGGTGCCGGCAGTGACGGTGGCGCTGGCGGTGTTGGCGGTGCTGGTGGTGCTGGCGGCGCTGGACATGCGTGCTCCCAGGGGTGTGATCGACGATGTGCCCCCACGACACCGCACCCCGGGGCCGCGCACACCGGGACACGCGGCCGAATGCCCCCTTCGGATGGACCCGGGAACCGCACGCCCCGCCCGACCGACCCCGCCCCGGGCAGGCCGAGCCCCGGGCCCCGGGCGGGCCGAGCCCTGACATGGCGAACCCCGGCCGGGCAGCCCTGCCCGGCCGGGGTCGTGTGTCGGGTCAGCCGCAGTGCGTCCAGCCGGAGGCCCAGCGGATGCCTTCCGCGGAGCCGCCCCAGGAGATGCAGGTGTTCGCGGCGCTGATCTTCACCGGGCCGGCGTAGTACTTGTAGAAGCCGCCGTCGGGCGCGACCACCAGGTCGCTCTTGCGCTCGATCTGGACCCGGAGGTCGTACGTCCGGGTGCCGTTCGGGCTCCGGACCCAGGTGACGGCGCAGTTCGACGAGCCGTTGTAGAACAGGTAGATGTCGGCGACCGAGCCGAGGGCGTGCTGGTCGATCAGGTAGTAGCCGCTGCCGCACGCGCCGCTCGGGGTGGAGGCCGCTTCGGCCGGTGCGGCGACGGTGACCATGCCCGCGGCCATGCCCAGGACGCTGAGCGCGAGGGCCGTCGCCCGCTGTCGGATACCCATGAATCTCCTTGTCGGACAAGCCTGTTCGGATTTGCCGCAGGCACGATAGCAGCGACCAAGATCGTTCGGCCATGGCTCCGACAACGCGAAGAGGAAGAACAGGGGCGCCGGACCACCCGGCCCGGCGCCCCTGCCCGGGCCCGCTCAGGCCGCGCAGCCGGCCAGCGGGCGGTCCGCCGCCTCCGCGTCGGCGAGCTTGCGGATCAGCACGGCGCGGGCCCGGTTGACCCGGGAGCGGACGGTGCCGACCGGGCAACCCGTCAGTTCGGCGACCTCCTCGTAGGGCAGGCCGAGCAGCGCGGTCAGCACGAAGGCGTCGCGGCGTTCGGCGGGCAGCGCGTCGAGCAGTTCACCGAGCGCGATGCCCTCGTCGAAGCCGGGCTGGTGGTGGCGCTGGACCTGTTCGGCGGCGCTCTGCCAGTCGTCGGTGTCGAGCAGCCGGGGCCGGCGGGCGGCGAAGCGGAAGCGGTCGACGACGGTCCGGCGGGCGATCGACAGCAGCCAGGTCCGGGCCGAGGAGCGGCCCTCGAAGCGCGGCAGGCTGCGCAGGGCCCGCAGGTAGGTCTCCTGCGTGAGGTCGTCGGCGGCCTGGGGTTCACCGCTCAGGTGGATGACGAACCGGCGGACGTCGGGGCGGGTGGCACGCACGAACCGTTCGACGGCGGCGGGGTCGCCGGCCCGGGCGGCCAGCGCCCAGGCGGTGACGGTGGGGTCGTCGACGCGTGTCCGCGCGGTGACGGAGCGTGGCGCGGGCGGGGCAGTGAGCATCTCCGGGTGTCCTTGCTCGGGAGACGGATGCGGCCGGGTCGGGCCGCGAGGCCGGCCGGGGGCGCGCGGACGGCGCCGTCCGCGCCCGGGCGGGCGTGGCGGCGGCGAGCAGGGAGGCGTCCCCGGATGTGACGGGCCGTCAGCGGGTGACGGCGGCCACCACCGGCGGTCCCCGCGTGGCGAGGGAGTGGACGAGCAGCCGCGACCGGGGTCGGCGGGCCGTACGGCGGGGCCGGCGCCGGCGCAGCGGCGGCCGGGCGGGCCGGACGGCGTCGAGCAGCAGCAGGACGGGCGCGAACAGGCGGGCGGCGACGGTGCGGGCCAGCCCGTGCACGGCGCGTTCGCCGGCCGCCAGCCACAGGCCGAGCAGCAGCGCGGCCAGCAGGTGGGCGGCGAGCATGCCGGTGCCGCCGTGCTGCCCGGACGCCATCGCCATCCCGTGGTGCGCCGTCCCGGGCATCCCCGGCATCCCGGCCATGCCGGCCATCGTGTGCATCCCGTGCATCGCCGCTGTCGCGGGCTGGTCGGCGAGCACCACGGTCAGCCCGTCGCCGGGGACGGTCCCCGGGTCGAGGCCGGCCGCTTCGACCAGCCTGGCGGCCTGTTCGTCGGTCAGCGGCCCGGCGTTGCACAGCAGCAGCCGGGCCCACCGGGCGGCAAGCCCGTCGGTGGCGAGCCCGGCGGTGGCGGATGCGGCGGTGGCGGCCGTCGCAGCCTGGCCGAGCGAGAACAGCGCGTGCAGCGCGGCCTGGACGCCGACGGTCAGCGCGGTGACCAGCAGCGGCCCGCGTTCCCGCCGGGCGGTGAACCAGCCGAGCAGGGCCGCGCCGCCGAGCGCGCCGGCCAGGACGGGAGTGCCGACGGAGCGGCCGGACATCAGGACGTGCGCGACGGCGGCGAGCAGCACGCACCCGGCCGCGAACACCGCGGCCCGGCCTGCCCGTACTGCGCGCCCTGACTCCATGACGGGCCCATCATCACACCCTTAACACCCGCCGTATGCCACCCTCCCGTCCCTTTCCACCCGCCGGCCGGGCATGACGAGCGTCACACCCGCCACCCGGGAACCCGACGGCCCCACCGGACGACCACTGGTACGCGGAAGCCCTGCCGGACGGCTTCACAGCCTCACGACGAGAGAGCAGCCGGCAGCCGGATGCGGAACGTGGCGCCGACGGCAGCCTCCTCGATGCGGAGGGTGCCGCCGTGCAGGGTGGCGATGTCGCGGGCGATCGGCAGGCCGAGGCCCGCGCCGCCGTCGTTGCGGCTGCGGGCGTCGTCGAGGCGGGTGAAGCGTTCGAAGACCCGGTCGCGGTCGGCGGGCGGGATGCCGGGGCCGTCGTCGGTGACGTCCACGACGGCCTCGCCGGTGGCGGCGTCGCTCCGCAGCCGGACGGAGATCCGGGCGGTGGCGTGCCGTTGCGCGTTGTCGAGGAGGTTGGTGAGCAGGCGGCCGAGCCACAGCGGGTTGCCGTCGACGGTGAACGTGCCGTCGGGGGCGTCGAGTTCGACGGGGTGCGGTTGCGGGCCGCGGCCGGCGACGGTGTCGCGCAGGAGCGCGGCGAGGTCGACGGGCCCGGCCGGTCCGGGTCCGCCGGTGGTGTCGAGGCGGGCGAGCAGCAGCAGGTCGGCGGCCAGGGCCTGGAGCCGGTCGGTGTCCTGGAGCGCACCGGCCACCAGGTCGGCGCGGACGGCGGGGTCGGGGTGGGTGTGGGCGACCTCCAGTTGGGTGCGCAGCACGGCCAGTGGGCTGCGCAGTTCGTGCGAGGCGTCGGCGATGAAGCGGCGCTGGCGGGTGCCGGCGGCCTCCAGGCGGTCGAGCATGGCGTTCATGGTGCGGGCGAGGTCGGCGATCTCGTCGTCGCCGCGGGGCGCGGGGACGCGGCGTTGCAGGCCGCCTTCGCCGATCGCGGCGACTTCGGCGCGGATCGCCTCGACGGGCCGCAGGGCGCGGCCGGTGGCCCGCCAGGTGAGCAGGCCGACGGTGGCGACGAGGACGGCGCTGAGCCCGGCGAGTCCGGCGGTGGTGAGGTCCTCGGCGGTGTCGGCGGTGTGCAGCGAGGCCCCGACCCGGACGGTGACGGGGCCGGCGGGCGTCCCGGCGGTGACGGTGGTGACGCGCTGGCGGTGCTGGAGTCCCCAGGCGGCCAGGTCGGTGCTGTCAGTACTGGCGGTGCTGTCGGTCCGGTCGGCGCTGTCGGTCCGGTCGGCGCTGTCGGTCCGGTCGCCGGTGCCGGGCAGCGCGGGTCGGCCGGGCAGCGCGGGTCGGCCGGCCAGGTTGGGGCTGGCGGCGAGGACCCGCCCGGCGGCGTCGGTGACCTGGACGAAGTCGGTGCCCTGGCCGAGCGTCACCTGCGCGGGCAGCCGGCCGTCCTCGGCGAGCCGGGCGACGGCGCGGGCCTGTTCGCGGGCCTCGGCCTCGACGGTGTGCTCCAGGTTGACCCGCAGGACCAGCAGCACGGCGGCGGAGGCGACGGCCATCACGACGGCGACGCCGACGCAGGCGGCGAGCGTGGTGCGGGTGCGGACGGTGCGCGGCGCGAGTCGGGCGGCGATCCGCCCGACCGGGCGCCCGACCCGCCGCACCGGACGCCGGCCGGCCACCGTCGGCCGCCCGTCAGCCACCGTCGGCCGCCAGCCGGTAGCCCGCGCCGCGCACGGTCTGCACGGCGGCCCGGCCGAACGGGGCGTCGATCTTCCGGCGCAGCGCGCTGATGTGCACCTCGACGGTGTTGGGGTCGCTGTCCGGTCCGCTGTCCCAGACCTGTTCGAGGATCTCCCGCTTGGAGACGGCGTCGCCGGGCCGCCGGGCGAGGTGGTCGAGCAGTGCGAACTCGCGGGGCGTCAGGGCGACGGCGGTGCCGGCCCGGGTGCAGGTGCGGGCGGCGGAGTCGACGACCAGGTCGCCTAGGACGGTGCGCTGCGGGGCGCGGCTGCCGATCCGGCGGGCGAGGGCGCGCAGGCGGGCGACCAGGACGACGAACGAGAACGGCTTCGACAGGTAGTCGTCGGCACCGGTGTCGAGCGCCTCGGCCTCGTCCCACTCGCCGTCCTTGGCGGTCAGCATCAGGATTCCGGCGTCGCTGCCGGCGGCCCGCAGCCGCGCGCAGACCCGGTAGCCGTTCAGGCCCGGCAGCATGATGTCGAGGATGATCACGTCGTAGGAGTGTTCGGTCGCCCGCGCCAGGCCGGTCAGGCCGTCGTGGACGATCTCGACGTCGAAGCCCTCGACCTCCAGGCCGTGCTTGATCGCCAGGGCGAGCCGCTGTTCGTCCTCCACCACCAGTACGCGCATGCCCCCAGCCTCGCAGGTCCGCCGGGCGCGAAGCTGAAGGGGTCTTCAGGTCTTCAGCAACCCTTCAGCTCGGCCCGGCCATGCTGCTGACCGGCCGCGCCGCCGACCGGCCGCGCGTGCCGTGCTGCTGCCGACAGAGAGGGGTGCCGCCGCTGTGGGCGCCACGACGACGACCGGGACCGAGCCGCTGGGCGGACCGTTGGGCGGGCCGCCGGGCGGGCCGTTGGGCGGGCCGCGCTCCGTGCAGCTGTGGAGCAAGGTGCCGCAGGTGACGGCCGGTTTCTGGGTGGTGAAGGTGCTGACCACCGGGATGGGCGAGACCACCTCCGACTACCTGGCGCGCACGCTCGGCCCGGTCCCGGCGGTGGCGGGTGCGACGGTGCTGCTCGCGGCGGCGCTGTTCGCGCAGGCCCGGGCGGGCCGCTACCGGCCCGCCGTGTACTGGGCGGCCGTGGTGATGGTCAGCGTGTTCGGCACGATGGCGGCCGACGTGGCGCACGTGGCGCTGGGCGTGCCGTACGCCGTGTCGGCCGGGGCGTTCACGCTGGCGCTGGCGGCGGTGTTCTGGGTGTGGCGCCGCACGGAGGGGACGCTCGCGGTGGAGACGGTGCGCGGCGGGCGCCGGGAGGTCTTCTACTGGGCGGCGGTGATGGCGACCTTCGCCCTGGGCACGGCCGTCGGCGACCTGACGGCGGCCACCCTCGGCTGGGGGTACCTGCCGTCGGGTCTGCTCTTCGCCGCCCTGATCGCGGTGCCCGCGCTCGGCCACCGGCTGCTGCGGCTGCCGCCGGTCCTGGCGTTCTGGTGGGCGTACGTGCTGACCCGGCCGCTCGGCGCGTGCTTCGCGGACTGGGCCGGCGTCGGCCGGGAGCGCGGCGGCCTGGACCTGGGCACTGGCCCGGTCAGCCTGGTGCTGGCCGGACTGATCGTGCTGGCGGTCCTCGCCCTGGCGGCCGGCGAGCGCAGGCGCGGCTGACGGGCCGTCACCCGCCGGCCCGGCCGGTGCCCGCGTCCGCCGTTCCGGACGACGGGCACCGGCCGGGCGGGTGCCGGGCGGGCAGCGGCGGGCCAACCGGTGACAGGCCAGCCGGTGACGGGTCAGCCGGTGACAGGCGCGCCGAGCGGGACGGTCTGGCCGGTGACGGTGGTCTGCACGAACTGCCAGGTGATGCCGTTGATGATGCCCTGGTCGAGCGGGGCGAACTTGGCGAAGGCGGGCTGGCTGAGGTCGAGGTGGGTGGAGGCGCAGGTCGGGCACTTGTCCTTGACCGGCACCGTCAGGGTCTTGCCCTGGTAGCTGACCTTGACCGAAATGCCCTTGCAGAGCGGGTCGTTGTTCGGGTTGGCGGTGGTCCACCAGCTGGCGGGGACGGCCACCAGCAGCTGGGTGCCGGCGTTGATCTGGGTGCCACAGGCGCCGTAGCCGGTGTCGTTGAAGTAGGTGGCCATGCCGGTCATCGGCTGGTTGATCGGTATCGCGGCGCTGGCGGAGCCGGCGCTCAGGGCGAGCAGGGCGGCCGCGGCGAGCGGGACGCCCGCCAGCAGCCTCGGGTTCCTTCGGGTGGCACGCATGGTTCCTCCGCTTCGGAGCACTCGGGCACTCGGGCACTCGGCGTAGCAGCGGCAAGTCGCCCAGCCCGAAGGGGAGTTCGGCGATCGCGCTGTCACCGGAAGGCACCGAAGCTACGGAAGCGGCCGTTCGTGGTCCACACTTTTGACGCGTTGTCATGGACACAAGTCGGTAAACTTTACCCGCCCTGCACCACCCGCCCTGCACCACCCGCCCCCGCACCGCCCTCCCCCGGAGCGGCTGCGACGGGGAGCCTTCAGCCCTTCTTGCGGTACGCCAGGCGCTGGCGGGCGGTGGCGCCGCGCCGCTCGATCGGGAGGGTTCCGGTGGCGGCGGCTAGGCCGTACGGGGGCATGTCGCCGTAGATGGTTTCGTACGAGCCGGGCGGGACGATGTACGTCTCGTGCCAAATACCCACGTGCTGGCGGGACTTCCGCTCGAATCGGTTGATCATCCCCCAGGCCTTGCGGTGCAGCTGCTGCGGCGCGGCCGCGTACGTCAGGAGCTTCTCCTCGGACTCCCAGTACTGGACCACGTAGTAGGTGCGCGGCGAGCCGCTGAGCAGTTGGTGGCCGAGCAGACCGCTCTCCGGGTCGCGGGAGAGTTCGCGCAGCATCCGCGGCATCGCGACGAACACCGGCAGCCAGTGGTGCACCGCCCAGAAGTGGTTGATCCGCATGCCGATGAGGAACAGGACGACCTTGTCCTCGGCGGCGGCGGTGGTTCGGCCAGGTATTGGCTTGGCGAACACGACGTCCCCCTTTCGTCGGGCCGTCCATGATTGGATAGCCCCACTCATCAATGCTTTGGATAGTGACACTCACCTACGGAGGGCACAAGGGGATGCGCTTGGCAGATCTCAGCGAACGGAGCGGCGTCTCCCCCGCCACCATCAAGTACTACCTGCGCGAGGGGCTGCTCCCGCCCGGCCGCCTGATCAACACCACCCAGGCCGAGTACGACGAGTCGCACCTGCGCCGGCTGCGGCTGGTACGGGCGATGATCCAGATCGGCCGCATCCCGGTGGCCACCGTCCGCGAGGTGCTCGGCCACGTCGACGACGACTCCCTCGGCCTCACCATCCGCCTCGGCGCGGCCCTCTGGGTCCTGCCCCACCCCGGCGAGCCCGCCCCCGACGCCCCCGACGCCTCCGACGACCCGTCGACCGACGTCGCCCGCAAGCGCGTCGACGACCTCCTCGCCCGCCTCGGCTGGACCACCGCCCGCGAGGTCGGCGACCTCTCCCCCGCCTACCGCGCCCTGGTCTCCACCCTCGCCACCCTCGACCGCCTCGGCCACTCCCTCGACGCCGACGACATGCTCCCCTACGCCCACTCCATGGAACAGGCCGCCACCTACGACCTCGACCGGATGGAAATCCTCCCCACCCCCGCCGAACAGACCGAGTACGCCGTCACCGCCGCCGTCCTCTTCGAGCCCATCCTCCTCAACCTCCGCCGCCTGGCCCAGTCCGAGGAATCCGCCCGCCGCTACGGCCTGTAGCCCGCTCCCCTCGGCACGGGCATGGGGACTTCGGACGTCGACATCCCACCCGTTAGCACTCCAGTGCGACTTCGCGATCATGTCGGCCTCCCGCCGATCCGACGAAGCGGGGGCCGCGAGCCGGGCGGCGGGGAGGTGGTTCACCCGGCGTTCGACGCGGGTTCGCCCGAGGTGGTGGCCGCATTGGCCCGGCCGGGCGGATTTACGTCACCCGGGATGCACTTTGAGACGAGCTTCCACTTCGAAGGCAGAAGTGAGCCGGAGCCTTGGAATCGCATGGCAGAGTTTGGGTCATGGCACACGTGAAATGTCACATGACTAAAAGTGCCTGCCTCCGAACGGTTTCTCACATCGCCTGAAGGATGAAGACCATGAACCGCATCACCCGCATCGCGATGGGCGCCGCCGGTGCCGCCGCCCTGCTCACGGCGCCCGTGCCGGCCTTCGCCGCCGCGACCGGCGCTGACACCGCCACCGCCACGGTCACGACCTGCAAGTACGCTCTCCAGGCCGGGTTGGCGACCTACGCCTGCGCAGACGTCACCGGAGACAGCGTCGTGATCTACGGGAGGATCGGCCTTGCCGGCCCGCCCGACGGGCCGGTGTCGTGGCAGACCCTGTACACCAACCTGTCGGCCGAGGTGGTCGGCGGCAACTCGCTCGGCTCCGTGAGCGGGAGCACGGCGTTCCACTCCACCGGGGTGCGGGTGGACGGCTTCACCGCCACCGTCCCGTGCGGTTCGACGGTGCGTGCGACCTTCTCGGTGCAGGGAAGCGGCCCGTTCGGCACTCGGCCGGTGGTGGAAGTTCCGGTGACTTGCTGACGCTTCATCAATGTGCGAGCTGAGCCCGGGAGTTGTCAGCATCCCGGGCTCGGCCGCCGTGGCGGCCTGCATGGACCTCGTCAGCCCGCAGAGGCCCGCAGAGGCCCACATGGATGCCCTGGCTCACGCGCCGGTCAGTACTGGGTGGTGACGGTGACGCCGCTGAAGGCGGTCTTGCCGTAGAGGGTGATGTAGCGGTAGCCGGCCGTGGTGTTGGAGACGGTCACGGTCTGGGTGGTGCCGCTGTTCGTGGAGGAGGCGGCGTAGTCCGTGGTGGAGGCCCAGCGGTCCGGGCTGTAGTAGAGGTAGGCGGTCCCGGCGCCGCCGGTGGTGGAGACGGTCAGCGTGGTGGTGCCGGCCGGCATGTAGATGTACATCTGGTCCGAGCTTCCGGCCTCGGCGGCGCGGCCGCTCCGGAAGCAGTTGTAGTCCAGCTTCCGGGCGTCGGGGGCGGTGCAGGCCGCCGGTGCGGCCGGCGCGGTGACGGTGACGGTCCGGGTCGTGGTGGCCGTCTTGCCGTTGCTGTCGGTGACGGTGAGGGCGACGGTGTAGGTGCCGGCAGCGCGGTAGGACTTCGACGGGGAGGCCGCGGTGCCGGTGGTGCCGTCGCCGAAGTTCCAGGCCCAGCCGGTGATGCTGCCCTTGCCGGCGGTCTCGGTGGAGCGGTCGGTCAGCTGGATGTTCAGGTCCCGCACCGCGACGTCGAAGGCCGCCTTCGGGGTGCCCGCGGTGAGGCAGGTGTCGGTGGCGCAGGTGTCGACCCACCTGGTGAAGTCGGCGTCGTAGGCGGTGCCGACGGAGTTGTAGTACGCGTAGGCGCGGGCGTAGTCGCCGGTGCGGAAGAGGCCGAGCATGGTCTGGACGGCGCCCGGGGAGCGCTCGATCATGTAGCGGGCGGCCAGGTAGCCCCAGTGGTAGGTGCGGACGACGTCGCTGTTCTGGTACGTGCTCTGGAGCAGGGTGCTGAGCCCGTAGGTGTGCTTGGGGGCCTGGTTCACCGCGTTGAGGTCGGTGACGCCGCGGTAGGTGTAGGAGACGTACTCGGCGCTGCCCTCGATCCACCACAGGTCGGGCACGCTGGTCTGCTGGAAGAAGTCGCCCTTCATGTTGTAGCGGGCGTCCAGGACGTGCGCGTACTCGTGGTTGAGGTTCCAGATCCGGGCGGTGAAGCCGTTCTCGTTCGGGTGCCGGTACATGAGGGAGACCGGCTGGTTGGCCGGGTCGCTCGGGGTCCCGGTCAGGGTGACCCCGCCGTTGTTGGTGTTCGCCTCGTACATCGCGCCGGCGTAGGTCTGGTAGTCGCCCTGGCTCGCGAAGACCACGAGCTGCACGGACGATTCGTACTGGCCGGGGATGGGGCCGTTGTCGCGGACGAGGTTGTGGAAGTACGCGTCCTCGCCCTTGAGGTCGGCGCAGACGGCGGCGAGTTCGGCCGCGGTGAGGTCCTGGGCCAGGACGGTGAGGGTGGCGTTGCAGGTCTGCCTCATCGGCAGCACGGCCTTGCAGCTCGCGGAGCACGCAGGCCACGCCCGCCCCGGACCGATGCAGCGGCAGCGGCGGACTGCCCGCTGGGATGTGGCCGAGGTGCGCGACGAGGTCCGCCGCTACGTCCTGGATCACCTCGGTACCGGTGACCACCGTCACCTGCTGATCCGCCGCAACCCCACCACCGGCGAACTCGCCTTCCACCTGTCCTGGTCACCCCGGATCGTCCCGCTGTCCGAACTCGTACGAGTCGCCGGCACCCGCTGGCGCATCGAAGAATGCTCCCAGGCGGCGGAGCCGCCTCACGCCTCAACCGGCCGTCCAGGAAGCCTCGTTGCTCACCCGCCCCGCCGAACTCGACCCGCCGAACTCGACCGGCCGCACGCGCTCGTCGAACGGGTCACGTCTCCGGCAGCCAGTGCAGCTCGTGCGCCAGGGCTTTGGCGACGGCAAGGATGCGGCGGTGCAGTGGCGACTGCTCGCGCGGGAGGACCAGATGGACCGTCAGGCTGGGCGCGCCCCGCAGCGGACGCCAGGTGAGACCGGCCGGTTGTACCGTGGCCGCGGCTTCGCCGGCCGGGGCGAGGGTGACCCCGTCGCGCAGGTCGCGCTGAGACATGTCGAAAGAGACTGCGGGCGTGTGGAACCGGGGGTGCGGTCGGATGTCCCGGAACAGTGCGGACAACTGATCGTGGATCACGGGATTGGCCGCGCGGTCCGGGAGCCGCAGCGGATACCCGGCCGCGTCGGCGATCTCGATCTCCGGGCGTTCGGCCAGCGGATGGTGCTGCGCCAACTGGACCCCGACGCGCTGACGCCGCAGCAGGAACCGGCGCACACCGCGGCCCGGTTGTTCACCGCGGGTGATCCCGGCATCGATGCGGCCGTCGGCGACCGCGGGGGAGATCTCCGGTGTCGCCATCGGGACCGCGCCGACCTCGAGTCCGCCGGTGCCGCGAATCAGCCTGTCCACCAGGGCCGGCGCCGTCTCCGCCCCGGCGCTGAGGCTGTATCCGATGCGCAGCGTGCCCAGTTCACCGGCCGCCGCGCTCCGGGCGGTGTCCCAGGCCCGGTCCAGCGCGGCCAGCGCGGGCGGTGCGGACTCCGCCAAAGCCGCGCCGGCCGTGGTCAGTTCGACGCTGCGCGTGTTGCGGATCAGGAGGGCCGTACCGAGTTCCGCCTCCAAGCGGCGCATCCGGGCGCTGAGTGCAGGCTGCGCGAGACCGATCCGTGCGGCCGCGCGGGTGAAGTTCAACTCCTGTGCCAGCACCAGGAAGTACCGCAGGCTCACCGTGTCCGGCGCCACGCGCCCTCCCCGCCGATTGATAACGATCCGTTCTGACTCTATCCCGCACCGGTCTTTCCCTCGGCCGCACATCCAGCCCTAACCTGCGGATGCCGGGATCGATCGATCCGAGCGCCGACTCGACGCCGGACGCAGCCGGCACCACACAGGAGATTTCCATGGCCAAGGGCTACTGGGTCAGTGTCTACCCCGCCATTTCCGCCCCCGAGAAGCTGACCGCCTACGACAATCTGGCCGGCCCGGCCGTCCGCGCTGCGGGCGGACGCCTCCTGTCCCGTGGCAGTCGAGTCGTCGCCCACGAGGCCGGAATCACGCAACGCACCGTCGTGGTCGAGTTCGACACCTTCGAACAGGCCGTCGCCGCATACGAGAGCGAGCCCTACCAGAACGCCCTGGTGGCCCTCCCCGACGGCTACCAGCGCGACTTCCGCATCATCGAGGGCACCGCCTGACCGACGGGCCCAACCACCGCTGAGCATCCGTCACCTGACAATCCTGGCCCGGCGATCAAGCTCTGGCCTGCCACAACGGCGATCCACCGACCCAGCAGGGTGGCGAGCCCTCCGAGGCTGATGACGACCGGCCCTGAGGGGATCGCCGAGGGCCTCTCCGCACGCGACATCACCGACGTCAAAGCGCTGGCCAGGTAACCCTGCCGGGTCCGGAATCCGCCAATCTGGTGTCGGGCCTTGGCCGTTCGCCGGGCCCGGGCCGTCGTCCCAGCTCGCCGCCGGTGGCCGCGGCGCGGCTTCACCTGTATACGACGGCCGGCCCCGGGATCGGGGCAGGTCGGGGCCGGGGTGTGCTGCGGCGTGCGCCCCCGGCGTGCGTGGCCTGATCATGGCCGTCGTCCCCTTCGAGTGCGGAGGATCGGCCGCTCGGCGTCGCTCTCCGCTGCTACACCAACGGTCAGGCAGGCGCAGCGGGCGCCGGGCCGACGAGTGGGAGGATCACCGTGGCGGGCAGCGGAGACCGGATCTGGGTACGCGGGCACTTCCGGCGCAGGGCGGGTGCGGGTGCCGGCAGCGCGAGGCGGTGGGGGCTGGGGACGGTCGTCGCGATCGGCGTGGTCCTGCTCTTCCTGAACAGCACCGTCAACGACTCGAAGCCGCCGCAGCCCGCCCCCACCGTCACCGTCACCCCGGCCGATCAGCGGTGAGCCGGGCAGGCCTTCCAACCCCCGGCACCGCTCGGAGCGGCGATGAGTGACGACGCGGTCAAGGCCGTGCTGGGGATACTCGCCCTCGGCGCTGCCGTCGTGGTGCTAAGGGCGGCCTGGGCCTGGGCCGCCGCGCACGTGCTGGTCCTGGGCCTCGGCCTCGGTGGGCTCGCCCTGCTGATCGTCGTCACGGTCGGTGTCGCCTCCGTCGGCCGGGCGGCGCCGCGCGGCGAGCTGTACGACTCCCCCGGGCAGGGGACCGTCGCGGCCGGGTGGGCCGGTGCCGCCGGCTGCACCCTCGACGACTTCACGGCCGCCTCGCCCCGCGGCTTCGAGGAGATGTGCCGGGCGCTGCTGGAGCGCGACGGGTTCTCCGACGCGCTGCGGGTCGGCGGTTCCGGCGATCTCGGGGCCGATGTGATCGCGTACGACGTGGACGGCCGGAAGGTCGTCGTCCAGTGCAAGCGCCACAGCCGTCCGGTGGGCAGCCGTGACCTGCAGACCTTCAACGGCACCGCCCGGCCGGTCCACCGGGCGAAGATCGCCGTGTTCGTCGGCCTGAACGGCTTCACCGCCCCCGCCGTGACGTTCGCCCGCCAGCAGCGCATCCACCTGGTCGACCGGGCCGCGCTGGAGCGCTGGGGTGCCGGTGAGCACCTGTACGACGTCCTCGACATCGCGGCGGCCGCCGCCTGACCGGGCCGGGCCCGACCGGGCGCGTGATTGGGAATCGTCCGGCCGGGCAGGCGCAGGGTGTACCCGTCCGACGGCGAGAAGGGAGCCGGGGCCATGGACGAGACGCCGCAGGGTGGTGCGGGCGGTGTGCCCACGCCGGAGCAGGACCGGGCGGAGCAGCGGGAGGCGCACCGGGCGGAGGGGCGGCCGCCGACCGTCGGGCACGACTGGCCGAACAGCGAGGACGTGCCCGTGAACGACGTGCGCGAGGTGCCCCGGGAGGCGCACCGGGCGGAGGGGCGACCGCCGACGGTCGCACACGACTGGCCGAGCGAGGAGAAGCACCGCCGGAGGTAGCGGGTCCTGCCGGTGCGGGGGTGTCCGCCGCTGCCCCTACGATGACCGCCATGATGACAGGGGGTCCGGGTGCCCAACTCGTTGACGGCCGTTTCGAGTTGCTGGGGCGGCTCGGCGGCGGGGGCATGGGTCTGGTGTGGCGGGCCCGGGACACCGTGCTGGAGCGCGAGGTCGCGCTGAAGGAGGTGCGGCCGCCGGACCCGGCGGTGCTCGCCGCCGACCCGGCGGCGGCGTTCGAGCTGCGCGAACGGGTGCTGCGCGAGGCCCGGGCGCTGGCCCGGCTCCAGCACCCGCACGTGGTGACCATCCACCACATCGTCGACACGCCCGAACTCCCGCACCCGTGGCTGGTGATGGAGCTGGTCGCCGGCGGCTCGCTGCAGGACCGCCTCGCCCGCGGCCCGCTCTCGCCGCAGGAGGCGGCCCGGGTCGGCCGCGGCGTCCTGGCCGCGCTGCGCGCCGCGCACGCCGCCGGCATCCAGCACCGGGACGTCAAACCCGCGAACGTCCTGCTGCGCGCCGACGGCACTCCGGTGCTGACCGACTTCGGCATCGCCGCGCTCAGCGAGTCGACCAGCCTGACCGCGACCGGCGCACTGATCGGCTCGCCCGAGTTCATCGCCCCCGAACGGATCCGCGGCCACGAGGGCGACCCGTCCTCCGACCTGTGGTCGCTCGGCATGACGCTGTACGTCGCCGTCGAGGGCCACCATCCGCTGCGCCGCGCGACCAGCCTCGCCACCCTGGCCGCCGTCCTGGACGAGCCGCTCCCGCCGCCGGTCCGCTCCGGACCGCTCGCCGCCACCCTCACCGCCCTGCTCGCCCGCGACCCGGCCGACCGCCCCGACGCCGACCGGCTCGACCGGCTCTTCGCCGCCGCCGAGCACGGCCACGACGGCACCCTGGGCGGCGGGACGTTCGCCCCCACCGAGGTGAACGCCGCGCCGTACTCCCCCACCGAGCCGAACGTCCCCGTCCCCCGCCGCCGCCGGCGACGACGCACCGGCCCGCTCCTCGCCACGACGGCGGCCGTCCTCGCGGTGGCCGGGCTGCTGGCCTGGTCACTCAACGGGGGGCTGCGCGCCGCCGGCTCCCCCAGGACCGTCGGCACCCCCGCATCCGCGTCCGCCCCCGCTTCCACCCCCGCTGGAGCCCCCGCTCCCGCTCCCGCGACGGACCTGCTGACCCCGGAGGGCGCCCGCAGCCTGGTCGACGCGATCGGCTCGGCGACCGGCAACGCCACCATCACCCAGCTGCTGATCTACCCCGAGTACGCCTCCGCCCGCGCCGTCACCAAGGACAACCCCAAGCACTACGACGACGTCACCTACCGCGACGGCAGGATCACCACCAAGCCCGGCGGCACCCTCGGCCCCAAGGACAAGCCCGTCGACCTCGCCAGGATCGACTGGACCCAGCTCCCCGCCGGCCTCACCAAGGCCCAGTCCGAACTGGGCGTCACCACCCCCAAGTCCCGCTACCTGCTGGTGGATTACGGCTGGTTCGCCGACGAGATCACCATCCGCTACTACCTGTCGAACGACTACGGCGGTGGCGGCTACCTCTCCACCGGCGCCACCGGCAAGGTCCTCAAGGTCGCCAAGTCCGGCTGAAGCCTGGGCAGTTCTCGGTTCAGTCGCCGATGAACCAGAGGTAGCTGCCCGGCGTCGCCGCGCACGCCTCCAGCATCGCGGCGAGGTCGAGCAGCGCCGACCGCTGGTGCTCGGTGGCGGCGTTCTCGATCAGCACCGCGACCTCGCGGCGGGCCACCTCGGCCTCCTGCTCGTTGATCACCGTGTCCCGGTACGGATCGACCCGCCCGAGCACCCCCGAGTTGTGCAGGTCGAGCCCGCTCAACGCCGACGCCAGCCCTTCGCCGTACTCGTACGACGACCGCAGCAGGGTGTCCCGCGCAGACTTCTTCCGCGTGGGCCGCCCCGAGTGCAACTCAAGCTCGATACCCATGGCCTCCACCTCCGTCGCCCCGACCGCCGTCGCCCCGGGCCCGCGTCAGCACCGGAACGCCGACCACCGCGACCGCACCCGCCCCGATCAGCAGCCCCGCCGTCCAGCGCATCCCCTCCCGCTTGCCGGGACACGCCGGATTGAACGCCGCCGAATACCCCGCCCCACCGAACCCGGCCCCGCAGTAGAGCGTGCTGTGCCCGTCGTTGCCGTACGGATTCGGGTACAGCCCCACCCCCGCCCCCACCAACACCGTCAGAACCCCGACCCCCACGACCCGCCGCATCCCGCGCCCCGTCCACTCCACCACCCACACGCCTCCCACACACCGACCACACACCGACCACACTCACAACGGCCCCATCAAGTCCCATGATCACGGACGACCACCCGCCCCGATCGGTTGCGGCAAGCTGCTCATCCGGAACGAGTGGTCCCGTTCGCCGGCTGTCAGTGTTGGACCGCTCCGATTCGGTATGACCGTCGACGAAGTGGTCGAGGCGGCCGAGGCCCTCGGCGCGTCACACGACTGTTTCTCCGCGGCGGCGCCTGTAGTACGCGTACGTCACGGCCAGGAGAAGGGGACCCCACACGGTCAGCGGGAGCGTGGCCACTGCGGCAAGCGCCTTCCACCAACCGCTGGAGTACTCGATCATGTGCACCCCACCGATGTGGAGAAAACCGAGAGGCAGGGGACCCCACAGCACGATCAGGGCCAGACCGCCCAACGTGGCCGGGACGATCGCAGCGAACGGGGGAATGCGCTTGCCGCCGATGACCGGGAGCCACGAGGGTGCCACTTCGCCCCACCGGGCCACCAGGCCGAAGGAGAGATAGGCCAGTCCCTCCGAGAGGAGGCTGAGTCCGCATACGTACAGGATCACCCACCAGTGCCATGTCTTGTGGACTGCGTAGACCTGGCCCATCTCGTAGTCGAGTGCGAACGGTAAACGCCACAGGCACGACGGGAGGACGACGAGGGGTATGAGTTGGGCGCAGCGGACGGCCCACCTCGGGACGGGCCGCGCGGTGTCGCCGACCGACGGGGAGGGATGAAGTGCCTTGATTCTCATGGGTCGATCCTCATTGCCCGGTGAACGTCACGGATCCGACTCAAGAGGTGTTCGGCGGTCATCCTCGCGGTGGGCACCGCGTCCCCCGCGCGAAGGACCTCGGGCGAACCGTTTCACATCACCGCTGGTCGCACGTGCGCCCCGCCGCCAGGTCGGAGAGCCGCCGCTTGTCGACACCCTCGACGGCATACTGAGGGGATGAACTTCGGGGCGGGGCCTGGTGGGAGCAACTGGGGCCGCGGGGTACTGCGGGAGCTGCTGAGGCACACGGCGGAGGGGCTCGGGCCTTCACGTTGACCCCGCTCGGCGCACCAGCTCGTCCGGCGCAGCGTCGCGCCGCGGCGGGCGTTCCTCATGCCGGCGTGCCCGCTCCGTAGTTGGCGGTCAGCTCGGCGGTGTACGCCACCGGTGTGGGCCGTCCGCGGACCATCGGCAGCCAGGGCTTCCCACGTATGCCACGTCGAAGGTCTTTCCGGCCAGGTCGCACCAGGTGCGGTGGGCGGTCAGGGTCGGGAAGCCTCGGACGACGGCGAGTTCCGGGTCGCGGTCGGCCCAGCAACCCCAGCGGCGGGAGGGGCCGGTGAGGGCGACGCGGTCGGCGACGGTGATGGACGCTGCGAACTCCCGCCCGCCGTCGTCAGGGTTCGGCCCGGCCCCCGTCCGCAGCGATCCAGGGGTTGTGGGCCTCCGCGACGAGGCCTCGTCCGGCGAGCCGCTCGCGCGGTCCGGCGTCCGGCGGGTGTACGCGGCGGCGGGCGGACCGTTCGTCAGCCGTGCGCGGGAGCCGGACCGGGCGGGGGCGGGGTGTCCCGGTGTGCGTGCCGGCGGATCGTGGTCGGTCAGCGGGTCGGCGTCCAGCGGAGTGCGGCGGCCAGGCGTGCGGCGCGGCGCGGTGGCGGGATCTCTCGCATCCAGGGCGGGGGTCGGACGCCCGTCGCCGCGCTCCAGGCCCGGCAGTAGGCGCGGGACGCGGGGCCGACGGACCGCCAGGCCGCTTCCAGGTCGAAGCCCTTGGTCCAGGCGTTCAGCAGGGTGTCGAGGAAGCCGACGGCGACGGCGTTGGATTCGTCGCCGTCCGCCGCCATGACGTGTTCCAGCAGCAGGAACATCCGCCGGGTCTGCTCGTCCGTGAACTCGCCGGCGCGGCGCGCGTACTGCGCGCCGAGGACGGCCAGTCGGAGCGTCAGGGGCGGCCCTTCGGGACGGCTGTGGCCGGACAGGTCATGCCAGTACTCGACCTCGGCACGGTCGGCCGCCGCCAGAATCTCGCTGACGCCGGTGAACTCGTCCCACCACTTCGGTGTCCCCACCTTCCGTCTCCTCGCAGGTCACAGGGGTTGTTGGAGGATTTGACCACGAACTGATGCCAGGTGGCGAGACTTTTCGACGGGCGATCGCCGAGGCGTGCGACACAGCGCGAAGCGCACGCGGGGGGCAGCAAGCAGGCAGGGTCGCCGAAACGGTGGTGCGCCCCGGGGATCATGGCGGATCGACCGCCCGCCGTCCACCGGAATGGCACGACCTGCCGACAGCTCAGGCCGACGGCCGCACGGATTCGTCAACTCCCGCCATCCGTCCGGGAGTCGGGACGGCCCAGAAGGCGTTACGGGGCCGGCCTGCCGCGTGGCGCAGCAGGTCCGCACCGGCGTGCCGCAAGGCCCCCGTCATCGGGGCGGGGCGGGTGGGGCGGGTACGCCTGCGGAGCGGAGCCTGGCCTCGGTGAGTGCGGTCAGGCGGGCTGCGACCGGGGCCTGGTCCCCGCGATGGTTGTCGATCAGCCGGTACTGGGCAGCGGCCCTTCTCCAGGCCCGCAGGCTGGCGGGGTCTCCCAGCAGTGCGGGGTTGGCGAGGTAGCGGTCGGCCATGGCGTTCGCGAGTTCCTCGATCCTCGGGTCGTCCGGCTCCCAGGTCTCGGCCTCCTGGCCGCGTTTGGCCAGCTCGATGTAGGCGGGATCGTCCAGTTGGTGTTCGAGTTGGGCCAGAAAGCCGTCGAAGCCCTCCGGCACCAGCACCCGGGCCAGCACCAGGGCCTCGCGCTGCGCGGCCACGTAGTCGGGGCCGAGGCCGAGGCCGGGCATCCGGCTGAGGACCGCACAGGCGCGCTCGGGCAGCAGGGCCCGGTCGCCCTCGGCGAGCCGGTGCAGCATGTCGAGGCGGGCGGACAGCTCCGCGATCCGTTCGGTGAGCTGCTGGGCAACACCCGCGAGGGCGTCGGCGAACCGGCCGGCGTCGGCGTCGAGCAGCGGCCCGATCTCGGCGAGTGGCACCCCGGCGACGGCCAGCGTCCGGACCTGCACCAGTCGGAGCAACTCCGGTGATCCGTAGCGCCGGTAGCCGGAGGTGTCGCGTTGTGGCTCGTCGACCAGCCCGTTCCGGTGGTAGTGCCGCACGGTCTTCACCGTGACGCCGACGAACGCCGCCGCCTGCCCGATCGTGACCCCGCCCGTGACTCCGCTCGCCATCCCCGCTCAGCCTGCCTCGTGCTCGGGCCCGGCCGCCACGCGGAGCACGGCCGGGCTGGTGAAGGAACCGCACCGAGCCGTCGGGCCCGGAGCGGCCCCGGTTCGCGTTCGGTCCGACGTACGGTCGGAACGGTCGGAACGGCCGGAACGGCCGGCCCTCGAAGCCTACGGGCCCCGGGAGTTCAGCCCGCCGACGGTGCCGTACCGGCCTGCCCCGCGCCGAAGACCGCGCCGAACACCGCGCCGACGAGCCGCTGCTGGGCGGTCCGGAACGCTGCCGCCACGGACATGTCGGCGTCGTCCACACACGTCAGCCCGGCAGTCAGGGTGGTGCTCCCGTCGGACGAGCTGTACATCAGCGCCGCCGAACCGATGGTGGCGCCGTTGTGGTGGTAGACGGTGCCGGTGCCGGTGCCGGTGCCGGCACCCGCGCCCAAGTCCTGCGCGAACACCCCCAGGCCGTAGCCGATGGTCGCCTCCGGGGTGCGCATCTCGGCCAGCAGTTCGGCCGGTAGCAGCCTGCCGCCCATCAGTGCGGAGAAGTAGGTGTGCAGGTCCTTGGTGGTCGAGATCATGTCACCGCCGGCCGCGACCCAGGAGGGGTTGTGGCGGGTGACATCGATCGTCTTCTCCTGCCCGGCGTCCTCGTAGCGGTAGTAGCCGTGGTTGTGAGGCTCGGGGACCTCCGGCGAGGCGCCCGGCGCGACGGTGCCGGTCATCCCCAGCGGCCGCAGGATCAGCCGCTGCAACTCCTCGGCGAACGACCGGCCGGTGACGCTCTCGATCACCAGCCGGGCCAGCACGTAGTTGGTGTTGGAGTAGCTCCAGCCCGACCCCGGGGCGAACCGGGCCGGCTTGGACAACGACAGCCGCACCAGTTCGTCGGGCAGGTAGGTGTGGAATCGCCGGTCCACCCACTCCTTGCCCCGCCACGGGACCCCGAGCACGATCGTCCCGTCCTCGTAGAGCTCGCCGGTGTGGCTGAAGACCCCGCTGGTGTGTTGCAGCAGCATCCGCACGGTGATCCGGCCGTCCAGCCCGAACCCGGGCAGGTGGTCGGCGGCCGGAGCGTCCAGGCCGATCCTGCCCTCGGCCACCAGCAGGAGCACCGCGGTCGCGATGAAGTTCTTGGTGCTGCTGCCGATGCGGAAGTACCCGTCGGTCAGCGGCTTTGCGCTCCGACCCAGCTCGCGCGCCCCGGCGCTGCCGACCCACTCGCCCCGCTCGTCGTTCACCCGCAGCTGCACTCCGAGCAGGCCGGACTCGACGATGTCGTCGAGCGCCTTCTGCAACTCCGGGCGGTCCTGATTCCGGTCGGCGAGGATGGTGGACATGGTTGCTCCTTCAGCTCTGCTCGCCCGCTTCGGCGTCGGGCCGTTGCAGCGAGCTTCCAGCCTGACCCGAGGTCAACCTCAACTGTGTTCCAGCTCACAGCCTGACGGTGTCCGGAAAGCTGCCTCACCCTCGATCTACGGTGGCCGGAGCCCCCCAGGGACCGCAGGCCCCCGGGGGGCTCCGGCCACTGTCTTCCCGCCGAGCCCGGCCACCTGATCGCTGATCAGGTTCAACCATGCGGTGCCGCCCCAGGTCCGCGCGAGCGGGATCGACCCCCGGACGGCGATCGAGTCAGCTTGATCAACCTCCATTGTTGATAGGGAAGTTCGGTAAAGCCGGAGGCGTTCCGGGCCCAGCACTGGCACGACCCGAACCCCGCCCCGCCCGCCCGCCCCTCGCCGGTCACGGCTTGCGGCGGTGCAGGGTGAGGATCGCGTGGGTGGCGAGGCCGAAGAGCAGGCCCCAGAAGGCGGAGCCGATGCCGAGGAGGGTGGCGCCGGAGGCGGTGGCGAGGAGGGTGACGAGGGCGGCGTCGCGGCCGGGTTCGGGGGTGAGGGCGGCGGCGAGGCTGTTCTGCAGGGAGGCGAGCAGGGCGACGCCGGCGATCACCGCGATCAGCTCCTTGGGCAGGCCGGTGAAGAGTCCGACCAGGACGCCGCCGAAGCTGCCGACCACGACGTACAGGACGCCGGAGGACATGCCCGCGATGTAGCGGCGACGCGGGTCCGGGTGGGCCTCGGGACCGGAGCAGATCGCGGCGGTGATGGCGGCCAGGTTGACGCCCGGCGACCCGAACGGGGCGAGCAGCACGGACGCGGCGCCGGTGGCGCCGATCAGCAGGCGGTCGTCGGCGCGGTAGCCGAACGCGCGCAGCACGCCGAGGCCGGGGGCGTTCTGCGAGGCGAGGGCGACGATGGTGAGCGGGAGGGCGAGGCCGACCAGCGCCGGCCAGGAGAACGCGGGGACGGTGAGGACCGGCACGGTGGGACCCCCGGCGCCGGGGTGCAGCGGGAGTCCGACGGTCGTCGCGGCGAGCAGTCCGCCGACGGCGAGAGCGATCACCACGGCGTAGCGCGGCGCGAGGCGCTTGGCGAGCAGGAACGCGGCGAAGCTGCCGACCACCAGGACGGGTGCGCCGTGCACGGCGCCGAAGATGCCCGCCCCGAAGGAGAACAGGATGCCGGCCAGCATGGCGTGCACGATGCCCTCGGGGACGGCGGCGATCAGGCGTCCGAACCAGCCGGTGACGCCGAGCAGGGTGACGGCGACGGAGCTCACCAGGAACGCGCCGACGGCCTCCCGGTAGGGGTAGTGGCCGAGGCTGGTGACCAGCAACGCCGCGCCGGGGGTGGACCAGGCGGTGACCACGGGGGTGCGGGTCCACCAGCTCAGTGCGAAGCCGGTGACGCCGCTGCCGATCGCCACCGCCCAGATCCACGACGCGGTGTGCGCGGCGTCCAGCCGTCCGGCGCCGGCAGCGGCGAGCACGACCACCAGCGGCCCGGAGAACGACACCGCGACGCACACCAGCCCGGCCAACAACGCGGGCCCGGACACATCACGGCGCAGGCTTCGCCGCACCGGGTCCTCGCCCACGGGAGCAGCTGGTCGGACCGTCAGATCGTCTGTCATTCGGGCAGTATCCCGACCCCCCGAACGGACCATGACGCCGGGTCAGCCCCACCCGACGCACCTACCTCACCCGACGCACCGGCCGCAGCCACCGCAGCCACCGCACCGGCCGTTTCCGACATCATCAAGCCCAATCCCATCACCCCACCCCCACTTGCCTAAACCACTTAGGAAACTGCATCATTCACGTAGGCAATCGAGGGAGACACCATGGCCGCCGAGACCGACCCCCACTGGACCACCACCCCCGTCACCGCCCAGCTGCTGCGCGGCCAGCTCGATCTGGAGGTGACGCCGCGCGGCCTGCTGCCGCACCGCTTGCCTGCCTGGGCGCGGCGGCAGGTCTCGGACGGGCAGTTGGCGATGGCGGAGGCGCAGCCGTCGGGGGTGCGGGTGGTGTTTCGGACGGCGGCGACCCGGATCGAGTTGGATGCGCTGCCGACCAGGCGGGCCTACCGGGGGCTCCCGTCGCCGGCGGACGGGGTGTACGACCTGCTGATCGACGGGCGGTTGGCGGCGCAGACGACGGTCCCGGGCGGCAACGTCCGCACGGTGACGGATCTGGTGTCGCAGACCGCCGAGTGGACGGAGGGCCCGGTCGGCACGGCGCGCTTCGCCGGTCTGCCCGCCAGGGCGAAGGACGTGGAGATCTGGCTGCCGCACGCCGAGCACACCGAGCTGGTCGCGCTGCGCACGGACGCTCCGGTCGAGCCGTTGCCGGAGCGCGGGAGGCCGGTGTGGCTGCATCACGGCAGTTCGATCAGCCACGGCTCGAACGCGACCAGCCCGACCGGGACGTGGCCGGCGGTCGCGGCGGCGAAGGGCCGCGTGGAGCTGGTCAATCTGGGCTTCGGCGGCGGCGCGCTGCTCGACCCGTTCACGGCCCGCGCGGTCCGTGACGCCCCGGCCGACCTGATCAGTCTGAAGATCGGCATCAACATCGTGAACACCGACGCGATGCGCCTGCGCGCCTTCGGCCCGGCGGTGCACGGGTTCCTGGACACCGTCCGCGAGGGCCATCCGCACACCCCGCTGCTGGTGGTCTCCCCGGTGCTGTGTCCGATGCACGAGGACACGCCGGGCCCGCTGATGCCGGACTTCTCCGACGGCACGCTGCGGTTCCGGGCCACCGGCGACCCGGCCGAGCGCGCCGCCGGCCGGTTGACGCTGACGGTGATCCGCGAGGAGCTGGCCCGGATCGTCGGGCTGCGGGCGGTGGACGACCCGCACCTGCACTACCTGGACGGCCGCGAGCTGTACGGCGAACGCGAGTTCGCCGAACTCCCGCTCCCGGACGGCCTCCACCCGGACGCGGCGGCGCACCGCCGGATCGGCGAACTCTTCGCCGGGCACGCGTTCGGCCCCGCCGGGCCGTTCAACCACGCCTCACTGCCGGTGGGTTGAGCTCAGGCCGCCGCGTCCCACCGGAACCCGTCGAGGTCGGTGAAGGCCGCCGTGCCGGTGCTGTTGACGGTGAGCCGGTGCGAGCCGTTGCCGTCGGGGGCGACGCCGAGGTCCTTGGCGAGGGCGCGGCGGCGGTAGAGGGCGAGCTTGACGGGGCCGGTCCCGGCGTCGAACTCGGCGTAGGTGCGGCCGAAGCTCTTGGCGACGGTGAGGCCCTGGTCGACGTAGAAGCGCTTGGTGGCGGCGAAGTCGGCGACGCCGAGCAGCAGCACGAAGTCGTCGATGCGGCGGGTGGCGGGGCCGGGGTCCTTCTTGGCGGAGGTGGCGATCTTCCAGATCGCGCCGTCGGGGGCCTGGACGACTGCGCCGTAGCCCCACAGCGACTTCGCGGCGGGCTTGAGCACGGTCGCGCCGGCGGCCGTCGCGGACGTCGCGAAGCTGTCCACGTCGGCGGGCCGGGGGACGGTGAGCGCCAGGGTGAAGCCGCGGAAGCCGGTGGACGGCTCGGTGGCGGCGCGCAGCCGCAGCCGGGTCTCGTCCAGGTCGAAGGCGTCGGCGTAGAAGCGGGCGGCGGCCTCGGGGTCGGCCACGTCGAGGGTGAGGGTGTCGATGGTTGCCATGCCCTCGACGGTAGGCGCGGCCGCCCGCCGAGGGCTTCTCGATTCCTGACCGAAGCCGAACCGGACCGAACCGCCCGCCGCCCGCCGCCCGCCGCCCGCCCGCGCTCGGACCGGCAGGCTCAGGACCGGCAGGCTCAGGACCGGCAGGCTCAGGACCGGCTGGGCGTGATCAGCCCAGTCTCGTAGGCGGCGATGACGGCCTGGGCGCGGTCGCGGACGTCGAGCTTGGCGAACAGTCCGGTGATGTGGTTCTTCACCGTGGACGGGCTGATCTCCATGGCGTCGGCGATCGCGGCATTGTCGAGGCCGGTGGCCATCAGCCGCCAGACCTCGCGTTCGCGCGGCGTGAGGTCGACGGCGGCCGGCGCGACGGCCGCCGCGGGGGCGGGCTGCGTGGCGCGGACGTGGGTGGCGATGAGGCGGGTGAGCAGGCGGGGCGCGACCACGGCCTCGCCGGCGTGCACGGTGCGGATCGCGGCGGCGAGGTCCTCCGGGGAGACGTCCTTGGGCAGAAAGCCGTGCGCGCCGGCCCGCAGCGCGGCGACCACGTACTCGTCCAGGTCGAAGGTGGACAGCGCCAGCACCCGGCAGTCGGGGAGGGTCGCGGCGAGCTGTTCGGTGGCGGCGACGCCGTCCAGGACGGGCATGCGGAGGTCCATCACCACCACGTCGGGCCGCAGGCGGTGGGCGAGGGCGACGGCCTGTTCGCCGTTCTCGGCCTCGCCGACCACCTCCAGGGACGGGTTCGGGGCGAGGATCAGCGTCAGTCCGCGGCGGACCAGGGGCTGGTCGTCGACGACGAGGACGCGGATCGCGGGGGTGGCGCTCATGCGGGTACCTCTCCGTGGTGGAGTTCGGCCTCGGCCGTCTCCTCGGCGGTCAGGGGGAGTTCGGCGAGGACGGCGAAGCCGCCGTCGGGGTGCGGGCCGCAGGTCAGGGTGCCGCCGTGCAGGGCGACGCGTTCGCGCATGCCGATCAGCCCGTGCCCCCCGCTGTCACCGCCCACGGAACCGGCCCCCGAACCGGCCCCCGAACCGCCCACCGAGCTCCCGCCGCCCGAGCCGCCCGCACCACCCCCGCCGCCCGAGCCGTCGTCGCGGACCGACACCACGACGGCGTCCGGCCCGTACGTCAGGCGGACGGTCGCGGTGGCCGCCGGGCCGGCGTACTTGCGGGCGTTGGTCAGGGCCTCCTGGACGATCCGGAAGACCGTCAGGCCGAGGGTCGGCGGCAGCGGGCGCGGGGCGCCGTGGACGGTGAGCCCGGTGGGCAGGCCGGCCCGGCGGGAGTCGTCGACCAGGCGGGCGAGGTCGTCCGTGCCGGGCTGGGGGGCGGGCGGCGCGGCGTCGGGTTCGTCGCCGGCCCGCAGGACGTCCAGGAGTTGGCGCATCTCGCGCAGCGCGAGCCGGCCGGAGGACTCCAGCGTGACCAGGGCCTCCCGGACGATGTCGGGGTCGGCGAGGTTGGCGCGGGCACCGCCGGCCATCAGCTGCATGGTGGTGATGTGGTGGGCCACGATGTCGTGCAACTCCCGGGCGATGCGCCGCCGTTCCTCGGCGACCGCCCGGTCGGCGAGGAGTTGGCGGTTGGCGGCGACCTCGCGCTGCCAGCGGGCGACCGCCAGTCCCGCGCCCGCGACCAGCACGCCGGAGGCCGGGGCGGCGACCACGGCGTCCCAGCCGGGCATCCTGAAGTGGCTCTGGGTCACCACCGTCACCACCGCGGTGACGAGGACGGCCACGGCGGTCACCCGGATCCGGCACTGCCGGGCGAGCGAGTACAGCGCCACCGTCAGGACGGCGCCGAAGTGGATGGCGACCGGCTCGGTCAGGTTGGCGCCCACCTGGAACACCAGGACGGCGGCGAACATCGCCACCGGGTGGGTGCGGCGTACCAGCAGCGGCAGCCCGGAGCACAGGGCGAACAGGAAGCCGAGCACACTGCTGCCGCCGTCGACGACCGCCGTGAACAGCAGGTGGCCGACCAGGTCCAGCAGGCCCGCACCGACGGCCACCAGGGCGTCGGCCTGGCTCCACGGCAGGCCGTCCGATCCGCGACGCCGAACCGCTCCCATGCCCGTGCCCGTGCCCGTGCCTCCCCGATCCGCGCCTTCCCGATCCGTGCCTTCCCGGTCGCCGCCCGTGGCCGCGTCTCCCCGGTGCCCGCCCATGTCCCGTCTCCCCGTTGCCCGGTCGGCCCCGGGTCGCTGATCAGCAGTGATGCCGCCATTCTCGCATCGCGCCGAGGGCCCGGACATGGTCCCCGGGGGCTGCGCGCACTGGGAGCAGGGTCCCGGGTCGGGGCGGGCGGCGGGAGCCGGGGCCCCGGTGCGGATCGTCCGCCGCCCCGACGCCCCGGCCCCTTCTCGCCTGATGAGCTGTGAGCAGGCCGGGAACTTCCGGCACCAGCATCGACGTTCGCGGCCGACGACGGCCCGGACGTCCGTCCGCGGGAGGGGTTTCGTGATCCGCGCACTGACCGGTTTCGCCACCAGACACGCCTGGAAGGTCATCGCCCTGTGGGCAGTGGTCGGGCTCGGGCTGACGGCGCTCGCCCCGATGATGTTCGCCCGGGTCACCCAGTCGCAGTCCGGCGACTTCCTGCCCCGCAGCTACGACTCGGCGGCCGCGCTGCGGATCGCCGAGGACCACTTCGGCCTGGACCCGAACGCCACCGTGGTCACCGTCCTGGTCGCCCGCACCGACGGGCGGGCGCTCTCCGAGGCCGACCAGCAGCGGGTCGAGGCGGGGGCGGCCCGGCTGGGCGAGACCCGCGTCGCCATGCCGAGGCTGCCCGACGAGCCGGCGTTCCTGGTGCCCGACCACTCGCAGACGCCGCGGGTCGCCCCGGCGATGCTCGCCCCCGACCGCAGCTTCGAGCTGCTGGCCGTGGAGATGACCGGCGACGCCGGCGACCAGGGCGTGCAGAAGGTCTACAAGGCGTTCCGGGACTCCGCCCGCGCCGAGTTCGCCCAGGCCGGGATGCGCACCGGGTTCACCGGCGGCCTGGCCGACGCCACCGACACGGCGGACGCCAACCGGACGGCCGCGACGGTCGGCAGCGCGCTGCTCATGGGTCTGATCGTGCTGCTCAACGTGCTGGTGTTCCGCAGCGTGCTGGCGGCGGTGCTGCCGCTGCTCGCCGTGGCGATCGTCGGCGGCGCGGCCGGCGGGGCGGTGGCCGGGGCGGCGGCGCTCACCGGTCTGAAGCTGGCGCCGTCCACGCAGAGCCTGATCTCGGTGGTGCTGCTCGGCATCGGCATCGACTACCTGCTGTTCCTGCTGTTCCGGTTCCGCGAGCAGCTGCGGGTGGCCAGGCCCGGGCAGCCCGTCCGGGAGGTCGCCGCCGAGGTGTCGGCCCGGGTCGGCACCGCGATCACCTCGGCCGCGCTGACCATCGTCGCCGCGTTCGCCACCCTGGGCGTGGCGAGCTTCGGGCAGTTCCGTTCGCTCGGCCCGGCCGTCGCCGTCGCCGTGCTGGTCATGCTGCTGGGCAGCCTCACCCTGATGCCCGCCCTGCTCGCCGCCTGCGGCCGCGGCATGTTCTGGCCGTCCCGGGCGCTGCGCCGCACCCCCCGGGAGGGCGTCGCGGGCCGGTACGGCGAACTGGTCGCCCGGCGGCCGATGGTGCTGCTGGTCGCGTCCGTCGCGCTCCTCGGCGCGCTGACGGCGGGCGTCGCCGGCATCCGGATGGACTACGGCCAGGGCGCGCCGTCCACCGACACCCCGGCCGCCGCCACCGCGGCGGAGATCTCCCGGGCGCTCCCTGCGGGCGTCTCCGACCCGACCTCCGTGTACCTCGTCGCGAACGGCGGCGGAGCCGTCAAGGCCGAGCAATTCTCCGAACTCGCAGACCGGTTGGGACGGGTGGACGGCATCGGCCAGGTCGGCCGGACGGTCGTCAGCCCCGACGGCCTGGCCGCGCGGATCGACCTGTACCCGACCGTCGACCCGCAGAGCAAGCAGGCCCGCGACCTGGTCGCCGGACCCGTCCGCGCCGCCGTCGCCGCGCACACGCCCACCGGGACGAGCGCCCACGTCGGCGGCACGGCGGCGATCTTCGCGGACGTCTCCACGGCCGTCGACCACGACCTGCGGCTGGTCTTCCCGGTCGCGGCCGGGCTCATCGCGCTCATCCTGCTGCTGCTCCTGCGCAGCCTGCTGGCGCCGATGGTGCTGATGCTCGCGGTCGGCGCGGGCTTCGCGGCCACGCTGGGCGCGGCCACCCTGGTCTTCCAGCACGTGCGGAACGAACCCGGCGTCAACTTCACCCTGCCGCTGGTGCTGTTCCTGTTCGTGGTGGCGCTCGGCACCGACTACAACATCCTGATCACCGACCGGATCCGCGAGGAGATGCACCGCCCCGGCCCGGCCCGCGCCGCCGTGGCCCGCGCCGTCCGCCACACCACCCCCACCATCGCCACCGCGGGCCTGGTGCTGGCCGGCTCCTTCGCCACCCTCGCCGCGACACCCGGCAGCGAACAGATCGCCTTCGCCCTCACCCTCGGCATCCTGCTCTCCGCCTGCGTCCTCTCCCTGGCCCTCGTCCCCGCCGTCGCCGCCGTCCTCGGCCGCGCCCTGTGGTGGCCCCTGCGCACCACCCCCCGCCGCGGAACGGGCACTGCCCCCGAGGAACCGCCCTACGCCCCGGAAAGGACCGACGCCTTCCAGGAACTCGGCTCCCACCCCAGGAATTGACGGACCACCAGAACCACCCGCTGACACAACGCCCTGCCCTGTCCTCCCTCGTCGGAGGCCAGGGCGGGGCTCTTCTGCACTTCGAAGATCAGCCCGCCGTCGGGGCAGGTCCCGCAGCATCACCGCGCACCGCCTGCGGGTGGCACACTGGGCGGGTCGTCGCAGGAAAGGGACCGGCATGGCTGACGAACCGCTCGACGAATGGGCGGCCCGCCGCGCGGCCCGGAAGCGAGCCCCCGGCACCCGACGCGCAGTCCCGCTCACCGACGGCCCGCAACGCGGTGCGCACGTCCACCCCGAGGCCCCAAGGGCCCTGGCAGAGTGGGACGGCATCCAATGGAGTGCCACCGGGGTCGCATCGGACTACGCGTCGGCCCAGCGCGCCCTGACTCCACCCCGGCCCGAATCAGTGGAGCTCCCACCCACGGGCAACCTGCCCCCGGCACCCGAGCAGCCGTTCCGGCCCACCGTGCCGTTCTACCGGCCCGAGACCTGACGCACGGTAGGGCCTTCGACAGGCGGTTCCCACCACCGTGCCACCCACGCCACGGCGCGATGTGTTCAAGGACTCGCCGGCCGCCGAGATTCACGAGGGCATTGTGGCGTTCCCCGCTCGCCGCCCTGCCGTCACTTGTCCCTTACCGCATGCTCAGCCCGAACCGGTATGGGCTCGGCAACTCCGGTCCTACTCTTGCCCCATGGCTATGGCTGTTGATCCGGCGCTGTCTGTTGGTCGGCGCATCAAGCTTTTCAGGGAGCGTGCGGGCAAGTCCCGTGCCGTGCTGGCCGGGTTGGTGGGCCGTTCAGAGGGATGGTTGAAGGCTGTGGAGAACGGTCGGCTCCTTCCACCGCGACTGCCCATGCTGGTGAAGATCGCAGAACACCTGGGCATCGAAGACCTGTCGGCCCTGACGGGAGACGTGTCGATGCCCCGAGCACTGTTCTCCGGGGCGGAGCATCCGGCACTGTCGGTGGTCCGGCGGGCGGTTGACTCGGCACCGCTGGGCCTGGCCGACGGTCCCGTCCCGAGTGTCGATCACGTTGCGGCTCGGGTCGCTGCGGCCTGGCAGGCTCGGGACTCCCGCGGCGACCACCGCACGGCCCTCGGTGACCTGCTCCCGGCGCTGGTATCGGCCGCCTCGGCCGCCGCATCGCACCCTGACTGCCCGGACCGCCGGCGAGCCGAGGTGCTGTATGCCTCGACACTGAATCTCGTCCAGATGTTCGCCGCCTATCAGGGGGATGGAAACCTGGTCTGGCGCGTGGCTGAGCGTTCGCTGGCGACCGCCCGCGCGTCCGATGATGCCATCGCAGTGGTGCAGGCGTGCTGGTTCCTGGTGGAGGCGTTCCGGAAGTCCGGGCAGTGGGACAGCGCCCAGACGCTCACCGAGGAAGCTCTGCGACTGCTGGGACCGGTCAGGGGCGAGTCCCCGTCGCTTGCTGCGGCATGGGCGGACATGGCGTTCCACGCCGCCATTACGCATGCCCGCGCGGGAGAGTCGGGCGAGGCCTGGGGCTGGTTCGATCGGGCCGAGGAGGTCGCCAGGACGCTGCCGGCCGACTTCTGGCACTCGCCGACCTCCGCATCCGCGCGGGTGGTCCCGGTGCACGCCGTGACGGTCGCTGTCGAGCTGCGACAGGTCGGCACCGCCTTGCGCTGGGCCGACCGACTGGCACCGGCAGAACTTCCCGCACGGCCGAGGCGGGCACGGCACTTGATCGAGGTCGCACGGGCATACGCGCTGCGGGGCGAACCGGATCGGGTGGCGTCGCTACTCGGCGATGCAGTGACGGCGGCGCCCGACACACCCCGGTGGAACCACGAAACTCACGCCCTGGTCAGGGACCTGCTGGCCGGCCCGCCGTCTGTGCGAACTGCCGCCCGCGACCTCGAAGCCGCCACCGGGCTTGCCGCCTGACTGGCAGTCAGGGGCACAAACTGTGCCTTTCGGCCGCATTGAATGCCCGTACCGTTCATGGGACGTGACGGGCATTCAGCGTCTTGGAGTCCGAATGAGCGGCATGCCGACCATTCTGCCTGGGGCCGGGCGCAACCCCACACTGCCTGTTCCCACCCGCCAACAGGCCGGACCAGGCAAAGCGGGTCCGTCGCACCTCTGACCAACGCCAAGACGCAGGAGGAAAGTTGAGCACCACTACCGAACTCGCTCCAGTTGCCCCGTGGGGCATGGGTCGTATGGTGCCGCTGCGCAACGGTGAGCCCTCGCAGTGGCAGTACGCGGGGCTGGACCCCGCTACGCAGACCGGCCGGTGGTTCGGCGAGGACGGGGCCATGACCCCCGCCGAGTTGGGCAAGCACGGCACGTCGGTGAACACCTACCCGCCCACCCAGGTCGGCAAGGACGGCAAGGTTGACGGCGACTCCGGCCACGACGCGACGCAGGACTAGGAGGTAGCGCCATGGACGGACGCCCGGTGCTGGTCTCCACCGAAGCCGAGGACCCAACCGCCGATCTGGTCATAGCGGAGTTGAACCGGCGCCGGGTGCCCGTCCTCCGGTTCGACCCCGGACGCGACTTCCCGACCCGCGCGACGTTGGTCGCTTCGATCACGGCTGACGGCTGGTCGGGAAGTCTCACGGTAGGCAAGCGCGCTGCCGATCTCTCCCGTGTCCGCGCGCTCTACCAGCGGCGGCCGAACCCGTACGCTCCACAGAGCGACCACCAGGCCGACCGGTTCGCCGCCCAGGAGAACCGCCGGGGGCTCAATGGCGTGCTCGGCGCACTTCCGGGCTGCCTCTACCTGAGCCACCCGCAGGCCATCGCCCGCGCCGAGTACAAGCCCGCGCAGCTGGCCGTCGCGTCCCGGCTCGGACTGTCGGTCCCGGCGACACTGATCACCAACAGCCCGGCCGAAGCGAAGCTGTTCGCCGCTACGCAACCCACGATCTACAAGCCCCTGCATGCCGGGGCCTACCAGGTGGATGGCGAACCCGCCGGGATCTGGGCGGCACCGGTCGAGCCCGGGGAGATCACCGACGCCGTGAGTAGCTGCGCCCATCTCTTTCAGGCGCAGGTACCGAAGTCCGGCGACGTGCGCGCCGTGGTGGTCGGGGAGCAGGTGTTCTGCGCGCTGATCACTGCCCCTCCCGGGGTGCTCGACTGGCGCAGCGAGTACCGGAACCTGACGTACGAAGCCGTGGACTGCCCCGAGCCGGTCCGGGCCGCCCTACTGCAGTTCCTCGGTGAGTTCGGCCTGCGCTTCGGCGCGTTCGACTTCGCCGTGACCCCCGAGGGTGAATGGCGGTTTCTGGAGTGCAACCCGAACGGTCAATGGGCGTGGCTGGAGCACGCGGCGGGCCTGCCGATCACGTCCGCAATCGCCGATCTTCTGGAGAACGGAGCAAGCGAGTGAACGAGTCCGAAGGGCTGCGGGCGGTGCTGGCCGCACAGCTGAAGGAAGCGGGCGTGATCCGGTCCTCCGAGTGGGAAGCAGCCGTGCTGGCCGTCCCCCGTGAGGCGTTCCTGCGCGACGGCTGGTTCGAGTACGACGGCGACGGGTGGTACCGGCCCGTGTCGTTGGAGAAGTCGCCCGAGCTGATCGGCCGCGTGTACGAGGATGACACCTTGGTGACGCAGCTCGCCGGCTGCGTGGTACCTCGGCAGGTCGAGGGCCGGTTGGCGCAGGTGCCCACGTCGTCCTCGACGCTGCCCGGCCTGGTGGTCCGGATGCTCGAAGACCTGCGGGTGCGGTCCGGTATGTCGGTGCTGGAGGTTGGCACTGGCACCGGCTATTCAACTGCCCTGCTGACACACGTCCTTGGCGACGACCAGGTGACCTCGATCGAGGTGGACGCGGACGTGTCGGCTCGGGCGTCCGTGGCGCTCGGCGGACTCGGCTACTGGCCAGAGCTGGTGGCCGGTGACGGGCTCGCCGGGTACGCCAAGGGCGCGCCCTACGACCGGATCATCGCCACCTGCGGGGTCCGAACCGTTCCGGCCGAGTGGATCGCACAGACTCGGCCGGGCGGCGAAATCCTGGTGCCCGTGGGCGGTTGGATGAACGCTTCCGAGCTGGTAAGGCTCACGGTGGCCGAGGACGGCACGGCAGTCGGTCCGGTGCTCGCCGGCGGTGTGTCGTTCATGCTCGCCCGCCCGCACATGCCACCGCCGCTCGGTATGCTGCCGGCGCTCGACCAGGGCGAGGCCCGTCCGGCCGGCATCGGCGCTGACGTGCTCGACCAGTGGGCGGCCCGGTTCGTGGCGCAGTTCGCGGCGCCCACGGCGCAGTACTTCGCCATGCCTCGAAACGGACGCACCGAGCATGTGTTGGTGGACGTGGGCAGCGGGTCATGGGCCGTGGTGTTCGAGGACGGGGGCCGCTGGTTGGTTCGGCAGGGCGGGCCGGTACGCCTCTGGGACGCGGTGGCCGAGCTGATCACCCGGTGGCGCGTCGCGGGTGAGCCGACGGGCGAGCGGCTGCGGATGGTGGTCAGCGCCGAGGGCCAGCGGATCGAATGGGACTGAGCCCGCGATCACCGTCGAGCTCGAAGGCTCAGGCTCGTTCGGCGGTGCTGCGCAGGACGCAGAATTCGTTGCCCTCCGGGTCGGCGAGGACCGCCCAGCCGGTGCCGTCGGTGTTGCGGTGGTCGCCGACCAGGGTGGCGCCGAGGGCCAGTAGTCGCTGCACTTCGGTGTCCCGGGCGGTGTCGGGGCGCAGGCAGAGGTGGACGCGGTTCTTGACGGTCTTCGGTTCGGGCACCTGGTTGAAGTACAGCGTCAACCCGCCGTCGGCCAGCTCCACTTGGGTCTCCCGGTCGCCCGGCGTCGCGTCCGGGTCGAGCGGGCGGCCCGTCGCCTCGGCCCAGAACCGGGCCAGTTTGTACGCGTCGGCGCAGTCGATCGCCACGTTCTGCACTACCGAGACCATGCGGGCGAGTCTGTCACACGGCGCCCGGCCGGGCGCATTCGCGTCCCGGCCGGGCGTCGTTGGGGGCTCCGAGGGGTCAGATGGTGTCCTTGACCTTGATCTGGCCGCTGTCGATCACGAAGTCCTGGTTGCCGAACGCGGGGTTCAGGCACTGCCAGATCTTCACCCGGTCGCCGTTGTTGCGGGCGCCGCCGACGTCCACGCACATCACGCGGCCGCTGCCGATGGTGTCCTTGACCTTGATCTGGCCCCGGTCGATCACGAAGTCCTGGTTCCCGAACCCGGGGCTGAGACACTGCCAGATCTTGACCCGGTCGCCGTCGTTGCGGCCGCCGCCCACGTCGAGGCACATCTCCCGGCCGGAGCCGATGGTGTCCTTGACCTTGATCTGGCCCCGGTCGATCACGAAGTCCTGGTTCCCGAACCCGGGGCTGAGACACTGCCAGATCTTCGTCCAGTCGCCGTTGTTCCGCGAGCCGCCCACGTCCACGCACATCGTGTGGGCGGCCGCGCGGGGCGTGGTGACGGCGGTCGCGGGCGCCGCCAGGGCGAGCAGCCCGGCGGCGGCCAGGGCCGTGAACGCGGTGGTGGAACGGGACATGACGTACCTCCGTGAGTGCACCGGTGGATGCCGGCGGATCGAACGAGGCTGCCGGTGGGTGCGGGGTGCGCACCTGCCCGGCTGTCGGCAAGGTTGGCAGCGGGCGGGCCCGACACGCCCGGGCAGGGGCGACAGCCATCCGATGGAGTGTCATGCGGTTTGAGAACCGTCCGGACCTGCGTGATCAGCAGGCGCCGCGGTCGGCCGTGCTCAGTCGCGCAGGCGGGCGAGTTCGCCGTCGAGGTCGAGGTGCGCGGTCTCCGTCCCGGCCGGGATCAGCGCGAAGGAGTCGAGCAGGAACCCGGTGACGGCCTCGCCGGGGACGCTGATCACGGCCTGCGCGGTGCGGCTGCGCAGCGTGATGTGCACGGTGCCGTCGGGGCCGGGCGCGACGGCCACGTCGCCCTTGCCGACGGGGGCGTGCCGTCCCTCGTTGAGCAGCTCGCGGGCGAAGCACCACTCGACGGGCTCGTCGCCGGGCTGCATCGGCGGAAAGACCAGGCAGACGGCGTACGGCTCGGTGGAATCGAAGCGCAGCCGGGCTTCGACGGCGGTCTCGGGGTAGGGGCTGTGCGGCAGGGTGACCCGGGTGGTCCAGGCGGCGGAGACGGGCATGCGGGGCGCACTCCTTGTCCTCGGCGACGCTTCGGCACTGGCTGCGGACGGTTACCCCGCGGAGCCGCTCCCAGCGCCTCGCACCCCAAACCTTCACAAGCCGCCGGTCCTTTCAGGCCTGCTGTTCGAGGTGGTCCTCGTAGACCGCGACCCTGTACCGGACGATGTCCAACGACCGTTGTCCGGGCCAGCCGTCATGTCCATCGGATCAGCGCAGGAGTTGCTCTGGAGCGCACTCCAACTCCTACAGTGACCACCGCACCACGCCAGAACATCCGACGGGGACAAGGGGATTGACCATGCGTTACCGCACGCTCGGCGGCACCGGCATCGAGGTCAGCGCGCACTGCCTGGGCACCATGATGCTGGGCTCGGTCGGCAACCCGGACCACCAGGAGGGCATCCGCCTGATCCATGCCGCGCTGGACCACGGCATCAACTTCGTGGACACCGCCGACATGTACTCGGCGGGCGAGTCGGAGGAGATCGTCGGCAAGGCGCTGGAGGGCCGGCGCGAGGACGTGGTGCTGGCCACCAAGGTGCACTTCCCGATGGGCCCGGGCCCCAACCGGGGCGGCAACTCGCGGCGGTGGATCGTGCAGGAGGTGGAGAACAGTCTGCGGCGGCTCCGCACCGACTGGATCGACCTGTACCAGGTGCACCGGCCGGACGGCCGCACCGACGTCGAGGAGACGCTGTCGGCGCTGGGCGACCTGGTGCGGCAGGGCAAGATCCGGGCGTTCGGCTGCTCGACCTTCCCGGCGGAGGAGATCGTCGAGTCGCACTGGGTGGCGGAGCGCCGGGCGCTGCCGCGCTTCCGCACCGAGCAGCCGCCGTACTCGATCCTGGCACGCGGCATCGAGTCCTCGGTGCTGCCGGTGGCGCAGCGCTACCACATGGGCGTGCTGACCTGGAGCCCGTTGGCGTCCGGCTTCCTGACCGGCCGTTACCGCAAGGGCGGGGCGATCGACCTGTCCTCGGGCCGGGCGGCGCTGACGCCGCACCGCTTCGACCCGGCGCTGCCCGTGACCGTCCGCAAGCTCGAAGCGGTCGAGCAACTCGTCGTGCTGGCCGAGGAGTTGGGCTGCACGCTGCCGGAGCTGGCGGTGGCCTTCCCGCTGGCCCACCCGGCGGTGACCTCCGTGATCATCGGCCCGCGCACCGTCGAGCAGCTGGAGGGCCTGCTGAAGGGCGCTTCGCTGACCCTGGACGACGCGGCCCTCGACCGCATCGACGCGATCGTCCCGCCCGGCACCAACCTGTACCACCCGGACGGCGCCTGGACCTCCCCCACCCTCGCCCCGTCCGCCCTGCGCCGCCCGGCGGCCGACCGCGCGGCGGCGGAGTGACGACCGACCGCCCTGCGGCGGAGTGACGACCGACCGCCCGGCGGAGTGACGCACGGCGCCCCGCCCCCGAGGACTCGGAGCGGGACGCCGACGGCCCGTCAGCACGCGGACGCGTAGGCCGTCAGAACACGGGTGTGCAGGCCGTCAGAACGCGGACGTGTACGCCGTCAGGAACGGCGCGGCCACGGGCGACCCGCCGGGGCCGAAGCAGATCGGGTTCAGCTGCACGGTGCCGGAGCTCCGCGCCCACGGCAGGGCGAGCTGGCACCAGCCGGGGCCGCTGCCGTACGCGGTGACCTGCGCGTGGTCGGAGGGCACGGCGATGGCCGGCAGGGTGACGTTGAACGGGATGCCGACGGCCAGGCCGTTGCTGCCGCCCGCCGAGTTGAAGTTGGTGCCGCCCGGCACCGAGCCGTTGTACCAGAGGTAGCCGAACGACTTCGGCGGGATCGCCGGCCCGTGCACGGCGCGCTTGACCGAGTAGCTGAGTGTCCACTGGGTGTCGTAGGGGGCGTTGGACGCGTCGAAGCAGGCCACCACGAAGGTCTGCCCGGTGCCGGACGGCGCCCAGTCGGCGACCTTGCAGCGCGCGCCCCGGATCGGGTCGACGGCGGTGACCTCGACGTTGCCGAGGTTGCCGGAGCCGCCGACGCCGGGCAGCCACGCCTTCCAGATGCCGGTGGAGCCGTGGCCGGAGACGTTGCTGCCGCCGGAGGAGTTGTACTGGGTGACCAGCGCGCCGCTCACGGTGGAGTGCAGGTACGCGTAGTCCCCGCCGGGCGGCGCGGGCGTGCCGCTGCTGCTGGTGTACAGCACCGTGAACGGCGAGTTGTCGGGCGAGCCGGTCGGCCGGTAGCAGGCCACCTTGACGTCGATCCCGCTGCCGACGGAGCCCCAGCCGGTCAGCTGGCACCAGGTGCCGGTCCGGTTCACGGCGGTGACGTGCGCGACGCCCCCGGGCCCGGCGATCAGCGGGAAGTGCGCCACGTACGCCCCCGGCCCGGTCTGGTCCACGGTGACCGGGTTGCTCGCCGGGGACGCCCAACTCCCCCACTGCCGCGACGGATCGGGCACGTACCCGGTCGGCGGCGTCGGGTTGTCCAGGAACGCGAACCCCCACCGGTCGGGCACCGCGGCCTGCGCGGGCCCCGCGGCCGGAACGGCGGCGGCGAGCAGCCCGACCAGCATCGCCAGCACCAGCAGCACGGCCCGGGCGGGCTTCTTCACATCGGATCTTTCCTTCACGGGCGATCAACCCCCAGAGTGGTGAGGACATGTGGTGTCGCCGGGAATCCGGTGGCCACAAACCCTAGGCGCGCCACCGACCACCGGCCCAGCACCTCGACCCGAACCCGTACCTCCGCCCGACACCCCCCAGCCGTTCGCACAACACCCGGCCGAGCCAACCGACGGAGCGCCCCCTACCGGTTGTGACGTAGCCGTGCCCGATCCCCGGGGCTGGTGCGCTCCCCGTTCCCGGTGGGGCCCGGACGAACCGGCGTGGCGGGAGAGGTCAAGTCCGGGTGTGGTTCAGGCCGTTGGGGCCGCGCCCGCCCGCAGCGCCTCGTTCAGGCGGTCCAGGGCGGCGGTGAGGTCGCCGCGCTCCATCAGGTGCTTGCCGAGGTACTGGAGTGCGAGGGTTCCGCAAAGGGTCGCGCCGCCTTCCTCGAAGTGGGCCCCACGAAGGCCGGCCCCCCGCGACCTGCCCTCGCTTCGCCCGTTCGAACAAGGCGGCGTCCTTCCCCCTCGGGTGCCGACGCCCGCATCCCCCGACTCCGGGCGTCGACACCTTCCCCCCTCCTGTCAACGCCCCTCACCCCCCGGCTCGGCACGTCGACTTCCCCCTCGGGCGCCGACACCCTTCACCCCCCGGTTCGGGACATCGGCTCCCCTCACTGTCAACGCCCCTCACCCCCCGGCTCAGGACGTCAACTCCCCCTCGTGTCAACGTCCTTCACCCCCCGGCCAAGGACGTCGACCTCCCCCCTCCTGTCAACGCCCGCCACCCCCCGGCTCGGCACGTCGACTTCCCCCCTCGGGTACCGACTCCCTCACCCCCCGGTTCGGGACATCGGCACCCGGGCCATCGGGAGGCGTTCCCCCCGTTCCCGGTGGCCCTGCTGCGCCGGTCTCCCGGCGACAGGAAGATCGTCGCAGGTCGCGGGGGGTGTGCACATTGCCAGGATCCGGCAATCTTGTCGCCCTCTTGACGCCCGATCCGTACACCGCGTGCACCGCGCACACCGCGCACACCGCGCGAGCCGCGCGAGCCGCGCCTACAGCGGCTGCCCCGGCCAGCCCAGCAGGCGGGCGCCCATCGCGGCGGTCTCAAGGGTGTAGCGGTGCAGCGCGTCCGCCGGGTCGTACCCGGTGAGGGCCTTGATGCGGTCGGTGCGGTAGCCGAGGGTGCGGACGCTCACGCCGAGGCGGCGGGCGGCCTCCGCGTTGACGTAGCCGGCCTGGGCCTGGACGGCGATGGTGTCCAGGAGCGGTCCGGCCCCGCCGCGCGCGGCGGCCAGCGGGCCGAGGACGGTGCGGACCAGGTCCGCCATCGCGGCGCGGTCGCGCATCAGGACGGGGAAGACGAGCAGTTCCTCGGCGTTCAGGAGTTCGGCGGGCAGGTCGAGCCGGTCGGCGAAGTCGAGCGCGTCGAGTGCTTCCTCGTAGCTGCGGACGACGCCGCCCGCGCCGGAGTGCCGCCGCCCGATGGCGACCCGGCGGGCGGGCGGGTAGCCGGCGCCGGGGTGCAGGGCGAGGCGGGCGAAGGCGTCGAGGACGGCGTGTTCGCTCTCGGGGGCGACGCAGACCAGCCGGCCGTCCTTGGTGGTGAGCAGGACGTCGCGTTCGCCGAAGCGGCCGGTGAGTTCGCGTTCGACGCGCCGCACGACGGGGTCGACGTGCCCGTAGGGCTGCGGGGCGACGGCGACCGCGACGGCGTGGGTGCGGGCGAGGCGCAGGCCGAAGCGTTCGGCGCGGGCGGCGAGGGTGCCGAGGTCGCTGCGGCCGTACAGCAGGTCGTCGATGAACTCGCGGCGCGCGGCCTCCTCCTGGCGGACGGCCAGTCGTTGGGCTCGTTCGTGGCCTTCGCCGACGGCGGCGAGGGCGGTCTCGACGGCGAGCAGCAACGCTTCGCCGACCTGCCGGAGTTCGCCTGTGCTGTCGGCCCCGGCGACGCCGGGGAGTCGGGCCCAGGATTTGCGTCCGGCCCCCATGCAGTGGGCTATCAGTTCGCGCAGCCCGTGCCCGGCCTCGGCGCCGCGTTCGCCGAGTTCCCGCAGTGATTCGACCTCGACCCGGGTCAGCCGCCGTCCGGAGCGAGACACTTCGGCAAGCATGCCGACGTACTGCTCGGCGAGTTCCGCGGCCGCTGCCTGCTCGGCCATTGTTGACACTCCTTCACCTGCTGTTCGACCGCCGCATCCTATTACCGCGAGCGTTTTTGCGGCGGCCGTTGTTCGGGCCCGTACGATGTCTGCTGCGGCGCGCGTGTCCCGGGTGGCGCCGCCGCTGCGAGGGAGGTTCCGCGATGACGCCTGGCCGTGCCACCAGGAGTTGGAGGGCGCTGCTGGGCTGCTGGGCCGTCTTCGGCGTGCTGGCGGGGCTGCTGGCCGCGCACGGCTGGGGCCCGTTCGCGTTCGAACAGGCCGTGCTGGACTGGTGCACGAGCCACCGGCCGGGCTTCGCGGTCCCGGTGGCGACGGTGGTGACGGCCTGCGGCTCGGCGCCGCTGCCGTACCTGCTGACGCTGGCGGCGGGCGCGCTGGCGGTGCGCCGGCTGCGCCGGGCGCGCCAGGACCGGCAGCTGCGCCGGCCGGTGGCGCTGGTGCTGTTCGCGCCGACGGTGTGGCTGCTGCTGGGCCAGGGGCTGCGTCAGCTGCTGATGCACGGCTTCGGGCGGCCCCGGCCGCCGGTGGCCGACCGGGCGGTGCACGCGTCGGGGTTCTCGTTCCCGTCGGGTCACGCGTTCACGGCGGCGGCCGCCGCGGGGCTGCTGGCGCTCGCGGTGGCGCTGGCCCGTCCGGCTGCGGCCCGCGCCGCCGCGGTGGGCGCGCTGGTGTTCGCGGGGATGGTCGGTGCGAGCCGGGTGTATCTGGGGGTGCACTGGGCACTCGACGTGCTGGGCGGCTGGCTGCTGGCGGCGGGGTGGCTGGCGCTGGGTACGCTGCTGGCACGTCAGGATGGCGAAAGTGGCGCTGTGCTGCTGGAACGCCGACCGGGCGGGCGCCGGGACCGACCGTCCGCGCCGTGACATTTGCGTTCAGGGAGAAGGGTTTCGGAATGGCTCAGGTTGTGCGGGGTGTGATCGCGCGGGCGAAGGGTGCGCCGGTGGAGGTGGTGCCGATCGTGGTGCCCGATCCGGGGCCGGGCGAGGCCGTGGTGCGGGTGCAGGCGTGCGGCGTGTGCCACACCGACCTGCACTACCGGGAGGGCGGGATCAACGACGAGTTCCCGTTCCTGCTGGGCCACGAGGCGGCGGGTGTGGTGGAGTCCGTCGGCGAGGGCGTCGACAATGTCGTGCCGGGCGACTTCGTGATCCTCAACTGGCGTGCGGTGTGCGGCCGTTGCCGGGCGTGTCGGCGCGGCCGGCCGCAGTACTGCTTCGCCACTCACAACGCGAAGCAGAAGATGACGCTGGAGGACGGCACCGAGCTGTCGCCGGCCCTGGGCATCGGCGCGTTCGCCGAGAAGACCCTGGTCGCGGCGGGCCAGTGCACCAAGGTGGACCCGGCGGCCTCGCCGGCCGCGGCGGGCCTGCTGGGCTGCGGCGTGATGGCCGGCCTGGGCGCGGCGATCAACACCGGCCAGGTGGGCCGCGGCGACAGCGTCGCGGTGATCGGCTGCGGCGGCGTCGGCAACGCCGCGGTGGTGGGCTCCCTGCTGGCGGGCGCGTCGCGGATCATCGCGGTGGACGTGGACGACCGCAAGCTGGTCACGGCCCGCAGTCTGGGCGCCACCCACACCGTCAACTCGCGCGAGACCGACCCGGTCGAGGCGATCCGCGAGCTGACCGGCGGCAACGGCGCCGACGTGGTGATCGACGCGGTCGGCCGTCCGGAGACGTACAAGCAGGCGTTCTACGCCCGCGACCTGGCGGGCACCGTCGTCCTGGTCGGCGTGCCGACCCCGGAGATGACCATTGAACTGCCGCTGCTGGACGTGTTCGGCCGGGGCGGGTCGCTGAAGTCCTCCTGGTACGGCGACTGCCTGCCGGAGCGGGACTTCCCGATGCTGATCGACCTGTACCGGCAGGGCCGGCTCGACCTGGACGCGTTCGTCAGCGAGACCATCCCGCTGGACGGCGTCGAGGAGGCGTTCGCCCGGATGCACCGCGGCGAGGTGCTCCGCTCGGTGGTGGTGTTCTGATGGCGGCCCGCATCGAACTCCTGGTCACCTCGGGCGAGTTCAGCCTGGACGGCGGCACCTGGCAGGTCGACAACAACGTGTGGCTGGTCGGCGACGACCGCGAGGTGGTCGTGATCGACGCCGCGCACGACGCGGACGCGATCGCCTCGGCGGTGGCCGGGCGCACGCTGGTGGCGATCGTCTCCACGCACGCGCACAACGACCACATCGACGCCGCGCCGGAGTTGGCCGCCCGCACCGGCGCGCCGATCCTGCTGCACCCGGACGACCAGGTGCTGTGGCAGCAGACCCACCCGGACCGCAAGCCCGACGGGGCGCTCGCCGACGGGCAGCGGCTGACCGTCGCGGGCGTCGAGTTGACGGTGTTGCACACGCCGGGCCACAGCCCGGGCGCGGTCAGCCTGTACGCGCCGGCGCTGGGCACCGTCTTCACCGGCGACACCCTGTTCGCGGGCGGCCCGGGCGCGACCGGGCGGTCGTTCTCCGACTTCCCGACCATCGTCGACTCGATCCGCGACCGGCTGCTGACGCTCCCTGCGGAGACGGTGGTGCGCACCGGCCACGGCGACACCACGACGATCGGCGCGGAGGCCCCGCACCTGGCGGAGTGGATCGCCCGCGGTCACTGAAAGCGGACGCCGGCCAGCCGCCCGCGCGAGGTTCCGTCGGCGAGCAGCACCGACGCCGCGCCCGGGAACGCCGCGAGGCCCTCGCGTTCGACGGCCGTGACCAGCGAGGTCAGGCCGCGCACGTGGTGGCGGAAGACGCCGGGCGCGGCGGTGCGGGCGCGGGCGTGCTGGCCGGCCAGGGCCTGTTCGGGGCGGACGGCGAGCAGCACCACGTGCAGCTCGCGTCCGCCCTGCCGGGCCCAGCGGGCGAGGGCGCGGCGCATCCAGCGGCGGCTGCCGCAGTCGTGCACCAGCAGCGGCCCGGGCCGGCGCAGCGCGGCGCGGATGCGCAGCAGGTGCAGGGTGCGCACGACGGGCCGGTAGACGGGGTACGGGACCCGGTCGGGCACGGTTGCCTGGGCGGCGAGTCGGCTGGTGCGCGGGTCGAGGACGGGGGCGCGGCCGTCCCAGCGGTGCAGCAGGGTGCTCTTGCCGCTGCCGGGCAGTCCGGCCACCACCACGGCGGCGTCCGGTCCGTAGCGGACCGTCAGCGGCGGTCCGTCCTGCCCGCGCAGGTCGTGCACGCCGCGCGCGACGAGCTCCATGTCCCCTCCTCGACGCGAAACCGTCCCGCCGTGGGTCACGGCGGGACGGTTCGGGAGCTTAGCCGGGGTGTTGTCGGGGTCAGTCCTCGACGATCCGGACGGCGCCCGAGGGGCAGGCCACCACGGCGTCCTCGACGGCGGAGCGCAGCTCGGCCGGCGGGCGGGGGTCGAGCAGCAGGACGATGCCGTCCTCGTCGCGCTGGTCGAACACCTCGGGGGCGTTGCGGACGCACTGCCCGGCGCCGCAGCAGCGGTCCTGGTCGACGGTGACGGTCACGGTTCCTTCTTTCACGGGGGCGCCGGCGGGGGCGGGCGGGGCGGCGGTCACCAGGCGACCTGGAGTTCGTGGACGCCGTAAATCAGCATGTCGTCCCGGAACGGCACGTCCTCGAACGGCATGGCGAGCTTCAGGTCCGGCAGCCGGCGCAGCAGGGTCTCCAGGGCGATCTCCAGTTCCAGCCGGGCGAGCGGCTGGCCGAGGCACTGGTGGACGCCGAAGCCGAACGCGAGGTGCTGGCGGGTGTCGCGGGTGAGGTCGAGGGTGTCGGCGCCGGGGTAGCGGTCGTCGTCCCAGTTGGCGGTGTTGATCTGGAGGACGACGCCCTCGCCGGCCCGGATCTTGGTGCCGCCGATCTCGGCGTCGGCGACGGCGGTGCGGACCAGGCCGGTCTGGACGATGGAGAGGTAGCGCAGCAGTTCCTCGACGGCGGCGGGCACGGCCTCGGGGTGGGCGCGCAGGTGGGCGAGCTGCTCGGGGTTGCGCAGCAGGGCGAGCACCGACAGCGAGGTCATGTTGGCGGTGGTCTCGTGTCCGGCGATCAGCAGCAGTCGGCCCATCGCGCCGATGTCCTCGATGGCGAGTTCGCCGCGGGCGACCAGACGGCTGAGGATGCCGTCGTCGGGGTTGTCGCGCTTGGACTCGGCCAGGGCGTCGATGTATTCGGTGAGGCGGGCGTTGGCGTCGACGACGGCCTCGGTGGTGGAGCCGCGGTGCAGCAGGACGCGGCTGCACTCCTGGAAGAAGTCGTGGTCCTCGTAGGGCACGCCGAGCAGCAGGCAGATCACCAGGGAGGGCAGCGGCAGTGCGAACTCGCTGACCAGGTCGGCCTGTTGGCGTCCGTCGATCATCTTGTCGATGAGTTCGTCGGTGATCCGCTGGATCTCGGGCCGCATGGTGGCGGTGCGGCGGACGGTGAAGTCGCCGGTGAGCATGCGGCGCAGCCGGCCGTGCTCGGGGTCGTCGAGCCGGATGAAGGTGGGCCGGACGGTGACGAACTCGCGGGCGGCCTCGGTGAGGAACGGGAAGCCGGGGTTCTCGGGGTCGGAGCTGAACCGGTTGTCGGCGAGGACGGCGCGGACGTCCTCGTGCCGGGTGATCAGCCAGGCGGGGGTGCCGTCGTAGAGGGCGATGCGGCTGATCGGTTCTTCGTGCCGGGCCTGTTGGTAGACGGGCGGCGGGGAGAAGGGGCAGGTTCCGCGCGGGGCGGGGTGGCTGCTGGGGGAGGTGTCGGCGACGGTGGCCATCTGGTGCTCCCTTCCGGAGCTGGGCCGGCGGTGGCGTCGGCGGTGGCGTCGGCGGTGGCGTCGGCGGGTGGGCCTGCGACTGCGCGCGGCCCGGGCAATTGAATGCCTCGGGCAACTAACTCAACGTCACGCTAACTCGCGGTCCGTGGCCACGGAAAGGCGATCCGGCCCGGCGCGGGCATTCTGTCCGGATTCCGGCGACGCACGTGCGTTCCCATGGGGGTCGGCAGGCCCGCCCACCAGCCATGTCCATGCCCCTCAGGGTCGAGGGATCATCCTTACGGCCGATCGAGAACGGGCCACGACCTCACACCCACAGCGCCTGGGCGATCGCCCACCCGGTGAACGCCGACCCGAGCCCGGCCACCACGCTGCCCGCCACGTTCACCACCGCGTAGAACCGGGCCCCGCTCTCGGCCAGCCGCAGCGTCTCGTACGAGAACGTCGAGTACGTGGTCAGCGCGCCGCAGAAGCCGGTGCCGAGCAGCAGTTGGAGCTGCGAGGAGGCCGCGCCGACGGCGACCGCGCCGGTCAGCAGTCCGAGTACCAGGGAGCCGGCCACGTTGACGGCGAACGTCCCCCACGGGAAGACCGTGTCGTGCCTGGCCTGCACCGCCCGGTCCGTCAGGTAGCGCAGCGGCGCGCCGACGGCCGCGCCGACGATCACCAGCAGCCAGTTCACCGTTTCTCCTGCGGCGGGTCGGCGGGCCGCAGCACCTCGCAGGCGTCCAGCGTCACCAGGCAGCGATCGAGCAGCTCGTCCAGTTGCGGCAGGAACGACCGGATCCGGTCCTCGCGGTCGACGACCACGATCGCGACCGGCAGGTCGTCGCCGACCGACAGCAGCCGGGAGGTGTGCACCAGCGCGGACGCGCCGAAGCCCTCGATGCCGCGGAACACGCTGGCGCCGGCCAGCCCGGCGGCGTGCGCGCGGTGCACGATCTCGGCGTACAGCGGGCGGTGGCGCCAGCGCTGGTCCTCGCCGGTCAGCGCCGTCAGCCGCAGCGCGGGTACGGTGTGCGGGGTCATCGCGTCCTCCGTCCGATCACCCGGCGGGCGGTGGCCGCGCCGGCCCAGACCGCGACCATCGCGGCGAACAGGGTGGCGGCCAGGTAGCCGAGGGCCGCCGGGGCGTGGCCGGCCAGCACCAGGCGCTGGATGTCGACCGCGTAGGTGGAGAAGGTGGTGAACCCGCCGAGCACGCCGGTGCCGAAGAACGGGCGCACCAGGCGGTGGGCGCGCCAGGCTTCGGTGAGCACCGTCATGAACGCCCCGATGACCGCGCAGCCGACCACGTTGATCAGCAGCGTCGCCCAGGGGAAGCCGTCGGGGGCCGGCGGCCACGCCAGCGTGATCGCGTACCGGGCGCAGGCGCCGAGCACGCCGCCGAGGGCCACCACGCCGATCACGGACGCCAGTTCGCGGTCCGGCCCGCGCCTCGGCCGGCGCGGGGCGGGCGCGGGGTCGGCCGTCATCGACGGCCGGGAGCTCTCCACGGGCACACGTCTCCCACTCGCACGGCGCCCGAGCGATCCGGGCGCGTCACTGTACGGGACGGCGCGGGTCAGGCCTTCTTGACCACGCTCGACTTGAGCTGCATGGCGCCGAATCCCTCGATCCGGCAGTCGATGTCGTGGCCGTCGACGCCGTCGACCAGACGGATGTTGCGCACCTTGGTGCCGGCCTTGATGCCGGAGACGCTGCCCTTCACCTTCAGGGCCTTGACCACGGTGACGGTGTCGCCGTCGGCCAGCACGTTGCCGACGGCGTCCCGGATCTCCCGCTCCCCCGCCTGCTCCGCCGGGGCCTCCTCGGCGGGGGCCCACTCGTGGCCGCACTCGGGGCAGACCATCAGGGCGTCCAGCTCGTAGGTGTACTGGCCGGCGCAGCTGGGGCAGGGGGGCAGGTTGTCGCTCATTGCGCCAGGATATCGGCCTCCGAACGCGTGCGTGATCAGCTGACGCTGACCGCGCTCCACGCGGCGGCGACCGCGTTGTACTCGGTGGAGCCCGCGCCGTACAGGTCCTTCGCCGCGTTCAGCGAGGCGGTGCGGGCGCCGGCGTAGTTGGTGGTGGAGGTCATGTAGACGGTCAGCGCCCGGTACCAGACGGCGGCGACCTTCTGGTTGCCGATGCCGGTGACGGTGGAGTTGTTGCAGGTCGGGCTGTTGTAGGTGTAGCCGTTGATCGTCTTGCTGCCGCTGCCCTCACTGGCCAGGTAGAACCAGTGGTTGGCGACGCCCGAGGAGTAGTGCACGTCCAGCTTGCCGACCGACTTGCTCCAGCAGTCGGCGGAGGCGCCGTCCAGCGAGGGCTTGTCGAAGCGGCGCAGCCACGGCGGGGTGGACTGGTCGCTGAACAGGTAGTCGGGGGTGTCGACGGCGTTGTTGGCGTACCACTCGACCATGGTGCCGAAGATGTCGCTGGTGGCCTCGTTGAGGCCGCCGGACTCGCCGCTGTAGCGCAGGTTGGCGGTGGCGCTGGTGACGCCGTGGGTCATCTCGTGGCCCATGGTGTCGAGGTCGACCTGCTCGGGGTCGGTGCTGCCGTTGCCGTCGCCGGTCATCATGCAGAAGCAACTGTCGACCCACTGGGCGTTGTCCCAGTTGGTGCCGACGTGGACGAAGACGGTGGCGCCCTTGCCGTCGTTCTTGATGCCGTTCCGGCCGAAGGTGTTCTTGTAGTAGTCGTACGTCCAGGCGGTGTTGGAGTGTGCGTCGACGGCGGCGGTGGCCCGGTCCTTGGAGAACTTCTTGCCGTCGCCCCAGATGTTGTCGGCGTCGGTGACCAGCGTCCCGGAGGTGGCCTTGACGCTGCTCGCACCGATGTTCTTGGCGTCCCGGGTGCTGTGGCCGCGGACGGGGTCGATCAGCGCGTAGCTGCCGTCGGACTGCTGGGTGGTGTCGATCCGGACGTCGCCGGTGTACTCGGAGTGGCCGGTGCCGGCGACGGACTGCTCGGAGTCCCAACTCTCGATCGCCGCACCGGTGGTGGCGTCGGTGACGACGACCCGGCCGGCCGGCTGGCCCTGCTTGCCCTCGCCGCTGACGGTGGTCTGCCAGGCCAGCCGGGGGGTGCCGTCGGCGGCCCAGACGACCAGTTCGGGGGTGGCGACCGCGCCGGAGATGCCCTGCACCTGGCCGAGCGCGGCGGCGGCGCCGTGCTGCGCGGGCACGGCGGGCACCACGGACGTCACCGCGGCGTCGTGGCCCTTGGCGCGTGAGGAGTCGGTGAGCTTGCCGCGGGCGTCCTGGTGGACCACCAGGTCGCCGCCGACCACGGGCAGTCCGCGGTAGGTGCGGTCGAAGCGGACGTGCTGCGCGCCGTTCGCGTCGATGATCACGTCCTTGACCTTCAGGCCCTGGCCGGGGCCGAAGCCGAACAGGTCGGCGTGCCGGGAGACGTTGGCCTCCGCGCGGGCGATCGCCGCGTCGCGGCCCGGTGCGGCGGAGGCGGTGTCGACCTGGACGGCGGCGACGAGCAGGGCGGCACTCGCCGCGAGGGCGCCGGCGGTGAGGGTACGGCGGCGGGCGGAGGAGGAGGGGCTCACTCGTGACTCCAGTCGGGTAGCTGGGGGCTGGCCGACTGACAGCCTGACGGTGAACACACAAACAGTTCTATGAACAGTTAATGACCGTGACCTGTTCGTATCCCGGCGGCCGGAACCACCCGTGCGGGGGGCCGCTCGACCGGGGCGGGAACGACCAAAGGCCCTCCCGCCACGCGGCCCGGACCGCCCAGGATCGGAGCATGACCATCGAACCCGTTCCCGCCGCCGACGGCGTCAGCCTCGACCACCACCAGTGCCTGCGCCTGATGGCCCGCCACTCGGTGGGCCGACTCGTCTACACCCGGCACGCGCTGCCCGCTGTCCTGCCCGTCCGGTACCGCCTGGTCGACGACGGCAACGTGCTGGTCGAGCGGCCCGACGAGGAACTGCTGCGCGCCGTCGCCGGCACCGTCGTCGCCTTCCAGGCCGACGAGGTCGACCCGGCCGACGGCAGCGGCTGGACGGTCACCGTGCTCGGCCACGCCGACGCCGTGCACCCGGCCGCCGCGACCGGGCCGCCCGCGGTGTCCGTCCGGATCCGCCCCGAATGGGTGTCCGGCCTGCGGCTGCTGCCGCCCCGGCCCGCCGAGCGGCCCCGCCGAACGGGACCTCCGGCCCTCGCGCCCGACGGCGCCCGCCCCACAGAGTGGGACCGCACCCGGCACCGGACCGGCGCGGACCGAGGAGGCGAAGGGCGATGCGGCACTGCACCGTCGGAGCGATGATGACCCGTCACGTGGTCACCGTCAGCCCCGGCACGGGCTTCCGCGAGATCGTCGCACTGCTCGCCGAGTACGACATCACCGCCGTGCCGGTGGTCGACACCGACCACCGGCCGCTCGGCGTGGTCTCCGAGGCCGACCTGCTGCGCACCCAACTCGCCCAGTACGACCCGGCGTCCCTGCTGCCCGCCCCCGTACACCTGCGCGGCACCGGCACCACCGCCGCCGACCTGATGACCTCGCCCGCGGTGTGCACCACCCCCGAGTCCACCGTGGTCGCCGCCGCCCGCCTGATGACCCGCCGCCGGGTCAAACGCCTGCCCGTGGTCTCCCCCGAGGACGGCCGCCTGATCGGCACCGTCAGCCGCGGCGACCTGCTCCGCGTCTTCCTCCGCGACGACCTGGCGATCCGCCGCGAAATCGTCGAGGACGTCCTGACCACCCTCCAGGACGCCAGCCCCGCATCCATCGCCGTCGACGTCGTCCAGGGCGAAGTCACCCTCAGCGGCACCACCGGCCCCCACTGCCCCACCGGCACCCTGCGCCGCCTCTGCGCCGCCGTCGACGGCGTGGTCTCGGTCACCGACCGCACCACGCGCGCCGCGGCTTAGCTCGGTCGATTACGAGGCACGACCTAACGCCGCCCACCCGGCCCGGCAAGCACCGAACCGGCCATCGCACCCTCCCCCGCGGCGCCCGGGGTCGAACGCTCCGCCAGCATCGCATCTACACGAAGGAAACCTTCGAAACACAGCGCCCCGAATCGCCAACTACCCCTTGAACAGCGCTTTCTGAGTGTACGAAGTTGCAGCTGTTCGTCCGGTTCGAGCGGCCTTCCGGGCGGTCGCCGCCCACTAGATTCCTCACCACGCGGTGGACGCCCCACCAATGGCGGTGAATGGGCGACGACGGGGGGATGTTCGGCCGGCGAGTAGCGGCCAGGGCTGCCCCGTTCTCCACTTTCGACGAAGGGGAATGGTGATGGCCACGACCACGATTCGACGCCTGGCCGGGCTCGGTGCGGCGGCGGCGATGAGCTCTGCGCTGCTGCTGGGTCTGCCGACCGCAGCCCACGCGGCCGGGTACTGCGATGGGACCGTTCTTCGCGCGAATAGCTACAACGGCATGAGCTCCCGTCTGATCCGGTCCTACGACGGCAACAGCCTCTGCGTCAACACCTGGAACCAGACCGGCGGCTATGCCTGGACGGAGGCGGTCATCACGAAGCAGGTCGGCGGTCCCGACGCGGCGAAGGATTACGGCTGGTACTCCCAGTACGCCTCGACCGGCTGGGTCGCCAAGGGCAACGGCTGCTGGTGGTGGGGCGGCACCCCGGTCTCCCCGGGGGCGAACACCTTCAGCCTCTGGTACGACTGCGTCTGATGAGTTCTGTCCGCCCGATCATGAACGGCGCTGGATGACGAGGGCCGCGGCCGTGACGGTGCCGAGGACGACGGAGGCACGCCTGTCGGAGCGTGTCGCGACAGCCCGATAGTCCTTCCACGTGCTGATCGCTCGCTCGATGACATTGCGCTTCTCGTACCGGCCCTTGTCGATCCCGGGTGGCCGACCACCGCACTTGCCCCGTTCGCGATGGTCGGCCACCTGGTCGCACTTCCGAAATATGTGCAGTCCGCGCGCCGCCTCCCCCTCCCGGATTCCGCCGGACGAGAGGGCCCGAGCCGTCGTCAGCCCTGGCGGAGGATTCCGGCGCGGCGGGCGGCTGTGATCCACTGCGGGAACTCGGACAGCAGGCGGTCGTACAGCTCCGGGTCGGGCAGGGTGCTGATGTCGTCCACCGCGAAGAAGCCGACGTTGTCGACCCGGCGGCCCGGCAACTGGTCGAAGCGTTCCAGCACGCCGTAGTTGGAGCGGCCCAGACCCACGAACTGCCAGAAGATCGGCTCCTCGACGGAGGCCCGCAGCTGCGCCTCGATCTCGGAGTTGCGGTAGATGCCGCCGTCGGAGAAGAACAGCACCAGGGTGGGCAGCGGAGACGGATACGCGTGGACGAAGGCGCGCACCTCGGCGATCACCTTCTGCTCCTCGTTCTGGATGCCCACCGCCTTCATGTCCACCCGCCCGTCCGTCGTCGGCGGCCGCAGCTTCCGGCGGCCGAACAGCGACAGGTTCGCCTCGCCCGGCCGGACGTGCAGCCGCAGCCACTCGGGCAGGTGCGGCAGGCCGAGGTCCGGCAGCCGGGCGGGGCGGGTGGCGAACGTCCACGCCTGCATCACCCCGTCGTCGTCCAACTGCGCGGCGACGGCGGCCATCCGCTCCACCACGTCCGCGACCACGCCCCGCTCGTACAGCTTCGTCATCGACCCGGACGCGTCCAGCACCAGCAGGATCCGCGCCACCACGCCCTGCGCACCGTGCTTGCGCAGGCTGACGGCGACCTGCTCCTTGCGCAGCGAGAGGCGCTTGCGCATGTCGACCGGCAGCGCCTGCTCGGCGGCGGAGCCCCCGGGCGCGTGGGCGGGCCGCGGCGGGACCGGGGGCGGGGCCAACGGCATGGGGGGAAGCGGGAGTTGAGTGGTCTCCGGGAGAGGCGGCCCGGGCAGCGGGCGCAGCCGCAGCTCGCGAGTCGCGTCGGCCCTGGGTTCGAGCGAGGGCGCGGGCGCGGACGGCGGGCGCAGCTCGTACTCGGGCTCGGGCGACGGCGGCGAGGACGGCGACGGCTCGGCCGGAAGCCGCAGCCGGAGCTCCCGGGTGGCGTCCGGCGGCACAGGGGTGAACTCCGGTGCGGGCAACGGCTCTTGCGGCGCGGGCGCGAATTCGGCCGCGGACACCGGCTGTTCCGGCGGCGCGGGCGCGAAGTCGGCTGCGGGCAGCGGACGTTCCGGCTCGGGCGTCAACTCCGGTGCAGGCAAAGGCGCTTCCCGCGCGGGCTGGAACTCCGCTGCGGGCAACGGCTCTTGCGGCAGCTCCGGCAGCACGGCCTCCGGCGGCGACTCCGGCTCGGGCTCCGGCTCAAGCTCGGGCTCGGGCTCGGGCTCGGGCGCCGGCTCCTGGGCGCGCCTCGGCTCCGGCAGGAACCCGGCGGCCGGCTCGCTCGCGACCTCCTCCGCCTCCGCCGCACCCTGCTCGTCGGCGGCGTCCGCCTCGGGCCCGGTGGGCAGCTCGAACCCGTACGCCTCTGCCAGTCCCGCGAGGCCGTTGGCCCAGCCCTGGGCGACGGCGCGGAACTTCCACTGGCCGTTGCGGCGGTAGAGCTCGCCGCCGATCAGCGCGGTCTCGCGGCCGGCCTCGACGGGGAAGCGGGCGAGCGGCAGCCCGGTGCGGGCGTCGGAGATCACCAGCGTCAGGTCGGGGACCTGGGCGAAGAGGCCGTCGCCGTCGATGAGGGCGAGCAGCAGGATGCGGTGCACGGCGTCGTCGCGGACGTCGAGCGCCGCGAGGTCGGCCTCGATCCGTTCGACGGGCGTCTCGGGCCCGCCGGTGCGGGCGCGGTGCAGGACGGCGCCGCTGCGGTGCGGCGGCCGGTGACCCCGGATCAGGTCGTGCACGTCGCGGGCCTGCCCGTCGGCGGTCAGCAGCAGTGCGGCCGCGGTGAGGTCGGGGACGCCGGGTGCGGGTGTCCAGCTGAGGTCGGCGTGCACGGCGGGCACGTCGATCGGGAGGTTGCTGCCTTTGGCCAGGGATCTCGCGGTCACTGCCACAGTCTGGCCCATCGGGGGCGTGCGACGCGCCCCCCTGGGGGCGGGTTCTGCGGGCGGCGGCCGGCCCGGCGCTACGGTGGGGGCCGGACGCGGGCGAGCCGGGAGCGAGGTGGTCCGGGTGCACGCGGTCACCGACTGGCTGCGCGGGCTGTCCGGCCCGGTGGTGTACGCGGTGGTGGGGGCCCTGGTGTTCGCCGAGGACGCGCTGTTCTTCGGGTTCGTGCTGCCGGGCGAGACGGCGGCGGTGCTGGGCGGGCTGCTGGCCCATCAGGGCAAGGTGTCGCTGGGCCTGATGGTGCTGGTGGTGGTGGCCGCGGCGATCCTCGGCGACTCGACGGGGTACGAGGTGGGGCGGCGGTTCGGTCCTTCGGTGCTGCGGACGAAGGCGTTGCGCCGGCACGCGGACCGGATCGAGGGGGCGCAGGATCTGATCCGCCGTCGGGGTCCGGTGGCGGTGCTGCTGGGGCGTTTCGTGGCGTTCTTCCGGGCGTTGATGCCGGCGCTGGCGGGGGTGTCGCGGATGCCGTATCCGCGGTTCCTGCTGTTCAACGCGATCGGCGGGGTGCTGTGGGGCGTGGGGTTCACCCTGCTCGGGTACTTCGCGGGCTCCGCGTACTCGCGCGTCGAGGGGGCGGTGGGGCGTTCGCTGGCGATCGCGGTGGCGGCGCTGGTGGTCGTGGGCCTGCTGGTGTGGCACTTCCGCAGGCGCCGGGACGGCCGTCGCCGGAACGGCCAGCGCGATCGGCACGACGACGACGGCGGGCCTCCGTCCGCAGCCTGAGCCGACCGCCCCGACCACAGCCTGCGCCGACCGTCCCGTCCACAGCCTGAGCCGACCGCCCCGACCGCGCGCTGAGCCGACCGTCCCGGCCACAGGCTGCGCCGACCGTCCCGGCCGCGGGAGGGCCCGTCGGGCCTCGGACGTGGACCGTTCGGCCCTCGGTTCGGCGGGGCGGCCGGAGCAGGCTGGAGTCATCGGGAAAGGAGTTTCTGATGAATCGTCTGCAGACCCGTAGGGACGCCGAGGTGCTGGTCGAGACCCGCGGCGAGGTTTCGGCCGGTGCCCCCGACTATGCGCGGGTGAAGATCGCGGCCGTGCTGGACCGGCTGGAGGAGCCGGTGCTGGCGGTCCGGGTGCGGCTGGTGCAGGAGCCCAACCACGCGGTGGCGCGGCCCTCGATGGCCCAGGTCACCGTGGACGTCAACGGACGTCCGGTGCGGGCGCACGTCGCCGCGGCGACCATGCGCGAGGCGATCGACCTGCTCCAGGACCGGCTGGTGTCGCGCATCGCCCGGCTGCGTCACCACCGCCGTCCGGCGCGGACGCCGCTGGGCTGGGCGGACGGCCTGGACCCGGAGCACCGCCCGCAGCGCCGCCACCGCGCGCCGGAGGACCGCCGGCTGGTGCGGCACCGCAGCTACAGCGGGGCGCGGCTGGGCGCGCTGGACGCGGTGTTCGAACTGGAGGCGATGGACTACGACTTCCAGTTGTTCACGGACGCCGGGACCGGCTGCGACAGCCTGGTGTACCGGGGCGCGGCGGGCGGCTACCGCCTGGCCTCGACCGGCCCGGTCCCGTTGCCGGTGCCGGGCCTGGTGGCCAGCCGGCTGACGGTGCCGTGCCTGACGGCCGCTCAGGCCCGGGCGCGGCTGGATCTGACCGGGTTGCCGTTCGTGTTCTACACCGATGCCGCGACCGGCCGCGGCAACGTCCTGTACCACCGCTACGACGGGCACTACGGGCTGATCACGCCCGCCGCGTAGCGGTTGCGAGCCTCCGGAACAGGCGTGGGGGTCTGGCCGGAGGTGGGAAGAGCTCTCGGCGGGCGTGGGGGTCCGTCCGGGAGCGCGGGAAGAGGAGCCGGGGACGGTGTGGGGCCGTCCCCGGCTCCCGTCTTTTTTTGGTAATGGGTCGGTTTATTCATCGACGACGAATCATTTCGGCCAAGTTGACGCAGCCTAGGTGACGCGTCCCTATCAAAGCTGGCACTGTACCGTCCCATCGCCGCAGAGGTCCTTGCAGACGCACACGCACCACCCGCTTCGGCGTGCACGTGAAGTCCGTTCCACCCCTCGAACCACCAGCTCTACCGGGCGGCACCATCCCTGCCCTCCCGGCTGGCTCCGGCCGTACCCACGCGGCCGCCGCAGAAGGAGTTCAGTGTGACTCGATCCCCCCGAAAGTCCACCGCCGCAGGCGCGTTGATCGCCAGCGCCGCAATGATCGTGGCTGCTCTGACGTCCGGCGTCGCCACCGCCGAGGACACCCCCACCGGCTCCCCCGCCGAGATCCGGGCCATCGCCGGCGCGCTGCCGGTCGAACTGTCGGCGACCCAGCGCGGCGAGCTGCTGTCCGCCGCGGACGCGACCAAGGCGGAGACCGCCAGGGCGCTGAACCTGGGCTCGCAGGAGGAGCTGGTCGTCAAGGCCGTCACCAAGGACGCGGACGGCAGCCTGCACACCCGCTACGAGCGCACCTTCGACGGGCTGCCCGTGCTGGGCGGCGACCTGGTCGTGCACACCGCCGCGGACGGCACCAGGACGGGCGTCACCAAGGCCACCGACGCGGACATCGCCGTCGACACCAGCGCCAAGGAGAGCTCGGACGCGGCGAAGGGCCTCGCGCTGGACAGCGCCGGGGAGGCGAAGGTCGCGGAGCCCGCGGCCGACAACACCCGCAAGGTGGTCTGGGCGGCGTCCGGCGCCCCGCGCCTCGCCTGGGAGACGATCGTCACCGGCACGCAGGAGGACGGCACGCCGTCCGAGCTGCACGTCATCACCGACGCCAACACCGGCAAGAAGATCTTCGAGTACCAGGGCATCGAGACCGGTGTCGGCAACAGCCGGTACTCCGGCCAGGTCACCATCGGCACCTCGCCGGCCGCCGGCGGCGGCTTCGCGATGACCGACACCACGCGTGGCGGCCACAGCACGTACGACCTGAACGGCACCAGCTCCACCAAGTCGCTGTTCACCAACCCGACCGACACCTGGGGCGACGGCACCGTCGGCAACCGGCAGACCGCCGCCGTGGACGCCGCCTACGGCGCCCAACTCACCTGGGACTACTACAAGACCGTCCACGGCCGCAACGGCATCAAGGACGACGGCGTCGGCGCCTACACCCGCGTCCACTACGGCAAGAACTACGTCAACGCCTTCTGGGACGACAGCTGCTTCTGCATGACGTACGGCGACGGCGCGGGCAACGTCAAGCCGCTGACCTCGATCGACGTCGGCGCGCACGAGATGACCCACGGCGTCACCTCCGCCACCGCCGACCTGATCTACAGCGGCGAGTCGGGCGGTCTGAACGAGGCCACCTCCGACATCATGGCCGCCGCCATCGAGTTCTGGGCGAACAACCCCGAGGACAAGGGCGACTACCTGGTCGGCGAGAAGATCGACATCAACAGCAACGGCACCCCGCTGCGCTACATGGACAAGCCCTCCAAGGACACCCGTTCCAGGGACAGTTGGTCGCCCGACCTGGGGAGCATCGACGTCCACTACTCCTCCGGCCCGGCCAACCACTGGTTCTACCTGGCCTCCGAGGGCAGCGGCGCCAAGACCGTCAACGGCGTGAACTACGACTCCCCGACCTCCGACGGCCTGCCGGTCACCGGGATCGGCCGGGAGGCCGCCGCCAAGATCTGGTACCGCGCCCTCACCACCTACATGACCTCCTCGACGAACTACGCGGCCGCCCGGGTCGCCACCCTGCAGGCCGCCGCCGACCTGTACGGGAAGACCAGCACGACGTACATGAACACCGCCAACGCCTGGGCCGCGATCAACGTCGGCGCCCGCGTCGTCGACGGCATCATGGTGACCCCGATCGCCAACCAGCTCACCGCGGTGAACGCGCCGGCCGAACTCCAGTTGGAGGCCGCCAACTTCAACCCCGGCCAGCTCACCTTCCACGCGACCGGCCTGCCCGACGGCCTGAAGCTGCACCCGGTCACCGGCCGCATCACCGGCACCCCGACCACGCCGGGCACCTACACGGTGAGCGTCCTCGCGAAGGCCTCGCACCACAGCAGCGTCACCACGACCTTCACCTGGAAGGTCGCCCGGGCGATCCTGACGAACACCACCAAGACGCCGATCCCCGACAAGGGCGACGCGATCTTCTCGGACATCCAGGTCACCGGCCTGGACGGCAAGGCGCCGAGCGACCTCAAGGTCGGCGTGGACATCAAGCACACCTGGCGCGGCGACGTCGTCCTCGACCTGGTCGGCCCCGACGGCACGGTGTACTCGCTGAAGAAGTCCAACCTCGGCGACTCGGCCGACAACATCATCGAGACCTACACGGTGGACGCCTCCGCCCAGCCCGCGAACGGCCTCTGGCGGCTCCGGGCCCAGGACATGTACCGGGGCGACACCGGCTACATCGACAACTGGAAGATCGTCTTCTGACAGCGCCGGCACGCTGGGCGCCGAACGCTGAGCACTGACCGCTGAGCACTGACCGCTGAGGTGATCCGGTCGGCGAGGGAACTCCCTCCGCCGGCCGGATCACCTCTTTCCGGGTGCGGGACGTTTCGGCCGAGCCCACCGCGCTCACTTCGCCGGCCGGATCACCTCCTGGACGTGCGGGACGGCCCGCACCAGGGTGAGCACGCCGCCCACCACCACGGCGACGGCGAGCAGTTCGGGCAGCAGCCACCAGCCGGTGCGCACACTCTCGTCGAACAGCACCACGCCGAGCAGCAGGCTCACCCCGGCGTCGCCGATGGTGAGGGCGGGCTGCGAGGCGGCCAGCGAACCGGCCTGCAGGGCGTTCTCCAGCAGCAGGACGGCGGCGATGCCGGTGAGCGCGAAGCCGTAGGTCTGCCAGGCGGAGAAGAAGGCGGCGGGGCCGTGGTCGGCGAAGGTGCCGGTGGCGGACTTCAGCAGAGCGGCCGTCAGCGCGTTGCCGACAGCGGCGGCGCTGCCCAGCGCGGCGGCCCGGAACAGCGACGAGCGCCGGCGCCGGGCGACCAGCACGCAGGCCGCCATCGCGCCGAGGCAGCCGACCAGCACGGGCAGCCAACGGCTCATCGGGGCATGGTCGGTGGCCCCGGTGGGCGCGGCGCTGCCGAGGAACAGCGCCAGCCCGCCGACCACGGCCGCCACCCCCGCCCAGCCGGCCGCGGGCAGGCGGCGGTGCAGCAGCGGCGCGGCGATCAGCAGCGCGAACGGCAGTTCCAGGACGAACACCGGCTGCACCAGGGCGAGCGGACCGAAGGTCAGCGCCAGCGCCTGGAACAGCGCCGCCCCGGTCACGCCGGCGATGCCGGCCAGCCAGGCCGGGTCGTGCGCCAGGGTGAGCAGGAAACGCAGGCCGCCGCCGCTGCGGACGGCGGAGGCGGCCTTGCGCTGGAAGGCGGTTCCGGCGGCGTTGGAGGCGGCGCCGAGCACGGCGAGCAGGACGGCGAGGGCGGGCACTCCCCCATGCTGCCCCGCCGCCGGTGCGTCGGACGGCGCGTCAGCCGGTGTGTCGGTCAGTGTGTCGGTCGGCGGTGTGCAGCAGTTCGGCGGCCTGTTCGCGCATCTCGACCTTGCGGATCTTGCCGGTGACGGTCATCGGGAACTCGTCGACCACGTGCACGTAGCGCGGGATCTTGAAGTGGGCGAGCCGGCCGGCGCAGTACTCGCGCACCGCCTCGGCGGTGAGCGGGCGGGCGCCCTCGCGCATCCGGACCCAGGCCATCAGCTCCTCGCCGTACTTCTCGTCGGGGACGCCGATCACCTGGACGTCGAGCACGTCGGGGTGGGTGTACAGGAACTCCTCGATCTCCCGGGGGTACACGTTCTCGCCGCCGCGGATCACCATGTCCTTGCTGCGGCCGGTGATGCTCAGGTAGCCGTCCCGGTCCATCACGGCGAGGTCGCCGGTGTGTATCCAGCCGTCGGCGTCGATCGCCTCCGCGGTGTGCTCGGGCTGCCCCCAGTAGCCGATCATCACCGAGTAGCCGCGGGTGCACAGTTCGCCGGTCCCGCCGCGCGGGACGGTGGCGCCGGTGGCCGGGTCGACGACCTTGACCTCCAGGTGCGGGCCGACCCGGCCGACGGTGGAGGTGCGGCGTTCGATCGAGTCGTCGGCGCGGGTCTGGGTGGAGACCGGGGAGGTCTCCGTCATGCCGTAGCAGATGGACACCTCGGTCATGCCCATCCGACCGATGACGTCCTTCATCACCTCGATCGGGCAGGGCGCGCCCGCCATGATGCCGGTGCGCAGGCTGCTCAGGTCGTACTGGTCGAAGCGCGGGTCGGCGAGTTCGGCGATGAACATGGTGGGCACCCCGTACAGCGAGGTGCAGGACTCGGCGGCGACGGCGGCCAGGGTGGCGGCGGCGTCGAACGCGGGGGCGGGGATGACGGTGCACGCGCCGTGCGAGGTGGCGGCGAGGTTGCCCATCACCATGCCGAAACAGTGGTAGAACGGCACCGGCAGACAGATCCGGTCCTGCTCGGTGTAGCCGCACAACTCCCCGACGAAATAACCGTTGTTGAGGATGTTGCGGTGCGAGAGGGTGGCGCCCTTGGGGAAGCCGGTGGTGCCGGAGGTGTACTGGATGTTGATCGGGTCGTCGGCGGCCAGCTCGCTCTCGATGCCGTCCAGCACCGCCGGGTCGGCCGACCGGCCGTCCGTCAGCAGCCCGTCCCAGTCCGGGCCGTCGAGCAGCACCACGTCGGTGAGCGCGGCGCAGCGCGGCCGGACCTCCTCGATCATGGCCGCGTAGTCGGAGCTCTTGAACTGCCGGGCGGCGACCAGCAGTCGGACGCCGGCCTGGTTGAGGACGTACTCGAGTTCGTGCGAGCGGTAGGCGGGGTTGACGGTGACCAGGATCGCGCCGAGCCGGGCGGTGGCGTACTGGGTGAGCGTCCATTCGGCGCGGTTGGGGGCCCAGATGCCGACCCGGTCGCCCCGGCCGACGCCACGGGCGCGCAGGCCGAGCGCTGCCGCGTCGACGTCGGCGAGGAGTTGGGCGTACGTCCAGCGCCGGCCGGTGATGCACTCGACCATGGCCTCGCGTTCCGGGAACGCCCGGACGGTCCGGGCGAGGTTGGCTCCGACGGTGTCGCCGAGCAGCGGGGTGTCGGTCGGGCCGGTGGCGTGGCTCGGCTGGCTCGGGGCGTGCGGCACGGGGGCCTCCTGGGCGCGGCGGTGCGGGGCGGTACCCATGCTGGCCACTCGGGCGGAGGTTGACCAGTCTCCAAGTGGGGGTGGCGCCGGGTGCGGGCGGTGGGTTCGGGCGGTCTGGCGGCTCCCGCGCGAATATCGTCAAACCGACTGCCCGGTCGGTGAGTTCGCTGATTTGATGGGAGCTTCGGGGAATCAGCCGTGGGTCGCTTGGGGGCGCGATGGTGCAGGCGGGTGGGCAGGTGCGTTTGCGGCCGTCGCCGCAGTTCCGGCGGCGGCGGGCGTCCGTCGCGGTGTTCGCGGCGGGCGCGTTCGTCGGCTGCGGGCTGCCGGTGCTCGGCGGGGCGGTGACGCGGCCGGCGTCGGTGCTGATCGAGGGCCTGGCGGCCGTGGTGTGGGCGGTGGTGCTGGTCCATCAGGCGCTGGCGGCGTTCGCGCCGGTGACGGTGCTGGTCGACCCCGGTTTCCTGGAGCTGCGCGGCGGCCTGCGCAGGGTCCGGCTGCCGTGGGAGGCGGTCGAGGCGATGTGCGTGCTTCCGGTGCGCGGCGGCCCGCCGGTCTACCGGGCGCCGCAGTTCCGGGGCACGCTGCTGGTGCGGACCTCGCAGGGCAGCCCGGCCGGGTTGACGGGGCGCGGCTCGCCGCGCTGGTCGCCGTCCTGGCAGGGCATCCTGCTGGACCTGGCCCCGCTGGCGGCTTCGGTGGAGCGCCTGGACCAGGTGTTCGCGCCGTGGGCGGCGGACCGCTGGCGCGGCGTCGACCGGCTGCCGGACGGTCCGGGCGGGGCCTCGGTGTTCGCCTCGGGCGCGCTGCTGTCCTGGCCGGGCCGGGTGCTGCTGCGGATCCACGGCTTCCTGCTGCTGGTGACGACCGTCGCCGCGCTGTTCGCCATCCACCTCTTCGACGAGTTCGCGGGCCAGCCGGTGCTGGTGGTCCTCGCGCTGGTCGTGTCCGGCACGGTCGGTTTCCGCCGGGCGCTCCTCGGGCTGTCGCGGGCCTGCGAGCTGCGGGTGGAGATCCGGGGCGTGGTGGTGACGGTCGGCGGCCGGGAGCGGACGGTGCCCTGGTCGGACGTCGCCTCGCTCGGGGTCGAGCAGCGCGTCGTGTCGGCCGCCGCGCAGCGTTTCCCCGTGGTGACGGTGCTGGCCCGGCTCAACGCGGGCGCGAGCCGCCCGGCGCCGCTGCCGCACTGGCCGTTCCACGCCGACGGGGAGACCGTCACGCTGCTGCCGGTGCACTCCCCGGCGTACGGCCTGCTGCACGGACTGACCGTGTTCCCCGCCCAGTTGGCGGACGCGCTGGCCCCGTACGGCGCGGATCTGCTCGCCGGGCACACCCGGCGCGCCGAGTCCGTCGCGGGCGAGGCCGTCACCCTGCGGGTGGGACCGGGCCGGGGGGCCGCGCACCGGAGCCTGGCGTCCGCGCTGCGCGCCGCGCCGCCCGACCGGCCGCTGCGCCTGCTGATCGAGCCGGGCCGCTACCGGGAGCCGGGGCCGCTGGTGCTGTCCGGCACCGTCGAGCTGGCGGCGGCGGACGGCGAGGGGCAGGTGGTGATCGAGACTCCCGAGCAGTCCCCGCTGGAGTGCGAGGGCGACGTCACGCTCGACTCGCTGACGGTGCAGGGCCGCGGCGCGGTCACCGTCCTCGCCACCGGTCGACTGGAGCTGCGCCGGTGCCGGATCGACGGGCTCGGGGAGCACGCGCTGCTCGCCGGGCAGGGCGCCGAACTGATCGTGCGGGACTGCGAGATCACCGCGGGTCGGACCGAACTCGTCGGCGCGACCGGCACGTTGGAGCGCACCGCGTTCCGCGGGGCGAGCGGGCACGCGCTGGTGCTGCGGGAGCGGGCGAAGGCCGTCGTCACCGACTGCACGGTGACGGACAGCCGGGGGCGCGGCATCGACGTGACCGCGTCGACGGCGGAGATCCGCGGCTGCGAGTTCCGGGGCACCGGCGACGCCGCCGTCGCGGCCGGCGACCACGCCGAGGTGCAGGTGCTGGGCTGCCGGATCGACGAGGTGCACGCCACCGGCCTGGCCTTCGACCGGCAGGCCCGCGGCACCGTCCAGGACACCACCGTCTCCGGTGCCACCACCGGCCTGTACGTGGCGCGCGGCGCCGAACCCAAGGTCCGGGACTGCCTGTTCGCGCACTGCCGGGACACCGGCGTGCTGGTCGAGGACCAGGGGCGCGGGCGGCTGGAGAAGTGCCGGATCGAGAACGCCGGCCGGCACGGCATCAGTGTCGCGTCCGGCGGCGTCCCCGTGGTCGAGGACTGCGCGGTGGCGTTCGGCGGCACCGGCGTCTCCGTGCACAAGGCGCGCGGCGACTTCACCCGGCTGCGGGTCCACGACCAGGCCGAGAGCGCCGTCGAGGTGCAGGAGGGCTCGGTGGTGGAACTCGCCGAACTGCGCCTGGAACGCTGCCAGTACGGGGTGAACGGCCGCGGCACCGGGGTGACGATCCGGCTGGTCGGCGCGGTGATGGCCGACATGGTCGAGTCCGGGCTGCTGCTGCAGAACACCGCGCGCGCCACCGTCGAGCACATCACCGTCGAACGGGCCGGCCTGTTCGGCCTGAACTGCCGCGACGACAGCCGGCTGACGGCCCGCGACTGCACGGTGACGAAGGCCGGCGAGGCCGGGCTGCTGGCCATCGGCAGCACCAGCGTGGAGATCGACCGGCTGGAGGTCACCGCCAGCCGCGACAAGGCCCTGTGGGTGCGCAACAACAGCCAGGTGGTCCTCACCGCGGTCCGCGTGCACGGCGCGGGCAGCGACGGCGTCCGCTTCGAGGACAACGTGTACGGCAGCCTGACCGACTGCGAGGTCACCGGCTGCGAGGGCGAGCCGGTGGTCTCCAACGACCGGGTGCAGCTGGAGGACGTCCGCACCGGCGCCACCGTCGAGGACATCCTGCAGCCCGAGGCCGGCCCGATCACCGAACTCCAGCGCATGATCGGCCTCGCCGAGGCCAAGCGCCAGGTCGACGTCCAGGTCGACCTGCTGCGGCTCGCCCGCTGGCGCTCCGACGCCGGCCTCCCGCCGCCGCCGCGCGCCCACCACCTGGTCTTCTCCGGCCCGCCCGGCACCGGCAAGACCACCGTCGCCCGGTTGTACGGCCAGATCCTGGCGGCGCTCGGCGCGCTGAAGAAGGGCCACCTGGTGGAGGTCGCGCGCGGCGACCTGGTCGGCGAGTACCTCGGCCACACCGCGCAGAAGACCCGCCAGGCCTTCGAACGCGCCTCCGGCGGCGTGCTGTTCATCGACGAGGCGTACAGCCTGGCGCGGCGCTTCGGCGCGAACAGCGACTTCGGCCAGGAGGCCATCGACGTCCTCACCAAGCTGATGGAGGACCACCGGGACGACATCGTGGTCATCGCGGCCGGCTACACCGAGGAGATGCGCGCCTTCCTCGACTCCAACCCCGGCCTGCGCTCCCGGTTCTCCCGCATCCTCGAATTCGACCCGTACGAGCCCGCCGAGCTCACCGAGATCGTCGCCCGCGAGGCCGAACGCCACACCTACCGACTCGCGCCCGACGTCACCGACCGGCTCCTCGAACGGTTCACCCGCCGCGAGCTGCGCGGCGACCCGGCGAACGCGCGCGACGCCCGCACGCTGCTGGAGGAGATGGTCGAACGCCAGGCCACCCGGCTGGCCGGCTCCGGCACGCCCAGCCGCGAGGAGCTGATCCTGCTGCTGGCCGACGACATCCCCGACGAAACCGCCCGCCTGTGACCCCCGACGAGGCCCTCGACCTGCTCCTCTCCCACCTCGACCCGGCGGTCGAGGACCCGGCCCTGATGGCCTGGTACCTCACCCCCGAGGCCACCGCCGCCGCCACCGTCCTCCGCGCCGGCGGCGTCCCGCCCGCCACCGACCTCCCCGTCGACCACGCCGTCGTCCTCGGCTACAGCGACCTGTTCGCCTGCATCGTCGGCGCCGGACAGGACCGGGCCCTCCTCGGCGAGGCCCTGCTCTGCATGCTCGTCGTCCGCCGCGAGCTCCCGGAACGGGTCCCTCCGGGGTTCCTCCCGGCGCTGGCGGTGGCCGCGGGCGAGGACGCCCCGCATGACGAGCGGGCCCCGGCCGGCGAGCACCCCGCCGGGCCGCACGCGGCGCAGGCCCCGGCCCCGGCCCCGGCCCCCGACGGCCTGTCCGCCCAGGACGCGTGTCAGGCCGGGGAGGCGATGGTGCTGGCGTTCCAGCGGTGGGAGCACACCGGGGCGCCCGCCGTCGCGGTGCGGCTGCTGCGGCGGGCGGCGGCCGACTGCCCGGCCGAATCGCCGTTGCGGGGCAGGGTGTTGTCCTCGCTCGGGGTGGCGTTGCTGTCCGACCATCTCGACCGCACCGACCTGGTCTCGCTCGCCGAGTCCGTGCGGGCCGGCCGGGAGGCCGTCGCCGCCGTGCCGGACGTGGACGGCGAGCAGGCCCGCAGGCACGCGAACCTGGGGAAGGCACTGCGGTTCTGGGCGGAGACGACGGCATCCGTCGAGGCGAACCGGGAGGCCGTCGCCGAGGCCCGCGCCGCGTTGCGACTCGGCCCGCCGGGCGACCCTCAACATGCCTTGTACGCCGTCGAGTTGGGGATGTACCTGGCCCAGGCCGCCGTCCTGTTCGGCGACCTCCGTGCGGTGCCCGAGGCCGCCGGGCTGCTCCGCGAGGCGGTTCGCACCGCCGACCCCGCAGACCCCGACGGGTACGCCGAGCGGCTCTGCCACCTGGGCCTGGTGCTGATCGCCCAGGCCCGGGCGGAGGACCGGCCCGCGCTGCACGACGAGGGCGTCGCGCGGTGCCGGCAGGCCGTCGCGGCCGCGCCCACCCCCGCGGCCCGGCTCCAGCACCTCTGCAATATGAGCGTCGCCCTCCTCGACTCGCCGGACGACGACACCGCGGCCACGGCCCTCGTGCTCGCCGCCGCCCGCGAGGCCGCCGACGGCGCCCCGCCCGGCAGCGCGCTGTTCGCCGACGCCCGGATCCTGCTGGCCCTCGCGCTGAACAGGCGTTATCTCGCGGACGGCCGCCCGGAGGACCTCGCGGAGGCGATCGCCCGCGCCACCGAGAGCTTCGAGGCGACCCCGCCCGGCCTCCCGACGCGCCGCCTCCAGCGGGGCGCCACGCTGGCGAACCTGCTGGGCCTGCGCGCCGCCGCCGGGGGCGGCGACGACCCGTCGGCGGAGCCGCTCGCCCTGCTGCGGAGCCTGGTCGACGAGCTGCCGGACCCCACCCCCGACCGCGCGCTGGCGCTGCGCCAGCTGGCCGAGGCCCTGCACGGGTCCGCGCCGGACGAGGCCCTGGAGCACTACCGCGAGTGCCTCGAACTCCCGTCCCCCGGAACGGAGTTCGAGGCCGAGGTGCGCGCCCTCCTGGGCACGGCGCTGGCCGGCCGGACCGGCGGGGACAGCTGGCAGCAGGCCCTCGCCTCGCTGGGCCGGTCCGCCGACCTGCTGCCGCCGGGCGACCCGCGGCGGCTGGAGGTCGAGTGCCGGATCGGCGCCCTCTGGGTGCGGCGCGGCGAGGAGACCGGCGATCCCGCCGCCTGCCGCAGGGGCGTCGCGCTGCTGGAAGCGGTCGTCGCGGCGGACGAGGGGTGCGCGTCCGCAGACCGGGTGGACCACCGTCTGCTGCTGGGCGACGCCGTGCTGCGCCTGTCCGATCACAGCGGCGAGCAGGACCTGGTGGACGACGCGGTCGCACCCCTCGAACAGGCCCTCGCCATGCTGCCGCCGGGCAACCCGCGACGGCTCGGCCCGGCCGGCCTGCTGGCCGGCGCACTCAACTCGACGGCCTGGGCGCGCTCCGACACCGCCGCCCTCGACCGCGCCTCCGCCCTGCTCACCGAGGCGCTGGCCGTGCCCGGCGGGGACGACGCGTACCGGGCCGAGTGCCTGGCGTCCCTCGGCCGCAACCTCCGGCTGCGCTACCACCTCACCGGGGATCCGGCGCACCTGGAGCAGGCCGTCGTCCGCCACCAGGAGGCCCTCGACCTGACCGGACCGACGCCCGACCCGGCGACCCTCGCCGGCCTCGCCACCTGCCTGTCCAACCTGTACGGCCTCCGGCCGGACCGGCAGCGGCGCGAGGAGGCGATGCGGTGCTGCCGCACCGCGCTGGACCGCCTGCCGAAGCACCATCCCGAGCGCGCCTCGCTCCAGGCCGACCTGGGCTACCTGGAGTGGTCGGCGGCCGGCGAGTCCGGTTCGGCCGAGCAACTGGACGCCGCACTGGGCACGTTGTGGGCGGCCGTGGACGCCGCGCCGGAGGGCCACGACAACCGGGGCCTGGCGCTGACCAACCTCGGCGTCGCCCTGCTCGACCGGGCGGGCCGGACCGGCGACCGCAGCTGGGAGATCCAGGCGACCTCGGTGTTCCGCACGGCCCTCGACCACACCGGGCCGTCCTCGGCCCAGCGTCCGGTGGTGCTGAACAACCTCGCGACGGCCCTGATCGACCTGGCCGCGACCACGAACGAGCCGGCGCTGCGCGCGCAGGCGCTCGACCTGCTCGAAACGGCGTCCGCCCCGGGCCCGGGGATGTCGCTGGCGCGGGAGCGGGCCGCGTTGAACCTGGCGGTGCTGCGGTTCGGGCAGGCCCGCGAGAGCGGCGACCCGGCCGCGCTGACCGAGGCGTTCCGCCGGTTCGAGGACCTGGTGGACGAGTTCGGCGCACCGCACCCGCTGCGCGCCCTCGCGCTGGCGCGGCTGGCCAACGCGGCGCTGCGGCTGGCCGAGCTGCCGACCGGGCGCCCGGTGCGGTCGGCGCGGTCCGCGCGGTCCGCGCGGTCGGCGCAGTGGGCGTTGCGGCAGGCCGCCGCGGCCGCCCGGGAGGCGCTGGCCGTCGAGGCGCTCAGCTCGGACCCGGTGCATGCGCTGGCCCGGCGGACGCTCGCGACGGTCCAGCTTCGGCGGGCCGCGGACGGCGAGCAGGTCGATCTGGCGGAGGCGGTGCGGCTGATCCGGCGCACCGCCGAGGATCCGGCGTTCCCGCCGCACAACCGGCTGGAGGCGGCCCGGTTGTGGGGCGCCATCGCGGCGCGCACCGGCCGGTACGCGGAGGCGCTGGAGGGTTTCTCGCACGCGGTGGGTCTGCTGCCGGTGGTGGCGCCGCGCCACCTGGCGCGGCTGGACCAGGAGGACCGGCTGAGTTTCGGCCAGGGGTTGGCGAGCGCGGCGGCGGCGCTGGCGCTCCGGGCGGGCGATCCGGCGCGGGCGCTGGCCCTGCTGGAGCAGGGCCGGGGCGTGCTGCTGGCGCAGGGCCTGGACAACCGGGGCGACCTGTCGCGGCTGCGGGAGCTGGACCCGGCGCGGGCGGCGGAGTTCGAGCGGATCCGGGACCGGCTGAGCCGGGAACATCCGCTCGCGTCGTCGGCGGCGTCCGACGCGTTCTTCGCGCAGGGCGCGGCGGGCGCGACCGCGGGCGCGCTGCGGGACGCCGAGGAGCGCCACGCGCTGTCCCGCCGCTGGGACGAACTCCTGGACGAGATCCGCACGTTGCCGGAGCTGGACGACTTCCTGCGGCCGCCGACCACGGAGCAGCTGCTGTCGGTGGCGGAGCGCGGGCCGGTGGTGGTGGTCAACGTCAGCGAATTCGGTTCGCACGCGCTGCTGCTGGCCGACCGGACCGGACGCGGGCCGCGCATCGAGGTGCTGCCGCTGCCGGACCTCACGCCGTCCGAGGTGGCGGTGGCCGCGCAGGCGTTCACCGAGAAATGGGTCGATCTCGCCTACGGGGACGAGGGCCTGGCGCGGGCCAGGCAGGTCATGGACGCGCACAAGGGCTTCCTGGCGTGGCTGTGGGAGGTCGTGGCCGCGCCCGTGCTGGACCGGCTGGGCCTGCGCCACACCCCGCTGGACGGCGAGGAGTGGCCGCGGCTGTGGTGGTGCCCGACCGGCCGGCTGGCGTTCCTGCCGCTGCACGCCGCGGGCAAGGGCCAGGCCCTTCCCGGCACCTGGGTGATGGACCGGGCAGTCTCCTCGTACACGCCGACCGTGCGTTCGCTGCTGCGCTCCCGCCGCCGCACGGCCGCGCCCGACGCGCCCCGCCGGCGGCCCGCGCCGCTGGTGGTCGCGCTCGCGCACACGCCGGGCGGCCCGCCGCTGCCCGGCGCGGGCCCGGAGGCCGACCTGGTGGCCGGGCTGTTCCCGGACGGGCTGCGGCTGGACGGGGAGCAGGCCACCGTCGAACGGGTGCGCCGGGCGCTGTACGGCCACGCGTGGGTGCACTTCAGCTGCCACGGCGTCACCGACCCGGACAGCCCGTCGAACAGCGGGCTGATCCTCCACGACGGCCGGCTCAGCGCCCTCGACCTGTCGGCGCGCCGCCCGGTCGACGCCGAACTCGCCTACCTGTCGGCCTGTTCGACCTCGCAGGGCGGCCTCGACCTGCCGGACGAGGCGGTGCACCTCGCGCCGTCGTTCCAGCTCGCCGGGTTCCGCCACGTCATCGGCACGCTGTGGAGCGTCTCCGACCGGATCGCCCGCCACGTCACCGGCGAGTTCTACACCGCGCTGAGCGAGGACGCCGCCCGGGGCCTGCCGTTCGACCCGGCACTGGCCCTGCACCACGCCGTCCGCCCACTGCGCGAACGCCTGCTGCCCGCACCGCACTTGTGGGCAGCACACGTCCACATCGGGCCCTGACCCGGAGAGGCCCTAACGCCCTTCCTGCGGGCCGCCGTTCTCGGGGGCCGCCGAGGTGTCGGGTTCGCTCTGCGCGGTGCCGGAGCCGCCCTCGGGGCCCTGTTCGGGCTCGGATGCTCCGCCGCCGCCGATCCGGAAGATCCGCCGGGGGCGGTGCTCCTCGATCAGGCTCTCCAGCGACAGCCCGTCATCGCTGTCCTTACCGTCCTTGCCGTCCTTGCCGTCCTTGCCGTCCTTCTCGTTCCGACCGCTCCGTGCTGTCATCGTCCTGCTCCCTCCGTGCCACCGGCACCGGCGCCGGCGCCGGCGCCGCCAGCAGTTCCAGCACCTCGATCTCGCTGCCCTTGACGTACACGCCGGTGGTGCCCGGCATCCGGCCGAGGAACGTCCCGTCGCTGCCGAGGCGCCACTGCGATTCCAGATAGATGTCCTGCGGCTGCGGGAACGCCGACACCGCCGACCGCGATCCCAGCCAACCGCCCACCCACAGGCCGCCCTTGAGCCTGATCCGGACGAAGCACGGCTCGCGGTCGGCGAACAGGAAGTCCCACGCCGTCGGCGTCGGCTCGTAGTGCGCCCGCTCCCTGCGGCGGCGCACCACCGCCGCCGCCCACGCCGCCCAGGACGGCACCACGACGACCAGCAGCAGCACCGCCAGCCCCGCCTGCCGCGGGTGCCGCAGCACCCCGGCGAGCGGTCCGCCCTCGCCGCCGTCCAGCAGCCGCGCCAGCCACGGCCCCGCGGCCACCGCGTACACGGCGTCCAGCAGCCCGCTGATCGCGATCGCCCGCAGCGCCCGGTTCTGCGGCTCCTGCTCGGCGGCCTGCGGCCCGCGTAGCCGGTCGGAGACGGCCTGGTAGAAGATCCCCGGCAGCACCAGCGCCACCAGGACGGCCAACTGCTGCACCGTACTCGGAACCACCGTCGCCCCTCCCCACCCCGCGTCCCCCCACCCTAGCCGAGCGGTCCGCCACCTCGGGTGCGCTTCAACGGAGTTGACGCTGCGGCATGCCCCCGAGCGGGTTGTCGACGACCAGCGGCAGCGAACCCTCGGCCAGCCACGGGTGCCCCGGCCAGTGGTCGAGGTGCGTGTGCCCGCCGTCCGTCGTGGACGCGATGTCCCGCAGCACCTCCGCCAGCACCTGCCGCCCGGCCGCGTCCCCGCCGATCACCAGCACCCGCCGCTCGCCGTCGACGCTCACCAGCACCCCGGGGCCGTCCGTCGCGGCCACCTCGATCGCCGCCAACACCCCTGCGGAGAAGGTGAGATGTCCTTCCCCGGCCACCACCGCGTCCGCGAGCGCGGCGAGTTCCTCCGCCGTCGCCCCGACCTCGACCTCCCCGGACTTCGGGTCGCCGCTCAGTTCCATTCCGCTCCTCCCCCGCCCGAACCTGCCCGACCCTGCTCTCCCTCGCCCTCGCCCTCGGATTCCGCCTGCGGGATCGTCCAGCGCAACACCGTCCCGCCGGAGCCGTCGGGCTCCAGCGTCACCGGGTGGCGGCGAGCGCCTCCGCCTCCGGCACCGGCAGGTCGAGCCGGCCCCAGACGCTCTGGCCGTGCGTCCCGACCTGCTCGCCGCCGAAGGGCGGGTGGGCGTCGTCCGCGTGGAGCCCCCAGTAGGTGACGTCGGCGAGGCCGTCGGCCGGTTCGCCGTTCAGCCCGATCCAGGCGTCGAGCGCCACGCCGTCCCCGACCACCATGCCGCACCGGTCCACCGGAAGGTCCCCGAGCCGGACCGGCTCGTCGCTCTCCCCCGCCCAGGGCACGCCGAGTTCGACCTCCAGCACCGCGATCACCGGCTCCTCGGTGTACCAGGAGAGCCCGGTCCGCGCTGTCACCCCCAACGCCCGGCCCCCCGCCGCCGGAACGGCCACCGCCTCGCACTCCCCGTCCGCCAGATGCCCGCCATCGGCCGCCGCCGCCACCCGGGCCCGCTCCGACGGCAGCCCCGACTCCGGCCGACGGTCGGCCCACGACACCATCCCGAGCACCAGCACCCCGGACGGCACCGTCACGAACCCCAGCTCCAGACGTTCTCCACTCACCCCCCGATCATTCCCCACCCCCCGGGCCCGCCGGTCCTGCCCCGCACCCGACGTCCGACCTGCCATCGGCTACTCTGCACGCCCATGGGTGAGTTGATCGTGATCAGGCACGGCCAGACCGAGTGGAGCCTGTCGGGCCGTCACGCCGGTCGCACCGACGTTCCGCTGACCGCCGCCGGCGAGGCCTCGGCCAGGGCGCTCGCCCCGCGCCTCGCCGAACGCCGACCGGTCGCCGTCTTCAGCAGCCCGCTGAGCCGCGCCCTGCGCACCGCCGAACTGGCCGGCCTGACCGGCGTCATGCCCGATCCCGACCTGCTGGAGTGGGACTACGGGGCCTACGAGGGCCTGACCGCCGAGCAGATCCAACAGTCCTGCCCCGAATGGGACTTGTGGCGCGACGGCGTCGTCGGCGGTGAGCAGCTCCAGCAGGTCGCCGCCCGCACCGACGCCGCCCTGGACCGCATCCGGCCCCTTCTCGCCGGCGGCGACGTCGCCGTCGTCGCCCACGGCCACCTGGCCCGTATCCTCACCGTCCGCTGGCTCGGCCTCCCCCCGTCCGCCGCGGGCCTCCTCGGCCACCCCCACCCCGGCACCCTCGCCACCCTCTCCACCGAGGACGGCCGCCCGGTCCTCGCCGCCTGGAACGTCCCGTAGCAGCGGACAGGCCCGAACCTCCGTCCCGGCGGCGTCAGTTGTCGTCGGCCGCCCTGCGCGGCCAGTGGCGCAGGGTCGCGGCGACGACGCGGGGGTGGGCCAGTCCGGCCGGGGAGCCGGTGAGGCTGACGGCGTTCCAGACGGCGGCGGCGACCTTGGCGTCGGTGGCGGCGGCGGCCATGGTGGCGCGGAAGGACTTCGCCAGCAGGGCGGCCAATGCCGGGTGGGTGCCCGGGACTTGGGGCATGGAACGGTCGGCGAGGGTGGCGAACAGCCAGGACAGGTGCAGGGCTTTCGCGGCGGACCGGTAGAAGCGCCGGGGCAGGTCCCGGGTGCCGGCGCCGAGGCAGTCGCGCAGGGCGGCGGCCTCCAGTGCGGCAACGGTCATGCCGGCGCCGTAGATCGGGTTGAGGCTGCAGATCGCGTCGCCGGTGGAGATCAGGCCGTCGGGGAGGCGGCGGAGGCGCTGGAAGTGCCGGCGCAGCGCGTGCGGGTAGGCGAACGCGGCGACGCCGGTGACCGGTTCGGCCCGCCGGAGTGTCTCCCCCACCTCGAAGGGGGCCAACTCCCGCGCGAAGGACAGGAATTCGTCCGGTGCGGTGGGCGGGTGGTCGGCGCTGCCGAAGCCGTACAGGGAGAGCACCCAGAGGTCGCGCTCCTGCTGGGTGAGGACCAGGCCGCGTGGGCGGGCGGGCGTCGCGCCGACGAGCAGCGCACGGTCCGGGCCGAGTGCGTCCGGCGGGAGCCGGTAGCGGCGGCTCGCGTAGGCCACGTCGACGCGCATCCGCTGCTCAACGGGCTTGTCGTAGCCGAGAGTTCGCAGCCAGGCGGCACCTCGTCCGGCCCGTCCCATGGCGTCGACGACGAGGTCGGCCTCGATGTCTTCGGCGGTGTCGGGCGCGCCGGGCCGGGCCACTCCGGCCCCGGTGACCCTGGTGCGGTCCGGGCTCGCGAGGGGTGCGATCGCCTCCCGCCCGTCCAGCACGCGGACGTTGGGCGCGGCGCAGACCTTGGCCCGCAGCCGGTCCTCCAGGAACGGCCGTCCGGCCTGGAGGACCGTTCCGAGCGGCACTTTGTGCAGCAGGGAGCCGAAGAACACGATGTCGACCTCGCTGAGCGCGGTGACCAACGTGGCTCCCTCGGCGGCGAGTTCGTCGACGAATCCCGGGAAGAACTCCTCCAGGACGTTCGCCCCGCGCACCGTCAGCGAGTGCACGTGCGCCCCTTGCGGCACGCCCCGCCGCACAGCACCGCCGCCACCGCCGACGCCGACGCCGACGCCGACGCCGCTGTCCGCGAACGCGTCCCGCTCGACGATCGTCACCCGGTCGAACACCTCGGACAGCACCCGGGCGGCGCAGAGCCCGCCGATGCCTGCACCCAGCACCAGCGCGTGGCCGGTGCTCGTCCCGCCGCCACGTGCCGTCTTCACCATGCGATCCGATCTGCGAGGAACCACCGCTGCCTGCGCACTGCCCAGGGCCCGTTCCCCGCCCCGCGCCGTCCACACCCGGCAGGCGGCGGCGCGCAGTTGGCCGTCGGGGGCGCGCGGCGCGGCGTCCACCACCGCAAGACGGGTTTTGACGTTGCCATGACGATTTCGCATCCGTACCATTCAGGCCTACCGGCGGCGGCACACCGTCGCGCAGAGCGCTCTCGGGAAGCGGGTCTTCCATGGCTGCTGCACCGTCCACCCGTCGTCGCCGCCCTTTCGGCGCCCTCGGCCTCCTCCTGTCCGGCGGCCTGCTGGCCGCCGCCCTGCTGGGCACCGCCCCGGCCGCCCCCACCCCTCTCAGCGCCCGGTCGCTCGTCGCGCAGAGCTGGGGCGACGACTTCGACGGTCCGGCCGGCGCTGCCGCCGATCCCGCCAAGTGGACGGTGGAGACCGGCGGTTCGGGCAACGGGAACCACGAACTCCAGTACTACACGGCCGGTGCGGCCAACGCCGCGCTGGACGGCCAGGGCCACCTGGTGATCACGGCGAAGCGCAGCACCGACCCCAACCTCTCCTGCTGGTACGGGACGTGCCAGTACACCTCGGCACGGCTGAACACCTCCCGCACCTTCACCCAGGCGTACGGCCACTTCGAGTCCCGCATCAAGATCCCGCGCGGGCAGGGGATCTGGCCCGCCTTCTGGATGCTCGGCAACGACATCGGCACGGCGGGCTGGCCGACCAGCGGCGAGATCGACGTGATGGAGAACATCGGCCGCGAGCCGGGCACCGTGCACGGCACCATCCACGGCCCGGGCTACTCGGGCGCGGGCGGCATCGGCGCGCCGTACTCGCTGCCGGCCGGGCAGTCCTTCGCGGACGACTTCCACACCTTCGCGGTGGACTGGAGCCCGTCCGCCCTCACCTGGTCCGTGGACGGCCACGCCTACCAGACCCGCACCCCGGCCGACCTCGGCGGCAACCGCTGGGTGTTCGACCACCCGTTCTTCGTGATCCTCAACCTGGCCGTCGGCGGCGACTGGCCCGGCAGCCCGGACGGTTCCTCGACGTACCCGCAGACCATGGTCGTCGACTACGTCCACGTCACCACCTCGGGCTCCGGCCCGCTGCCGTACACCGGCCGGATCACCGGCCCGGGCGGCATGTGCGTGGACGTGGCGGGCGCCTCCGGCGCCGACCGCACCCCGATCCAGCTGCACAACTGCACCGGCAACGCCGCCCAGCAGTGGACGGTCGGCACCGACGGCACCGTCCGCGCCCTCGGCAAGTGCCTGGACGTGGACGCCGCCTCCCACAACGACGGCGCGGCCATCCAGCTCTACACCTGCAACGGCACCCCCGCCCAGCAGTGGTCGTACAGCGCCCGCGCCCTCGTCAACACCGGCTCCGCCAAGTGCCTCGACTCCCCGAACGGCTCCTCCGCCGACGGCACCCGCCTCCAACTCTGGACCTGCAACGGCACCCCGGCCCAGCAGTGGACGCTGGGCTGACGCCAGGTCAGTCGGTCACCGGCCCGAGCGGGGTGACCGTGACGGTCAGCCGGCCGACGGTGCCGATGCTCGCGTTGTCGAAGGTCTGGTCGACGACGGTGAGCTGCACCAACTGCCGGCCGTCCGTCACCACGCAGATGCTGCTGCCCCGCTGGAGGCCGTCGTGGGCCAGTGCGGAACGGTCAGCGGTGCCGATCCTGAACTTCTTCATCAGGGAGCCGTTGCCGGCCGCCCGCTGACAGGTCTCCCGGGTGGCGGCCCCGAAGGGCGCCAGCACCCCGCCGGTCCGCCCGGCGCCGGGCTGAACCTCGAACTCGGCCGTCGAGGCGTCGGTCATCAGCAGGTCGACGCGCGCCCGGTCGGCGTCGTCGCGCTGCCGCCACTCGTCCTCGGTCACCCGCCGCGACCGGCCCGACGGCAGGTCCAGGTCGATCACCTGCAACTCGCCCGCCGGAGCCCGCTCCAGCACGATCCGCTCCGGCCCCGAAGGGACGGGGGTGGCCGGCGCCGGGCTGCTCACCGGCGCGGTCGGAAACAGCACCGGGGCCGGCCGCGCGGTGCGCTCCTCGTCGTGGCCGCTGACGAGGTACGCCCCGCTCCCCATCAGCACCAGGCCCACCACAAGCCCTGCGCGTCTGCGCCCCGAGAGCTCCGCCCGTTCCATCTGCACTCCCCCGTTCGTCGGAAGCGCACATGGTAGCGACGATCTTGCACCGGCCGCCCTGCGATTTCACCCGTGGAAGTTCTGGTCCCGCCCGGCCTGGTACACGTTGCCGTCGGTGACGGTGGCGTGGAAGACCGTGCCCCCGGCGGTGCGCTGCTCCGGCGGGAGGGCGGGCGTCAGTTCCTCGTCCAGGACGCGGCGGATCTCGGCGGCGAGCGCCGGGTTGTCGCCGATCAGTCGGCGGAAGCGCCGCTCCCAGTCGCCCGCGAGGGCCGTCAGCGTCGCGTCCTCGGTGCCGTCCGCGCGGGCGCGCAGCACGTCCTCGCGGGTGTCGTCGAGTTCCTGCTCGATGGACTCCGCGCGTTCGGGGCGCAGCCGTCGCCATGCCCCGGCGACGGCGGCCCTGGCGCCTTCCCAGGCGTCGGTGGCCAGCAGGGTGACCACGGTGGTGGCCGCCTGCCCGGCGAGCACGGCCGTCGTGACCTGGTCCGGTTCCATCTGCACTCCCCCGTTCGTCCGACGTGCTCATGATAGCCACGATCTCCCGTGTCCCTCACGGTGATTGACGTGCCGTCACGGTTCGGACGGCACCTGGCTGAGCGGAGCGGCCAGCGACTCCAGGCTGCGGCGTTCGGCCTTGACGCCGATCACCGCCTCGACCAGGCCCGCCAGCACCATCAGCGTCGCCCCGATGCAGAACGCCAGTGTGGCGTCGGCGACTTCGCCGCTGGAGACCAGGCCGTTGAAGAGCAGCGGTCCGGAGATGCCGCCGGCGGCGGTGCCGACGGCGTAGAAGAACGCGATGCACAGCGCGCGGGTCTCCAGCGGGAAGATCTCGCTGACGGTGAGGTAGGCGGCGCTGGCCCCGGCGGAGGCGAGGAACAGCACGGCCGTCCAGCAGGCGGTCATGGTGGTGGCGTCGAGCGAGCCGCGGTGGAACAGCCAGGCGGTGCCGAACAGCAGGACGCCGGAGCCGATGTAGGTGCCGGCGATCATCGGTTTGCGGCCGACGGAGTCGAAGAGGTGGCCGAGCAGCAGCGGGCCGAGGAAGTTGCCGACGGCGATCACCGCGAAGTAGTAGCCGGTGCGGCCGGTGGGGACGTCGAAGAACGTGGTGAGGATCGCGGCGTAGCCGAAGGTGACGGAGTTGTACAGGAAGGCCTGGCCGATGAAGAGCGCCAGCCCGAGGACCGTGCGGCGCGGGTAGTGCGAGACGAGGGTGCGGGCGATGGTGACGAAGCCGACCGGGCCGCGTGCGCGGATCCGGATCGGCGGTTCGTCCACCGGCGGGAGGGGCTTGCCGGTCTCGCGTTCGACGATCCGTTCGGCCTCGGCGACGATCTCCTCGGCCTCCCGGCGGCGTCCGTGGGTGAACAGCCAGCGCGGGCTCTCGGGGACGTGCCGGCGCACCAGCAGGATGACCAGGCCGAGCACCAGGCCGATGCCGAAGGCGAGTCGCCAGCCGACGTCGGTGGCGAACAGCGAGGTGTCGAGCAGCGCGATGGACGCGAACGCGCCGATCGCCGCGCCGATCCAGAAGCTGCCGTTGACGATCAGGTCGATCCGGCCGCGCACCCGGGCGGGGATCAGTTCGTCGATCGCGGAGTTGATCGCCGCGTACTCGCCGCCGATGCCGAAGCCGGTGAAGAACCGGCACAGGAAGAAGAACCAGGCGGTCCAGGACAGCGCGGTGACGGCGGTCGCGGCGAGGTACACCGCGAGGGTGATCATGAACAGTTTCTTCCGGCCGAGCCGGTCGGTGAGCCAGCCGAAGAACAGCGCGCCGCAGCACGCGCCGGCCACGTACAGCGCGGCGGCGACTGTGGTGACCTGGGCGGTGCTGATGGCGATGCCGCTGCCGGGTTCGGCGAGCCGGCCGGCCAGGTTGCCGACGATGGTGACTTCCAGGCCGTCCAGGATCCACACGGTGCCGAGGCCGATCAGGATCCGCCAGTGCCAGGGCGACCACGGCAACCGGTCCAGCCTGCCGGGGACGTCGGTCTCCACGGCCTGGTCCCCCGCGCGTTGCGGTGCGGACATCTCGACCCTCCCTCGCTGCGGTCTCCCGCGCACCCGGCGTTTTCCGGACGCACCGTCAGCGCGTCTGCCCACCGCTCCCCCCGGCACACACCTGGCCGCCCGCCGATCGGCTCAACCGTGCAGCGGGGCGCGGACCGGCGCGGCGCACCTGACGCGGGGGCGTTCGAGCAGGTCGGCGAGGGCGGTCATCGGGGCGGTCGGGCTTCCAGGCGGTCGGCGTGGATGCGGGTCTCGAAGCGGGGCTGCGGGGCGGTGGCGGGGCCCTGCACGGGGTGGCCGTCGCTGAGCCGGAAGCGGGACTGGTGCACCGGGCACTGCACGCAGCCGTCGACGAGTTCGCCCTCGGCGAGCGAGCCGGCCATGTGGGTGCAGCGGTCGGCGAGGACGGTCCAGCTGCCGTCGGAGCGGTGCACGACGAGGACGGCGACCTCGCCGAGGCGGCGGCGCACGGGGACGTCGGCGGGGAAGTCGCCGGTCGTACCGAGCGGGCGCCAGTCGGGTGGGGCGAGCCGGAACTCGGCCTCGGCGTGGGCGGCGCCGGCGGCGTACCGGTAGGCGAGGTGTCCGCCGAGCGCGGCGGCCAGGCCGACGACGGTGGTGCCGCTCAGCCCGAGCAGGCGGCCGCGCAGGCCGTGGCCGCGGCGGCGGGCCCGCAGCGAGCACAGGTGGAACGCGGCGCCGGTGGCGGCGCTCGCGGCGTGCACCAGCCCGGTGCGGCGCTGGACGGGCGGCAGCCGGGACCAGTCGACCCAGCCGGACCAGAACACCGGCGGCAGGCTGATCAGCCCGGCGGCGGTCAACCGGCGGGCGGCGAGATCGTCCGTGCGGGTGAGATCGAGCAGTCCGGCGGCCAGCCAGCAGCCGATCGGGGTCTCCACCAGCACCGGGTGCAGGGGGTGGCCGAGCGGGACGCCGTGCAGCAGGTCGCGGGCGCGGCCGAGCGGCAGGGCCTGGACGAAGGAGGCGAGGCGCTCCGCCACGGGGTCGAGGAACGTCCAGTGCCCGGGGACGTCCAGCCAGTCGGCGGGGCCTGCGTGCAGTTGTTCCATGCCGGGGCGGCTGTCCACTCCCCCGGACCCCAAACACCGGCCGGGGGCGGCCGGAGAACGGCAGAAAGGCGGCGGACGGGGCGGGCCGCGGCCGTTCAGTGCGGCACTTCTTCGCTGCGGCACTGTCCCGCGCGGGGCTGCGCCGGAGGGCGGAGCGTCTCCAGCCAGACGCGTTTGCCGCCGCCGGGCACCGGTTCGCTGCCCCAGACGGCGGCGAGCCGGTCGACCACCCGCAGCCCGTGGCCGCCCGGCCGGACGAGGGCGTGCGGGGCGCGCAGCACCGGCATCCGGTCGTCACTGTCACACACCGCGACCCGCAACAGCGGTCCGCACCTGGTCAGTTCGAGCGCGTAGGGGCCGGCCGCGTGCTGGCAGGCGTTGGCGACGAGTTCGCCGGTCATCAGCAGGACGTCCTCGGCGGCGGCGCGGCCGTCGGCGTCGTGTGCGGGCAGCCAACCCCAGGCGTGCAGGGCGCGGCGGGTGAACTCGCGGCAGCGTGCGACGGCCCCGGGCACGGCGTCCAGCGGCAGGGTGCGGCGCTCGGTGCGCCCCTGGACCGGCAGACCGTTCATCGATGCTCGCCGGGCCCCTGCACATCCGCGCCGGTGAGCTCCGGCATCCGCACCACCGGGGCGCCGGGGGGACGGCGCAGGGTGACGGCGAGGGGGGCGCCGACGACAGGTCGCGGGTCCACGGTGCGAACACCTCCTGCCGAGCGCTGTGACTCTCCGCCGCGGGGCGGCTCGGTCCGCGCGGGTACCCGGTGCGGCGGGGGCTCAATCACCGCCGGTGTCGGAGGCGGGCCCGGTGCGGCCCTCGATCTGTTCGCGCAGGCCGGTCAGGGTGGCGGCGAGGATCCGGGAGACGTGCATCTGGGAGACGCCGATCTCGTGGGCGATCTCGCTCTGGGTGAGTCCGCCCCAGAACCGCAGCAGCAGCACGGTGCGTTCGCGTTCGGGCAGGCGGCTGATGAACGGCCGTGCCACCACGCGCAGTTCGGCGACTTCGAGGGCGGGGTCGCAGCAGCCGAGCCGGTTGATCAGGGCGGTGCCGGTGTCGTCGGAGTCCTCGTCGCGCAGCGAGTCCAGCGAGTCGCAGCGGCAGAGCCGTCCGGCGTCCAGCCCTTCGGCGGCCTCGGCCTCGGTGACGTGCAGTTCCTCGGCGAGTTCGGCGGTGTCGGGCAGCCGGCCGAGGTCCTGTTCGAGACGGTCGGAGGCGCGGGCGGCGGCCAGGTAGCGTTCCTGGACGCTCCGCGGGACCCGCAGCGGCCAGGACGTGTCGCGGAAGAACCGTTTGATCTCGCCGGAGATGGTCGGGATGGCGTAGGTGACGAACTCGACGCCGCGGTCCGGGTCGAACCCGTCGACGGCCTTGATCAGGCCGATGGTGCCGACCTGCAGGATGTCGTCGAGCTCCTCGGGACGGTGCCGGAACCGGCCGGCGACGAACCGCACCAGCGGCATGTTGAGCTCGATCACGGTGCCGCGCACGTAGCTGGACTTCGGCTCCTCGGGCGGCAGTTCGGCCAGCCGCCGGAACAGCGCGTCACTGAGTTCGCGGGCCTCGCCCTTGCCCATGGCGCGCATCTCGCGCCGGGTCGGCCGGTACATCGGGTCGATGTCACGCATCGGGTCGGTGTCGCGCATCGCGTCGGTGTCGCGGCCGGCCGTGGCGCGGTGGTGGTCGTGTCTCCGGTCGGGGCCGTTGCGGCGCACCGCCGGTTCGCGGTCGGTCATGGTGGTCACGGGGAGTCACCTCCCGGGGACGGCGCGGCGCGCTCCGGCGCGTCGAACGCCCCACTTCTGCCGATCGAGCCCTTACCCGATCGAGTGAGTTTGAACCTGATTCGTCCTGATTCACCAGGGTATGCGCGACATGACCCGCCCGGCGACGGAAGGAGAGCGGTCATGCCTGCCGGATCGAGCCCCAAGCGGGAGCGCCAGTACGAGCACGTCAAGGTGAGCCGGCCGAAGCGCGGTGTCGAGAGCCGGTCGACGATGAACGAGCACCGGCGCGAAAACGCCCTGGGGCGGTGAGCACGATGACGATGCCGATCCCCGGCGACCCCGACATCCGGCCGCCCGATCCGCCCGACAGCCCGCCCAGGCCGACCGACCCGCCCGGCCCGTGGGCCCCGACCCGGCCCCTGCCGGACCCGGACCCGCCGCTGTCGCCGCCCGTCCCCGAGCCCGGCGGACCCGGCCCCGGCCCCGGCCCCGGCCCCGGCGGACCAGACCCCGGCGGACCCGAGCCTGAGCCCTCGCCTTCGCCCGAACCACAGCCGGCCGCTCCCCACGCCCGGCGGGTAGCCACCCGGCCGCCCCGCCGCCCCGCCACTGCTCCGATCGGGTGAGGCCCGGCGCGGAGGCGGGCGGCCCGGGCCGTCCGCCGCTAGCGTCCTGCGGAATCGGACCGGGAGAGACGCATGCGGTGGACGACAGTGGCGGAGGCAGCCGTGTGGTGGGCGGCACTGTGCGCGCTCTACCTCGTCCTGATCTCCGCCGTCGGCCCCCTGGAGTTCGCCCTCGGCGCCCTGGCCGCCCTGCTGGGCACCCTCGTCGTCCGGACGGCCGCCGCGACCCTGCGGCACCTGCCGCTCACCGCCGCCCCGCGCCCACCGCTCCCCGAACACACCGCCCCCGCCCGCCCGTTGCCCCTGCACCCGGCAACCCCCTGCGGCTACCCGCCCTCCCCCCAATCCGCCCTGCTGGAACGCGCCTTGACGCCGACCCGGTGACCACCCGCCCGGACTCCCGCCCGGACGAACCGGCTGCTCGGCGCCACCTCAGGGGGCAGCCTCGACGCACTCCCGCACCGGGCTCTCCGTCGACAACTGCGCCTTGCCGCAGCCGAGTTCGGGCAGCAGGGACAGCACCCCGAGCGCCGCGAGCCCGGCGCCCAGCCACAGCGCGGCCCGCAGCCCGAAGCGTTCGATGGCCAGGCCTCCGACCGAGGAGCCGATGATCACGCCGAGGGTGATGAAGGAGGCGTGGACGGTGTTGACCAGCGGGCCCGGGTTGCCCACGCGCTGGATGCGGACGGTCATCGCCGGGTTCATGGTCACTCCGACCAGCCCGACGCCCAGCATGGCGATCACCGCGGGGACGCGGAGGTGCGCGAACGTCGCGAAGGCGGCCAGGAAGAGCGTGTTGAGGATCAGTCCGGCCAGCAGAACGCCGATGGTGTGCCGGTCGGCCAGCCGCCCGACCACCGCATTCCCGACCACGGTGGCCGCGCCGTACGCAACGAGAAGGAACGGCACGGCCCCCGAGGCGAACCCGGTGACCTCGGTGAGGATCGGGCTGAGGTAGCTGAACGCCGAAAAGGTCGCGCCGATGATCAGGCTGCTGGTCGGCAGCGCCAGCCACAGCCGGCGGTTCCGGAAGACCGCCAGCTCCTTCCGGAAGTCACTGCCGCCGTCGGCGAGCGCAAGTCCGGGAACGCCTGCCGTCGTTGCCGCTGCGGCGAGGACGGTCAGTCCGCCGACCGTCCAGAACGCGGCGCGCCAGCCGAACTGCCCGCCGATCAGCGTGGACAGCGGCAGCCCGAGCAGCGTGCCGAGCATCAGTCCGTTCAGGACGACGGCGATGGCGCGGCCCCGCACCTCCGGGCGGCTCAGCTGGACCGCCACCGCGATGGCGACTCCGAAGAACGCCTGGGAGGCGACGCCGCTGACGACCCGCGCGACCACCATGACCGGGTAGGAGGGCGCGAGGGCCGCGAGCACGTTGCCCGCCAGGAAAATCGCGAACAGCAGCATGAGCGCGGGCTTCGGTCGCACGCGGACCAGCGCGACGGTCATCAACGGCCCGCCCACCGCCATGGCCACCGCGAACGCCGTGATCAGGTAGCCGACTTGGGAGACGGTCACCCCGAGCCCGCCCGCCAGCTCGGGCATCAGCCCTCCGACGGCGAACTCGCTGGTCACCATGGCGAAGATGCCTGCCGCCAGGACATAGATGGCTCGGGGCACGGAAACTCCCTCTTTCTGCATCGATCGGTGTAGAACTCGCCCACGAAAAAGCCCTCGGGCGCCGAGCCGCCCTCGGGCAGGGCACAGCAGGGGGCACAGTAGGAAAACGTGAGACAGCGGGTCGCGGCAGCGGCGGTTCAGCCCAGGGCGTCCAGAGCCGTGGCCGCGATCGCCGCGACCGTGGCGTCGTCCGCGCCGCCCTGGGCCGACACCCGGATGCCGGCGATCACCGCATTGACGAACCTGGCCAGCTCGACGGGATCGCGCGTGGAGCCGATGTCGCCGCCCCGCTGCCCGCTCGCGATGACGGCGCTCAGACTGGCGAGCCGCCGCTGCGTGTCGCGGTCGAGCATCAGCGCGATCTCGGGGTCGCGGCCGGCGAGCTCCATCGTGGTGTTGACGGTCAGGCAGCCGAGGCCGTGGCCGTCGCGCCGGTTCTCCGCCTCGGTTTCGAGGATCCTGGCGAACAGTGCACGAATCCGCTCGATCGCCGACGACTCGTGATCGTCGAGGATGCGCAGCTGATCGGCCGTGGTCGAATCCATGTACCGGGTGAGCGCCCGCTTGAACAGCTCGCGCTTGTTGGTGAAGGCGTTGTACACGCTGCTGCGGTCCAGGCCGAGCGCCTCGCACAGGTCCCTGGTCGAGGTCGACTCGTAGCCGTTCGCCCAGAACGTGCGCATCGCGGTGTCCAGGACCCGGTCCTCGTCGAACGATCTCGGTCTCGCCATGTCGCCACGCTAACCGTTCTGCACCGGTCGGTGCAATACGGCACGGCCCGTCACTTCGCGTCCACGGCCCGCGCCTCCGCGGCGGCGAAGAACTCCAGCAGCCGGGCGTTGACCACCTCCGGCCGCTCCAGCGTCAGGCCGTGGCCCGCGCCCGGAACGATCTCCGCCCGGACGCCCGGGATCAGTGCCTCGACCCTGCGCAGCACCCGGCCCGGGCGCAGCAGGGCGCTGCGGGCACCGATCAGGACGAGCGCGGGGACGGCGATGCGGCGCAGGTCGTCGTCCGGGAACGGGGGTGCGGCCGGCCGGCTCGCCGGCTTCCAGGTGCGCATGGCGAGCATCAGCGGCGCGAGCATCTCGGGCGGCGCGGCCAGCGCGGGGTTGGCGAGCAGCCGGGCGAGGGCGGGGCGAAGTCGCCGGGGGGCCAGCATGCCGAACAGGCCCGCGATCATGTGGACGTAGAACCGCGCCGGGACCTTCTCGATGCCGCCCGGGTCCAGCGGCGCTACGGAGGCCAGCCGGCCGGGCCCGCGGACGGCCTGGTTGAGGGCGAGCCAGCCGCCGTACGAGACGCCGACCAGGTGCACCCGCTCCAGTCCGAGCCCGTCCAGCACCTCGCCGAGCCATCCGGCGTTCTCCTCCGGCCCGGCGGCGACGGCGCGCTGCACACTGCGGCCGGGGTCGTCGAGGGTGGAGACGGCGTACACGGGGCGGTGGGCGCCGAGGGCGGCGATCTGCGGGTGCCAGTTGGCGGGGTGGCCGGCGTGGCCGTGCAGCAGGACGACGGGGTTGCCGGTGCTCGGGCCGTAGTGGTGGACGTGGACGGTGCCGTAGGAGGTCTCGACGTCGAGGGCGCGGTGCGGGGTGGGCCACAGGTCCATGGCCCGGTCGTAGGCGGCGAGGAACGCGGTGCGCGCCTCCTCGTTGACGAAGTGTCCGACGCTGGTCCTGGTCATGGGCGGGCCCCTCCCCGATCGACTTTTGGTGGTATGGTTGTACCATAAAAATGTTCGAAGGGGTTCGGATGCCGAAGCTGGTCGACCACGAGGAACGGCGGGCCCTGATCATCGACGCCCTGCTGCGCGACGCCGCCCGGACGGGCCTGCACGCCGTCACGATGCGCTCCGTCGCGCTGGAGGCGGGCGTCTCGGTGCGCCTGGTGCAGTACTACTTCGACACCAAGGAACAGCTCCTCCTCGCCACCCTCGCCCGCCTCGGCGTGCGCATGGGCGAACGCGTCCGCACCCGGGTCCGGGCCGCCACCGCCGGCTCGGCCACGCCGCCCACCCCGCGCGAGATCGTCGAGGCGGTGCTGCTGGAGGCCGTCCCCACCGACGAGGAGAGCCGCACCTTCCACCTCGTCTACACCGCGTACGCCGTCCTCTCCGTCACCGACCCGGCGCTCGCCGGCCAGTCCTTCATGGCCGCCCCCGACGAGATGGAGGCCTTCCTGGTCGCCCAACTCACCGCCGCCGCCGTCCCCGACCCGGCCCTCGAAGCCGTCGCCCTGCTCGCCCTCTCCGCCGGCCTCGGCCTCAGCGTCCTGCTCGGCCAGCGCACCCCCGACGCCGCCACCGCCGTCCTGCACCACCACCTCGGCCGACTGTTCCGGCAGGGCTGCTGACCCACCCTCAACATCCCGCTCGCAGCAGGCCGTTGGCCCGTGCCAGGATCACTCTGTGCCCTTCGACCACAACGACCACTACCACCGCCTGCTGCTGCGACAGGTGCCGCGAGGCGCCCGCACCGCTCTCGACGTCGGCTGCGGGACCGGCCGTTTCGCCCGCCGACTCGCCGGGCTGGGCCTGCGGGTCGACGCGATCGACCGGTCCGCGGAGGCCGTCGCGCAGGCCCGCGCGTTCCTGCCGGCCACCGGCGACCGGGTGCCGCGGTTCCGCGTTGCGGACGTCACCGACCTCCAACTCGCCGACGGGCAGTACGACTTCATCTCCTGCCTGGCCTCCCTCCACCACATGCCGTTCGACACCGTCGCCGCCCTGCGTGACGCCCTGGCCCCCGGCGGGGTGCTGGTGATCCTGGGCTGCTACCCGGAGCGGACCCTCCCCGACTGGGCCTGGAGCCTGGCGGCCGTCCCCGTCAACGCCGCTGCCCGGCTCGCCGTTTCCGCAGCCGACCGGGTCCGCCCGACCCCGCCGGACGGCTCGGCCGGGGCACCGGTGATGCCGCCGACCGTACCGCTGGACGAGATCCGCCGCGAGGCGGCCGTCCTGCTGCCCGGCTGCCGCATCCGCAGGCTGCTGTTCTGGCGCTACCTGCTCGTCCACCGCAGGCCCGGCCAGCGACACAGACCGGGCGTCACCGCCCCGAGCGGATCGACGATCCGGCAGGTGAGCGACTTATTTTACGAGTAAATCACCTGTTAATCTCTTCTGGTGAGCACACGACCCCCGACCGCCCCAGCTGTTCGCCGCATCCCCTTGCCGCCGCTGCGCCAGGTGCTCCGGCTGGGAACCCCGGCGGACATCTGGCACAAGCCCGCCGTCAGCGCCGTCGTCGCCGTGGGGGCCGTGAACCTCACCCTGCTCGCGCTCGGCCGCCTCGACCTCGCGCTCTACACGATGGCGGGCTGCCTGTGCGCCCTCTACGGCCACGGGCTCCCGTACCCCGCCCGGGCCCGCACCCTCGCCGCAGTGGCCGCCGGCACCGTCCTCAGCACGGCCGTCGCGCTCACCGCCGCCTCGCTCACCCACTCCGCCGCCGTCCTGGTCGCGGTCTGCGCCGTCCTCGCCGCGCTCCACAAGCTCGCCTGCGAGGCGGGCCGGGTCGGCCCGCCCGGCGCCCTCATCGTGACCTTCACCAGCACCACCTGCGCCTTCGTTCCCCAGCGCCTCGCCGATCTGCCCGCACACCTGGCGCTCACCACCCTCGGCGCCGCCGTGGCCTGGCTGGTCTGCATGGCCCCGGCCCTGGTCCGGCCTCTCGGACCCGAACGGATCCTGACGGCACGAGCCCTCGAAGCCGCCGCCCGCCTCCTGTCCGGCGAACCCGACCGGCGCCCCGCCGCCCGCACGGCGCTCGCCGCCGCCGTCAACGCCGCACGCCACACCCTCGCGCCGGACTCGGCGCCCGCCGTCGCAGAACCGCGCCGCCGCACCGTGGCCGTCCTGGAACGCCTGCTCGTCCGCAGCGAGTCCGCTCTGGCCTCGACACCGGCACACCAGGACACCGACGCCGACACCGACGCCGACACCGCCAGGCGGTACCAGCGCTGGGCCCGCGACCTGCGGCGCAACCGGCCGCTGCCCGCCATCGAGCTCACCGCCGCCGAAGCCGCCGAACTGCGCGACGCCGCCGAAGCGGCAGCGGCGACCGCGCGCCGGCCGTCGCGGTGGCACGCGCTGCGCCCCGGCTCGCCGCTGCTGCCGATCACGCTGCGGGTCGCGCTGGGCTGCGCGGCTGCCGGATGGGCGTCGATGGCGCTGGGGGTCGGACGGCCCGGCTGGGCGGTGGTCACCGCCGCCTCGATCTACCAGGCGAGCGCCGGCCTGTCCTGGCAACGCGCACTCCAGCGCGTGCTCGGCAACCTGCTCGGACTGCTCGTGTTCACCGCGCTGCTGCCCGTCTCCAGGACCGGCCAGCTCGCCCTGGTCCTGATCGCGCTGGCCTGCAACTTCGCGACCGAGGCGACGATCGCCCGCAGCTACTGGCTGGCAAGCGCCTTCGTGACACCGATGGCACTGCTGATGACCGAGTTCGCCGGCCACCAGGACGCCCGGACCATGGTGGCCGACCGCTGGCTGGACACCTGCCTGGGCGCCCTGTTCGGCCTCGCCGCCTGCCTGGTGGTCACCAACCGCCGCACCAGCACCCGCCTCGACCGCGCCCTCGCCGCACTCCTCGCGGCCACCGAATCGGCCCGCACCGCCGTTGGCGACGCACCGACCGCCGTCGCCGACGCACCGACCGCCGTCGCGGCCCGCCGCCGGCTCTCCCACGCACTGGTGGAACTGCGCGAGGCCACCGACATCGCCTCCGGCGAGTGGTGGCAGCGCGTCCTGCCCCAGCGCCGGATCGCCCAGGCCGAGCGGGAAGGCCACGGGCAACTGGCCGCCATGCTCGACCGCCGCGGCCACGAGCCGTCTCCGGCCTGCCCCTAGGATCGAAGCCCGGCCACCGGACCCGACGCACCCGCGCGGCCGGCCGACCCGGCGCCGAACACCCGGTTCGGACAGCGATCGCCCGAAGCGGCAGAGATGGAGCACCGTCAGTGGAGGACGCCGTCGCGGGCGTGCTGCGGCAGTGGCACCAGGCCTACCCCGACCTGGACCCCGAACCGATCGCCGTCCTCGGCCGGATCAACCGCATCGCCGCCCTGCTGCAACAGGGCCGAACCGGCCCGCTGCCCCACGAAGGCCTCACCCGATCCGAGTTCGACATCCTCGGCGCCCTGCGCCGTACCGATCGCGAGCTGACCCCGTCCCAACTGGCCAGGGAGACCTTCGCCTCGGGCGCCGCGGTCACCAAGCGCCTGCGGCAACTGGAGGATCGCGGCCTGGTCGCCCGCCGCGCCGACGACCGCGACCGCCGGGTCTCCCACCTCTCCCTCACCACCGCGGGAACCGAGCTGGTCGACCGGGTCTACCCCGACCTCCTCGCCTACGACCGGACCCTGCTCTCCGGCCTCACCTCCGGCGAACGCGAGGACCTGTCCAGGGACCTCGGCCGCCTGCTGCTCGTCCTGGAGGGCAGCAGCGGCCGCACTCAGCTCTGACTCTGCTCCGGCTCCGGCTCTGACCCTGATCCGGCTCCGGCTCTGCGAACGCGCCCGTTGGTCGAGCCCCGACCGGCGGTCAGTATCCGGCTCCTGATTGAGTCCGGCGGGGCCGGGCAGACGTGGCACGACACGGAGCAACGGAGCAAGCGAAAGGACGTGGACCATGCTGCTGCTCGGACTCCTCCTGTTCGCCGCGTCCGGCGCCTTCGCCGGGCTGCTGATCGCCGACAACCTGGGCGGCGGGCCCGAGACGGGTGTCACGGTGCTCGGCCACAACATCGGCACCGTCAACACCCTCGGCGCGTTCCTCGCCGGAATCGCCCTGACGCTGATGGCCTGCGCCGGCATCGCCCTGATGAGCGCAGGCCTTCGCTGGCACCGCCGCCGCCGCGCCGAGCGGGTCGTCGCGGACGAGCACACGGCCGTCGACCCCACCGTCGACCCCGCCACCGGCTCGACCGCCGACCCGACCCGCACCGCACAGCGGCCGCCCAGCCACCCGCGCCACCGTTTCACCCACTGACGACCTCCTGAAAGGAAACCCCCATGAGTGACGCCTCCGACAGGATCAAGCACCGGGCCGAGGAAGCCGTCGGCGCCGCCAAGGAGAAGACCGGCGCCGCCACCGGCAACGAACGCCTGGAGGACGAGGGCCGCGGCGACCAGGCCGAAGCCCAGGCCAAGCAGACCGCCGACCACGCGAAGGACAAGCTCAAGGAGGGCGTCGACAAGCTCAAGGGCGCCTTCAAGCGCTGACCGGCCCACGCCCCCACCACCGGGCCCCGCCCCGCCGAACGCGCCGAGGGCGGGGCCCGGTCGGCAGCGCGGACGCGGGCCTCACTGCCACAGTGGCCGTCGGCACGTCTGACCGCCGGGCGCGCAGCGACACCACTCTCGTGCGCCCGGCGCACTTAACAGCCAAGAATGCGCCCCCTGCGCCACCCGCCGCCGATCGCGCCGCGACGCACCTCCCTCAGCGTCTCTCAGCCGACAGCGTCCCTCAGCCCGCACCCGGACCGCCGCCCGCCGGGCGCAGCTCGCGGAAGACCGCCCAGCCCACCGACAGCACCGGCACCGCGACCGCCGCGCCCACGATGCCGCCGAGGGTGCCGCCGGCGGCGACGGCGAGGGCGACGGCGACGGGGTGCAGGCGGACGGCCCAGCTCATCACGAGCGGGTGCAGGACGTGACCCTCCAGTTGGCCGATCACCACGATGAGGGCGAGCACGACCAGGGCGGTGACCGGGCCCCGGGTCGCGAGGGCCACCAGCGAGGCGATCGCCAGCGCGATCGGGGAGCCGATCAGCGGGACCAGGGCCGCCACGAACTCCAGGCAGGCCAGCGGAACGGCGAGCGGCACGCCGAGCGCGGCCAGGACGACGCCGACCACGACGGCGTTGGTCCCCGCGACCAGGAACAGGCCACGGATGTAGCCGGCGAAGGCGTGCCAGGCCGCGCGGCCGGCCCGCTGCCACAGGATGCGGGGGCGGGCGGGCAGCAGGGAGGTTCCCCAGCCCCACATCCGTTCGCCGGAGTGCGTGAAGAACACCGCGCAGAACAGCGCGAGCGCGGCGGCGGCCACCGCCTCGACCACCAGGCCGGCGCCGGTGACGGCGGTGGACAGCACGGTCTGCCGGTGGGTGCTGAGCAGCTGACCGAGGCGGTGGCGCAGGTCGCCGAGGGTGCCGGCCCGGGCGTGGAACGGCGAGCCCTCCAGCCAGTGTTCGAGCCGGTCGAGTCCGCCGCGCACCTGTCCGCCGAGCTCTCCGGCCTGGGACTCGATGACCACCGCGATCAGTGTCCCCAGCCCGGCGAGCAGCACCAGCGAGCCCAGGACGGTGAGCAGCACGGCGACCACGCGCGGCATCCGGCGGGCCAGCAGGTCGACGGGCGGCCGGAGCACAGCGGTCACGACCAGTGCGACGAACACCGCCACCACCGGCAGCAGCAGTCGGCTGACGATCAGGTAACCGGCGTACCCGGTGACCGCGACGGCGAGCAGCCGCCACGCCCGCCCGGCGAGCCAGTCCAGCCCGGTCCGCCGCACCGGAGCGGCCGGGCCGCGCACCGTCGGGTCGGGCCGCCGCGCCGGACGGCTGCCGAGCGGTGCACGAACCCTGTCCTCGTCCCGCCCGCCCGCACGTCCGGACATCGCGACCCCAGCCTCCCGCCGTCCCGTCTGCCCACCCCGCGCGACCGCCACCGGGCGTCTCCGCCGAAGCACATTCCACCCCCGCCCGCCCGGCCCGCACCGCCGCCCCGCCGGTGTCCCGCCCCGTTTTCCCGCGCATGCAGGACACGCCGCTCCCCCGAGCGCCTCCCCGACGTCCCGCTCCGGGCAACGCCGGAGGGGCGTGGCACCACACGCGTCACCGGCCGCCCCGGCGTCCGTCACGTCGGCGCGTGCGCGCAGCCTCGTTCGAAGCGGATCGGCTCCACTCCCGACCACGCGGCCGGCGGCCCCGCTCGAATCGCCAACTCCTGTCCGGCCTCGTGGAGTTCATCACCTCGGCGGGCACCCTCACTCTCCGTTCCGTATCGACCGCCGGCCGTGCACGGTTTCCATGTCCCACTGCCGGGCAGACGCGAGGGACCATGGGGGTGGAAGCGCGCGTCAGAAGGAGGTGGACACCATGGGGCGGCTCAGCGTTCCGGTGATCTGCGGACTCTCCGGCGATCTGGCCATTCCCGCCCTGCAGGTGGTCGCACTGCTGCGGGCACTGCCCGAGGAGTGGCAGGAATGGGCGAACCGCGACGACAACGGGCTCGACCCCGCGACCGCCGCGGCGCTCGCCGACCTCGTCCGCCAACTCGCCGACCAGATCGACCTCGCCTGCATCGAGATCGCCAGCAGCAGATGAACTTCACTACCCCACAGCCGAGTTGAACAATCCAACCGGCCGGACCCCCACCTCCCGGGGCCCGGCCGTTCGCCGGCAACCGCCCCTGGCAGTCGAGGAACTCCTCGACGGGGCCGCCGAGTTGCCCGCCGCGTCCGGCCGGCCCGCGCGGGAACCCGACCCACCGAATATGAAATTGCCGGGCCCCCAAGGACGTTGAGCACGTCATGACGCAACGACCAACACCTCGCACGCTGTCCGACGAAGCCCTCTCCGACCTGCTCGGCACGCAGCAGTTCGGCACGCTGGCCACCGTCAAACGCAGTGGCCACCCCCACCTGACCACCATGGTCTACAGCTGGGACGCCGAAGCCCGCACACTTCGGTTCTCGACGACGGCCGACCGGGTCAAGGTCGGACATCTGCGACGCAACCCGCGTGCGGCGCTTCATGTGCAGGGCGGCGACGTGTGGTCCTTCGCCGTCGCCGAGGGCGAGGCCGAGATCTCCGAGAGCACGACCGTTCCCGGCGACGCCGTCGGGCGGGAGCTGCTGGAAATGATTCCGCAGGCCGCGAGACCGGACGACGAAGGCGAGCTCCTGGAGCAGCTGGTGGCCGAGCGCCGGGTGGTCATCCGGTTGAAGGTGGACCGCCTGTACGGCACGGCGCTCGACATCGAGAGCCAGTGACCTGAGTCGGGGAGCCGACGGCTTGCCCGGGCCGTCCCGGTGCACCACGCTGAGCCCCGGGCACCAGGACGGCCGGGCGGGCCCGGATCGCGAACCGGCGAGTTCCGGGCCGCGCCGGGCGTCCGTGAACGGAAGGCTGGGCCATGCGGAAACTGATCTACGGCATGAACCTGACCGTGGACGGCTACATCGCCGCCGCCGGCGACGACATCGGCTGGAGCGGACCGCCGAGCCCCGAGCTGTTCCAGTGGTGGCTCGACCACGAGCGGGCGAGTGGCCTGTCGCTGTACGGACGGAAGCTGTGGGAGACGATGAGCTCCTACTGGCCGACCGGCGACCGGCGGCCCGACGCCACCCCGGCGGAGATCGCGTTCGCGCGGAACTGGCGGGACACGCCGAAGGTGGTGTTCTCCTCGACGATCGACGAGGTCGGCTGGAACGCCCGCCTGGTCACCGGCAACGCGATCGCCGAGATCACCCGGCTCAAGGCCGAGGGGGACGGCAGCCCGATGACCATCGGCGGCGCAACGCTGGCCGGGGCGGTCATGCGTGCCGGGCTGATCGACGAGTACGTGATCGCCACCCATCCGGTCCTGGTGGGCGGCGGCACGCCGTTCTTCACCGCGCTGGACAGCTGGGTGAACCTGAACCTGCTGGAGACGCGGACGTTCCCCGGCGGCGTGGTCCTGAACAGGTACGAGACCAGGCGCTGATCAGCCTCCCGACGCATCCCCCGGATTCCCCGGATTCCCCGGATTCCCCGGGGTGAGTGCCGCGAGCTACCGCAGGGCCTACGTGATCTGCTGCCAGTAGCACAGGTGCAGGCGCGACGGCGTGTGGGTCAGGAACACCACGCCCAGGTCCTCCGCCGGGTCGGCCCACCAGAACGCGCCGGAGGCTCCCGACCAGGTGACCTCGCCTGCGGAGCCGCGTGTCGTCGCCCCGCCGCCCGCCGCGCGGCGGACGGCCACCCTGAGGCCGAAGCCGTGGCCGAAGCCGTGGCCGAAGCCGTGGCCGGGGTTCCAGCCGGGGCGTTCGAGCAGCCGGGTATCGGGGCCGGGTTCCAGCGCGTCGGCGAGCATGAGTTCGACGGTCTTGCGTGCCAGCACCCGTCCCCCGTCGCTGTCGCCCTCGGCCAGCAGCATCCGGACGAAGGCCAGGTAGTCACCGGCGGTGCCGATCAGCCCGGTGCCGCCGGAGTCGAAGCGGGCGTGGGCGAAGGTCGGGCAGCTGCTGGGGCGCACCGGTCAGGGGGTCGCGCGCCGACGGCACGGCGAAGCGGTCCGCGTCCGGTCCTGGGGCGCCGAAGCGGGTGTCGGTCATGCCGAGCGGGGCGAACAGCCGCCGCGCCAGAAAAACGCCCAGGGTGCCACTGGGTGCCGGGGTCGGTGAGCAGCGGGAGCGCGGCGAGGTATGCGACGAACTCCGGGCCGGCGAGCGCCGTCATGCCGTCGTCGACCGCTTCGGCGTCACGCGCGTGCAGCGCGGTCCGGCCGAGCAGGCCCTCGGGGATGCCGGCGGTGTGGCGCATCAGGTCGAGGACGGTGGGTTCGCGTGCCGCCGGGCGTTCCGCGAGCGTCAGCGGGTCCGCGACCCGGCGGTCCCGGAACTGCGGCAGGTGGTCGCCGACGGCCTCTTCGAGGATCAACTCCCCGCTCTCGACGAGCAGGAGCGCCCCGGCGGCGCGGCGGTGAGGGGCTTGGTCATGGACGCCGGCCAGAACAGGGTGTCGGTCGTCATCGGTGCCCCGGTCCGCGGGTCCCGCGTCCCGAACGCGTCGAGCCGCACCGACGCACCCCCTCGGACGATGCCCAGCGCCGCCCCGGGCAGCCGCCGGGCGGCGACCTCCGCCTCGATGAAGGCGTCGAGACGGGCGAGACGTTCGGCATCGAAACCGGCTCCGCAGGGATCGGTTCGTCGCGCCACACGGTCATTCAACTACGCCTGGCGGCAAGGACGGTGGGCCGATCCGACGGTGCGCGCACCGACCTGCGGCCGATTCCCCGGAAGGCGTGTGCGAACCGGCTCGCTCGGCTAGCGTTCGAGGGGTTCGGGCACGGCGTACGGCCGGCGGGATCGAAGGCAGGGGATCATGGACCTGGGTGTGTACGGGCTGAGCGCCAAGGCGACGCTGGGGCCTACCGAGACGGCGCAACTCGCGCGGCGGGCTGAGGAGTTGGGCTACCGGTCGTGGTGGGTCGGCGACCATGTGGTGCTGCCCAGCCCGCGGGTGCCCGATTCGCCGATGGCGCCCACCGATCCGATCCTCGATCCGCTGGTGCACCTGTCCTTCGTGGCGGCGCTGACCGAACACCTCGAACTGGGCACCGGGATCCTGATCCTGCCGCAGCGCAACCCGGTGGTGCTGGCCAAGCAGGCCGCCAGCCTCGACGTCGTCTCCGGCGGCCGGCTGCTCCTCGGCGTCGCCCCCGGATACCTGGAACCGGAGCTGGCCGCGGTGGGCGTCCGGCTCGCCGAACGCGCCGGGCGCACCGACGAATACCTGGACGCCATGCGGCAGTTGTGGAGCTCACCCGAACCGGAGTTCCACGGCCGCTACACCGACTTCGCCCACGTCGACGCGCACCCGCGCCCCGTCCGACCGGACGGCCCGCGGATCATGATCGGCGGCCACAGCCCGGCCGCCTACCGCCGGGCAGTGGCCAAGGGACACGGCTGGATCGGCACCGGCCACAGCCCGCAGGACCTGGTCCGCCACCTCGACGGCCTCCGCAAGGCCGAGGCCGAAGTGTCCCGCCCCGCCCAACTGGGCCGCCTCCAGATCAACTTCATGCAGATCGACCCCGTCGAGATCACCCCGGACGACGCCCGCCGCTACGCCGACCTCGGCGTCGACCGTCTTCTCGTCTACCCGCTGCCCTTGGAGAACCCCGCCGACGTCGAGACCTTCCTGGTCCGCCAAGCCGCCCTCCCCCACTGACCACCGCCCGCCGACCACCAACCGCTGACGGCTGACGGCTGACGGCTGACGGCTGACGGCTGACGGCTGACGGCCCGGAAGCCCCGACGACCTGCGGGTATGCCCGTCGGAGCCCGTCGCTATGCTCCCGCCCATGAGCATGAACGGCGAGTACCTGCGCCTCACCACCGAAGAACTGGCCCGCGCCCTCGAAAACCCGGAGTGGGCCTGGGAGTTCGCCGACGAGGTCCAGGAGCGGGAGGACGAGGAGGAGCCCGCGCCGGCCGAGGCGCGGTGCTTCTCCACCTTCCAGACCTGGAACCTGCTCGACTTCCTGCTGCGGCGGGCGTCCTTCCCGGTCGACGTCGTACACGGCGAGGAGCCGATACCGGACGCCGACGACTGGGGCTACGGCCCGCCGCAGTACCTCACCGCCGACCGCGTGCGCCTGGCCGCCGACCGCCTCGACGAACTCACCTACGACGCGCTGATCCGCGGCGTCGACCACACCGAACTCGCCACGGCCGGCGTCTACCCCCGTATCTGGGACTCCCCGACCTCACTGGAGTGGGCCCGGGACACCCTCGCCTCGCTGACGGAGTTCTTCCGCGCCGCCGCCTCCGCCGACCACGCCGTCCTGGTCTGGCTCGACTGACGCCCCGCCCTGCACGCTCCTGCCCCGCACGCTCCTTCCCTGGAGGTACCCGCCCTCGATGTGCCCGCCCTGGATGTGCCCGCAGTACTGGGCCAGTCGGTGCGCCTCGGCCGTGACCTCGACGTCGATCTCCGAGGCGGCCCTGCTGCCCCCCGAATCGACCATGCCGTACTCCACGTCGAGCTCGGCGAGCCGCACCGCAAGGGGAAGGTCGAACCCGAACCGCTGGTGGACGCGGAACGCGAGCTCCCAAGGCGCCAGTTCACCGGCCTCCACCCGGCCCGCGAGTGCCCGCACGGCGGCTTCCCGGCCGGCCAAGCTGTCGGCCGGAGGGAGGGTGAGGCCCAACTCCTCGAACACGGCGGGGAGAATCTCGGGCACCTCGTAGTCCGCCTCAGCGCGCGTGCACGCCGCGAGGACCCGCAGCGTCGGGCTGTCGAGTCCGGCGACGAGCGCCTCGCACGCGGCATCGACCACCGCGCCCGCCCGCACCTCGCCGATGCTCCACAGCGCGGCGTGGTCGTACAGACGGCGAAGACTGCTGGCTGCTGATCGGAACGACGACATCCACCTATGATTCCGGCCCGGGACGCCCCGATCGAACAGGTTTCCGCACCACGGGAGACACCACCCCGGGCCCGTCCGAACCGTCGCCCCCACCCCGGGCGTCGGCACCGCACTACCGCAGTGCGATCCGCGCCTTCAGGACCGGCCGCAGGCGCTCGACATCGGCCACCGTCGAAATGGTGAACGGCACCCGGAACAGTGTGCCGCTGCGGGGCTCGTCCCGGATCTGCCGGGCCAGTTCGGGGGTGATGTCCGGCAGCCCGGCAACGGCCTCGCGAAGCCGTTCCGCGAAGTGGAAGTTGCAGGTCACAGCGTTGCCGTCGATCGCGATCCAGGTCACCGTCCGCACACGGTTGGCCGCCTTGACCAGCCACCCGCCGTCCCGGTACCACCGCCAGGGCGCCTCGACCCCGGCATCCGCCAGCTCGTGCATCAACGCGTCCCACCCCTCGTCCGCCGCCCCCAGCGCATCGGCGATCAGCTCGCGCGTCGGCTCGACCTCGGGGTCCACGAACGGATTCGCCACACCGCGAGGCTACGCCCGTGAAGGCGGAGGCGGAGGCGGCGGAGACGGCGACGGAGACGGAGACGGAAAGCGCTTACCGACTCCACCCTCCCCGACCTGCACGAACAAGCAGCCACAGTCACAGACGCAACGGGAAAGCGCTTTCCGCATCCCGTTTCCGCTTCACGGTTTCCGGTGTGGCGGGGCGGGCAGGCGCGAGGGTGAGGGGGTGGGACCGCGGACGAAGAGGGTGCTTGACGATGGCGACCGTTCCGGAGCTCGACCTGTTGGAGCAGCTGACGACCGATCACGAGGTGCTGCGGGTGCGCTTCAGTGAGTTGGCGGGTCTGCCGCTGGGCGATCCCCGTCGGGAGCGGCTGGCGTTCCTGACGGCGGACACATTGGTGCGACACCTGGCGGCGGAGGACGAGTACCTGTACCCGATCGCCCGTCTCGACCGACCGAACGGGGACGACGCGGTGGCGCACGGCATGCAGTCGCATGCGGCGCTGTACGGGCTGGTGCGGGAACTGGAGGCGGCGGCACCCGGTACGGCCGAGTTCGACCGGTTGTTGGCGCGGCTGGTCGAGCAGGCGACGGGGCACTTCGGACAGGAGGAGGCCCAGCTGTTCCCGACGGTCCGCGCGCACGCGGCCGCCCCCCGGCTGACGACGCTGGGCGAGCAGGCCCGTGAGACCGAACGGACCGCCTCGACTCACCCCCGCGCCGCCGGACCGCGCGACATGCTGCCCCCGGACGACCTGGTTGCACCCGAGCTGACCTGGCACGAACGGATGCACCGCCGCTTCCGCTTCGGCGACACCCGCGAGGACTGACAACCGCGAGGACTGACAACCGTCCAGCGAACTGACAACCGTCCCACAGGCGGGGCGCGCCGCGAGGAGCCACCGAGCGACCCCGCGAAGGGTCAGCACGAACGAGCAGGCCCGTCAGCCGAGCACGCCCGCCAGCGCCCGCACCAGCACGTCCTCGAACAGATCGCGCGGCGCCCCGTCCCCTCCGCCTCCCCCGCCCCCTCCCCCGCCGGCGAAGAGCGCGGCGATCCGGGGGTGCCCGCCGTCGGCGGCGAGGTGGCGCAGGTAGGCGGTGCGGTGGGCGACGTCGGTGGCGGTCGCGGCGGCCTCGTTCTGCGCGAACAGCGCGGTGAGGCCGCCGAGCAGCGCGAACGCCTCGACCTTGCGGGCCGGTTCGGCGGGGTGGTCGGCCAGCACGGCGAGGACGTGTTCGAGCAGGTCGGCGCCGTGCGGGCCGAGCACGGGGCGGCCGATGACCAGGGCGGGCAGCCAGGGGTGGCGGCGCATGATCTGCCGGGCCTGGCGGGCGACGGCGAGCAGGTCGGCCTGCCAGTCACCGCCGGGCGCGGGGAGGTCGTACTCGGCGGCGACGCTGTCGGTCATCAGGTCGAGCAGTTCGTCGCGGGTGGCGACGTACCGGTAGAGCGAGGCCGCGCCGGTGCCGAGCGCGGTGGCGACGCGGCGCATCGAGACGGCGTCCAGGCCTTCGCGGTCGGCGAGTTCGACGGCCGCGGCGGTGATCTCGGCCCGGCTGCGTTCGGCCGGGCGTCCGGCCCTGGCCTGTTCGGGCCGGAGCCAGATCGGGCCGTCCTGCCGCTGCGTCACATGCGCCTCCGGGGTGGGTGTGGCCACCAGCCTACCTATCGCGTACGGTGTTCGCGAACGACGTACGCAATCCCGTCGGACGCAATCCTGCGCACGGCGCGGCCCGGGTTCGGGGAGGACACGGATGACGACGACACGTTGGACGCACAACGGCGAGGTGCCGCTCGCGTACGAAGACCTCGGCGGGGCGGGCGGCGAGCCGCTGCTTCTGGTGATCGGCCTCGGCACCTCGCGCTTCTGGTGGCCGGCCGGGCTGGTGCGCGAACTGGTCGCGCGCGGCTTCCACGTGGCCGCCTACGACCAGCGCGACGCCGGCGAGTCGGGCCGGGTGTCCGCGCCGCCCGCCGGGCACCCGGTCTCCGCGCTGCTGCGCCGCACCGCGCCCGCGTACCGGGCCGAGGACCTGACGGACGACGCGGTCGCCGTCCTGGACGCGCTGGGCTGGCCGCGCGCCCACCTGTTCGGGCACTCGCTGGGCGGGCTGGTCGCCCAGCGCATCGCGATCCGCCATCCGGACCGGGTGCGCACCCTCACCTCGTCCGCCGCGATGCCCAGCGACGCCGGCCCGCTCGGTGCCCTGCGCCACGTCCGCCCGGGGCCGGTGCTCCGGATGGCCCGCCTGCACTTCCCGGACACCCCCGACGGCAACCTGGCGCTGGCGGTGGCCCTCGCCCGCATCCTCGCCGCGCCCGAACGCGCCGTCGGGCCGGAGGACGTCCGGGAGTTCGTCGAGCGGGAGGCCGCGCACGGCGTGGCGAGCTTCCGCGACGCGCAGGCGCAGAGCCGGCAGATCGGCGCGAAGTGGTCCGGCGGCCCGCTGTCCCGGATCGCCGCGCCCACCCTCGCCCTGCACGCCGAACGCGACCCCCTGCTCCGCCCGTCCACCGCCCGCGCGCTCGCCGCCGCCGTCCCGCACGCCCGCCTGCGCGTGATGCGAGGGGCGGGCCACCTGCTCACCAGCGAACACTGGGCGCCCTACGCGGACGCGCTGCAAGTACACGCCACCAACACCTGACGATCCGTCAATCACCTTCCGCCCAATGGGGATTCAATCCCCGGAAGACCGCGACGCCGATCGGCGGGGGCGGCTCGGAACTCACATCGGAGTGTTCGTTTCGAGCCGACAAGATCCACCGGTGTCTCGTAATCGTCTCGATCCGCAGTCGTCCCGGGTGGGACCATGCCGGACGACGGACGTATCGAACACGGCAGAAGGAGTGGGGACATGGCCGAGGGGCAGCAGAGGCTGGAGACCAAGCAGATCAGCGGGCAGGTCATTACGCACACCATCGTCAAGCCGACCAACGACTATGCACTCTCCAAGGCCGAGGAGGAGAGGCGCGCTGCTGCGCTGGACGAGGCGGACACTGCCTCGGAGTGACGGCGGGTGAGGCCCGACGCCGCACGGCCGCCCGACTCGCGGGTCGGATGCCGTAGCGGCGCCGGCGCAGCTTCTCGACGGAGCCCTTGTCCGGGTCGGGCTCGAGGTGCGGGATCAACCGCCTGAAGCGCCACCGCGCCGCGGCCGCCAGGTCCGACAAGCTCGCCGTCCGCTACGAGGTCACCGTGCTCGTCGCCGCCATCAACGAGTGGCTGTGAGGGCAGCCGCCAGCGCCGGAACATCAACCGGGCGCGTGGTGTCCACACGATGGACGATCCCCAGTCCGAGCGGTTCGGCGCCCCGGGACCACAGCTCCCAGTCCCCGCCGAAGGCGCCCGGGCGCTCAGGATGAACGGCGTGCCGCGAGGCCGTACGCGCGGCGAACCGACTGCGCGCCACAGCCGGCGGCACATCGCACCAGACCTCGTACACAGTGTCGACGCCCGCGCGTTCGAGCCCCGCTTCCACGATCGGCCGCATGTGAGCCAACCACGGACTCTCCAGAACAGCCTCGCCGCGCGCATCGGCCAGCAGAGTCCACAAGGTCTCGCCGGCGGCCATGCCGAGGATCCGACTCCACTCTCGGTCCGGACACCCTGAGGGACGAAGGCTCTCAAGGGTGTCGGCCAGGGTCTCCTTCACCGAGTCCTTGCTGAAGAGCGGAAGGCTCATCTCAGTCGCCAAAGCCCGCGCCAGCGTTGTCTTCCCCGCCCCGGGCAGCCCATTGACCAGAACTGTAGCCACCGAGCGACCCTAACCCCGGACACCGTCACCGCGCCGATCTTCGGGCGAGATCCGCTACTCGACGGTGACGTCTTCGTAGGTGATCGTCACCGTCTCCGTCGCCGGCGCGGACTCGGAGGCTCCCAGCGACGGCCCCTCCCAGCGGGATGCCCAGGCGTTGCTGAGGTGAATGCGGCGGACTGTCTGCTTGTTCGCATCCTTCATCGCGATCGTGATGTTCTGGCGCGCGGCGTCGAGGTCGGCATTGACCAGCGTGGCCTTGATCCAGTCGGTGAACGCGGTGCTCTTGTCCATGCCACGGGTGATCGTGACCTCCCCGCTCTTGCGCGCGCCCGGCTGCTTGCGCACGAGCAGCTCGCCGGTCGGCGAGACCTGCCGGACCTCTACGACGTCCTGCTCCAGTTGCAGCCCCGATACGGACTGAACGGTCTCCACCTGGAACTTGCCCAACTCGATGGCAAAAGTGCTGCTGCTGAACGAGTCACCGGTCAACACCATGTACGCCTCCCACGGCTCGCGACAGATGGGCCGGCGATCTGTTCCTCCGGCCCGCAATGTGGCTAACGCCACAGCCACGCGGAGGTCACATGATCGGCCGGACAATTCCACGCCGCACGGCTCTCACGAGGAACTGAATCCGCAGCCGGTGAACAGAGCCACTCAGCCTCTGGCGGTCAATCACCCCACAGGGGGAGGTGGATCATCCGGGCGGTCGACGCCGCACCTGGCGACCGCTGCGACATTCGGAGTATGGCTGGTGATGGACGGACATCGAGGACCCGTTGGCGTACGTGGTGGCAGGGCTGGCCGCGCTGGGTGGGTCGGGCGGCAGCGCTGTGGGCGGCGGTCTACGGCGCCTTCGGTCTCGCCTGCGCGCTGCACGGGACGCCGTTGTTCCACGACGGCGACATTCGCGGAGCCGCCGCGCTCGACTGGTTCGTCGTGGCGGTGGGCGCAGTGGCGGCGCTGGTCTGCGGGGTGGTGGTGCGCCACGGGCTGCGGCCGACGCTGCGCGTGCTGCTCTGGGTGCTGTGCGGGCTGACCGGGATCGCGGCGTTCAGTCTGCTGATGGACGTGATCACACTGATGGTCGGTCAGGGGCTGGACAGTCCGGTGGCCACCGCGAACCGTTCACTGGCGGCCGCCGGGGCGTTCCTGCTGGCGGCGACCGCCCGAGCAGACCGTCGCCCGACCACGGGCGCCACTGCACCGCCCCCCTCTCCCGCCCCCGGCCCGGTCCAACGTGCCGCCTGCGCAGGCACCGTGGCGTTCCTCCCGTACGCCGCGATGAAGCTGGTCTGGGTGTCGGGCGGCACCTTCGCCGGGATCGGCTACGAGGAGATGATCGCGACGTCCGAACGCAACGGCGCTTCGGGGATCTGGCTCACCCTCGAATCCTGGGGCCTGGACGTCACCGTTCTGCTGGCCGCGCTCGGCACCTTCCTCCTGTGGGGCCTGGTCCGCCCGTGGGGTCAGGTCTTCCCGTGCTGGACGCTCTTCCTGCACGGCCGCCGCGTCCCCCGCTGGCTCCCGCTGACCCCGGCCCTGATCGGCGCCGCCACCCTCGCCCCCTACGGACTGCTCGGCCTCGGCTACTGCACCCTGGCCTCGGTCGGCGTCATGACAATGCGTCAGGGCGACGCCCCCTCCTCGCAGGACGCACTGCTGATGGGCTGGATCGGCATGGTCGCGTTCGCCGGCTACGGCGTCGCCCTGACCGTCGCCACCCGCTCGTACTGGCTCCGGACCCGCCCGGTCGACCGGCCGCCCGTCCACACCGAGTGACAGTCATGGTCAGCGCGGCCTCGGCGAGGGTGCGCGCCGACTCGGTCTTGAGGCTGCCGAGGCTGCTGTCGATCCACGGCTGGACGTTCTGGTAGCCCTGCTCGCGGTACTCCACGGCCTGGATCAGGCACTCCAACTCGTCCGCGTCATGGGCGACGACGACTTCCAGGCTCTCGGCGTTCTCGTACTCCTCCACGATGGCCTGCACTCCGGCGACGACAGCCGGATGAGCGGCGCTGACCTGATCGGCGGTCACGCGTTCGTTCGAGGCGGCGGTGAGGTAACGCCGGCTGATGTGGGGGATGTCGCTGACCCGGGTCTCCTGGGGGTCGTGGAAGAGGCACAGCAGCGCGACCTTGGCCGGGTCGGCCCCCTCCATCATCGCGAGCACTGCGCCCACGATGCCCGTCCGGAAGGAGTGTTCGGCGATCGTCTCGGGGTCCTTGACTCCGGCGATCCACGAGCCAGTGAGCCCAGTAGTTCAGGTTCGCGGCTTCGAAGTCGTCGTTGTCGGTGGTCGAGCGGGTAATGAAGTCCCGGAGTAGTTCTGGATCTCCTTTCCCGGCCAGTGCCGCTGCGACCGAACGCGCCTCGGCCCAGCGGGGCGACCACCCCGAGCCCGCCGAACCACTCCGCCACATCGCGGGCCCGGTCGCCTACGGACCTCGGCTGTCAACACGCACGTTCCCGCCGTTCACAGCAGCGGCCGGCAGGCGGCAGCCGACCGGGTGTGCCGTGGCGGGGGTCAGCGCCGGTGTTCCCAGTCCGGTGCGAACAGGCGGACGCCGCTGATCGTGCGGTCGCCGGCGCGGGCGGGCAGGACGTACAGGTGGGCGTCCTGCGGGCCGAACTCGTCCGGGCCGTCGTAGAGCAGGCCGAGGTCGCGTTCGTCGGCGTGCCCGGTCAGGTCCGCCTCGACCTCGGTGATGGGACGGCCGACCAGCGGGATGCCGGCGAAGTGCAGTTGCGGGCCGGTGCGGGCGGCAATGGTGACGGTGCCCAGCACGGGCTGCCCGGGCGCGCGGTGACGGTATTCGGCGGTCACTCCGAGGTCGGCGAAGTGCTCCTCCTCCAGCATCCAGGGGGCCGGCGGGCGCGGCTCCGACTGGTGCGGCCACATCCGGTACGACCGCTGCGTGAGGTTCGGGCGGCCGCGGCGCAGCGTCGGCTCGGCGCCGCCGAGGGCGCGGGTCACCTGTTCGGGGCTCATGCCGTAGCGCAGCAGGCCGATGCTCCGGCCGGGTGTCCAGTTCCAGCGCGGGCGGTCGAGTTCGGCGGCGACCGGCCAGGCGCCGGGGTTGGCGGGCCGGTCCACCAGGTCGCGCCAGTGCCGGACGGGTTCGGCGGCGTACGGGTCGTCGGCCAACTCCGGTGCGACCAGCAGTGGTTCGGAGAGTTGGGCGTCGCCGCGCCGTGGGTGGCCGTACGGGCCGGGTTCCCAGGACGGGGCGGCGCCCATCGACAGTCCCCAGGCGGGGACGTCCGGGTCTCCGACGGGGTTGGTGCGCACCGCGACGCCCGTCCGCTCGGCGAGGCGGCGGACGTCCGCGCCGACCTGCGAGGGGACCAGGCCGACCAGTTCGACTTCGCCGATCCGCACCCGCGGGCCGGAGACGGCGTCGACGGCGATGCCGACCAGCCGGAAGTCCAGGTCGTAGAGGACGGTCACCCCGGTGTCGTCGTGGAACTGCCACCAGGGCGCGCGCATCTCGTCGACCGCGCCGACCGGTCCGGGCTCGCCGATCGCCTCCCGCACCTCGTCCCGGGTCATCCCGAACCGCAGCGGCCCGACCCCGACCAGCGGGTCCACCACCCACCGAACCCGCTCCACCGCCGGCCGCCACCGCCGCCCGTACACCCGCCACCCCCGTCGTCGCCGAACCGTTCGGGGCTTACGGTACCGATCCAACTCCCGGATCAGCTTGTGGTGTTGGTCAAGTGCGCGCCTATGCGTCCGACGACGCTGTTCGGGGGTGGTCGGCGATCGGGGGTGCTCCGCGTTGCTTCCTGCTGCCGCGTCGGATCCGCGACGGGTACGCGCGCGAACCGGGGTGCCCACGCACTCGCGCACCGCCGTCGGGTTCGGGCGGGCGAGCGGCCGGCGGGTTCAGCAGTGGTGGGCGCTCAGGTAGCGGTAGAGCTCCTTGTGGCCTTCGGTGCCGGGGTGCAGTCCGTCGACGAACAGCTCGGGTCGGTCGCGCAGCGGCTCCCACAGGTCGAGGTGGTCGACGTGGTGCTCCGCGCACCACGTCCGCAGCGCGGCGCGCAGTTCGAGGGCCCGGGCCGCCGTGAAGCGGAGGCCTTCGAAGTCGCCGGTGCAGGACTCGTCGAGCCAGAGCGGTCCGAGGACGACCAGGCGCGCGTGGTGGCGTCGGGCGGTCGCGAGCAGCGCGTCGAGCGGGCCGGTGATGTCGCGCAGTCCGTCGATGCCGGTGTCGGACGCGGCGAGCGGCACGGCCGAGTCGTTGATGCCGGCCGCGACGACGATCGTGTCCGGGTGGCGGGGCGGCAGCAGTGCGGGTGTCTGTTCGCCGACGTCGGCGAGGGTGCTGCCGGGGACAGCGAGGTTGAAGACGCGGTGCGCGTGCTCGTCCGCGGCGATGTGGGCGGTCGCGAACTGCCCGGCCCAGCCGCCCTCGGGGTCGCAGCGCCCGTAGGCGATGCTGTCGCCGACGATCACGATGCGTGCCGCGGCGCGCAGCGGGCGCGCGTCCAGGTGGGCCCAGGCGGTCTCCCCGGAGGCGAGGGTCACGCGCCGCCGGACGTGGTCGTCGATCTCGTGGTCGTCGGCGGCGGCCAACTCGCGGTCGCTCAGGCGCAGGACGCCGCCCTCGACGGTGGCGCCGAGCTTGCGTGCCAGGGTCGGGCGGACGTCCCGGCCGCCGGCGGCGGTCACGGAGTCGCCGGCGACGGCGAGGGGCCTGGTGGCGTGGCCGGCCAGGGTCGCCGCCTCGGTCGGGACGGTGCGGCCGAAGAGCGCGGTCTGGACGCGCGGGTCCAGCAGCGTGCCGAAGCAGAACAGGGCGTGCGGGCGGGACTCGGTCACCGTGAGCGCCGTGGCCTTTCACTCGAAATGATCAAGCCACCCTATCGACTCCCGCGCGTCCCGCGCGCCCCGCGCGTCCCGCCGCAACGGTGGTCCGTCGCCGCCACGGGACCCGATCGCGAGGGCGAACACCCGGTCCGGACCGGTCGCCCGGAGCAGTCGCGCCACCTGTCGACCGGGCGCGCCGACCGTCCAGCGCACCGACCGTCCGAGCGCGCCGACCGTCCGTCAATCACCGCTCTCACCAGGCGACTTGACCGCACCCCACCCAACCACCACCATTCCACTATTCGATTAGTGAAAGGGTGGTGGTGCCGTGATCGAGTACCGCCTGGATCGGCGCAGCGGTGTGCCGACGTACCAGCAGATCGTTCAACAGACCAAGCACGCCCTGCGGTTGGGCGCTCTTCAGCCCGGGGACCGGCTGCCGACGGCGCGGGAGGTGGTCGAGCGGACGGCCGTGAATCCGAACACGGTGCTGAAGGCGTACCGGGAGCTGGAACGCGAGGGGCTGGTCGCGCCGCGACCCGGTCTCGGGACGTTCGTGCTGCGGTCGCTGTCGAGGCCGGAGACGGCCGAGGACGGGCCGCTGCGGGCGCAGTTGACGGCCTGGGTGGACGGGGCCCGGCAGGCCGGGCTCGACCGGGAGGACATCACCGCGCTGGTGGCCTCCGTGCTGGATCAGCGTTTCGAGTCCGGGGTGGGCCCGGCGGAGCGGACGACACTGGACAAGGGGAAGCGATGACCGCAGCGACGAGCGAGCCGCTCGCACTGGAGGCGAAGGACCTCGGCTGGAGCTACCGCAAGGACCAATGGGCGGTCCGGCACTGCGACTTCGCGGTGCCGACCGGCCGGATCTGCGGTGTGGTCGGCCCGAACGGGGCGGGCAAGAGCACCCTGTTCGGCCTGGCGGCGCAGCTGTTCACCCCGTCGGAGGGCCAACTGCGGGTGCTGGGCACGCCGGTGAGCACTCCGGCGACGTCCGAACTGCGGGCCCGAGTCGCCCACGTGACGCAGGAGAAGCCGCTGTACCGGACGTTCACGGTCGCCGACACGCTGCGTCTGGGCCGCGAGCTGAACCCGGACTGGGACGAGGCGATCGCCCAACGTGTCGTCGAACTGGGCGAGTTGAGTCCGACGGCGCGGATCGGTCGGCTCTCGGGCGGCCAGCGCAGCCGGGTCGCGCTCGCTCTTGCGCTCGGCAAGCGGGCCGAACTCCTTTTGCTGGACGAGCCGTTCGCGGATCTGGACCCGCTGGCCCGGCACGACCTGACCGGTCTGCTGCTCGCCCAGGCCACCGAGCACGGCACCACGGTGGTGATCTCCTCGCACCTGATCGGCGAGTTGGAGGACGTGGTCGACCACGTGGTGCTGGTGCAGTCCGGAAGGGTCCGACTGGCCGGCGAACTGGACGAACTCCTCGACGGACACTGCCTGGTGACCGGTCTGGCCGACGCCGGGCGGCCCGCCGGGAGCGTGATCGAGTGGCGGGTCACCGGCCGCCAGGCCACCGGGCTGGTCCGCACCGCGGAGCCCGAGACCCTGGCGCAGGAGTGGGACGCGAACCGTCCGCGCCTGGAGGAACTCCTGCTCGCCTACCTGCGCAATCCCGCCGGAGCCGGCCCGGACAGCGCTTCCGCCGACCGCCGTCCGACCACCAGCGAGGTCGCCGCATGAGCACCACCGCCCACCTGCCCGCGACCGCCGCCGCCACGCCGGCCGCCCCGGCCCCGGCCCGCCGCTCCCGCCTGCGCGGCCTCGCCTGGCTGGCCTGGCGGCAGAACCGGCTCGCCGTATGGACGTTCGGCGGGGCCATGCTGGCGGTGTGCCTCGGGCTGTTCGTCCTGCACTGGCAGTTCCAGGACGTGATCTACCGGACCACCGGCCCCTGTGCCTCCCCCAGCAGCTGGAACGTGCCGATCTGCCAGAACCTGGTCGGTCCCCGCGGTGACCTGATGGACGCCTACAGCAACCTGACGCACCGGCCGTTCTTCCTGCTGCCTGCCGTGGTGGGCATGTTCCTGGGCGCGCCGCTGCTGTCGCAGGAGTACGAGCGCGGCACCCTGCGGATGATCCGCGCGCAGTCGGTGTCGCCGGTGCGCTGGCTGACCGCCCGGCTGACCGTGCCCGCGCTCCTGGTGACCCTCTCCGTCGGCCTGTTCGCGGCGATGAACTCCTGGCTCTGGTACGACATGCACCGTCTCTCCTTCGGCCAGGACGAGGTGTTCCCGGGCTTCACCTACGCGACGATCGGCCTCGCGCCGCTCGCCTGGTCGCTGTTCGCGCTGGCCCTCGGCGTGGCGGTCGGTCAGCTGCTGCGCCGCACCGTGGCATCGGTGCTGGTGACCGGCGTCCTCGTGCTGGGGGCCCAGGTGCTGATGCCGCTCGCCCGGGTGCACTTCCTCCCGCCGGTCACGGGGACGTCCGCGGTCGGCCAGGGCCACGCCCAGTTCACGGTCCCGATCGAGGCCGTGCGCAATGCCTGGCTGGTGGGCCGCGGCCCGGTGCTGGCCGACGGGACGTGGCTGTCCCCGAACGACTGCTACCGCCACGGCGAGGAGTGCTCGAACTCCGGCCTCGCCTGGGGCTCCTGGCACCCGCTGTCGCACTTCGTCCCGATGCAGTTGATCGAGGGCGGCCTGCTGCTGGCTGTCTCGGCCGCCCTGGTCCTGCTGGTCTACCGGCGGGTCACCCGAACGGCCGCCTGAGCACCGGCCACCTGAGCACCGGCCGCCCGCGCACCTCGCCGCCCGGCACCGCCGCCGACCGAATGCGAACGGCGGTGCCGGGCGGAGGAGTTCGGCTCAGCCGGACCTGATCAGTTCGGCCTCGGGCGTGACGGTCACCGGGACGCCGCGTCGGCGGTGCTGGTCGGCCCAGGAGGTGAGGGCCTGGCGGCAGGCGGCGTCCAGGTGGGTGAGGGCGGACAGGTCGAGCTCGACCGGGCCGGTCGGCGTGACGTCCTCCAACCGGTCGACCAGGGTGGGGAGTTTGACGAAGGTGGCGTTCCCGTGCACCCGCACCACGGTGCCGTCCGGGGAGTGTTCGACGTGCAGCCGGATGTGGGTGACGTCCCACGCGGTCTTGGCGAGCGCGGCGACCAGGCCGATCACCACGCCCTCCAGCAGGTTGGTGGTGACGATGCCGACCGCGGTGGCGAGCAGCACCAGCGCCTCGGACCGGTCGGCGCGCCACAGCCGCCACCGGGCCCGGGGCGCGACCAGCTTGCCGCCGGCGTGCACCAGCAGCCCGGCGAGCGCGGCCAGCGGCACCAGGTGCAGCAGGCCCGGCAGCACAAGCGCGAACAGCAGCAGCCACACGCCGTGCAGGATCCGCGCCGCCTTCGTCCGGGCGCCCGCCTGGACATTGGCGGCGCTGCGCACGATCACCGCGGTCATCGGCAGCGCGCCGAGCGCCCCGGCGACGGTGTTGCCGACGCCCTGGGCGAGCAGCTCCCGGTTGTAGGCGGTGCGCGGCCCCGCGTGCATGTGGTCGACGGCGGACGCGCTGAACAGGCTCTCGGCGGAGGCGATCAGCGCGAACGCCAGCACCGTGCCCCACACCTCGGGGCGCAGCAGCAGCGCGAACTGCTCGGCGCCGGGCGGCTGGAGGGTGTCGAGCAGGCCGTCCACCCGGACGGTCTGCACCGGCAGGTCCAGCAGCCGGACGGCGGCCGCGGCGAGCACCACGGCGACCAGCGGCCCGGGCAGCAGCGCGAGGCGGCGCGGCACGTGCTTCCACAGCACCAGCACCGCGATCACGCCCGCGCCGAGGACGAGGGACGCCGCACCGGCCTCCGTGTCGACGGCCCGGACGGCGGCGGCGGGCAGCCCGGCGAGGTTGGAAAGCGCTTCCCCGCCGGCCTTGCGGTCGAGCAGCACGTAGCCCTGCGAGGCGATCAGCACGATGCCGATGCCGGTGAGCATGCCCTCCACCACGGCGGCGGAGACCGCCCGGAACCAGCGTCCCAGGCGCAGCAGGGCGAGCAGCACCTGCACCAGCCCGGCGGTCAGCACCACCACGCCGAGGGCGGGCAGTCCGTAGGCGGTGACGGCGGCGTGGACGAGGACGGTCAGTCCGGCGGCGGGCCCGCTGACCTGCAGGCTGCTGCCGGGCAGCGCGCCGGCCACCAGGCCGCCGATGATGCCGGTGACGAGGCCGAGTTCGGCGGGTGCGCCGGAGGCGACGGAGACGCCGACGCAGAGCGGGACGGCGACGAGGAAGACGGTGATCGAGGCGGGCAGGTCGGTGCGCAGCACGGCGCGCACCCGGGCGGAGTTCCAGGGCATGGCGGGTCCTCGGGTGTAGCAGTGACGGGGACTTCCGGTGGCGCGGGCACGCACGCCGTCCGCCGGACGCGCCGGTGGGCGACGGCCGGGTGCGGGCATGCGGGCATGCGGGCATGGCGGGTCGGCGCCGGGCGGTGGCGGCACAGTGGCAGCACGATGGCGGCACCATGGCGGCACGGTGGGGCGCCGCACGGGGCGACGGACTCGGTGACGAGGTGTCAGGGCCGGGCGTGGTGGCGCCGACTCAGCAGCGGAACACCTGGAGTGCGGCGGTCCGTTGCGCGGCGGTCCGCTGTGTGGCGGGCCGTTGTGCGGCGGGGCCGGCCGGAGCGGGTCGGCCGGCGGTATCGGGCGGGGTGCGCGGGGCCGGGCAGGCGTCCGCGCGGAGCACCGGCCGCGCCGTCGCCCGGGGGGTGCGGGCGGCGCGGCGGGCGGGCGCGGGGGCGGTGGATCCGCGTTCGACGCGCTCCGGTTCCTCCTCCGCGGCGCCGCTCGCGCTGCTCGTACTGCTCCGGCCGGCGGGCGCGACGGCGGCCGCCGGGTCGCCCTGGAGCCGGTCGGCCGTCAGCCCGGTGAGCAGGACCGCGGCCAGCGCCATGACCAGCACACCGACCAGGGCCGCGACCGGCCGGGCCGACGTGGCACGCTCGGCACGTTGGGCTCGCCCGGCGTGCTTGGCGCGCTCGGCACGCTCGGCGCATTGAGTGCCCTTGACGAGCCCGGCGGGCCTGGCGGGCGCGGCGGGCGTGGCGGGTTCGGTGCGCTGCAGCCAGTTCGGCAGCACGGCTCTGCGCATCCCGCCCTCCCCGGCTTGCGTCCGAACTCGGCTCCCCGCCATCGGACTTGATGTGCCGTCATCGTAGCTGGGCGGTCACGGTGGGTGTGGCGCTGTGGGCGCTTCGCCGGGGTCTCGGCCACCGGTTTGTCCGGTTCCCGGCCGCGCACACGCCGCGCACACGCCGCACTCGGGACAGTGCGCCGCCCCGCCGGAACCGTCGGATCCGGCCCGTCGCCAGGGCCCGGGAACAGCGACGGCAGGGCGGTCGGGCCGCTCCTGCCACTCTCAAGCTATAGCGCGGCGGGGGACTTGTGGCAAGGCCCGGGTGGTGGCACACAATGTCCGATCGCGGGCGATGGCGCGCGAGTTGCGTGGAACGCGACGGTTCTGACGGAAAATCACTTGCTGGGCGTTTTCGGAGGGTTGATGATCGACGTCGTGGTGGTCGGCGGCGGGCCGACCGGGTTGATGTTGGCGTGCGAGCTGCGGCTGCACGGGGTGGAGGTGGTGGTCCTTGAGCGGTTGACGGCTCCGACCGGGGAGTCGCGTGGGCAGGGTCTGCATGCGCGCAGCGTGGAGGTGATGGCTCAGCGCGGCCTGTTGGAGCGTTGCCGGGCGGTGAGCCGGGAGTTCCGGGTCGGTGGGCTGTTCGGCGGTGTGCTGAAGGACTGGCCGGAGGGCATGGACACCGCCCATCCGTACGGTCTGGCGATGCCGCAGCCGGTGACGGAGCGGCTGTTGGCGGAGCGCGCCGCAGAGTTGGGCGCGGAGCTGCGGCGCGGCTGCGAGGTGGTGGGTCTGGCGCAGGACGAGGAGGGTGTGGAGGTCGAGGCGGCGGACGGCTCGCGGCTGCGGGCGCGCTGGCTGGTGGGCTGCGACGGCGGCCGCAGCACGGTGCGCCGGCTGGCGGGTGTGGCGTTCCCGGGCGAGGCCGCGACGGTGGAGACCTTGTTGGGGCAGATGTCGGCGACGGAGGACCCGGAGAGGGTCGCCGAGGTGGTGGCACGGGTGCGGCGCACCGAGCTGCGGTTCGGCCTTCAGCCGGAGGGCGACGGCCAGTACCGGGTGGTGGTGCCGGCCGACGGCATCGCGGAGGACCGGGCTGCGGCGCCGACGCTGGACGACTTCCGGCGGCAGTTGCGCGCGGTCGCGGGCACCGACTTCGGTGTGCACTCGCCGCGTTGGCTGTCCCGGTTCGGCGACGCGACGCGGCAGGCCGAGCGGTACCGGGTGGGCCGGGTGCTGCTGGCGGGCGACGCAGCGCACATCCATCCGCCGACGGGCGGCCAGGGCCTCAACCTGGGTGTGCAGGACGCGTTCAACCTGGGGTGGAAGCTCGCCGCGGAGGTCGACGGCTGGGCGCCGGCGGGCCTGTTGGACAGCTACCACGCGGAGCGCCACCCGGTGGGCGCGTCCGTGCTGGCCAACGCCCGGACGCAGATCGCCCTGCTCGGCGCCGCCCCGGGCCCCACGGCGCTGCGCGAACTGTTCAGCCGTTTGATGGACTTCCCCGAGGTGAACCGCCACATCACCGGCCTCATCACGGCGTTGGACATCCGCTACGACTTCGGCCCCGGCCCGGAGGAACTCGGCCGCCACCAGCGGGACATCGCCCTCGCCGACGGCCGCCTCTACGACCGCCTGCACACCGCCCGCGGCCTGCTGCTCGACCGCACGGGCCGCCTCTCCGCCGCCCCCTGGTCCGACCGCGTCGACCACATCGCCGACCCCTGCCCGGAGTTGACGGCCCCGGCGGTCCTGCTGCGCCCGGACGGTCACGTCGCCTGGCTCGGCGACGACCAGGACGACCTGACCGACTCCCTGACCCGCTGGTTCGGCGCCCCGCACCATCCCTGACGCCGTCGGGCGGTCTCGCCGAGTTCGAGCGGCAGGTCCGGTCCCCAGGCAAGATGATCAACGACCCGTAGCTGCTTCAGCGCCACGGGAACCGGCCCGCCCCCACATCTGCCCAAGCCATTGGGCGCTGAGCGGGGTGACCGGCGGTCGCGGTCCCCGGCGACGCACAGGCTGCGGGGCAGGCCAGGGCGGACGTCGCATGAGGAGCCCCCGCCGCTTCGCGTACTGCCTCACTGGCCCGGCAGTTCGATCGCGAGGGCGTGGCGGAACACGTCGCGCGGGTCCCAGTGGGCCTTGACCCCTCTACCTCTCGCGCACACACCTCAACGACTCGATGACCGCGCTGTTCGACGCTGTCGCGGCCGGCTGGCTCAAGCCGGTCCACGGGCCGGTCTACCGGCTCGGACAGGCCCGCCCGGCCCACCACGACCTCGCTGCTCGCCTCACCACTGGCAAGGTCGTCCTCGACCTGAGCCTCTGAACCCGCCTTCCCCTTTCCTTCCCTGCCATCCGCGCGGAGCGGGCACGCGACCCATCGGATCGCGTCGCCGCGCGCCACGTGACGAAATCACTCGGCGGTTACACGAAATGAACAGCACCATCGACACCGTGCTCCGGCACCGCGACAAGCCGACTGCCAAGGCACCGGCTTCGCTCGCCGCTCGGGCCTTCGCCGTCCAGCAGGCATTCACCCGCCTGCCCGGCACCAGCAGCGTGCACTCCCTGCGGGGTATCGCCGAAGCCGCCGGCCTGGACGACGGCACCACCCACCACATCCTGCAGACCGGCGTGGGCGATGGCGTGTTCGAGCAGGTCGGCCGGGGCAGGTACCGTCTGGGCACCGGGACGGCCCGCGCCGGACTCCACGCCATGGCCGACGCACCCGGCGCCGCGTCCACCCACAGCACACTGGTCGCACTCCACGAAGCCACCGGCGGTCTCGCCCTGCTCTACGTGCTGTCTCCCTTCGGCGGGGCGAAGCGCCTGTGCACCGACTACGCGGCAGGCGACGCCGACCCCTCCGAAGTCGGTATGACGGCTGAGGACGTCGTCTCCGTCTCTCGTTCCCTGCGCACGGGAGCCTCCGGGCGGGTCATCCTCGCCTACCTCCCGCAGCGGATTCGGGACCTCGTCCTGGCCGAGGAGGTACCACCGACCGCCGGTCCCGGAGTGATCCGGTGCAACGACGACCTCGCCGCCTCACTCGTCGAGATCCGCCGACTCGGGTTCGCGATCGGACGCCAGGAGTGCATGGTCGGCTGGGACTCCGTGTCGGCCCCTGTCTTCTGGCAGGACGCGATCATGGGTTCGGTGCTCCTCCTCAGGCCCTCCAAGGAGATGCCGACGGACCTGCCCCCGATGATCTACCACACCCGCAAGGCAGCAGAGGAGATCTCCGAACTCACGCCGGCACCTATGTCACCAGTGGCGTAGTCGATCGGCCTGACGGGGCGGAGCATCGGCAGCTGGAGGAAACAGGAATGCGTGGCAGCCATGACGGGACCGCGCTCAGGGCACTGGTGTACGCGGCCGTTCTCGGCGGGATCGTGCTCTGGTTCTTCCTTGCCGCGACCGCGGCCAGTTGGATCGACAAGCTCGCCGGCGGCTGAGCCGCCGAGGACACCGGCCCTGCTGCCACTGCGGCAGGGCTCTCCGCCGACGGCGTCACCCGCGCCTACCGGTCAGCCAATCGCCGATGGTGCCCGCTCGACTCAATTCGGAGCCAAGTAAGTGATTCTTCCCGGCATTTGGGTGTGAGACCTGGTCAGGACGGCGTGCTGTTCGATAGCGGGCAGCCGGTCGGACCACTCGTGGTAGCAGTCGAGCTTGTAGTGCTCGTGGAGCAGGACCGTACCGGGCCTGGCCGCGAGCGCGCGGAGGCATCGTGGTGGCGAGCATTGTCGCCCGAGCCGCCTTGATCGCACCGGCTCGTAGCACACGTCAGCCTGACGGCTCGATGCAGCGCCTACACCGTGAGCCGCTTCGCCATCGCACGGTTCACCGTCGGCTCACGGCCAGGAACATACGAGGGGATCGGCCGATAGCCGAGGTGTTCGTAGAGCGCCAGCGCGGCAAGGTTCCGGCTCCCGGTTTCCAAGATCGCTCGTGTGGCGCCGTGTTCCACTGCCTTGTGTTCCAGCGCCCGCAGAATCCGACTGCCGATGGCGAGACCGCGGGCTGTCGGGTCGACGTACATGCGTTTGATCTCGACGGTGTCGGAAGTGGTCAGGTGCCAGCCCCCACATCCAACTGCTGCCTCGTGCCCATCGACACGGGCCACGAGGAAGAGGCCGTTCGGCGGCACGAAGTGACTCGGCTCGGCGGTGTGGGGGTCGTCGGCGAAGCCGTAGGTGGCGAGTTGCTCGGCGTACAGAGCGGAGGCCAGACGGCGGGCCTCCGGGTGGTCGTACGGGACGGCGGAGAGAGTGGTGGCAACGGGGCGGACAAGGCCAGTCGGCGTCATAGGCCCGATAGTGCCCGGTCGACCCGATTCAATGCATCAGCGCCGGTCGGCGACTTGATGCGGGTCCCGGCGTGCCGACGCAACACCGCCAGCAGATTTCGGCAGCGGACGGACTGGACTGCGGGCACATAGGCGGTGAGGTCGCCGAGCGTGGCGAGGGTGGCCTCCGGGTCGTGGGCGAGAAGGTGGGCACGGGCGAGGTGAACACCGTGCAGGAGTGCGGACCGCGTGTAGCCGGTGGTGGGGCCGTGGGCGGTCAGGGGAACCAGGAGGCTGTGGGCCTCGGTCAGGAGGCGCCGGCTTCGACCTGGGTTGGCAGCGGCCAGTTCCACGAGGCCGTGTCCGGTTTCGGCAGCGACCTGGTCGGCGGTGAAGTAGTAGAGCGCCGGGGGATCGTCGTCGCGGCGGTGTTCGAGAAGAGTGAGGCAGCGATCGGTGGCTGCGCGGAAGGCGTCGATGTCGCCGGCGGCGGCATGGGCGGTGGCAAGCCGCCCCAAGGCGCGGGCTCGAACGGTGGGCAGGCTCTTCGCCGACGTGTCGACGGCGGCTTCGGCGAAGCGGATCGCCGCCGCGGGGCTTCCCGCCGCCGCGTGCTGGTACGCCAGCATCCCGAGCACATTGGCGGCGGTGTCGTGATCGGAGCTGGCGCGGGCGAGACGGATGGCGAGGAGCTGGTAGCGCTGGCCTGAGCTCGACAGGTCCGCGTCGAAGGCCATCCATCCGGCGAGCTGCGCAAGGCCGCTGGCGTTGCGCAGGAGTCGGGTTCCGATGTCCGGGGTGTAGCGACTGCTCTGCAGCAGCGACAGTACGCCGTCGAGCGCGGTGCGAACGTATCGCTGGGAGATGGCACCGCCTCCGGTCGCGTCGTCGAGGCGGCGCAGTTCGGCGAGGTGGGATTCCAGAACGGCCATCAGTGGCGGCAGCACGTGATCGGCACCGGTCTCGCGGCCCGAACTGTGCGGTTGCTGCCGGTTGGCGTCCCACACCGCGCCGAGCAGGTCATCTGCCGAGCGGAGCGTCGCCTGGGACGCGGGATCGCTGGCGTTCCAGGCAGTGGCGGTGGCCAGGACAGCTGCCAGCGAGCGCCGGCCGACCAAGTCGTCGGTGACGGTGCGCTGCCCACCTCGGGCAGCCGGTTCGGGAGTGCCCCAGAGCATGGCCGGGCTGATGGTCCGGCCGGTCCGATCGGACAGTACGGCGGCGGTAAGGCGGCGGACCAGCTCCGAGCGGGGCACCGAGCCGCGGATCCAGGCATGGGCAACGGTCAGGTCGAGTCGTTGTTCGCCGATGCCCGTGAGTCGCCCATTGACGGTCCGGACCAGCTCTCGCGGCGACCAATCCGCGTCTTTGAGGGCTCGCGCCAGAGCTGCTCCGGGGCGGCTGTCGGGGGGTATCACCTCGGCCCCTGACTGGGAGTCTCCGAGCGTCATCACGCAGTGACGGTACGTCGAATGGCCTCAAGTGTGCACGAATTCGCGGCTTTTCACGCTGACCACGCGGAGTTCACGACGCTCGCAGCGTCCGCCTCTGCCCACAGGCTGACGAAGGGTGTGTCGTTGGGTGTCCGCTCGGCACAGCCGACGGCGGAGCGGACCTCCTCGAGGACGCTCCGGCTCACTTCTTGAGGAAGGGGAACCTCGATGGCCCACTCTGTCAGGACCCGAAGCCCAGAATCGGTGGACTCCGCAGCAACCGCGTTACTCGCCGTGGAGAGTTCGGTCGTCGCGGACCTGAGAGCCCGTGGCTTTCAGACCAGGGTCGACTTCGGCCAGCACTTCCTGCGCTCCCCGGAGGTAGCGACCCAGTTGCTCGCCCTGGCCGGCCTGCACGGCGGCGACGCGGTGCTGGAGGTCGGCGCGGGTCTGGGGACCCTGTCCGCCACGGTGGCGCAGGCCGGACACCGGATCTGGGCGATCGAGAAGGACCCCCGGATGGCCGAGGTGCTGTGCACGTCGCTCGGGCCGTACCGCGATCGGGCCCGGCCGATCATGGCCGACGTCCGCGAGGTCAACCTCGACGACGAGTTGCCCGTCGGCACGGTGTTCCTGTCGATCCTCCCGTTCGAATGGACGCTGGCCTTCGGAATCGCCGCCCACGTATTCGCTTCCACCTCCAAGGTCGCCCGCGGCCTGGCGGTGGTGCCCACCGTCACGGCCGACCACACCGCGGCTGGGGCCTGGTTCGGTGCCGGCCTGCGGGTGGAGGAGGTCGACGGGATCTCGCGCCACGACTTCTGGCCCGAGGCGACCGTGCCGCTGCGCGTCGTGTCGATCACGAGGTGCTGAGCGTGGACGGCGAACGCGGCAAGAACACCGTGACGGTGGTGGCGACGGGCTGCTTCCACTCCTCGGTGCCCGACGGCGCGGGGATGCTGGCCGCAGTTGGGGCACTGCGCGAGCAAGGCGCGCTGGTGGTGGACGTCGGCGACTTCTTCGGCGGCAGCGCCTTCCACGAGTACTCCCGGGGCCGCACGGAGGAACGGCTGCTGGCCGACCTCTACGACGCCGTGGTACCCGGCAACCACGACTTGGCCGACCTGATGCGGCTGCACGAGCCCGACCGATTCCCTCCGGTGGTGTGCGCGAACCTGACACCGCCGCCGTCCTTCGCCGGACGGTGGGAACGAGGGTTGCTCCTGGAAGCGGCCGGGCGACGCATCGGAATCGTGGGGGTGCTCGGGACGCAGGCGTTCGGGGCGGTGCCGATCGCCGAGCGCGCCGGGTTCGTGTTCCAGGAGCCGACAGTTGCCCTGCTGGCCGCCGAGCGGGACCGGCTACTGGCGCTGGGCGCCGAGGTGGTGATCGGGCTGAGCCACAGCGGATTCGAGACCGACGTGGCGCTCCAACTCGCCGGCGGCCCGCTGGAGATCGTGGTGGCCGGCCACTGCCACGGCCCGACCTGCCACTGGGCGCTCCCGCCACGGTACGTCGTCAAGCCACCCGAGTGCGGCGCGGGCCTGCTGCGGATCGAACTCGGCCCAGGCGAGCCGTCGTTCAGCCTCGAGTACACCGGCGGCTGTGAGGTACCGACCGGCGCGATGCCGGGCTTCGTCCGGGAAGCCGTCGGTGCGTTCCGGGCGTGGGGCAGCGCAACGGTCGGCTGCAGCACCGTCCCGGTCGGAGACCGGCGCCGCCTCGCCGAGCTGGTCGCCGAGCTGGGCCGACACGCAACGAACACCGACGCCTTCGTCCTCAACCTCGCCACCCTGCGCGCCGGTCTTCCGCCCCGCGTCGATCGGCAGGCGCTCGTCGCCGCCGCACCCTTCGACGCCGCGTTGGTCGTTCTGGCCGGCCTCCACACCCCTGGGGAGATCGCCCACCTGGCCGAGGCCCTGGGCGAGAGCCCCGTTGTAGCGGCTTCGGCACCCGGCTGCCGCGGCACCGTCGCCACTACCGCCTACCTGGCCGACCGCCTCGGTCTGGCCGCCAGCCCGATCGAGCCGCCGCGCACCCTGCGCGGACTGCTCACCGAACACGTCAAGGAGGGATCATGACCACTCCTCAGCTGCTGCCCGCACCCATGTTCCTCGATGGCCCCACCGCGCCGCGGGCCTTCGCCGAACACATCACCGGCGTCGGCCACGGGCGGGCTCTGATCGCGTTCGACCCCGCCGACCACCGCCTCAACCAGGAGTTGGCGCTCGGCCTGCTGTCCGCACTGGGCCCCGTGCCGGCGGTCTACCCGGCCGACGGCTGTTGGAGCGCTCTGGAGGTCCGTACCGAGGTGGACCCGGGCCGCACCCACGGCACCGGGGAGAACCGGCTGCACGTCGATCTCGTCGACCGCGACCTGATCCCGCGCTACATCGCGCTGTACTGCGAGCGCGACGACCCGGCGGGCGGCGGTGCCTCGGCCCTGGCCGACCTATGGGCCGCCGCCGCCGAACTCGGGGACGCCGACCGATCGCTGCTCCAGCAGCCCGTCTTCTCCTACTGGACCGACCAGGGGGTGCACGGCGTCGGCGGGCCGCTGGAGCGCTTCGCTGTCCTGCCCGAGCAGCTGGAGCCGGGCCTGCCGATCCGGTTCACCACCAAGATGCACCCGCACCTCCTGCGCGGGCAGCTCGTGGCCGGCACCGCGGCCGCCCGTCAGGAGACCGCGTCCGCGTTCGGCGCCCTGGTCGATGCGGCGCTGCGCCACCGAATCGAGCTCCGGCTCCGCCCCGGACAGCTGCTGGTGTTCGACCAACTTCGCTGGGCCCACGGCCGGATGCCGCTCGGCGGCGGCCAGGACGCGATCGCGCCCGACCTGCGGCGGCGACTGCGACAGGCCTACGTGCAGGGCGGCGCGCGGTGATCCTCACCGGCCCCGCCATCCGCCAAGCGGTCAAGGCCGGCGACCTGACCATCGACCCGTACCTGCCGGAGCACACGAACCCGAACAGCCACGGCTACCGGCTCGGCGGCACCCTCAAGGTGTTCACCCGGACGCCCGTGGACCCGCGCACCAGCCCGCCGACCCGCACGATCACGATCCCGGAGCGTGGCTACCGGCTCAGGCCGGGCCGGACCTACCTCGGCTCGACCGTCGAGCGCATCGGCTCCGACCGCTTCGTCACCAGCCTGATCGGACGCTCGTCCGTCGGCCGCCTCGGGCTGTTCACCCAGATCGCCGCCGACCTCGCCCAGCTCGGCGCGGTCCACCAGTGGACGTTGGAGATCGTCGTCACCCAGCCGCTCAAGGTATACCCGGGCATGGTCATCGGCCAGGTGTCGTTCTGGGACCCCGTCGGCGAGCGGATGCCGTACTCCGGCTACTACGGCACCTTGAGCGACCCGTCACCGTTCGCTCCCCACGCCCTGGCCGGCGGCACTGCCGTCGGCCCCTCCCCGGAGGTGTACGCCGCGTGATCCTCACCGGCCCCCGGATCGCGGAGGAGGTCGAGGCCGGACGGATCAGCATCAGCCCGTTCGACCCGTCCTTCCTGAGCCCCAACTCCTACGACTTCCACCTCAGTTCGGACATCGGCTGGTACCGGCGGCGGTGGTGGGGAGGCCGCACCCTCGACTGCCGCAGGCCCAACCCGTTCACTCGCTCCACCATCCCCGAGGAGGGGATGGTCCTTCGCCCCGGCCGGATCTACCTCGCCTCCACTGCCGAGACGATGGGCAGCGAGCACTTCGTGCCGATCATCCGGGCCCGCTCCTCCACCGCCCGGACCGGCCTGTTCGTGCACTGCACCGCCGATCTCATCGATCTCGGCTCCATCAACCGCTGGACCCTGCAACTCCACGCCGTACAGCCTGTCCGGGTCTACCCCGGCCAGCGCATCGGCCAGGTCACCTTCTGGCTGCCCACCGGCCGGATCCAGCTGTACCGCGGCAAGTACCAGGGCTCCACCCTGCCCGAGCCGTCGCAGCTGTGGCGCGACTTCCGGAAGGAGGACGCCCGTGGCACCGCCGCGTGAACGCGTCGTCGCGGTGGTGGCGCACCCCGACGACGCCGAGCTGATGTTCTACGGCACCCTGCGCCGCTACCGGCAGCGGGGAGCATCCGTCACCGTGGTCGTCACCACCACCGGGATCAACGGCATCTCCCTCGCCGACCAGCGCCGCGGAACGAGCCTCACCAGCCGACAGCGACCCGCCGAATCCGCGGCGTCCTACGACGGCAGCGGAATCGACCTGGTGTTCCTCGGCTTCGCCGACGGCGCCCTGGTCGCCGACCGGGACCTGATCTCGCGCGTCGAGGCGGAACTGGCCCGCGTGGGCTGCACCGTCCTGCTCACCCACAGCCTGCACTCCGGCACCGACCACCAGGACCACCGAGCCGTCGCCCAGGCCGCCGTCAACGCCGCGACCCGGACCGGAACCTGCGGCACGATCCTGCACGGCCAACCCCACGCCCCCCGCGGCGACTTCCGCCCCACCGTCCTGGTGGACATCACCGACCTGCTCGCCGACAAGGTCATGGCGCTCGCCGCACACCAGAGCCAGGCCGGCCGCTGGTACCTCGGCGAGGACTACACCCTCCACCGAGCCGCGAACGCCGGTTGGACCCTGGCCCCGACCCGGGCGGCCGACGGCCGCCGCTTCGAGGCGTTCGAGACATCCCTGACCACCCTGCTCGACACCGACGATGAGGACCGCTGATGCACCGGCTCTACATCGAACAGCCACCGTTCGCACCGTGGCTCGGCTTCTGCGAAGCCCTGTTCGCGTGCCGAACCGTCGCGTTGTACGACGACGTGCAGTTCGAGGACGGCGGCTACCAGAACCGCAACCGGATCAAGACCCCCCACGGCGTCCAGTGGCTCACCGTTCCGGTGGTGAAGAGTCACGGCCAGCTGATCAAGGACGTGCGGATCGCCGACGCCTTCGACCCGCAGAGCATGATCCGGCGAATGCGGCTGGCCTACGGCCGCAGTCAGCACCTCGACGAAGTGCTGCCGGTACTCACCCCGCCGCTCGCCGCCGGACACCGCTGGCTGCTCGACCTCAACCTCGACCTGGCCACCGACATCGCCACCGCCCTCGGCGCACCCGCCCACCTCGTCCTCACCTCGCAGCTCCCGATCGAGCCGGCGACCGGCCGCGCCGGCCGGATCGTCCAAATCTGCCGAGCGGCCGGTGCAAGCGAGCTGTGGGCGGGCTCCGGTACCCGCGGCTACCTCGCGCCCGCCGACCTCGCCGCCGTAGGCATCAGCGTCACCTGGAACGAGTACCTCAGCCGCCACCCGACCTACCAACAGGCCTGGCCACAGCGGGGGTTCACACCGAACCTGTCTGTCCTCGACACCGCCTGCGCGATCGGCTGGGCCGGAACCTCCGCCCTGCTGCGTACCCACCTCACCACCTACCTCGACGCCCTCCCCCAGGAAGGACTGCCCGCATGACCAGGATGCGGATCACCACCGGCATCGACCTGCCGCTCGAGCCCTCCTGCGGCTCCATGCTCTTCTGCTCCGACCTGTACGGGGCAATGGCCGACCGTGCCCGCACCACCTTCCTCGCTCTCCCGCCCGCCAACCCCGGCTGGCAGCACGGCTTCGAGGAGACCGTGCTCGCCACCACCGCCAAGGCCCCCTACGGACCCGGCTTCCACGCCTACGTCGACGGCCTGGCCATCGATGTCCACCGCCACCTGGACAAGGCCCGACCGGACGCCATCCACGCCCAGCACCTCGGCTTCGGCCTCTCCCTCGCGCTCGTTCGCACCGCCCAGGACATCCCGGTCGTCGCCATCGCCCACGGCACCGACGTCATCGCCGCCGCCACCAACCCGCTCGCCCGCGACGTCCTCACCGAGATCGTCGCGGGCGCGACCACCGTCGTCGCCCCGAACACCGCCCTCGCGGACCGCATCGGCGAACTGACCGATCACCACTACCGCGACAAAATGGCCCTCGTGCCCTGGGGCATTCCGCTCGCCCGCGTCGCCCGGCCCCTGCGCCCCACTCACACCCACACGCTCCGCCTGCTTCACGCCGGCCGCTTGGACGCCAACAAGTCCACGAGCACCGCGATCGAGGGACTCGCGCTCACCGACCACCGCCACGAACTCACCGTCATCGGCAGCGGCCCCGAGCAGGACGCCCTCCAGCACCGCACCCGGGAACTCGGGCTGAGCGACCGCATCCGCTTCGCGCCGTTCCAGCCCCGCCACACGTTGTGGGAACGCTTCGCGGACTTCGACGCCTTCGTGTTCACCACCTCCGGCCTGGAAGCGTTCGGCCTGGTCGCCGTCGAGGCCCAGGCCCACGGACTGCCCGTCATCTACTCCGACGTCGCCGGCATGACCCAAACCCTCGGCGCCGCCGGCCTGCCCTACAGCCCCGGCGACGCCGCCCAGTTCGCCCAGGCGGTCGACAAGCTCGCCTCCGACCACGCGCTGCGCACCGACCTCAGCATCGCGGGCCTGGCCAACGCCTCCTGCTACGACATCGCGCACAGCGCCCACCGGCTCACCAACGTCACCCGCGACGCGATCGGAGCCGCCACATGAACTCCGCCCCGGCGCCGATCCACACGTCCCGCCTGTTCCCCGCGACCCGCCCCCGCGCCGCCGACCCCACCGCCCCGACGTGGGAACTGCTGGAACACCTCGGCCTCGTCGGCCGCACCGACGCCGCAGGCGTGCACACCCTGTTCCCGCTCGGTCTGCGCGTGCGCGACCAGCTCGACCGGATCACCCGCGCCGCATTCGAGCAGCGCGGCTTCAACACCGTCGCCCTGCCCACCCTCCAGAGCCGAGCCCTGTGGGAGCAGTCCGGCCGCTGGAAGACCTACACCGACGAGGGCGCGCTGATCACCACCCGTGTCGGCGGCACCGACATGTGCCTCGCACCGACCTCCGAGGAGATGGCCGTCGCCACCGTCCGGCCCCACCTGCGCTCGCACCGCGACCTGCCGGTCCGCCTGGCCCTCAACACCACGAAGTTCCGCGACGAGGTCTCGCCCCGCGGTGGCCTCATGCGCGGACGCGAGTTCACGATGGCCGACGCCTACACCTTCGACACGGACCGCACGGGCATGCTGGAGTCGATCAGACTGCTCAACCGGGCCTGCACCGACGCGCTCACCGGCATCGGCCTCCACGGCGTCTTCCATGCCTCCGCCGACGGCGGGGCCATCTCCGCCGGCCCGACCACCGAGCACCTCGTCCTCGCCGACTTCGGGCAGAGCACCATCCTCGCCTGCGACCACTGCGGTCACCGGGGCGATGGCGCGATCCTCAGTGCCGCGTTCCCCAACACCGCCGCCCGCGCCGAACCCGTCGTCAACGTGATCGTCTTCGCCGTCACCGGCCCGGACGGCACCACCACGCCCACCGCGGTCTGCATCCGCTCCGACCTCACCGTCAGCGTCCGCAAACTCACCGCCGCCCTCGGACCCGACCAGCACGTCGAACTCCTCGACCCCGAGGAACTGCCCGGCTTGCTCGGGAAGACCGCCGGCACCCTCACTCCCTGGGACTGCAGCGGGATCGACGTCGTCCACGACCGCTCTGTCAGCGCCCTCGACCGCTTCACCATCGCCGACGGGCCCGACGGACTGCACAACGGCGCTTCGTGGACCGGCGCCGCGGGCCTGCCTCCGCTTCCCGTCTACCCCGCCGACGTCCACACCGCTGCCGACGGCCTCCACTGCGGACGCTGCCACCACGGTCACTACCGCGTGACCGACGCCGTCGAAGTCGCCCATGTCTTCGAACTCGGGACCCAGTACTCCAGCAAAATGGGCCTGGCCTTCACCAGCGAGGACGGCACCCCGCGCACCCCGCTCATGGGCTGCTCCGGCATCGGCCTCACCCGCTGCATCCAGACCCTGGCAGGTGTCCACCGCGACGCCGAAGGCCTGCGATGGAAGCCCGGCACCGGCCCCGCCGACATCCACCTCGTCGTTCTGCGCTCCGACCTGACCGAGCAGCAGCAGCGTGCCGACCGCACCGTCCAGCAGCTTCATCGCCTTGGACTTCGCCTGATCATCGACGACCGCCCCCTCCCGGCCGGAGAGAAGTTCCGCTACGCCCAGGCGCTCGGCGTGCCCACAGCCCTCGTGCTCTCCCCCCGGCACACCGACAGCGAGCTGGAGGTCGTGGACCGCTGGACCCGCCGCCACAGCCCCATCTCGGCAGACAACCTCCAAACCCTACGAAGGGGCAACGTCTGATCTGACGAAACCACGGAGATTCTGGCATCGAACGAGAAATACTCGATGCCGGAATCGCCATGCTCAAATTCTATTTCCGCAAGCCCGAAAATCCAGCATTGACGGGCCGCTCGGGAATGCGTTAGATTTTTCTCCACTGCGGGCCGGAGCTCAATGGAAAGAGCGCGGCATAAGTGTTGCCGAGGAGCTGGTTCGAGTCCAGCCGGCCCGACCGATGCGCCCGCCTCGCGCACACCGCGCCAGCAGTGTGCGCCGATCAGGGCCCTGGCACGGCAGGGGTCGGATTGGCTTGACTCACCGCCCGCTTCCCTTTCGATCGGCCTGGGAGTCGAACCGGGAAGCGTGCATGGAATTCTCGCTCTCCGGGTGGAAATTCCTTTGATTCTGCTACGCTTCACGGCGTGAAAAAGAAGATCGGAATCACCGGAGGCGCGAGCGCCGGCCATGTCGTTCCTGCCCTGGCAGTTGCGGCAGAACTACGGCGCGCAGAATGCGACCTTGTTTATTTCGGGCGCGCAGGCAGCATCGAGGCAGACCTCGCGGCGAACGCCGGAATCCGGGTCGCGGCCGTCCCGTCGGCGGGGCTCCAGCGCTTCCGCTCCTGGAGCAACGTCACCATGCCGCTCACCGTCGCCCGCGGGGTGTTCGCCGCCTGGCGGGCGATGCGACGCGAGCGGCCCGACGTCGTCTTCTCCAAGGGCAGCTACGTGTCGGTGCCGGTGGGAATCGCCTCGTGGCTCAACCGCATCCCTCTCGCCATCCACGAGTCCGACCACACCCTCGGCCTCGCGAACCGCATCCTCGCCCGCTTCGCCACCACGGTCTTCCTCGCCGAAGTCACCCCCGGCTTGCCCCAGTGGCTCAAGCGCAAGGCGATCGTCACCGGCCTGCCCCTTCGCGACGACCTCGCCGACGGCCGACCCGAGAACCTCCGCGCCCACCTCGGCATCCCCACCGGTCCACCGGTCCTGCTCGTCTTCTGCGGGAGCAGCGGCTCCCGGCGCGTCAACGAAGCGGTACGCCGTCAACTCGGCGACCTGAAAAGGCACTTCTCCGTCATCCACATCTGCGGCCGAGGAAATCTCGACCCCGCCCTGCCCTCGACGCCCGGGTACTGGCAGCTGGAGTACCTGCACGACGACATGGTCGATGCCCTCTGGCTCGCCGACCTCGTCATCGGCCGGGCCGGCGCCACCACGCTCGCCGAGCTGGAGGCACTGTCCAAGCCCGCCGTCCTGGTCCCGCTGCCGGCGTCCGTCAGCCGCGGCGACCAGCTCGACAACGCGAAGGCCTATGCGCAACGTGCCACCTGCATCGTCGTCGCCGACGAGGAGATGGCCGACGGGAAGCCCCTCCTGCGGGCGTGCGAACAGCTGCTGCCCGCACTGGGCGGCACCCGCCGCCTTCCCAGCCCTGACGCCGTTCGCGATGCCGCGCGAGACATCGCCGACAGGACGGTCGCCCTTGCCCGCCCACGCGGCCGGCACGCCCGCTGAACTGTCCCCAGGTCCCCAGGCCGTCAGGCCAGGCCTTCCGGGAGATCGCCGCGGAACAGCACATGCCAGTGCATGTGCTTCGACTCCTGGTACGCGCCCTCGTTCGTCACGACGCACGCCGCCCCGTACTCCTCGCGCACCTTCGCCGCAACCTTCCGGACCACCCGCACAACGTCAGCGAGGTCCTCATCGGTCCCGTCGCCGAGCTCCACCAGCGACGGGATGTGTCGCTTGGGGACGACCACGATGTGCACCGGGTACGAGGGCTTGGTGTGTTCGAACGCGAGTACCGTGTCGGTCTCCTCCACCACCTTCACCGGCGTACGGCCGTTCAGGGCCTCATTGCAGTAGAAGTCCGAAACCGCCGCTGGCGCGGTCGTACGCGTCACAATGCACCTGCCCCTATGGCCCTGCGGCGACGGCTCGGACAGCGGGGTGCCGACCATTACCGCAGGTCGTTGAAGTTGACCAGCCGGCGCTCAGAATACCGCCACGAGCTGACGGCCCATCACCTTCACTGACTACCAGGACAATCCGAAGAGTTCGCCGGCCTGTGCACGCGAACGCTGGGAGGTTGCCGCTTTCACCACCGAGTTCGATGAGGACAGGGTGAGGTCGCAGTGCACTCCGGCACGGGCGCCAACCGGTTGGCGTTTGCCCCGGAGAACCGCAGCTGACAGCGCGGAGGAGTCTTCGGCCGGCCGTCATCTTCGCGGAGAAATATGACGGCCGGTGACACCTGGGTGATGATGAGCGACCAGCGCGGGGCCCGTCCCGCGTTCAGCTCAGGTACGCCCATGCCTTGACGCGGGCGAGGCTCCGCTTCCCGATCGCCTCCGGCAACAGCCCGGAGGCAGCAGAAGGAGCGAGAGATGGCGGTCGATCCGACCAACGACGGGCTGCTGCTCGTGGCAGAAGAACTGGGTGCCGTGCACGACCGGTACGACAGCCTCCGATCCGACAACGCCGGCTCGGGCGGCGACGACCCGTGGCCCGGCGGAGACGGCAATCTGCACGAGAGCGAGTGAACCGATCGGCCGGGGGGGGCCCGCCCGCCGGGGGGGCCCCCGGCCCGGGGCGCGCGGGCGGGGCGGGTGCCGAAGTTGGTGGCGACCAGCAGGCCGTCGC
>NZ_JBHWID010000017.1:0-165937 GCF_042732175.1 Kitasatospora sp. NPDC059795
ATATCTGGCGTTGACTTTTGGCACGCTGTTGAGTTCTCAAGGAACGGACGCTTCCTTCGAGCCGCATTCCTGCGGACCCTCCGGGCGCTTCGTTCGTGTTTCGAGCTTATCAGATCGTTTCCGCGGTGTTGACCGAGGGTTTACGTTCTCGACTTGCTCTGTTTACCGCCGTTGCGCGGCGACCTGAGCAACGATAGCGGGTCGGTGGCCGAGTGCCTAATCGAGGCCGGAGCGGATCACTCGGACGGCAGCGCCAGCCCGTGCGGGAGGGGCCGAGGGGGGCTCACCCGGATGCCGTAGAGTGCGGCGCGTTGGCCAAGAGGACTAGACCACTTGAGGGTGGCGGGTTCGGAGGAGAGGGTGCGCGAAGGTCGGTTCGTGCACGGCGGGGTGAATGTCGGGGGTGATCTTCACTCGGGCGACGCGTGGGCGTTACGTACCAAAATGTCTGAGTTGACGTACTTTGGGTCCGTCGATCAACGGGCCGCTGCCCCGCGGCCGCACGCGATGTACTCCGTACCTGGGAGGCTCCACCATGACCACTGTGACGTCGCCGCTCGCCGGACGTGCCGTCGGCCTCGCCAATGTGCCCGACCCGGTGTTCGCGGGAGCGATGGTCGGGCCGGGGACGGCGATCGATCCGCTGCGGGAGCCGGTGGAGGCGGTGTCGCCGGTGGACGGGCAGGTGGTGTCGATGCACCCGCACGCGTTCGTGGTGATGGACGAGAACGGGCACGGGGTGCTGACGCATCTGGGGATCGACACGGTGCAGCTCAATGGGGAGGGGTTCGAGCTGCTCGTGCACAAGGGGGATCGGGTGAAGCGGGGGCAGCCGGTGATCAAGTGGAATCCGGCGGCGGTGGAGGCGGCGGGGAAGTCGCCGATTTCGCCGATCGTGGCGCTGGAGGCGTCGGCGGACCAGTTGAGCGGGGTGGCGGAGTCCGGTGAGGTCACGGCCGGCGGCGACCTGTTCGTCTGGAACTGACGGCGACAACGGGCGAAGGGGTTCGGACCATGGAGCGGACGCTGCACGGTGTGGGCGTGAGTCACGGGGTCGCCATCGGGCCGGTGCGGCACATGGGGACGGCGGTGCTGGAGCCGCCGACCACGCAGGTCGCGGCTGCGGAGGTGCCGCGTGAGCAGGCTCGGGCACAGGCCGCGGTCGAGGCGGTGGCGGCGGATCTGATCGCGCGCGGGAACCTGGCAGGTGGTGAGGCGCAGGCGGTGCTGGAGGCCCAGGCGCTGATGGCGCAGGACCCGGAGCTGCTGGCGGACGTGAACCGGCGGATCTCGGAGGGCAACAGTGCGGAGCGCGGGGTGTACGACGCGTTCGCCGCGTACCGGGACCTGCTGGCGGCGGCGGGCGAGTACTTGGCGGGGCGGGTCGCGGACCTGGACGACGTGCGGAACCGGATCGTGGCGCGGCTGCTGGGGGTGCCGATGCCGGGGGTGCCGGACAGTGACGAGCCGTACGTGCTGCTGGCGCGGGACCTGGCGCCGGCGGACACGGCGTTGCTGGATCCGGCGCTGGTGCTGGGGTTCGTGACCGAGGAGGGCGGGCCGACTTCGCACAGCGCGATTCTGGCGCGGGCGATGGGGGTGCCGGCGGTGGTGGCGATGCCGCGGGCGACGGAGGTGGCGGAGGGGGTGGTGGTCGCGGTGGACGGGTCGACCGGCGAGGTGCTGGTGGAGCCGTCGGCGGAGCGGCGGGAGGAGTTGCGGCGGCTGGCCGCGGAGCAGCAGGCGGCGTTGGCGGCGTCCTCGGGGCCGGGGCGGACGTCGGACGGGTTCATGGTGCCGCTGCTGGCGAATGTGGGGGGTCCGGCGGACGTGCCGGCGGCGGTGGAGAACGGGGCGGAGGGCGTCGGGCTGTTCCGGACCGAGTTCCTCTTTCTCGACGATTCGGCGAAGGCGCCGAGCGAGGACAAGCAGGTCCAGGCGTACCGGAAGGTGTTGGAGGCGTTCCCGGAGGGCCGGGTGGTGGTGCGGGTGCTGGATGCGGGGGCGGACAAGCCGCTGGACTTCCTGACGCCCGGGGACGAGCCGAATCCGGCGCTGGGGGTGCGGGGTCTGCGGACGTTGTTGGAGCACCCGGAGGTGTTGCGTTCGCAGTTGCGGGCGTTGACGCGGGCGGTGGAGGGGCTGTCGGTGCGCCTGGAGGTGATGGCGCCGATGGTGGCGGACCGGGAGGATGCGCGGGCGTTCGCGGCGGCCTGTCGGGAGGCGGGGTTGGACGCCAAGGTCGGGGCGATGGTGGAGATTCCGTCGGCCGCGCTGCGGGCGGGGTCGTTGCTGCGGGAAGTGGAGTTCCTGTCGTTGGGGACGAACGACCTGGCGCAGTACGCGTTCGCGGCGGACCGGCAGGTGGGGTCGCTGGCGCGGCTGCAGGATCCGTGGCAGCCGGCGCTGCTGGATCTGATCGCGGCGGCGGCGGAGGCGGCGACGGCTGCGGGGAAGAGCTGCGGGGTGTGCGGGGAGGCGGCGTCGGACCCATTGCTGGCGTGTGTGCTGACGGGCCTGGGGGTGACCAGTCTGTCGATGGGGGCGGCGTCGATCCCGTACGTGCGCTCGGCGTTGGCGCAGGCATCGTTGGCGCAGTGCCGGCAGGCGGCGGAGGCGGCGCGGGCGGCCGACTCGGCCGAGGAGGCGCGGGCCGCGGCGCGGCAGGTGTTGTCCGGGGCGTAGCGCCGTCCGGACCTTCGACTCCCGAGGGGTCGCTGCCACCGTGGGGGTTGGCGGCGGCCCCTCGGGGCATTGGTGTGCGGTCGGTGCTTTGCGGTTCAGTGCTTGCGGGTCGGTGCTTGCGGGTCAGTGCTTGCGGGTGGTGGCGAGCTGTTCGAAGAAGCGCAGGTGGTCGAGGTTGTCGACCGAACCGGGGTTGACTGCCTTGGTGAGCGGGGTGCCGGCGAGCAGGCGCTTGACGGGGACTTCGAGGCGCTTGCCGGTGAGGGTGTGCGGGAGGCCCTGGACGGTGATCACCTCGTCGGGGACGTGGCGCGGGGAGAGTTCGGTGCGCAGCGAGGTGCGGATGCGGGCGGTGAGGTCGTCGTCCAGGACGGCACCGGGGGCGAGCACCACGAAGAGCGGCATCCAGTAGCCGCCGTCGGGTTCCTCCAGGCCGATGACCAGGGATTCGGCGATCTCGGGGAGGCGTTCGACGACCTCGTAGATGTCGGCGGAGCCCATCCGGACACCCTGGCGGTTGAGGGTGGAGTCGGAGCGGCCGTGGATGACGACGGTGCCGCGGCCGGTGGCGGTGATCCAGTCGCCGTGGCGCCAGATGCCGGGGTAGGTGTCGAAGTAGCTGTCGTGGTAGCGAACGCCGTCGGGGTCGTTCCAGAAGCCGGTGGGCATGGACGGGAGCGGCTTGGTGACGACGAGCTCGCCGACCGCGTCGGTGAGCGGGTGGCCGGCGGGGTCCCAGGCTTCGACGGCGGCGCCGAGGCAGGGGGCCTGGATCTCGCCGAGGTGCACGGGGAGGGTGGGGACGCCGCCGACGAAGCAGGAGCAGACGTCGGTGCCGCCGCTGACGGAGGCGAGCCAGACGTCCGGCTTGACCTCGTCGTAGATCCACTGGAAGCCGTCGGGCGGGAGCGGGGAGCCGGTGGTGCCGAGGCAGCGGACGGCGGACAGGTCGAGGTCGCGTCCGGGGTGCAGTTCGGCCTTGCGGCTTGCGATGACGTAGGCGGCGGAGGTGCCCAGGACGGTGGCGCGGGTGCGGGCGGCGACCGACCAGAGGGCGCCGGTGTCGGGGTGTCCCGGGCTGCCGTCGTAGGTGACGATCGTGGTTCCGGTGAGCAGGCCGGCGAGGAGGAAGTTCCACATCATCCAGCCGGTGGACGTGTACCAGAGGAAGCGGTCGTCCGGGCCGAGGTCGAGGTGGAGGGCGGCCTGCTTGAGGTGCTCGACCAGGATGCCGCCCTGGCTCTGCACGATGGCCTTCGGGAGGCCGGTGGTGCCGGAGGAGTAGAGCACCCAGAGCGGGTGGTCGAAGGGGACGGGTTCGAAGACCGGCTCGGCCTCCCCGGCCACCAGGTCGTCGTAGTGGAGCGTGCCCTCGGGGGCGGGGGTGTCGAGCAGCGGGACGTGGACGACCGTGCGGAGGGTGGGGAGTTCGCGGCGGAGCTCGGCGACCACCTCGGTGCGGTCGTGGTTCTTGCCGCCGTAGTGGTAGCCGTCGACGGCGAACAGGACGGTCGGCTCGATCTGCTGGAAGCGGTCGAGGACGCTGCGGGCGCCGAAGTCGGGGGCGCAGCTGGTCCAGGTGGCGCCGACGGCGGCGGTGGCGAGCAGGGCGACGGCGGCCTGCGGGATGTTCGGCAGGTAAGCGCTTACCCGGTCGCCCGGGCGGACGCCCCGGGCCCGCAGCGCGGCGGCCAACGAGCCGACCTGGCGGCGCAGTTCGGACCAGCTGGTGGCGACGGGCTCGGCGGTCCGCTCGTCGAGGTGGAGAATCGCCGGGCGGTCGGCGTTGGCCGGGTCCTCGGCGGCGCGCAGGGCGTGCTCGGCGTAGTTGAGGGTGGCGCCCGGGAACCAGCTCGCACCCGGCATGGTGGCCGGCTCGGCGAGGACGGCGGTGGGCGGGGTGTGGAAGCGCACGTCGAAGTACTCGGTGACGGCGGTCCAGAAGCGCGGGAGGTCCTCGACGGACCAGCGGTGGAGGTCCGCGTAGCGAGTGGCGGCCTCGGCGTCGGTGGCGACCGGCGCGAGCGGGGCGGCCGGGGCTCCGTGGTGCTCGGCGGCCCAGCGCTGGAAGGCGACCAGCCGGCTGGCGGCGGCGCGGGCGGGGGCCGGGCGCCAGAGCGGGGCGGTCGGTGCCGTCGGGTCGGTCCGCTCGGTCGGCTCGGTCAGTGTCGTCGGCTCGGTCGGCTCGGTCGGCTCGGGGTGCGGGGGCTGCTGGTCCTGGGAAGTCGGAGGGGTGCTCACGTGGTGGTCTCCAGGCCGGTGGGGACGGATGGGCTTGTGGCAGGCCGTCCGTGGGTGCTGACGGTGCAGACCATGCCACGTGATGGCCCGGGGGTCCAGGGTTCATCCTGGTGGTGGACCGTGCGGGGTGCTGGGGCGGTACGGGCATGTGAGTGGGGCGGCGACTGCTGCGCGGTGGGTGGTGGGCGGCGGTGGGGTGGTGGGCGGCGGTGGGGGGTGGTAGGACGGCGGGATGACGGTGGCTTATGACGTGGTGATCGTGGGTGGCGGGCACAACGGGCTTGTGGCGGCCGGGTATTTGGGGCGGGCCGGGTTGCGGGTGCTGGTGCTGGAGCGGCTCGGGCACGTGGGTGGGGCGGCGGTCTCCGAGCGGGCGTTTCCCGGGGTCGATGCGCGGCTGTCCCGCTACTCGTACCTGGTGAGCCTGCTGCCGCGGCGGATCCTCGAGGACCTGGGCGTCCGGGTGGAGCTGCGGCGTCGGCGGATCTCCTCGTACACGCCGTGGGAGCGGGACGGGAGGGCCGGCGGACTGCTGGTGGATGCCTCGGACGAGCGGCGGACGGCCGACTCCTTCCGCGAACTGACGGGCGGAGAACAGGAGTTCGCAGCCTGGCAGGAGTTCTACGGGATGACTGGGCGGGTGGCGCAGCGGGTGTTCCCCGGACTGACGGAGCCGTTGCCGTCGCGGGCGGAACTGCGTGCGCGGGTCGGCGATCCGGTGGCCTGGGCGGAACTGTTCGAGCGGCCGTTGGGCGAGGCACTGGAGCGGCGGTTCACGGACGACGTGGTGCGGGGCGTGGTGCTGACGGACGCCCTCATCGGGACGTTCACTCATGCGCACGATCCCTCGCTGCGGCAGAACCGGTGCTTCCTCTACCACGTGATCGGCGGGGGCACCGGCGACTGGGACGTGCCGGTGGGCGGCATGGGTGCGGTGACAGGTGCGCTGGCCGACGCGGCCCGGGCGGGCGGGGCGGAGTTCCGGACGGAGTGCGAGGTCGTCGCGGTGGATCCGGGCGGGCCGGGGCGACCGGCCGAGGTCGGGTACCTGGATGCGGACGGGGTGGAGCGGCGGGTCGGCGCGCACTGGGTGTTGTGCAACGCTGCGCCAGCGGAGTTGGCGCGGCTGTTGGGTGGCGAGTCGGGGGCGGGGGCCGCAGCGGCGGCGGGTGAGGGGGCGGGGCCTCCGGAGACTCCGGAGGGGGCGCAGCTGAAGGTCAACATGCTGCTTCGGCGGCTCCCTCGGCTACGGGACGGCGCGGTGGATGTACGGGACGCGTTCGGGGGGACGTTCCATGTCGCGGAGTCGTATCGGGAGTTGGAAAGCGCTTACCGAGTGGCTTCGGCGGGGCGGCTCCCCTCCCCCGCGCCGTCCGAGATCTACTGTCACTCGCTGGCGGACCGGTCGATTCTGGGGCCGGAGGTGCCGGCCGGGTGGCACACGCTCACGCTGTTCGGCCTGCAGATGCCCGCGCGGCTGTTCGCCGACGATCCGGAGGGGGCGCGGCGGGCAGCGCTGAAGGGCGTGATGGCCGCGCTCGACGGGGTGCTGGCGGAGCCGCTCGCGGACTGCCTGGCGGTCGACGGGGACGGTCGGCCGTGCCTGGAGGTGCGGAGCCCGTTGGACCTGGCGGCCGATCTTCGGCTGCCGGGCGGCAACATCTTCCACCGGGAGTTGGCGTTCCCGTTCCGGGAGGAGGACGGGGTTCGGGAGGGCGCCGGGGTTCCGGAACGAGCGTCCGGCCGGTGGGGCGTGGAGACCGAGAACGCCCGCGTCCTGGCGTGCGGGGCCGGGGCGGTGCGGGGTGGCGGGGTCAGTGGGATTCCCGGGCACAACGCGGCGATGGCGGTGCTGGGGAAGTAGCGGCGGGGTGAGGGCAGCGCTGGGGGGACGGCGGGAAAGCGCTTACCGGTTGGGTCGGGCACCGTAGGACGGGCGGATGTCCGGTGGCGACGGGAAAGCGCTTACCGGTTGGGTCGGGCCACCGAGGCGGCAGATGCCGGGTGCGGCGGGAAAGCGCTTACCCGTTCGGTCGCGCCGCTTCCGGGTCAGTGGGCCGCACGGCGTGGGGCGGGGCGCGGCGGCGGGCGGCGGGAAAGCGCCTTCCCGTTGGGTCGGGCTCCCTCGAACGGGTGGGCGGTAAGCGCTTTCCCTCTCCCCCGGGCTGCTCGTCCTGCGCCCTTACCGCTTACCGCGTGCTCAGTGGGTGGGCGAACTCGCCGTTGAACCAGGAGCGGGCCACGCGGGTGTGGAAGGGGAAGGCGAGCGGGGTGTCGAGGGTGGCGAGGTGCCAGCCGTCGGTCTCGTCGGTGGGGGTGGACGGGGGGAGGTCGGCGAGGTTGCGGGCGGGGAGGAGGGCGAACAGACAGAGGAATCCGCCGAGGGTGTCGGAGTCGGTGGAGACCAGGCGGGCGTCGGCGGGGTCGGCCAGGATGCCGGTCTCCTCCCGCAGTTCGCGGACGGCGGCCTGCTGCCAGCTCTCGCCGTAGTCGACGTAGCCGCCGGGGAGGGCGAGTTCACCGAGTCCGGGTTCGATGGTGCGGCGGATGACGGTGAGCCGGGTGTCCCCGTCGGGGTGGTGGACGGGGAGGAGTGCGACGGTGACCGGGAGCGGGTTGCGGTAGCTGGTCTCGTGGCAGCCGGGGCAGGTGCGCGGCCAGGTCGCGGTGCCGGCCGGGTACGACGTTCCGCACCAGTGGCAGTGCGTGTTGGGGCCGAAGTGGGCGGGACGGGCGGACGGCTGGGTCGTCATGGAGGGATGGTAGTTCGATCGGATGACGGTCCGGGCGCGAAGCGAAAAGCCGGGAGCGAGGGGCCGGCGGCGACTGCGGATCAACGGGCGGCCGGGGGCGCGCGGTGGTGCGGACAGAGTGACCGGGCGGGGCCGGGCTCCGGCCAGGTGGGTGAATGCGGAGTGCACGGTTGGAATTCGGGCGCGGGAGCGCGATAGCGATGGGATGAGCCCGCAACATTCCCGGGCGTCGATCATGTTTAAGGATGATTGTGCGAACAATTCTGGTTTCCCTGATGGCTGCAGCCTCGGTGCTCGGCATGGCGGCTCCCGCGCCTGCCGCGACGCGCTCGGCGAGCGGTGAGGTGGTGGTGTTCTCCACCGAGGCGCAGCCGCTGGACGTCTACCGCAACCCGTCCGGCTGCCAGCAACTCCCCACCATCGCCCACGTGTTGAACAACCGGACGGACCGTCCGGTGCACGTGTACGGCAACCCGTTCTGCGTCGGCCCGTCGGTGACGGTGCAGCCCGGTTACGGGACGCACGTGCCGGGTGGCGCGGGGAGTTTCTCGGCCTGAGGGCCTGATTCTGCGGATCGAAAATATGGGCGGGCGGGCGGCGGAATAGCCGCCCGCCCGCTTTTGCGCTTATCACAGAAATGCATCAAACCGGTGGCTCTGTGTCATCATGTTCAGCGCCGACTTCTCGCCTGTCGTGGCGAATTGACGCGCCGTCAGCGCGGTCGGCTCGTTGTCTGAGGCCCCCCGGCGCAGTGGCGTCCCGGGGTTGCGGCCGCCATTGAGAGGACTGCGTTTCCGTGGAGCATGTCGCTGTGTCCGCCGCCCCGGAGGCGGCGGTCGCTGCCCCCGGGGCGGCAATCGCCCCCGCGGGCGCTCCGGCCGCCTGGCGGGCGTACGCCAGGTTGGCCAAACTCGACATCTACGACTACTACTTGAGCGTTCCGCTGGTCGCCGCGATGGTGGTGGCGACCGGGTCGGGTGCGACGGTCGGGGCAGGAGTCGGCGTCACGCTGGCGGTACTGATGCTGTTCCTCGGCGGCGAGGTCGCGATGAGCGCGGCGATGTGCACCTTCGACGACGTGACCGGCTACCGGGACGGCAGCGACGCGGTGAACTACGGGCCCGACGCGCCGGCCCGTCGGCTGGCCCGAAAGCCTTTGGTGGCAGGCACGTTGACCGAGCCGCAGGCGATCAGGTTCGGCTGGGCGACGGTGGCGGCGTGCGTGCTGTGCTGGCTGGCGGCGGTCGCGTTGGCGCCGGCCCGGCCGGCCTGGGCGGTGGCCGGGGTGATCGCGCTGGCGGTGTGCGGCTTCCAGTACTCGTGGTGGCTGCGGATCAGCTACAACGGCTTCCAGGAGTTCTTCCTGGCCGCGCTGGGCTGGCTGTTCGTACTGCCGCTGTACGGCCTGCTGACCGGGCGCTTCGACGGCTTCGTCGCGGTGCAGGCGCTGGTGTTCGGCCTGGGTCCGCTGCTGTTCGGCGTGTACTCCAACACCAATGACATCCCGGGTGACCGGGCGGTGGGCCGCAAGACGGTCGCCGTGCTGGTGTCGCCGCGCGGCAACGCCGCTTTCGTGGGCGGGTGTTCGGCGCTGGAGGCGGCGCTGCTGGTGGGTTCGGCGGTCGCCGGGATCGCGCCGTGGTGGTTCCCGCTGGTGATGGCTCCGGTGATGGCGCTGCGTGCCCGGCAGTGGGTGCTGGGGTTCGTCCGGGGCGACATTCTGATCGCGCGCCGGCTGGGCATCCACCTGCACCGGCTGTGCTGCGCGCTGCTGGTGGGCGTGGACCTGGCGGTCGCGGTGTTCGGCGGCGGGCTGTGACGGGGCCGGGCCGGGCGACCCGGCGCGGCGGCGGACTCGCGTCCGTGGTGCGGCGGTTGCCGCTCGACCTCGGCCCGCTCTTCGACACCCTGGCCGAGCAACGCCCTTCCGTGAACGTCCAGTTGGGGCGTCCGCTGGATCTGGCACCGAACCGGGGCAGCAGCTGGGACACCGCCGCACTGGCCGAGTTGGTGCGGGAGACGGCGGCCTGGCTCGCGGCGGCGGGGGCGCGGCCGGGGTCGTCGGTGGCGATCGTGAAGCGCAACCACTGGGACTACGTGCTGCTGGCGTGCGCGGCGGCGCGGCTCGGGGCGGTGCCCGCGCTGCTGTCCGACCGGGTCGCGCCGGACGGGTTGGCCGCGTTGCTGCATCGGCTGCGTCCGGACGTGCTGGTCACCCAGCGGGACGTCCTGGCGGGCGCCCGGGCGGCCGGGCACGACCTGGACCGGCTGGCCGTCCGGACGGTGTGCCTGGACGGGCCTGCGGAGGGTGCGTTGACGCCGGACGACCTGCGGGGCGGGGCGGTTCCGCCGGTGCACTCGCGCGGGGACGACGAGCCGCTGGCGGTCATTCACACCTCGGGGACCACCGGGGTGCCCAAGCTGGTGGTGCACTCCACCCGGACGTTGATCCGGCGGCTGTCCGCGTTCGAGGCGCGGCCGTGGCCGGTGCTGTCGGTGCGTGGGGACGACACGGTCGCCAGCGCCATCTCGTTCGCCCATGGCCGTGCGCTGACCTGGACCGTCAGCGCGTTCTGGCGGGCCCCGCGCACCGTCGTCCTGCTGCCGGACTCCGATCTGTCGACGGCCGCGGCGCTGCTGCGCAGCCACCCGCCGACCGTGCTGGAGGCGATGCCGTCGCACTACGTGCGGTGGCAGTCGCTGGCCGAGGACGGTGCTTCCGAGGCGAATCCGTTCCGGGACGTGCGGCTGTTCATCTCGACCTTCGATGCGATGCATCCGCCGACGGTGCGGTCCTTCCTGCAGGCGAGTCGGCGGCGGCGGCCGTTGTGGATGCAAGGTTGGGGGCAGAGCGAGACCGGTCCGTTGAGCTTCCGGTTCCTAACTCGGAAAGCGCTTTCCGCACCCGCTGGTCGGCATCCGACCACCCGTGATCTGGGGCGTCCGGTGCCCGGGTGGGTACGGGTCAAGGTGGCCGATCCCGAGCGGCCCGGGCGGTCGGTGCGGCGCGGCGAGACCGGCATGCTGTACGCCCGCACCGGCGCGCTGTGCCTCGGCTACCTCGGCGAACCCGAACGGTGGGCGCAGAAGGTCGACGGCCCGTGGTTCAACACCGGCGACCTCGGAGTGCACACCCGGGACGGTCGGGTCTTCGTGCTGGACCGGGAGGTGGACATGGTTCCCGGACTGAGCTGCGTCGAGATCGAGGACGTGCTGCACGAGCGGCTGCCGGACGTCGAGGAGGCGGTACTGCTCTCGGTGGCGGACGGCCGCCCGCAGCCGGTGCTGGTCACCGCGGCCGGCGACCTCGACCCGCAGCGCTGGCAGGACGCGGTGCACGATCTTCCGCCGCTGGCCGAGCCGCTGCTCGTCCCCTGGGACGCGGTGCCGCGCACGGCCACCGGGAAGGTGCGGCGGCACGAGTTGCGCGAGCAGGTGCTGGCGGGGAGTTCGCCGATCGGGACGGGGCGGTGGACGTGAGCCGGTGGCCGGTGGGGCGACGGCCGGTGGGGCGGTAGCTCGCGGGTCAGTGGCCGGTGGGTCGGTGGGTGGCGGGTCGGCAGGTGGCCGGTGGGCAGGCGGGCAGGTGGTGGAGCGGATGGAGGAGTTGGGCGTGGACGAGCTCGATGTCGCGGTGGTGGGTGCGGGGATCGCGGGGTTGTCCGCGGCGCACCACCTGGCTGCCGCCGGGCGTGAGGTGCGGGTCTTCGAGGGTGCGGACCGGGTGGGTGGGCGGATGGCGTCCACTCGGGTGGACGGCTGGCTGCTGGACGAGGGCGCGGAGACCATCGCGGGTGCCGGGTACGAGGCGACCTGGGAGCTGATTCGCGCGGTCGGCATCCCGGAGTCGGAGGTACCGGTGATCGAGCCGGGCTTCGCGCTGTGGCGGGGCGGCCGGGCGCATGCCCATCTGGGCCGTCCGAAGGGGCTGTTGACAGGTGCGGGGCTGTCCTGGCGCGGGCGGGCGGCATGGTTGCGGTTCGCGGCGGAGCTGTCCACGTCCTGGCGCGGCTTCGACCCGGACCGGCCGGAGACCGCACCCAGTCGGGACCGGACGCTGAGCGAGTTCTGCGCCGGTTCGGCCGGGCGGCAGGACCTGCTGGCCGCGATGCTGCAACCGCTTTCCAGTCACTGCTTCGGGTGGCGGCCGGAGAAGTCCGCGATGGCGCCGATGGTGGCGACGCTGATGTCGGTCGGCGGGGCCGGCGCGCGGTGGATGACGTACCGGGACGGCATGGACACCCTGGCCCGGCGGCTGGCCGAGCGCCTCCGGGTGGAGGTGGGCGTGCGGGTGGTGGCCGTCCGGGAGCAGCCCGGCGGGGACGGCGTGCGGCTGCGGTTCGCCGACGGCGCGGAGGTGGTGGCCCGGCAGGTGGTGCTGGCGGTGCCCGCGCCGCTGGCATCGGAGCTGCACGAAGATGCCGCGACGGACGCGCGTCCGTACCTGGCGGCCAGTACGTACACGCCGATGCTCAAGGTCGCGTGTCTGCTGGACCGTCCGCTGCCGAGTCCGACCCGCTCCCCCAGTTACGCGATGTCGGTGCCGGAGAGCGAGAGTCGGGTGTGCACGGGTCTGATCCTGGACCATCTGAAGGCGGAGGGCCGCGCGCCCGAGGGGCGGGGCCTGGCGAGTGTCTTCGCGTCGCCGTGGATCTCCCCCGAGTTGCTGGACGAGTCCGACGAGCGGGTCGTGGAGACGGTCTGTGCGGAGGCCGAGCGCTTCCTGCCGGGCCTGCGGGACGCCACCGTCCGTACCTTGGTGCACCGCTTCCGGCTCGGTCTGCCGCAGGGTTCGCCGGCGGCGGTGCGGGAGCGTGCCGCGTTCCTGGCCCGACCGGCCCGGGCGGTGGAGTACGCCGGTGACTGGGTGATGCTCCGGCCGAGCAGTGAAGGTGCCGTCCGTTCGGGCAAGTTGGCCGCCGAGCGGGTGCTGGCGTTCGCGGCGGAGCGGCCCGGGGCGGTGGCGGTGCCCGGGCCTCGTGCGGCGGAGTCGTCGGATGCGGCGGGGGCGGTGGGGGCGGTGGGGGCGGTGGGGGCGGGCACTGTGGTCGTGGAGGGTGCGGGGGCGGAGGGCGCGGTGGCGGATGCTCCGGGTGAGCGGGCCGTCGACGAGTCGGCCGGGGCCGCCTGATGGGTGGCGTGGTACGGGAGTTGGCGTCCGGGCGCGGTGGCGGTTCGTACCTGTTCGACAACGCCAGCGCGCATGCCGGTGGGCAACATCGGTGTCTGGCCGGGTGGTTGGACCGGATCAGTATCGGCGAGCTGAGCCGGGTCGGGGTGCGGCCCGGGATGAGCTGTCTGGATGTCGGGGCCGGGGCGGGGAGCATCTCGCTCTGGCTGGCGGATCAAGTCGGGCCCGGTGGTGCCGTGTTGGCCACGGATGTGGCGCCGATGCCGATGGCGGAGCGGCCCGCGTTGACGGTGCGGCGGCACGATGTGGTGCGGGACGCGCTGCCGGAGGGCGCGTTCGACCTGGTGCATGTGCGGCTGGTGCTGTCCCATCTGCCCGCGCGGGAGGCCGCGTTGGGGCGCCTGTTCGCGGCGCTACGGCCGGGCGGCGTGCTGCACCTGTTGGAGTTCGACGCCGAGTACGCGCCGGTGCTGACCGCCCCGGACGATCGTGCCGCGGATCTCTACGAGCGATACCAACAGGCCAAGTTGAGGGCTTTCGTGGCGCGCGGTTCGGACCAGGGGTGGGGCCGGAAGTGTGCCGCCGCGATGGCACGCGCCGGGTTCGTCGACGTGGACGCGTCGCCGTACCTCGACACGCTCGCTCCCGGCACGCCGCAGTTGGAGATGCAGGTGCACAACACCTGGCACCTGCGGGACGCGCTGCTGCGCGAGGGGCTGACGGACGACGAACTCGCGGAGCTGCGGGCCATGTTCACCGATCCGAGGTTCCGGGCCTGCTCGAACGTGGTGTACGCCGTGCACGGCCGCAAGCCGTGAAGTCGGGTTCCGCCCCTCGCCCCTCGCCCCTCGCTGCTCGGAAACAGGGCAGGGGGGCGAACGGGTGGCGGGGCAATAGGGCGACTGGGTGGCGGCCTGTCGGTGCTGCCGGCCCGTGACAGGTTGGGAGGCTGGAGTGGCAATCGGTCAACTGCTGATTGGTGGCGCGGTAGTTGGCGTCGGCGTGCGAGACTCGACGCCGCGTGTCGCGTGCGGCGTCGCTGCTGATCTGCTGCGCGCCGCCGGGGTCGAGGTGGCGGAGGCGTCCGGCGGCGTGCTGGAGGTCGGCGGGGGTATCGGCTGCCGGTTGACGTGGGCCGGGCCGGTGGCGCTCCCGCTGCGGAGCGAGGCGGACGTGCAGGCGGCGTGCGGGGTGATGCACGTCCATGGGCGCCGGTACGGCGGACCGCGGCTGCTGGGCGTGGACTTCGCGTCGGTCGCGGCCGGCGTGCTGGCCGCCGGTGGCACTCTCGCGGCGTTGCGGGCGCGGGAGTTGGGACTGCCGTACCGGGAGGTGGAGGTGTCGGTGGCGCAGGCCGCTCTGCTCGGCCTGTCGCAGTACTTGGCGGCGGCGACGGCCGAGGAGCCGTGTGCGGAGCCGGTCGGGGTGGGTGGTCCGCCGTTCCGGTCGTCGGACGGGGTCTGGTTCGAGCTGGAGGCGCTGGGGCCCGACGGTTGGTTGCGCTTCTGGGTCGAACTCGGCGTCGAGCGGCGGGTGGTGGGGCGTTCCTGGCTTCCGTTCCAGGCGCGGTACGGGACGGCGACGTGTCCGCTGCCCGACGAACTCTTCGTGGCGGCAGGCCGGTTGACGTTCGCCGGACTGGCCGCGCTGGCGGAGCGGTGCGGCGTCGACGTGACACCGGTGGAGGCGCGGCCGGCGGCGGGCGGGGTGCCGTGGCGGGTGGTGCAGGGCGCGGCGGTGCAGGGCGAGGCGGCGGGAGCGCGGCCACGCGAGGCTGCGGCGGGTGGGCGTGGCCCGTTGGACGGTGTCACGGTGGTCGAGGTGGCGCGTCGCGTGCAAGGGCCCATGGCCGGCCGGGTGTTGGGGCTGCTGGGCGCCCGGGTCGTGCGGGTCGAGCCGCCCGGCGGGGATCCCTTGCGCGGCGTGCCACCGATGACCGCGTTCGGCGGGGAGCCGGTGTCGGCCCGGTTCGCTGCGCTCAACCGCGGCAAGGAGGTGCTGGAGGCAGACCTGCGTTCGACCGAAGGGCGCGCTGCGGTAAGAGAGTTGGTGCAGGAGTCGGATGTGCTGCTGCACAGTCTCGCGCCGTCGAAGGTGGCCGGCTTGGGTCTGGACGCGGAGACGCTGGAGGCGGTTCGTCCGGGCCTGGTGCACGCGCAGGCGTCCGGGGGTGCGCCCGGGGTGACCACCGACTACCCCGTCCAGGCGCGCTCGGGTCTCGCCGCGCTGGTGGCTCCGCCCGGCCTGCCGCCACGACCCACGCTGTTGACGGTGTGCGACGTCCTCGGCGGGCTGGTCTGCGCGACCGCCGCTGTCGCCGGCCTGACGGCGCAGGCCCGGACCGGGCGGGCGCAGCGGGTCGAGTCGTCGCTGCTGTCGGCGGCTCGGTTGCTGTGCGGGGCGGTGAGCGGGCCGGGCCTCCCCGGGGACGGGATCGAGGTGTGCACGGATCTGGCGGCGCTGGCCGGTGATCCGCGGTTCGGTGGGGCGCTGGACGGTTCGGGGTGCGCGGTCGTCCGTGCGCCCTGGGAGTTCCGGACGTGAGCGGGTGGCGGTGGCGCGAGCGGCGCCCTCGACCGCTGTGCGGACGGGCGGGGCGGCGGACGTCCCACCGCAAGGGCCTCGCCGGCCGGGCCCGCAGGCGCTGCGCGTACGGGCGGTGGGGTCGCTGCTGCCCGCCCGCCGAGGGGGCTTCGGACGGGCGCGGGCGCAGCGGGGTTTCGGCGGGTGGCGGCTGCGGTGGTCGGTGCTCCGCTGTGGGGTGTTGTGGGCTTCGCGGGCGGTGTGGTGGTGAGGGCCTGACCTGTACAGGCGGACGGGGAGGTGGTCGGCCGGGTGCGGTTGGGGTGCCGTCCGGTGCACGGCCGCGTGGCGGTGGCGGTGGCGGTGGCGGTGGCAGGCAGTGTGAGGCGCTGGCAGCAGGCGGTGTCGTGAGAAGTGGGGGCGCTGTTGGGGGTCGGCGGCGGCAGGCGTGCCGTGTTCGGGCAGGCCGGGCGGGAAGGGTGGGTCGCGGTGCCGCGACCGTGCTGGCGGCGGACGGCGCGGGCCACGTCGGTGGGGGCTTTCGGGGACTGCGCGGACAGCGGACCTGCCGGGCAGGCCGGCGGCGGCGCGAGTGCGGTGGCAGGGCGGGCGGCGTGGGCCGACGGAGAGATGTTCGGTCGAGCAGTGGTTGCCGGTGGGGCGCGGCTTTGCCGACAGGCGGTACGTGGAGGGGCCATGGGGCTCGGCGGCGCCCGGCGTGGTGCCGTGTTCAGGTCCCCCGGGTGCGGAGCGTGGGGTGTGACGCCGCGTTCGCAGTGGGGATCGGAGGAGCAGGCCGCGCGTCCAGGTGCCTGAACGGACGGATGGCGTGTGGGGCAGGTCAGGGTCGACCGCAGGGTGCAGGGGCGGGAGCGGTTGGTGCCGGACCGCGCAGGGGTTGGCGGTGGGGTGCCGCGACCGTGCTGGGGGCGGGCAGCGCGAGCCGGGTCGGTGGCGGGTTCAGGGGACTGAGCGGGCAACGGACCTGCCGGGCAGGTCGGCGTCGGCGGGAATGTGGTGGTCGGCCGGAGGTTGTCGGCTGGTGCGGAGGTGGCCATCTGCCGGGCACGCCGAGGGCTGGGGCAGTTGGTGTTCCGCCGCATGGTGGTTGCGGACGGCGCGGTGCCCAGGTAGCGGGCGGTGCCCGGAGTTGTGGCGGCACTGCTGGCGATCGGCGGACGTCCCGTACTCGGTCGGCCTGGGCGAGGCGTGAGGATCGAGGTGCCATGACGGTGGCAGGCGGACCGGGGCGGAGCGCGGGTCGCCGCTGCGAGACCCGGGCAGGTGTGCTGGGCGGCTGGTTGCACAGCGATGGCGGACGGTGTGACGGGGGTCGGGCGGGCGTGCGGCGTCGTTGTGCTCCTTCCGTTGGGCGCGAACGGTGCGGTGGCGCTGCTCCTGGCACAGCGAGCGTGCCGCGCGGAGCGGACCGCCGTCCGAGCGACCGTCCCGGGGTGCCGGGAGCGCCGGCCGACCCACCGTGTGGCGGTGGCGAACGGTGGCGCAGTGACTTGGCGGAGGCCGGTTCGCGGTGGGGTGGTGGCGCTTTGTGTGGCGAAGTCCGCCGACGGCCGACGTTCCGTGATCGGGCCGCCGGGGCGGGTAGCGGGGCGTGCGGGGCCGCGACCGGGCCGGTGGTAAGCAGGCGGGGCCACGGCGGTGAGAGGTCCAAGGCCGCGAACGGACGGCGTGCTTGTATGGCTGGCCGGCGTTCGGGTGGGGGTGGCGAGGTCCCGCCATCGCCGGGGGCAACCAGGTGCCCGGCCGGGATGGGCCGGCGCGGAGATCGCCGGTCGGGCGCGGCGACAACACGGGCGGCTGGGGCCTGGCAGCGCGGCGGTTGCGGGTGGACCGGTGCCCTGCCATCGGGCGGTGGCTGGACGGGGGCTGGCGGCACTGGAACTCGGCAGCAGCCGTGCCGTGTTCGGGCAGGCGGACGGAACCGCGCCGGGGCGGGAACCATGGGCGTGAGCGGACGGTGGACCGGTGCGGTGGGCCGGTGCCGGCAGGAGCGCGGCGCACGACCGGATGGCGCGGACCGGTTCGGAGGTGTGGGGCCGGGCACGGCGACGGCGCGGGCAGTTGGCGTCTGGTCGCGTGGCGGTTGCGGACCGGGCGGTCCTCGGTGGGGTGGTGGCGCTTCAGGCGACCAGCCTCGACGACGGCAGACGTGCCGCGCTCAGAACGCGGATGCGGTGCCCAAGAACCTGAGCGGACGGCGGACCGGCGCGGCCGGCCGGTGCCGGCAGGAGCGCGGCGCGCGGTCGAATGTGGTGGACAGGTGTGGGGGCTCTCGGCCAGGCGCAGCGAGGGTGCAGGCAGTTGGCGTCTGGTCGCGTGGCGGTTGCGAGTCGGGCGGTCCTCGGTGGGGTGGTGGCGCTTCAGGCGACGAACCTCGACGGCAGCGGGCGTGCCGTACTCACACCGCCGAGACAGGAGAGCCGGTAGGCAGACGAGGCTGCGCCGGTGCGGGGCCCAGGAGCCTGAGCGGGTGGCAGACCTGGGTGGCGCACCGGTGTCCGCAGGAGCGCGGCGCGCGACCGCATGGAGCGGAACGGCTCGGAGGTGTGCGGCCGGGCACGAGGACGGCGCAGGCGATCGGGGCTTGGTCGCGCGGCGGTAGCCGACTGGGCACCGGCTCCGCAACGCGCGGTCCTCGGCAGGGTGGTGGGGTTTCGAGCGACGAACCCCGACGACAGCAGACATGCTGCACTCGGGAAACCGAGACGGGGAGAGCTGCACGCAGACGAGGCCGCACCGACGTGACGCCCATGGGACCGACCAGACGGCAGACCCGGACGACACGCCGATGTCGGCCGGAGCGCGGCGCGCAGTTGCATGAAGTGGACAGGCGTGGCGCAGCAGGTGTGCGGGCGATGGGTGTCTGGCTGCGCAGCGGTTGCGGGCCGGACGCTGCCTCAGCAACGGCCAGTCCTCGGCGGCGCGGTGGCGCTTCAGAGGACGAACCTCGACGACAGCAGGCGTGCCGCACTCGGGAAGCCGAGGCGGAGAGGGCGGTAGGTGAACGGGGCTGCGCCGGCGTGGCGTCCACGGGCGTGAGCGGACGGCAGGCTGGCGGCCGCCGGCAAAAGCGCAGCGCGCGGTCGCATGAGGTGGACAGGTGGGGAGGTTCTCGGCCAGGTGCAGCGAGAGCGCGGGCAACTGATCGCTGGTCGCGCGGCGGTTGCGAACCGGGCGCTGCCTCGACAACGGGCAGCCCCCGACGGGCTGGCGGCGCAGCTGGCGACGAATCTCGGCGACAGCAGGCCTGCCGCACTCGGGAAGCCGAGGCCGGAAGGGCGGTAGGCAGGGGGCCCTGGAGCCTGAGTGGACGGCAGACCCGGGTAGCGGACCGGCTCGGAGGTGTGCGGCCGGGCACGGCACAGGCGCGGGCAGCTCGCACCTGGCCACGTAGCCGTTGTGAGTCGGCACCAGGCCGTTCCGGGAGGCGTGGTGGCGCGGCGGGCGACGAACCTCAGCGGCGCGCAGGCTGCGGACAGCACATCTCGCACCGGGTGGAGATGGACGGGCCGGTGCGCTCCCGGCTGTGCTGCGCGCTGGCGCGGGTGGGCACGCGAGGGCTGGAGCCTTCCGAACCCTGCGGGGGCCTGCCTCGGACATCTGTCGGTCACACCGGACCGCGCGATAGATCACCGTCGGCTTCCTGGAGGGGAGTTGAGGACGGCCGGGTGCGCGAACGAGCGAGCTGCGACCCGTCTTCAGGCGCAGCTGGGCCACGTCGTGCGCGGGTAGGTGCGCGAGAGCTGTCGTCTCCCGCCAGCGGACCGGGGCGATGGCGCGGCACCGACACCGGGCCGTGCGGCACGTCACCGTCAGCTCCCTGCAAGGCAGTTGAGCCCGGCCGGGTGCGCGCACGAGTGAGCCGCGGTCCGTCCTCGGGCGCGGGTGGAGTGCTCCATGGGACTCAGCGGCTGCCGTCCTGCCGCAGCGAGCAGGCGTCCCGGCACGTCGGGTGGCCCGCTGCACAGCGTCGCAAGTGTGTGGGGTCTCGGCAGTGGCCGGTCCCGGGACAGGTCGTGCCAGCAGCCGGTCTCGGCCGCGATGTGTGCGCCGGGTACAGACACCCAGGTTGGCGGGTGCGGGAGGACTGGACTCCTGCGCAGGTGGAAGGGGGTGCCCGGGAGTGGGGCGGGGTGAGTGGGCTCGGGGGCAGCGAGGGTGTCTCGGTGGCTGTGGCGCTCGCGGAGGTGGGGCTGCGGCGGGCAGCGACGGTGTGGGCGTGGGCCAGGGGTCCGGCGATGCCGCTGAGGCCGCAGGCGGGCAGCGAGTCGGGTGCGGAACGGCGGGCTCCGACCTGGTGCGGAGGGTGGCGGCGGCATTCCGGCTCACCGCGGTGCTGCTGGGCGGGAGTTGGCGAGCGGCTGCCGGCGGCAGGGAGCGGGACGACAGCGCGGTGCCGGGGCGGGATTTCAGTGGTGGTTGGACGGATGGATCGATCGGTGATGGGAGTGGTTGTTGTGGGCGGTGCGTGGGTCTCGGTGGCGGGTGTGGAGTTCCCGGATCGGGTGGGACGGGAGTTGCGGGAGGAGTGGGTGGCTCGGGGGTGGTGTCCGGGGCGCGGGTTGTACGAGTTGTTTGTGGAGCGGGCGGGGGTCGATGGGGGGCGGGTGGCTGTGGTGGACGACGGGGGTGAGGTGACGTTCGGCGAACTGGCGCAGCGGGTGCGGGGGTTGGCGGCCGGGTTGGCGGCGCGGGGGGTGGGTCCGGGGTCGGTGGTGGCGACGAAGCTGCCGGCGGATTGGCGGGGGCCGGCGGTGGATCTGGCGGTGGCGGCGCTGGGTGGGGTGGTGTTGCCGTGTGTGCCGGGGCACGGGCGGCGGGATCTGCTGGCGTTGTTGGGGACGTCGCAGGCGGATGCGGTGGTGACGGTGCCGGAGTGGAAGGCGCTGGTGGACGGGTTTCGGTCGGAACTGCCGTGGCTGCGTGAGGTGGTGATGCTGGGGGCGGAGCCGTGGCCGGAGCGGGCGGGGTGGGCCCCAGTGGCGGTGGATGCGGAGGCGCCGGCGCGGATTCTGGTGTCGTCGGGGTCGGAGGCCGCGCCGAAGCTGGTCGCGTACTCGCACAATGCGTTGGCGGGGGGCCGGGGGCGTTACGTGGAGCGGGTGTTGGGGACGGTGGACGGGGCGCCGCCTCGGGTGTTGCTGTTGGTGCATCCGGCGACGGCGTACGGCTCGTTGGCGGTGGTGGCGTTGGTGCGGTGCGGGGCGACGGTGGTGCTGCGGGAGCGGTTCGATCCGGCGGATGCGCTGGCGGCGGTGGGGCGTTGGCGGCCGACTCAGCTGGCGGCGGTGCCGACGATGTTGCGTCGGCTGGCGGAGCAACCGCCGTCCCCGGGTGAGGACTTGTCGTCCTTGCAGGCCGTGGTGTCGAGTTCGGCGATGCTGTCGTCGGCCGTTCTGGGGGCGGCGTTGCGGCGGTTCGGGTGTCCGGTGGTGAATGTGTACGGGGCGAGTGACGGGGTGAACTGTCATACCCGGTGGGAGAGTTCGGACGTCGATGTGTTGCGGGTCGGTCGGCCGGATCCGGCGGTGACGGAGTTCCGGGTGTGCGGGCCGGACGGGCGTCCGGTGTCGGCGGGGGTGGCGGGCGAGTTGCAGGCGCGGGGGCCGATGAGTCCGCTGTGTCACGTCGGGGAGCCGGAGTTGGACGCGCGGCTGCGGGTGGACGGCGGGTGGGTGCGGTCCGGCGACCGGGGGGTGCTGGAGGCGGACGGGTCGTTGCGGGTGGTGGCGCGGATCAAGCAGATGGTGAACCGGGGCGGGGTGTCGATCGGCCTGTCGGAGGTGGAACGCCTGCTGGAGGGCCACCCGGGGCTGGTGGAGGCGGTGTGCGTGCCGGTGCCGGATCCGGATCTCGGGGAGCGGATGTGCGTCTGCGCCGTGCCGCGCGAACCCGACGGCGGGCTGGCGCTCGTCGAACTCACCGACTATCTGGGCCAGTTGTGCGGGTTGGAGAAGTACAAGTGGCCGGAGCGGCTGCTGTTGCTGGACCGGTTGCCGCTGGGCGCGTCGGGGAAGCCGGACCGGCTGGTGCTCACCGAGTTGGCGGCGGCCGTCACCGGCGGGCCGGAGACGGCGGCTGAGGTCGGCGCTCAGAACGTCCGTCAGTAGCGGTTGTTGACGAGGACCGTCACGCGGTCACCACGGGTACGCCGTCCGGGAGGTCGGCGAGCAGGGCCGCGATGTGGTCCGCGCATCGCAGGGCCGCCGTGGCCACGGCGCTCCTGCTCATCCCGGCGACATGCGGGGTCAGCAGGGCGTTCGGCAGGCCGAAGAGCGGCGAGGCGAAGGCGGCGTGCTCGTGCTCGAAGGTGTCGACGGCGGCTGCCGCGATCGGGTGCGCGGGGTCGCGCAGCGCATCGGCCAGCGCCTGTTCGTCGACGATTCCGCCCCGGGCGGTGTTGAGCAGGATCGACCCCGGGCGCATGAGCGCCAGCTCCGCCCGACCGATCAGCCCTCGGGTCTGCACGGTGAGCGGTAGGTGCAGGGAGACCACGTCGCTGGTCGCCAGCAGTGTGTCGAGGGAGTGGGCCCGGGGCACGGAGGCCTCGGCGGGGCGCCGCGAAACGGCCTGGACATCCATACCCAGGGCGGTCGCCCGCTCGGCCAATGCCCGGCCGATCCGGCCCATCCCGACGATGCCCAGGGTCAGCTCCGACAGCTCTGCCGTCGGTGCGGTCGGTGCGCGCCAGTGGCCCTGGTGCGCGGCCTCGTTGTACGCCGGGAGATCTCGGGTCAGGGCGAGGAGTTGGGCGAGGGTGAACTCGGCGACCGCGTTCGCGTTGGAACCCGGGGTATGGGTGACAGCGACCCCGTACCGGGCGGCCGCTGCCAATTCGACGTGATCCGTGCCCACCCCGGCCCGGCCGACCGCCCGGAGCCGGTTGACCAGCGTGGCGTCGGTCGCCGCCGCGAGGAACGCGGCGCGCAGCGGCACACCGGCACGGGACTTGACCGCGTGATAGCCGAGCCCGTCCCGGACGGTCTCGGCGAGCAGCGCGGACTCGTCGAAGGCGTCGAAGTCGGTGAAGTCCACCCGGCCGGCCCAGACAGCCCGCGCCCTGGCGTGATCGGCCACCCGCCGGAGGTTCAGCGTGACGGCCAGCCCGTGGCCGAGCAGACGCTCCAGCTCCCGATCGAGCAACTCGCCAGGAGCCGCGTCCAGCAGCAGGATTCGGGCCCGCTCCATGCGGTTCCTCCTTCCTCTGCACGGACCCTACTGCGGTCCAGGGACCGGTCGCCGAGAGAGCCCGCGACCCGTTCGATCCCTTCGATCCCGCACCTACTGGCGGACGTTCTCAGTGCAGGCTCCAGCGGAAGTCGATTTCCGGGTAGCGGCGGGACGGGCCGTCGAGGAGTGGGGTGGGGCGGTCGCGGAGGAAGTGGTCGGCGAAGGCGCGGACGTAGGTGCGGGTGAGTTCGGTGGCGCGGGCCGGGGTGAGGGTGCCGAGGAGGGCGGTGTAGGCGTCGGCGGGGAGGTGGTCGGCTAGGTGGCCTGGTTCGGCGGCGTGCGGCAGGTCGGTGAAGCTGAGGTGGCCGGCGCCTCGGGTGTACAACTGGCGTCCCCAGGCGTGGTGGTGTTCGCGCCAGCGCTGCCAGGTGTCGTGGTCGTGGAGCGAGGTGAGCAGCAGGAACGGCCGGTCCAGTCCGAGGTCGGGGACGGGTGAGCCGAACAGGCCGCCGTCGAGGTCGAGGCCGATCCGCAGGCGCGGGTCCTGGCGCAGCGCCTCGGCGGCGGCGGCTCCGCCCATGGAGTGGCCGAGCACGCCGATCCGTCCGCCGTCGACACTGAACGGCATTCGGCTGCCAATGAGTTGGTCGGTGACGAAGCGCAGGTCGGCGACCCGGGCGGCGATCTCCAGGCGGTCGGCGGCGTCCCAGCCCGGCGGGTCGTCGGACAGGACGCTGTACACCAGTCGGCCGTCCGGGAATTCGACGGCGGTGGCGTCGCGGGTGTGGTCCACGGCCGCGACGAGGTAGCCGTGGGCGGCCAACTCCTCTGCCAGGGCGGTGCAGTTGCTGCGGCCGCCCTTGCGGCCGTGCCCGAGCAGCAGCAGGGGCAGGGGGCCCGGGTGGGCGGGGGCGTCGAGGTGGGCGGTGGGTCGGAGCCGCGCGAGAGTGCCCGGGTCCAGCGACAGGTACCGATCGATCGCGGCGGCGACCCGCGAGGTGAGGTAGGGCGCTCTGGCCCGGCCGGCGGTGGTGCGTGCCGGGTACCAGAGCTGGACCATCAACTCGCGTGCGCCGGAGGCGGGTTCGAACGGGTCGAGCCGGTTGTGGTCGACCAGGTGCAGGCTGGTGGTGCCGACCGGCCGGCCGACGGTGGGCGCGGGCAGGTCGATGGGACACGGCGGCAAGGCGGGCGAGGCCTGAGCGGGCGAGGCCGGCAGCAGGGCGGCGGCCCCGCCCAGGCCGGCGAGGGTGAGCAGGGAACGGCGCTTGATCATGCGTCATCCTTGGCAGCTCGACGACCGGGTCCGGGTTCGGGTCCGGATTCTGCAAGCCTAGGGCAGGCTCGTGCGCCCGGTCCGGCCGTTGCCAAGAGCCGCCTGCCATATGCCTGTTGGGCCCGCCAAGGCTTGCGCGGTGGTGGGCCCGACGGTTCAGGCGGCGGGTACGGGCGCGGCCGCGAAGGAGCGCACCGCGGCGGTGATGCGGTCGACCTGGGCGTCCGTCAGGTGGGGATAGATCGGGATGGACAGGCACTGTCGGGCGGCGCGTTCGGCGTTCGGCCAGTGGGCGTCGGCGGGGGCGAACGCGGTGAAGGCGGGCTGGTGGGGCAGGGGCCGCGGGTAGTAGATGTGGCTCTCCACGCCGTGTGCGGCGAGGTGCTGCTTGAGCTGGTCGCGGTGGGTGGCGAGCAGTGAATAGACGTAGTAGCAACGGCCGTTGGTGTCGGGTGGCGGTGGGGTGATGCCGTCGGCGGCGAGCGGGGTGAACTGCTCGGTGTAGTGGGCGGCGATCTCGGCGCGGCGGGCGAGGCGGCGGGCCAGGCCGGGGTGGCGGCGCAGCTGGAACGCGGCGAGGACTTCGTCGAAGCGGCTGTTCATGCCGATCAGGTGGTGCCGGAAGCGGTGCACGCCGTCCTGGCCGTGGTTGCGCAGCATCCGTGCCGTGCGGGCGAGTTCGAGGTCGTCGGTGACCACGACGCCGCCTTCGCCGGGGCCGCCGAAGGACTTCACCTGGACGAACGAGAACAGGCCGGCGTCGCCCCAGGTGCCGGCGGGTCGGCCGTCCAGGACGGCGCCCTGGGCGACGGCGGAGTCCTCGATCAGGCGGAGGCCGTGGCGGTCGGCGAGGGCGCGCAGGCGCGGCATGTCGGCCATCACGGAGAACATGTGGGCGGGCATCAGCGCCTTGGTGCGGGCGGTGATCAGGGCCTCGGCGGCGTCGGGGTCGATGACCAGTGTGTGCGGGTCGATGTCGGCGAAGACGGGGGTGGCGCCGACGCCGAGGACGGTGTTGGCGAGCGGGGCGCAGCCGAACGCGGGGACGATCACCTCGTCGCCTGCGCCGATGCCCATGGCGCGCAGGATGAGGGTGAGCGCGGTGGTGCCGCTGCCGCAGGCGACGACGTCGGCGACGCCGAGGTCGGTCCGCAGCAACTCCTCGAAGCGGGCGGTGCGTTCGCCGAGGATGAAGCGTTGGGCGGGATCGGTGGCGACCTCGTGGACGACGTCCAGCAGCAGGTCGCGGTCGTCCTCGAAGAGGTCGGGCGGGAAGAACGGGATCTGCGGGGGTGCGGTGGTGGTCATCGGTGCTTTCCGTGCTGGAAGCCGCGGACCAGGTCGCTGACCAGGTCCAGGTCGTGGTCGGCGAGGTCGGGGTGGAGCGGCAGCGCGAGGGCGCGTGCACAAGCGGCCTCGGCGTGGGGGAACTCGCCGCGCCGGTGGCCGAGTTCGGCGAAGCAGGGCTGCAGGTGCAGTGGCGTCGGGTAGTAGGTCTCGGTCTGGACGCCGTGTCGGGCGAGGTGCGCGGCGAGTTCGTCGCGGTGGTCGGACTCGATCAGGTAGACGTACCAGACGGGGTTGGTGGCGGCGGCGCGCGGGACGACGGTGGGGAGGGTCAGTCCGGGGGTGCCGGCCAGGCGCTCGGTGTAGCGGGCGGCGAGGGCGGCGCGGCGGGCGATGGCCTGGTCGACGCGGTCGAGTTTGGCGAGCAGGACGGCGGCCTGGATGTCGTCCATCTTGCTGTTGGTGCCGAGGAGTTCGGTGGGGCGGTTGATGGTGGGGAAGTCGTCGACGGTGGCGCCGGTGCGGCCGTGGTGGCGCATGGCGGCGACGGCGTCGGCGACGGCAGGGTCGTCGGTGAGGACGGCGCCGGCGTCGCCGATCGCGCCGAGGGTCTTGGTGGGGAAGAACGACAGCACGCCGCCGGTACCGTGCAGTCCGGCGTGGACGCCGTTCCAGCTCATGCCGAAGGCCTCGGCGCTGTCCTCGACGACGGTCAGCCGGTGGTGGTCGGCGAAGGCCAGCAGGGCGTCCAGGTCGGCGAGTTGGTGGAACAGGTGGACCGGCATGATCATGCGGGTGCGTTCGGTGCGGACGGCTTCCGCACTGGCCGGGTCGAGGCTGTAGCTGTGCGGGTCGATGTCGGCGAAGACCGGGCGGCCTCCGGCCAGGACGACGGCGGTCGCGGAGGCGACGAAGGTGTAGGTCGGGACGATCACCTCGTCGCCGGGTTGCAGGCCGGCCGCGCGCAGCAGCAGGACCAGCGCGTCGGTGCCGCTGTTGACGCCGACGACGTGGCGGGCGCCTGTCCGGGCGGCGAGGGCGGCCTCCAGTTCGGCGACCTTGGGGCCGTGCGAGTACTTGCCCCGGTCCATCAGTTCGTCGAGGTGGCGCCGGGTGGTGGGCCAGAGGGATTCGAAGGTCTCGGTCTGATCGAAGAAGGAGACGCCGGAGGAGGCACCCATGGAACTCTCATCGGGTTGTGGACGGTGGCGGACGGGTGGGGCGGCAGTACGGGACGGGCGGGTCGGACGGGGGCGAGCGGGTCGGACGGGGGCGAGCGGGTCGGTCGGCCGGTCGGGTCGGACGGGGGCGAGCGGGTCGGTCGAGCGGGTCGGTCGGGGGCGGTGCCGCCGGGAGCGGGTGGTGCCATGTCGGTGGTTCAGGAGGCCTCCGGGCGTAACCGGAAAACGCTTTCCGAACGCCCCGATCGGGTGATGGGAGGCAACCGGAAAGCGCTTTCCGATTCCCTCCCGGAAACTGCGGGAAGAAACCCGCGGACGACCGGCGCACCGATGCACCGCCCGGAGGCACCCCGTTGAATCTATGCCGCGACCATCGCCGTCCACCTCGGGCAAATGACACCTTCACCCGTTCGAATGGCTTGGCATATAGGCGAGTTGACGTTCTGGTGGGCCGCGCCGGAAGTGCTGGTTGAATACCCGGCGATGCGACCCCCGCGAATCGGACGGAAGGACGGCGCGCCATGTCGAACGGACTCGGGACCTTACTCGTCGGAATGGGCCGGGCGGGCAGCGGACTCCATCTGCCGGTGCTGCGCCGGCTGCGCACCGCCGCCGATTCCGCACACCTGTTCGCCCCCGTACCGATACTCGCGGTCGACCCGCACCGACGCCCCGCCGCCACCATCGATCTGCGGCCCGTCAGCCTCGCCGAGGCCCCCCGGCTCGCCGACCCCGCCGACACCGTCGTCCACCTCTGCACCCCGCCGACCGAACGGGCCGCCGCGCTCGACACCCTCGGCCGGCTCGGCTACCGGCGCATCCTGCTGGAGAAGCCGTTCGCCGCCGACGCGGCCGGGCTGGACGAACTGTTGGAGCTCCGCGAGCGCCACGCGCTGGACCTGGTGGTGGTCGCCCAGTGGCTCGGCAGCCGCCTCACCGACCGGCTGCGCGCCGCACTGGCGAGCGGGGCGTACGGCCCGCTGCGAACGATCCACGTGGTGCAGCGCAAACCTCGCTTCTCCCGCACGCTGGCCGGCGGCGGCCATCCCACCGCGTTCGACATCGAACTGCCGCACTCCCTCGGCCTCTGCCTCTCGCTGGCCGGGTCCGGCCGGGTCACCGGCGCGGGCGGCACCGACATGGTGATCGGCGGGCAGGTACTCCCCCGGCTCGGCACCGCCTGGCTCAACCTCCAGCACGACAGCGGCGCCTGGACCCGGATCCGTTCCGACCTCACCTCCCCCGTCCGGGAACGCCGGGTCACCCTGGAACTCGCCCACGGCACCCTGATCGGCCACTTCCCCGGCAGCGAGGCCGACGCCTACGCCCGGCTGACCGTCATCGACCACAGCGGGGAGAGCACCGAACTGCTCCACGACGACTCGCTCAGCACCTTCCTGCACCGCGTCTACGCCTACTTCGCGGCGGGCGGCGCGGCCGCCGGCGCCCATCACCCGCATCCCGACCTGGCGGTCAACTCCCAGGTGGTGCGGCTGCTCGACCAGGCCAAGACGATCGCAGCACAGGCCCGCGACGCGCAGGACCGCGCCGCACAGGCGGGCAACGCGCGGACCGGCAACCCGCAGGCAGGCGGGACGCCCGCCGACGACGTGCAGCGCCGCGCGGCGGCCGCCCGATGACTGCCGCCGCCCCGCGCACCGCGGACCCCGCGCCGGAGCCGCCGCTCGGCGACCCGCCGCGCCGGAGCCCCGCCCCGACGATCGGCTTCGGCGGCATCGGCGACGAGGCCGCCCCGGACCTGCCCGGCCAGGTCGACGCCCTCGACGAACTCGGCTGGCACGAGCTGGAGTTGCGGACGGTGGACGGCCGGTGGATTGCCGACCTGCCGCTCGACCGGGTCGGCCGGATCGCCGAGACGCTCGCCGCCCGGGGCATCCGGGCGACCGGCCTGGCGTCCCGGATCGGCAACTGGTCCCGCCGGATCACCGACGACTTCGACCAGGACCTGGCGGAACTCGCCGCACTCACCACCCGCGCCGCCGTGCTCGGCACCGACCGGATCCGGGTCATGTCCTACCCCAACGCGGGCCTGTCGGAGCCGGATTGGCGCCGCCGGGCACTGGACCGGCTGACCCGCCTGACCGATCTGGCCGGTCAGCACGGCCTCACCCTGCTGCACGAGAACTGCAGCGGCTGGGCCGGCACCTCGGCCGAACGCCAACTCGACCTGCTCGTCACGGTGGACAGCCCGGCCCTGCGCCTGCTCTTCGACGCGGGCAACGGCGTCCCGCACGGCTATGACGGCTTCCTGATGCTCCGTCAGATCGCCGACCATGTCGCGCACGTGCACATCAAGGACGCGGTGGGCGGCGGCGAGGACACCGCCTACGTGCTGCCCGGCGACGGGACGGCGCGCCTGACGGAGAGCTTGCGCTACCTGCTCGACCGGGGCTGGAGCGGCGGCTGGTCGCTGGAGCCGCACCTCGCCACCCGCCCGCACCAGGGTCTGGCGGCCGACGGCACCGCAGTGAGCGGATTCGTCGCCGCCGGACGGGCGTTGAGCACGCTGGTGGAGCGCGAACTCCTGCCGTCCACGGTGGGCTGGCGCGCGGTGCCGGGCGGGCTCGGACGCGCCACGGCGGTGACGCGTGAACAGTGACACCACCACCACAGCCGCGACCACGACCACGACCGCCGGCACCCAAACGACCTCGCAGGACGCACAACTCCGCCAGAGCGAGCGCGACTTGCTGCTCGACCTGTTGCGCATTCCGACCGCCGGCCCGCTGGAGACCGGACCCGGCGCGCCACCCCCGCGCCTACCCGAGGCGCTCGACGTCTACGCGCGGGCGGCGGAGGCGATCGGCCTGGCCGAGGTGCACCGCGGCGCTCCCCGGGCAACGGACCTCGACCGGCCGGACGTGCCGCTCACCGTACGCCAACAGGCCACCGACGAGGGCTTCTTGGCGTGCCAGCCGAGTCTGGTGCTGCGGCTCGGCCCGGAGCTGCCCCGGTCGGCTACGGTGATGTTCAACGTGCACCTGGACACGGTGGCCGGCCTGGAGCCGGTCGGATTCGACGGGCGGCGGTTCACGGGGCGGGGCGCGATCGACGCCAAGGGCCCGGCGGTGGCCCTGTTGGCGGGGATCCGGGCCGCGGTCGCGGCGGAGCCCCTGGTGGGCCGTTCGGTCGGGGTGCTGGTGCAGGCCGTTTCGGGCGAAGAGGGCGGCGCGCTGGGCACGTTCGGCACCCGCCCGCTGGTGGAGGCCGGGTACGTGGGCGCGCTGAACGTGTTCTGCGAACCGACCGGCCTGCGGTATCTGCCCCGGGCCACGGCCGCCGCCACCGCCCGGCTGCGGGTGCGCGGCGAGGACGCGATCGACGACTGCCCGGTCGAGGGCCACAACGCGACCGTACTGCTCGGATTCCTCGCCCAGTTCCTGGCACGGGAGTTGACGACCGTCCCGGCTCCCCGCGACCCGGTCTGCGTGGCGGGCCTGAGCACCGGTCCGCTGCACAACCGGGTGTACGGCACCGGCGAGCTGCTGCTCAACCTCCCCTACCGGGACGACCGTTCGGGCCTGCGCGCGGAGCAGGCCGTGCAGGCGGCGGTCGAGGCCGGACTGGCCGCGTTCCGGCGGGAGTTCGGCGGGCTGCCGGAGTTCGCCCGAACGGCGGCGGACTGCGCGCGGATCACCCGACTCGACTGGCTCAAGCGCGGCCTGCCCGTCCTGGACAATCGGCATCCCGCCTTCGAGGACCTGCTGACCCGGCAGGCCGGCATCCCCCGACTCCCGGACGACGAACCGGCGTTCACCTGCGACGCGATCTGGACGGCGGGCCTGCCGGACGCGTTCACCGTGGTGCTCGGCCCCGGCGACCTCGGCACCAACCGGGCCCACGCGGAAGGCGAGTTCGCCGAGCTCGCCCAACTCGACGGCTTCGCCTCGGCAGTGGCCCGCCTGCTGGTGGCCTTCGCCCACCGGTAACGACCCCGAAAACCCCAGCTGCCCATCAACTCGGCTTCTACACAGCTCACTTCAAGCACGCCACCCAGCATGAGAGCACCCTTCATGAGCACCGTGACATCCGCGCCCGGCTCCGCCGCCACCCGTACCGTTCGCGTCCCGTACGCCGAGCTGCTCCGGTTCACCACCGACGTGTTCACCGCGAACCATCTACCGCCCGAGCGGGCCGAGTTGGCGGCCGAGGCACTGTGCTACGGCGACGCGGCGGGGATGGATTCGCACGGGCTGGTGAATCTGACCCGGCTGTATCTGCCGTTACTGGCGGAGGGGCGGGCCGATCCGCTGGCCGAGCCGGTGATGGTGGCCGACCGGGGGGCTGCGGTGCTGGTGGACGCGGGGAATGCGCTCGGGCTCTGGCAGGCGGGTGCGGCCATGGAGTTGGCGGCGGAGCGGGCGGCACGGTTCGGCATCGGGCTGGTGTCGGTACGCCGGGCGACACACTTCGGCTGTGCGGGGCACCATGCGGCGCGGGTGACCGGACGCGGCATGATCGGCCTGCTGGCGTCGAACTGCGGGCGGCAGCGGATCGCCCGGCCGCCGGGCGGCGCGGTGGCGCTGCTCGGCACCAACCCGTGGAGCGTGGCCGCGCCGGCGGGTGAACTGCCGCCGTACGTCCTGGACATGAGCACCACGGCCGTTCCGACGGGCCGGGTGCGGGCAGCGGCGCGGGCGGGGCGGCCGATCCCGGAGGGGTGGCTGGCCGACGAGGACGGGCGACCGGTGACGGACCCGGCGGCGTTCGACCGGGGCGAGGCGCACCTGCTGTGGCTGGGGTCGGGTTCGGGCGCCGAGTTCAAGGGGTTCGGGTTGGGGCTGATGGTGGAGGTGTTGGCGGCGATGCTGCCCGGCGCGGGGCTCGGTCCGGAGCCGGCCGCGCTGGACGGCGACGGGGGCCCGACCGGCCGGGACGACGACATCGGCCTCTTCGCCCTGGCGATCGCCCCGGCGACGCTTCGCGACCCGGTCCAAGTGGCGGAGGACGCAAGGAGGTTGTTCTCCACGGTGCTGGACTGTCCGCCTGCCGGGGGGCAGGTCGGGCCGGTCGTCTACCCGGGTTGGCACGAGGCCCGGCGGACCGCCGAGGCGCACCGCGACGGCGTGCCGCTGGCAGCCCCGCTGCTGGTGGAACTCGCAGCCGTGGCGCAGCAGTTCGGTGTCCGTCCGATCGCCGTGGAGGTGGCGGAGTGAGCGCGCTGCGGGTGGGCGTGATCGGGCTCGGGGTGATCTCGCGGTTCTACCTGGCCGCGCTGGAGAACGTCCCGGGGGTGGAGTTGGCGGCGGTGTGCGACCACCAGGCCGAGCTGTTGCGGGAGTTCGAGGGCCGGGTCGGGTGTTTCACGGACCACCGGGCGATGCTGGCGGCGGGCGGGTTGGACGCCGTGGTGGTGACCGTCCCGAACGACCTGCACCTGGCGATCTGCCGGGACGCACTGCGGGCCGGGCTGCCGGTGTGCGTGGAGAAGCCGTTGGCTCTACGGGCCTCGGAGGGCGCGGAGTTGGCGGCACTGGCGGCGGAGCGCCGGGTGCCGCTGTTCACGGCGTTCCACCGGCGGTACAACGCGGCGGTCCGGGAGCTGTGCCGGGCGCTGGAGGGTGCGGCGCCGGTGCGGTCGGTGACGGCACGGTACTTCGAGCTGATCGAGGAGCATGTCGGCCGGGACCGCTGGTACTTGGACCCGGAGCGCTGCGGCGGCGGCTGCGTCGCCGACAACGGCCCGAACGCGTACGACCTGCTGCGGCTGCTGGCCGGGCCGATGGGCCTGGACGCCGCAGAGGTGGTGCGGGACGGGCACGGGGTGGACCGGCACGCGGTCCTGGAACTGTCGGGTGCGGGCGGGGTGCGCGGCCAGATCGAGCTGGACTGGTCGTACCCGGGCGAACTGAAGGACGTCGCAGTGGAGTTGGCGGACGGATCGGTGCTGCGGGCGGACCTGCTGGCCGGGCACGACGGGTTCAAGCAGTCGCTGTGGCACGAGTACGAGGGCATCGTCACCGCGTTCGCCGGGCTGCTCGCGAGCCACGGCGCGGGGGACGACGCGAGCCACGGCGCGACGGACGACCCGACGGACGACGAGCGGGGCCCGGACGGGGTGGACGCGCTGCGGGTGGTCGAGGCGGCGTACCGCGCCGAGCGGGCGGAGGTGCGCGGATGATCCGGCAGCGCGGGCCCCAACCGGCGGGCGCGGTACGGGAGAACGGTCCGAAGCGGGAGGTGACGGGCACCCTGGTGAAGGTGCTGTTGCACAGCCGGACGGACCGCGGGATGAGCCTGGAGCCGTTCGCCAGCCGCTGCGTGCGGGCCGGCGAGGTGCACGAGCTGGTCACGACCGATCAGCGCGACACTGCGGCGGGGGCGCGGATCGACCGGGTCGGGTTCCTCGGCTTCGCGGAGATCGCGAAGGCGGGGGTGTTGGACCGGGGCGACGAGGTGTACGTCGGCGAACACCGGGTGGGGACGGTGCTGGGCTTCGACGCCTGCCACTTCCCCAACCACTACAACGTGCTGATCGCGGCCGAGCACCTGCTGACCGGGGAGAAGCTGGACCTGCGGCCGGAGCTGCCGGTGCGGTTCGTCCCACGCCTGTGAGGCCCGGCCCGTAGGACGCCCGGCCCATACGCCGCCCGGCCCGTAGGACACAGGCCCGTACGCCGCCCGGCCCGCACGACACAGCCCCGCCGCACGGCGAAGGCCCGGAGCGGGGGGCGCCTTCCCCACTCCGGGCCCGGGTACGTCAGCGTCGAGCCGTCACCGGCCGCGCGGCGTCACTCAGCGGCCGAGCAGCGGAACGTCGAGGTCGCCCAGGTGGTAGGCGCGGACGGCGCTGACCAGCTCGTCGACGGACAGCTGGCCGTCGCCGTTGGCGTCGATCTGGCGGAAGGCCTCGGCGGGCTGGACGCCCTCGACACCGATGGCGTCCAGCCAGGTCTTGAACTCGGCCGGGTTGACCTGGCCGTCGCCGTCCACGTCGACCAGCTCGACCATGGCCTGGATGGTCGGCTTGACGACCTGGCCGAAGCCGGCGCCGCCGTTCTCCAGGATGTGCTCCTCGGCGATGTGGTTGAACTGCTCGGGGGTGAGCGCGCCGTCCTGCTCGTCGATGCCGGCCTTGTCGGCGAAGAAGCCCCACATGCCGAGGTAGGCCTCGGTCAGCGCCCGGCCGGCCGGGGAGGTCGGGGCCTCGCCGAAGGCCTGCAGGATGCGCTGGGCCTCGGCGTCCCAGTCGGCCCGGTCGATCTGGCCGTCGCCGTTCACGTCCCAGAGGTCGAAGCGCTTCTGGGTGCGGTCGGCCTGCACGGAGTTGGTCATGGTGGGTTCTCCTGGTGAGTCTGTTGCGGGCGGCGTCCGCCGGTCCAGGGACAGGGCCGACGGATGTCGCCCGCCGGGGTTCGAAGAGTGGCCATCACACAATCGGTGCGGTTGGCCACGGAACGTCACACTACCGACAGGACGTGCTCCGGTTCCCGGGCGTGGGGCCAACCGGGTGACATACTCCACGAATTGACTGACCGTCAGGTTCAGGACCGTTGAACTCCAAGGCCTCAGACACGATGTGGGGACACGGTCAACGACTCCTCAAGGGGTCTCCCGAGTGGGTGATCGGGGCGCGGTTCGGTGCCGTCGGCCCCACCGCGGGCCCCTACTCTCGCGCTGTGACCGAGACTTCTGCACCCGGGACGACGGGGACGCTCCCCCCGCTCCCCCCGCTCCCGCTGATCGAACTCGCCCCGCAGGCCTTCGCCGCCGTGCACGCCCTGCACGCCGCCGTCGAAGAGGCCGCGACGGCGGCCGGGCTGGAGCCGCTGCTGCTGGAGCTGGTACGGCTGCGCTGCTCGCAGCTGAACGGCTGCACCTACTGCGTGGACCTGCACACCGCGGCCGCCCGGAAGGCCGGCGAGACCGACGAACGGCTGGGCCTGCTGGCGGCCTGGCGGGAGTCCGGCCCGCTGTTCACCCCCCGTGAGCACGCTGCGCTGGCCCTCGCGGAGGCGGTCACCCGGCTTCCGGACCACGCGGAGGGCGCACGGGCGCAGCGTGCAGCGCGCGCGGAGCTGTCCGACCCGGAGGCGGCGTTCGTGGCGTGGGCGGCGACGGTGGTCAATGCGTACAACCGGATCGCGGTCACCTCCCGCCCGGTGCAGGCCGCCGAGGGCTGACCGGTCGCGCGGGTTCGCCCGGTGGCGAACGGTGCGGCAGGCTGGAGGGATGGCGACGACTCTCGACGGTTTCGCGGCGGCGACGGCGGCAGCGACGGCAACCGGACCGGTGGTGCTGGACGGCGGGCTGTCCGCCCAACTGGCCGCGCAGGGCTGCGATCTGTCGGACGCGCTGTGGTCGGCACGGCTGCTGCTGGACGATCCCGGGCAGCTGGTGGCGGCACACCGGGCGTTCTTCGAGGCGGGCGCGCAGGTGGCGACCACGGCGAGCTACCAGGCGAGTCGGGTGGGCTTCGCGGCGCGCGGCGTCGGCGCGGCCACCGCGGACCGACTGCTGGCGTTGAGCGTGGAGTTGGCGCGCCAGGCGGCCGAGGAGGTGTCGGCGGAGCTCGGTGACGGCCGGACGCGGTGGGTGGCGGCGTCGGTCGGCCCGTACGGGGCGGTGTTGGCGGACGGCTCCGAGTACCGGGGTCATTACGGTCTGTCCGCCGCCGAGTTGACCGCTTTCCACCGCCCCCGGTTGGAGGTGCTGGCGGCCGCCGGGCCGGACGTGCTGGCGGTGGAGACGGTGCCGGACCTGTTGGAGGCGTCCGTCCTGGCGGAGTGCGTCCGGGAGTTGGGGCTGCCGGCGTGGTTCTCGTTCGGCGCGGCGGACGGTCTGACGCGGGGCGGTGAGCCGTTGGCGGAGGCGTTCGCCTTGCTGGCGGACCTGCCGGAGGTGGTGGCGGTGGGCGTCAACTGCTGTGCGCCGAAGGGGGTTTCGGCGGCAGTTCGGCTGGCGGTGGAGGTGACGGGCCGGCCGGCGGTGGCGTACCCGAACAGCGGCGAGGACTGGGACGCGACGAACCGCGGCTGGGCGGGCCCGGCCGCCTTCGACCCCGCCGACGCCCCGTCCTGGGTCGCGGCGGGCGCCCAACTGGTCGGCGGCTGCTGCCGGGTGGGACCGGACCGGATCGCCGAGCTGGCGGCGACGCTCGGCGGGTGACCGCCAACTTGCTGGGCGCGGACGGCCGTTCCGAGACGGGTGGACCCCGGCCGATGCGGAGCGGCCGTGCGTGCCCTGGCAGTCGGCCCGGCCGGCCGCGTCGTCAGGCTGCGTTGTCAGGCTGCGTTGTCAGGCTGCGCCGTCGGCGGCGCTCCTGACGGTTCCGAGCTCGGCGCGCTGGTGGCTGACGGACGCGACGAGGTCGTCGAGGTCGCACTCGATGTCGGTGTTGTGGATCGGTGCGAAGTCGTCGATCCGGCTCGCCGTCTCGGCGATGTCCGACGGGTAGAAGCTCCAGCCTTCGATCATGCTCCACCCGGCCTCCACCACGACCCGGCTCCCGCCCGCGCTCGACACGCGCAGCCAGGCGGTGCACTGGTCGGAGAAGTCGAACGGCAGGAAGACCGGGCGCCCGAGGACCCGCAGCCGTTCGAGCTGCTCCAGCCACTGGTCGAGAAGCCGGCCGAGGCCCGCGCCGTGGGTCTCGTCGATGGCGAGGTAGTACGAGTCGCAGACGTGCCGCCAGACGCCGAGCTTCAGCAGGAGGTCGCCGTGGACGTCGCGGTCGGTGGTGCGGGAGAAGTGGAGCGGGACGGGGGCGGTCATGCGTCGCACCGTACCGCCGCCGCGTGGCCGCCCGCCTTCGGATATGCCGCCGGGCCCGGGTGGGGGCGGGGAGGATGGGGGGCGGTGGGTGGTCGGTGGAGAGAGGGGTTCGAGGTGCGGGTGGTCGGGTTGGTGAACGGGCTCGGGGTGCGCTGGGGGCGGGAGTTGGGGTTCGAGCGCGGGCAGGTGTGGACGGCGGTGGGGGTGTGGCCGCTGTTGGGGATGCTGGCGGCGGGGGCCGACGGGCCGGTGCGGGAGGAGCTGGCGGCGGCGTTGGGGGTGTCGGCGCAGGAGGCTCCGGCGGCGGCGCGGGAGGTGTTGGCGTCGGTGCGGCGGGTGCCGGGGTGTGCGGCGGCGCTCGGGGTGTGGACGGCGGAGCGGACCGAGGTCGAGGCCGGCTGGGCGGCGCAGCTGGGCGAGTCGGTGTGGGGGCGGTTGACGGGTGATCCGGACGCCGATCGGGCCGCGCTGGACGCGTGGGCGGCGGAGCGGACCGGCGGTCTGCTGCGGCGGATGCCGGTGGACGTCGTGGGGGCGGATCTGGTGCTGGCGTCGGCGGTGGCGGTGCGGACCAGATGGGTGGAGCCGTTCCGTCCGGCGCGTCGGCGGGTGGCCGAAGGCCCGTGGGGGCGGCGGGAGTTGATGATGCTGGAGGCGTCCGGGGCGGAGTGGTACGAGCGGATCGCGGTGGCGGAGACCTCGGCGGGCCCGGTGACGGAGGTCCGGGTGGTCGGGGACGGCGAGGTGGACGTCCATCTGGTGCTGGGCGAGGAGGGTGCGGCGCCGGGGGCGGTGGTGGCGGCCGGGTTCGGGCTGGTGTCGGGCGAGTCGTGGCGGATGCCGGTGGCGGGCCTGTCGGACGGGGAGTCGTGGCCGGGGCTGGAGTTGGCGACGGTCGACGCGTCGAAGCCCGGCGATGTCGGTGAGTTGCGGACCGTGGGCTTCACGGTCCGGGCCGAGCACGACCTGCTGGCGCGCGCGGAGCTGTTCGGGCTGCGGACGGCCGCGCAGGACGGCGACTGGTTCCGCGGCATCAGCGGGAGCGCGCCGTTGAAGGTGTCGCAGGCGAAGCAGGTGGCGGTGGCGGAGTTCTCGGCGGAGGGCTTCGAGGCGGGTGCGGTGACGGCGGTGGCGATGACCAGGTCCGCCGGCCTGATGATCCGGCGGTTCCGGGCGCGTCGGGCGGTGGCGCGCTTCGACCGGCCGTTCGCGTTCCTGGCGGTGCACCGTCCCTCGGGCCTGGTGCTGGTGGCGGGCTGGGTGGCGGATCCGGCCGCAGCGGCGTGAGGCCCGCGCCAGACCGGCGTGAGGCCCGGGTGAGGCCCGCGCGCGACCGACGCCCGGGTGAGACCGATGTGACGCCCTGGTGAGACCGGTGTGAGGTTCCGGGGTCGCCGGGGTAGTACGGTCGGAGGACGTCAGGTGGGGTCGGCATGGCCGACCGGTGGTCAGTGGAGGTGGGCCGGTGCCCGGTGCGATCCAGTCGCTGTCGCGGGCGGCCGCGATCCTGCGCCTGTTGGCGGGCGGGGAGCGGCGGCTCGGCCTGTCGGAGGTGGCGACGGGGCTGGGGTTGGCGAAGGGCACGGCGCACGGCATTCTGCGCACGCTGCAGCAGGAGGGGTTCGTCGAGCAGGACCCGGACAGCGGCAAGTACCAGTTGGGGGCGGAGCTGTTGCGGCTCGGCCAGAGCTATCTGGACGTGCACGAGCTGCGGGCCCGGGCGCTGGTGTGGGCGGACGACCTGGCGCGGGCGGCCGGCGAGACGGTGTACCTGGGGGTGCTGCACCAGCGGGGGGTGCTGGTGGTGCACCACGTGTTCCGGCCGGACGACACCCGGCAGGTGCTGGAGGTCGGTTCGATGCAGCCGTTGCACGCGACGGCGCTGGGCAAGGTGCTGCTGGCGTACGACCCGGTGGCGCGCGGCGAGTTGGGCGACGGGCCGTGGGAGGCGTTCACGCCCCGGACGGTGACCGAGCCGGCGGCGCTGGACGCGCAGTGCGCGCTGGTGCGGGAGCGCGGCTGGGCGGACGCGGTCGAGGAGACCTGGGAGGGCGTGGCTTCGGTGGCGGCGCTGATCCAGGACCGGCGGCGCAATCCGGTGGGCGCGGTGTGCGTGAGCGGCGCGGTGGAGACGGTGTGCGAGGGCGGCGCGGTGCGGCCGTCGCTGGTGGCGTCGGTGCGGACGGCGGCCCGGGCGATCTCGCGGGACCTCGGCGCGCACCGGTTCTGAAGCGCGACCGACCCGAAGCACGACCGACCCGAAGCACGACCGACCCGAAGCACGACCGACCCGAAGCACGACCGACCCGAAGCACGACCGACCCGAAGCACGACCGAAGAGCAACCGAAAGCACAACCGAAGAGCAATCAGTTGATCGAGCCGCAGCGGGTGACCGCTCGACGGCAGGGCGTGATCATGGACGCGTCGCGTGTCACAACGCCTTGACGTCGGGCGTCCGGCTGCTGTTGGCTTCCAAACGTCGGTCGACATTGTCGAACGGCGGCTGGAGGGTCCGGGCGTGCCGCGCCCCTCGCGTGGTTTGCCGGACCCGCGCGCACGGGGACTGACGAAGAGTCACCCCGCGCCCGTTGACGTCCCCCCGTCCCCGAGCCGAGCCGAGGAACCGCATGACTGCCAGCTACATCGCCGCGATCGACCAGGGCACCACGTCCAGCCGGTGCATCCTGTTCGGGGCGGACGGCCGGATCGTCGCCGTCGAGCAGCAGGAGCATGCGCAGATCTTTCCGCAGCCGGGCTGGGTGGAGCACGACGCGGCGGAGATCTGGACGCGGGTGCAGGCGGTGGTGCGGGGCGCGCTGGAGAAGGCGGGGCTGACCCGGGAGGACATCCGGGCGGTCGGCATCACCAACCAGCGCGAGACCACCGTCCTGTGGGACCGGCACACCGGCGAGCCGGTGCACCACGCGATCGTCTGGCAGGACACCCGCACCGAGGCGCTCTGCCGGGAGCTCGGCCGCAATGTCGGCCAGGACCGGTTCCGCCGGGAGACGGGGCTGCCGCTGGCGAGCTACTTCGCGGGGCCGAAGATCCGCTGGCTGCTGGACAACGTCGAGGGTCTGCGCGAGCGCGCCGAGGCCGGGGACATCCTGTTCGGCACCATGGACACCTGGGTGATCTGGAACCTGACGGGCGGCGTGCACGGCGGCCGGCACGTCACGGACGTCACCAACGCCTCGCGCACCCTGCTGATGAACCTGCACACCCTGGAGTGGGACGAGCGGATCGCCGAGTCGATCGGCGTGCCGATGGCGATGCTGCCGCAGATCCGCTCCTCCGCCGAGGTGTACGGCGAGGCGGTCGGCGTGCTGGCGGGCGTGCCAGTCGCGGCGGCGCTCGGCGACCAGCAGGCGGCGCTGTTCGGCCAGACCTGCTTCGACGTCGGCGAGGCCAAGTCGACGTACGGCACCGGCACGTTCCTGCTGCTGAACACCGGCGAGCGGATCGTCAACTCGTACCACGGGCTGCTCACCACGGTCGGCTACCGGATCGGCGAGCAGCCGCCGGTGTACGCGCTGGAGGGGTCGATCGCGGTCACCGGTTCGCTGGTGCAGTGGCTGCGCGACCAGCTCGGCATCATCTCGACGGCCGCCGAGATCGAGACCCTGGCGGGCACCGTCGAGGACAACGGCGGCGCGTACTTCGTGCCCGCGTTCTCCGGCCTGTTCGCCCCGTACTGGCGTTCCGACGCGCGCGGTGTGATCGCCGGCCTGACCAGGTACGTCACCAAGGGCCACCTGGCGCGGGCGGTGCTGGAGGCGACCGCCTGGCAGACCCGCGAGGTGGTGGACGCCATGCAGAAGGACTCCGGTGTCACGCTGACCGCGTTGAAGGTCGACGGCGGCATGACCTCCAACAACCTGCTGATGCAGAACATCGCGGACGTCCTGGACGTCCCGGTGGAGCGCCCGTACGTCGCCGAGACCACTGCCCTCGGCGCGGCCTACGCGGCCGGCCTGGCGGTCGGCTTCTGGGACGGGCCGGACACCCTGCGCGCCAACTGGCACCGGGCCGCCGAGTGGACGCCCCGGATGGACGCGGCGACCCGCGAACGCGAGCACCGCAACTGGCTGAAAGCGGTGGAGCGCACCATGGGCTGGATCGAGCAGGACGACGAGCAGCCGCAGCTCTGACGCCCTGTCAGAGACCCATCACCGAAAGGAGACGCGGACCGGCCGCGTACCGGGCCCGCCGCACACACCATGGCAAGCATCCCGACCCTGGGCGCCGAGCGCGCCGCCGGCCGCGTCGCCTCCCGCGCCGCCACTCGCGACCTGCTCGGCCGGGCCCGCTACGACCTGCTGGTGATCGGCGGCGGCATCCTCGGCACCGCCACCGCGTGGACGGCCGCCCAGGCGGGTCTGAAGGTGGCCATGGTGGACGCCGGGGACTTCGCGAACGCCACCTCCTCCGCGTCCTCCAAGCTGGTCCACGGCGGGCTGCGCTACCTGCAGACCGGCGCGGTCAAGCTGGTCGCCGAGAACCACAAGGAGCGCCGGGCGCTGGCCACCGACGTGGCCCCGCACCTGGTCAACCCGCTGACCTTCTTCGTCCCGGTCTACGAGGGCGGCCCGCACTCGGCGCCCAAGCTCGGCGCGGGCGTGTTCCTGTACTCGGCGCTGTCGGCGTTCCGCGACGGCCTGGGCCGGGTGGTCTCCCCCGCGGTGGCGGCCCGCGCGGTGCCGGGGCTGCGCACCGAGGGCCTGCGGCGGGTCGCGGTCTACGGCGACCACCAGATGAACGACGCCCGGATGGCCGTGATGACGGTCCGCGCGGCGGTCGACGCGGGCGCGGTGGTGCTCAACCACGCCGAGGTGACGGGCCTGCGCTTCACCCGCGGCCGGGTGACGGGCGCGGAGGTCCGCGACCGCCTCGACGGCGCCGAGTTCGGCATCGACGCCCGCCTGGTGCTGAACGCCACCGGCCCGTGGGTGGACCACCTGCGGCGGATGGAGTTCGCGGGCGCCGAGCCGTCGATCCGGCTGTCGAAGGGCGCGCACGTGGTGCTGCGCCGGCAGGCGCCGTGGCGGGCCGCGCTGACCATCCCGATCGACCAGTACCGGGTGTCCTTCGCCATCCCGTGGGAGGACCACGTCCTGCTCGGCACCACCGACGAGGAGTACACCGGCGACCCGCTGGACGTGCGTCCCACCGACGCGGACGTCGACCAGATCCTGTCCGAGGCGGGCCACGCGGTGCGCGACGAGCACCTGCGGCGCGAGGACATCACGTACGCCTTCGCGGGCCTGCGGGTGCTGCCGGGCGGCCCGGGGGCGACGGCCGCGGCCAAGCGGGAGACGGTCGTCACCGAGGGCCGGGCCGGGATGCTGTCGGTGGCGGGCGGCAAGTGGACCACCTACCGGCACATCGGCCGGGTGGTGCTGGAGAAGCTGAAGCACGCGCGCGGCGTGGGCCTCGCCGAGGACGTCTCGCCCATCCCGGCGACCGTGCCGCTGCCCGGCATCGGCGCCCCGCAGGCCGTCGCGCACCGCCTGCTGATGGACCGCGAGCCGGGCTCCCGGATGGACCCGCTGGTGGCCCGCCACCTCGCCACCCACTACGGCACGCTGTCCTTCGAGATCGCCCGGCTGATCGCCGACCGCCCCGAACTCGGCGCCCGGGTCCACCCGGACGGGCCGGACGTGTGGGCGCAGGTGGTGTACGCGGCCGAGCAGGAGTGGGCGTACACGGTGGACGACGTGCTGCGGCGGCGCACCACGCTGACGGTGCGCGGGCTGGACACCGAGGAGGTCCGCAAGCGGACCGCGGAGCTGCTGGCCCGGTAGACGCACGACGACGCCCTCCGGGAGAGAAGCGGGATCCGGAGGGCGTCGCGGTCTGTGGGGTACTGCGCGTGGGACGGGGTGCTGCGCGTGGGACGGGGTGCTGCGCGCTAGATGATCAGGCTCAGCGGCATGATCAGGGCGATCGCGACCACCGAGATCACCGTCTCCATCATCGACCAGGACTTCAGCGTCTGGCCGACGCTCATCCCGAAGTACTCCTTCACCAGCCAGAACCCGGCGTCGTTGACGTGCGACAGGAACAGCGAGCCGGCGCCGATGGCCAGCACCAGCAGCGCGGCGTGGGTGGTGGACATGTCGGCGGCCAGCGGGGCGACGATGCCGGCGGCGGTGATGGTGGCGACGGTGGCGGAGCCGGTCGCGAGGCGGATCAGCACGGCGATCAGCCAGCCGAGCAGCAGCGCGGAGATGTGCCACTTGCCGGACCACTCGCTGACGGCGTTGCCGACGCCGACGTCGATCAGGGTCTGCTTGAAGCCGCCGCCCGCGCCGACGATGAAGACGATGCCGGCGATCGGGCCGAGCGAGCTGCCGACCGTCTCGGAGATCCTGCCCTTGTCGAACCCGGCGGCCTTGCCGAGGGTGACCATGGCGAGCAGGGTCGCGGCGAGCAGCGCGATCAGCGGGGAGCCGATGAAGTCGAAGAACCGCTGGACGCCGGCCTTCGGGTCGTCGACGACCACGTCGGCGAGGGCCTTGCCGAGCATCAGCACGACCGGCAGCAGGATGGTGACGAGGACGGCGCCGAAGCGCGGGGTCTTCTCGCGCTCGACGGTGTCGACGGGGGTGGTGTCGGCGGGGATCTCCAGCGGGCCGACCCAGCGCTGGGCGACCCGGGAGAACAGCGGGCCGGCCACGATCAGGGTGGGCACGGCGATCAGCAGGCCGAGCGCCAGGGTGACGCCGAGGTCGGCCTTCAGGGCGTCCACGGCGACCAGCGGGCCGGGGTGCGGCGGGACCAGGCCGTGCAGCACGGACAGGCCGGCCAGCGCGGGGATGCCGATCCGCATCAGCGGGACGTTGCCGCGGCGGGCGACCAGCAGCACGATCGGGATCAGCAGGACGACGCCGACCTCGAAGAACAGCGGCAGGCCGAGCACGGCGGCGATCAGCGCCATCGCCCAGGGCAGCATCTTCGGGCCGGTCCGGGCGAGCACCGTGTCGGCGATGATGTTGGCGCCGCCGGAGTCGGCGAGCAGCTTGCCGAGCATCGCGCCGAGGCCGATCAGCAGGCCGACGGAGGCGACGGTGGAGCCGAAGCCGGTGGAGAAGCTGCTGAGCAGCTTGTCGAACGGCGCGCCGGCGACGGCGGCGAGCAGGCCCGAGCCGAGGGTCAGCGCCAGGAACGGGTGCAGCTTGAACTTGGTGATCAGCAGCACGATCGCGCCGATGCTGAGCAGCACCGCGACCAGCAGTTGGCCGTCGCTGTCCGTGTGGGGAAGTGCCGGCGCGGCGGCGGCCAGCAGGGTGGGGGTCACGCGAGTCTCCATTGACGGGCCCTCACCGCCCGGGTCCTGACCGGGGCGGCGGCGGGTGTGACGAGGTGGGGGTCAGTTCGGCAGGCCGGCGACGGCGCGTTCGACGAGCGTGTCGGGGTCGGCGTCGACGTCCAGTACGAGGCCGCTCTCGTCCGCCCGGAGCGGTTCGAGGGTGGCGTACTGGGAGTCCAGCAGCGAGGGCGGCATGAAGTGGCCCGTGCGGTGGGCGATGCGGTCGCCGACCAGCTCGTGACTGCCGGACAGGTGCAGGAAGAACGCCTCGGGGCAGGCGTCCCGCAGGATGTCGCGGTAGCTGCGCTTGAGGGCGGAGCAGGTGACGACGCCGCCGGTGCCGGCCTCGGCCCGCTCGCCGAGCCATGCGCCGAGGGCGCGCAGCCAGGGTTCGCGGTCCTGGTCGTCCAGCGGTGTCCCGGCGCTCATCTTGGCGATGTTGGCGGCGGGGTGGAAGTCGTCGGCCTCGGCGTACGGAAGGCCGAGGCGGTGGGCGAGCAGTCGGGCGACGGTGGTCTTCCCGACTCCGGAGACGCCCATCACCACGATGACGGGCGGCTGCTGGTTCTCGACGTTGAGAGCCATGGGTGGTGCTCCTGTCCTTGCCTGGTCACGGGCAAGGTAGACCCAAAGGTATGACTTATTCAAGCCACCGAAACCCAATCGTCATACTTGTCTGCTCCGTTCCTGCATCGCCGCAGGTGGGAGCCCTTGGCGGCCGGGTGTGACGTCGCCGATAGGCTGGCGGAATGGAGATCCAGGGCCTGCCCGGCCGACTGCTTGCCCACCTCGGTCCGGCGATCGCCTCCGGCGAACTGCCCGCGGGCACCGTGCTGCGCGCCGAGGAGCTGGAGGCGCAGCACGGGGTGTCCCGCACGGTGGTGCGGGAGGCGGTGCGGATCCTGGAGTCGATGCGGCTGGTCGAGCCGCGCCGCCGGGTCGGCATCACGGTGCGGCCGCGCAGCGACTGGGACGTCTTCGACCCGCTGGTGATCCGCTGGCGGCTGGCCGGCGCGGACCGCTCCGCGCAGTTGCGCTCGCTCGGTTCGCTGCGGGTCGCGGTGGAGCCGGCGGCGGCGGCGCTGGCGGCGCGCAACGCCAGCGACGACGACCGGCGGGAGCTCGGCGCGCTGGCCGTCGAGCTGACCGTCACCGCCCGGGCGGCGGACCTGGAGTCCTTCCTCGCACACGACATCGCCTTCCACGCGGCGGTGCTGCGGGCGTCCGGGAACGAGATGTTCGCGCACCTCAAGGACACCGTCGGCGCGGTGCTGACCGGCCGCACCGAGCACCGCCTGATGCCGCACCGGCCGCGCGAGTACGCGGTGCAGCTGCACCGGGAGGTAGCCGAGGCGATCTGCGCGGGCGAGTCGGAAGTGGCCGAGCGGGCGATGCGCACCATCGTGGTCGGCGCGCTGGAGGAGCTGGACGCGACCCTCACCGACTGACTCCCCGTCGGGCCCTCTCGCCGGGCCCTCTCGCCGGGCCCTCTTGCCGGGCGGAATACGATCCTGAACGGGGGGTTGACGGTCCGTCGACACGCGACACGCCCGGTTTGAGTGGAATTCAGCCGGGTAGCGGCATACCTTCACCCCTACAGGGGCAACCTGGGGTCCGACAGGGGGTGGGGTGATGGCGCGTCGTCGGCGCAGGCGGCTGCCGGACGAGGTGCGGGCCGCCGCCGTCCGGGCGGGCCTCGCATTCGCGTTCACGGTGGTGACGGTGATAGTCGCCGTGCTGGCCTCCTGGTCGCACACCGGCCTGATCGTGCCCGCGCTGGCGCTGATGGCGATGGGCGTCTTCGTGCTGGTCTGGTGCCTGATAGACGTGGTGGTCTCCCGCCAGGTCGCGGCCTCCCGCCGCCGCACGCCCAACTCGACCGGCCCGCTGGACGGTTCACGCGAACGCGCCCACCGCCGGAACGGCCGCCCGTCGGCGTACGGGAGCTGACCACGCCCCACGGCTACGGGAGCCGACCGTCCGTCACTGCTGCTGGTGGCGGCCCGGGGTGGTGCCGAACGCGTGCCGGAACGCCTCGATGAACGCGCTCGGCGAACGGAACCCGCAGGCCACGGCGGTGGACGTCACCGAGCGCCCCTGCGCGAGCAGCACCAGGGCGTGCTGGAGGCGCAGTTGGGTGCGCCACTGTGGAAAGCCCAGGCCGAGCTCGCGGCGGAACAGCCGGCTCAGGGTGCGCTCCCCCGCCCCGACGGCCCGGCCGAGTTCGGCCAGCGAACGCCCGTCGGAGGGGTCGGCGGTGAGCAGCGCCGCGAGGTCGCGCAGGCGCGGGTCGGTGGGCTGCGGCAGGCCGAGCGGCAGTTCGGGGGCGTGCGCGAGCTGGTCCAGGGCGGCCAGTTCGAGCGTCCGGGCGGGTCGTCCGGCGGGCGCGTCCGGGCCGGTCAGGTGCGCGACGATCTCCCGCAGCAGCGGGGTGACGGCCAGCACGGCGGGCGCGGACAGGCCCAGCGGGTTCGTCCCCGCCGGATACACCAGGCACCTCAACTCGCTGGGCCCGTGCGCCCGGTGGGTGTGCGCGACCCCGGCGGGCAGCCACACCGCGCGGTGCGGCGGCACCACCCAGCGGCCGTGCGGCGTGCTCACCTCCAGCACGCCGAGACCCGGCGCGATCAGCTGGTTGACGTCGTGCCAGTGCCAGTCGATGCGTTCGTGGTGCGCCAGGGGGTGACGGCTCGGGCCGGTCTCCTTCTGGTGCGGTGGCAATTGGCGGGCCGGCGACATGAGTTGGCAGAGTAGCGGAAGCCTGCCTGCCGGTGCGGCGGCCACGCTGGGTCCATGACGACGCAACAGGCCGGCGTGTGGCGCCGGATGAGACTGTGGGGCGCGGCGCACGCCGTGGACGACCTGTACCAGGGGCTGGTGCCGGCCGTCGTCCCGTACTTCGTGCTGGAACGCGGCTACGGCTACGTCGCCGCGGGCGGGTTGACGCTCGCCGCCACCCTCGGCAGCGCCGTACCGCAACCGCTGGTCGGGCTGCTGGTGGACCGCCGCCCGCTGCCGTGGCTGTCCGCCGCCGGCCTGGCCCTGGCCGGACTCGGCGTCGGCCTGAGCGGACTCGCCGACGGCTACGCCCTGGTGTGGCTGCTGGTGCTGCTCTCCGGTCTCGGGGTGGCGGCGTTCCACCCGGCGGCGGGACGGGCGGCCCGGGAGGCGGCCGGCGACAGCGCGGGCGCGATGAGCGTCTTCGCGGCGGGCGGCAGCGTCGGCTTCTTCCTCGCCCCGGTGCTCGCCACGCCGCTGCTCACCGCGTGGGGCGTCCGGGCGACGGCGGTGTTCGTGCTGCCCGCCCTCGCGATGGCCGCCGTCCTGTTCCGGGCCCGCCACCGCCGGTACGGGGGCCCCGGCGGTTCGGCCGTCCGGACGGGGAAGGACCGGTGGCGGCCGTTCCTGGTGCTGACGGGCGTCGAGATCGTCCGCTCGGTCGCCTTCTTCGGGGTCAGCACCTTCATCGAGCTGTACTGGCTCCGCCACCTCGGCGCCTCCCACCTGCTGGCGGGCGCGGCTCTGACCTGCTTCCTGCTCGGCGGCGTCGTCGGCACCCTCGGCGGCGGACGCCTCGCCGACCGGATCGGCATGGTCCGCACCGCGCAGTGGGGCACGGCGCTCACCGCCCCCGCACTGCTGCTCCTCCGGGTGGCGCCGGGTCCGTGGGCGCCGCTCCTCTTCGCCGTGCTGGCGGGCGCGATGCTCAACCTGCCGTTCGCCGTCCTGGTCAAACTCGGCCAGGACTACCTCCCCACCCGCCCCGGCACCGCCGCCGGCGTCACCCTCGGCCTCGCCGTCAGCGTCGGCGGCCTGCTCGCCCCGCTCTTCGGCCTCATCGCCCAGTCCCACGGTCCGGAGGGCGTTCTCGCGGTCCTGCCGGCGGTTCCGGTGGCGGGGGTCCTGCTCGGGATGTTCATGGTCGAGCCCGACAGTGGGAGCACAACTGGGGGCGCGGGGAACTGCGCGAAGCGGGAGACTCCCGTCGGCGAGATCGCGGGATAGTGCTGCCCCTCTCCCTCGTCGCGATCCGGCTGGTGGATCACCCGACCGGCCCCCGCGCCCCTCGTGGTTCACCTCGCGACGACGAAGCCGTACTGCTCCGGCCAGTCGGCCTTCACGCCGAGCGTCTTCGCCGCGTGCAGCGGCCAGTACGGGTCGCGCAGCAGCTCGCGGCCGAGCATGACCGCGTCCGCCTCGCCGTCCGTGAGGATCGCCTCCGCCTGGCCCGGCTCGGTGATCAGGCCGACCGAGCTGACCGGCAGCCCCGCCTCGCGGCGGATCCGGGCCGCGAACGGGACCTGGTAGCCGGGCCCGACGGCGATCTTCGCGTGCGGGACGAGGCCGCCGGTGGAGACGTCGAGCAGGTCGACGCCGATGGCCTGGAGTTCCTTGGCGAGCAGGACGCTCTCCTCGACCGTCCAGCTGGGCTGCTCGGGGACCCAGTCGGTGGCGGAGACGCGGAACAGCACCGGGAGGTCCGCGGGCCAGACGGCCCGCACCGCGGTGGCGATCTCGCGGGCCAGGCGGCTGCGGCCCGCGAAGTCGCCGCCGTAGCCGTCGGTGCGGTGGTTGGTGATCGGGGAGAGGAACTGGTGGACCAGGTAGCCGTGGGCGCCGTGCACCTCGACCACCTGGAAGCCCGCGGCCAGTGCGCGGCGGGCCGAGGAGGCGAAGTCCTCGACCAGTTCCGCGATCTGAGCTTCCGTCAGTTCCAGCGGAGTCGGGGACTCCTCGTTGAAGGGAATCGCCGAGGCGCCCACCACCGGCCACCCGCCGTCCTCGACGCCCAGTGGACCGCCGCCCGCGTTGGCCTTCCCGGTGGAGGCCTTCCGCCCGGCGTGGGCCAGCTGGATCGCCGGAACCGAACCGTGCTGCCGGATCAGCGCCGCGACCCGGGTGAGGGCGTCCTGCTGCCGGTCGTTCCACAGGCCGAGGTCCCACGGGGAGATCCGGGCGTCGGGGCGGACGCCGGTGGCCTCGACCATGACCAGGCCCGCGCCGCCGGCGGCGCGGGAGCCGAGGTGGGCGAGGTGGAAGTCGGTGGCAACGCCGGTCTCGGGGCCTTCGGGGGCGGCCGAGTACATGCACATCGGGCTGAGCCAGATCCGGTTGGGAATGGTCAGCGAACGGAGGGTGATCGGTTCGAACAGGGCGCTCACGAGGGCCCGTCCTTCCTGTGGTCCCGACAGCGACGGTGTCTTCGCTTCGTACGATAGCCGCCGTACTACGAGATCTGTCAAACTACGAGAGTTCTCGTACCATGGCAGCGTGACCATCGACGAGGACTGCCACCAGGACTGCCCGGGACTGCTGCCGGAGCCGGCCGTCGACGAGTTGCGCCTTGAAGCAGTGCTGCACGCGCTCGCGGACCCGACCCGGCTGCGGATCGTCGCGGACCTGGCCTGGGCGGGCGGCGACGAGCTGAACTGCCTGGCGTTCGAACTGCCGGTCACCAAATCGACGTTGACGCACCACTTCCGCGTCCTGCGCGAGGCCGGACTGATCCGCCAGCACCGTCGCGGCACCTCTAAGATGAACACACTGCGCGTCGGCGATCTTGCCGCACGCTTCCCCGGCCTGCTGGATGCGGTGCTCGCCGCCGCCGAGCCGTGCTTCACCACCCCGAAGCCCGCCGCCCACTGAGCCGCCGACCGAGCCTCCGGCCACGAGCCTGACGGACCGTCAATTCACCATCCGGGCAAGGCGAATACTCGCCACCCGGTCCGGCGACCCTTCGCCAGTTCAACCGTGGAACCGTCTCGTCACTCTGCTCGTCAACCGCCTCAGAAGCCCCACCGAGCGGATGCCGGGGGGGCACTTCCTGACACGGTCATGCCTGGTCACACGGGCTTTACCGGAGTTGCCCCACCGTTCATCCTCTGTGGTCATTTGGTCTATACCAATCGGGTAATCTGACCGGCGACAGGTGTCAATGACCGGCCGTGGGGGGCCCATATGACTGTCAATCACCTTCCGTCGCCACCCTCCGATCAGGAGCTCTACTGGTATTTCGGACCTCAGCGCCGCTGGGTTCCGCTACTCTCCGCACTCGCCTTCGTGCTCAGCGCGGCCACCATGTTCAGTTTTTCGCTGCGCACGCCCGCACTCTGGCCGTTCCTGGCCGTTCTCGGCGTCAATGTGGTCGCGCTCGCACTGACCTGCCTCAACGGGCTGCGCCGCCGGCGCTTCACCCGGGCCGGCCACGAACTGCTGGTCGCCGCCTGGCAGCCCGCCGAGGCGCCGTCCGTCGACCTGTACCTGCCGACCTGCGGCGAACCGCTCGACATCCTCGCCAACGCCTACCGCGCGGTGGCGCGGCTCGACCACCCCGGACAGCTCGACGTCTGGGTGCTGGACGACGGCGACCGACCCGAAGTCGCCGCGCTGGCAGCCGAGTTCGGCTACCACTACGTCGTGCGGCCGAACCGCGGCGAGTTCAAGAAGGCCGGCAACCTCAACCACGCGCTCGGCCTCAGCAGGGGCGAGTACGTCGCCATCCTGGACGCCGACTTCGCGCCGCGCGCCGACCTGCTGCACCACCTGCTGCCGTACTTCGGCGACCCGAAGGTCGGCATCGTGCAGAGCCCGCAGTGCTTCGACACCGACGCCTCGATGGGCTGGGTGCAGCGCGCCGCCGGCTCCGCCCAGGAGTGGTTCTTCCGCTGGATACAGCCCAGCCGGGACGCCTCCGACGCGGCGATCTGCTGCGGCTCCAACGCGGTGTACCGGCGTTCCGCCATCGACGCCGCCGGCGGCTTCGCCCGGCTCGACCACAGCGAGGACATGTACACCGGGCTCGCCCTGCACCAGCAGGGATTCACCACCCGCTACGTGCCGGTGCTGGTCGCCAAGGGCACCTCGCCCGACTCCACCACCAGCTTCGTCAACCAGCAGTACCGCTGGACGATGGGCAACCTGCACCTGATCGGCGACCGGACCGCCCGCAAGGCCATGACCTGGCGCATGCGACGCTGCTTCGACGAGGGCATCGTCGGCTACCTGGCCGCCGCCGTGAACGTGCTCACCGCACCGCTGCCGCCGCTGGTCATGCTGTTCGCCTACCCCGGCGAGGTCCGCGCCTGGTACGTGCTGCCGATGCTCTCCCTGCTGTGGCTCTGGCACGTCCTGCTGCCCCGGGTCAGCCGCACCCGCTGGCGCTCCGAAGTCCTGCGCGCCAACGTGCTGATGAGCTTCGCCGCCGCCACCGCCTACTGGCACACCCTCCGCGGCCGCAGCGCCGCCTGGGTGCCCACCGGCGCGGCCAAGCCCGGGCGCTCCGGCGGCATGGCCCGCAACGTGCTGCTGGTCTCGCTGGTCTGGACGGCCGGCACACTGGCCGCCACCACCGTCGGCATCGCCGTCGCCACCGCCCTGCACGGCTGGCACTACACCTGGGGCCTGGCCCTGTACCTCGCGGTGCAGCTGCACCTCGGCGTCCCGCTGATCCGCGACCTGTACGCCGAACTGCGGCCGCACGCCACCGAACCGACCGAATCCGGGGCCCGCCCGGCGATGCGGCCCAGGCGCTGGCCCGAAGCCCTCGCCGTCACGAGCACGCTCGCCCTGATCGCCCTGCTCGCCTCCGGCTGGGCGGCGCCGATGCTGCCCTGGCTGGGCTGAAAGGTCCACCTCCCGTGTCCACCAGCACCGCCCCGCTCACCGTCGTTCTCGGGCAACCACCCGTCGAACGGCCGAAGTTCAGGCCCGACATCGAAGGCCTGCGGGCCGTCGCCGTGCTCGCCGTGCTCGCCTTCCACGCGGCCGTGCCCGGCCTCGCCGGCGGCTTCGTCGGCGTCGACGTCTTCTTCGTCATCTCCGGCTACCTCATCACCGGCCTGCTGCGCAGCGAGAGCGCCGCCACGGGCAAGGTCCGGCTCGCCGAGTTCTACTCGCGCCGCGCCCGCCGACTGCTGCCCTCCGCCGCCGTCGTGCTCGCCGTGGTCGCCGTCCTCGGCGCCCTGCTCACCGCGCCGCTGCGCCGCGCCGACCTGGAGCGCGACGTCCTCGCCTCCGCGCTGTCCGTCGCCAACTGGCGCTTCATCGCCGAACAGACCGACTACCTGGCCGCCGGCCGCGACCCCAGCGTGCTGCTGCACTTCTGGTCGCTCGCCGTCGAGGAGCAGTTCTACCTGCTGTGGGCCCCGCTGATGGCGCTCGCCGCCCGCTGGGCCTGGAGACGGCGCACCCTGCTCGGCCTGACGCTGCTGCTCGGCGCCGGCTCGTTCTGGCTCTCCCTGCACTGGAGCGCCGGCGCGTACCTCTCCACGCCCACCCGGGCCTGGCAGTTCGCCGCCGGCGCGGTCATCGCGCTGCTTCCGATCGGGCAAGTACCGCGCCTGATACGGGAGTTGCTGGGCCTCGGCGGCATGGCCGCAGTGCTCGCCGCGGTGCTGCTCTTCGACGCCCGCACCCCCTACCCCGGGTACGCCGCCCTGCTGCCCACCGTCGGCACCGCCGCGATCGTCCTGGCCGGCTCCGGGACGCACCTGGTGGGACGGGTGCTGTCGCTCGGCGCGCCGCGCGCGATCGGCCGGCTCTCCTACAACCTGTACCTGTGGCACTGGCCGGTGCTGGTGCTCGCCGAAGCCCAGTGGGGCGCCCTGCACTGGGGCGTCAAGGTCGCCCTGACGGCGGCCGCCGCGCTGCCCGCGCTCGCCGCCCTGCACTGGCTGGAGCAGCCGCTGCGGCGCAGCCTGGTGCTCGGTGAAATCCCGCGCCGCGGACTGTCGTTGGGCCTCACCGCGGTGGTGATGCCGGTGGTGCTGGCGCTGGTCGTCGGCTCCGGCACGCTCCGCAACCTCGGCCCCTCCACTCCCCCGGACCCGGCCGGCCTGCCGCCGGGCGCCCGCGACGGCCGCACCCTGCTCGCCGCCGCCCCGCCCGCCCACGGCCCGACCGTGCCCAACCCCGTCCAGGCCCGGCAGGACTTCCCGCCGGACGGCCTCTGCGAGGTCAACCCGGCCGACACCACCAGCCCGCCCTGCCGCTTCGGCACCGGCGACGACCGGATCGTGCTGCTCGGCGACTCGCACGCCGGCCAGTGGTTCTCCGCCATGCTCGGCGTCGCCGCCCAGCACCGCCTGTCCGTCGAGGAACTCGTCAAGCAGGGCTGCCCGCTGCCCGAACTCACCGTCACCAACCCCCAGTTGGGGCGCACCTACCACGAGTGCGACACCTGGCGGACGAACGCCCTGGCCAGGCTCAAGGACGGGCCGAAGCCGAAGCTGATCGTGGTCTCCACCATGAACCGCTACACCGCCGACCGGGAGACCCTGCTGCACGGCTGGGAGCAGACCCTCACCCCGCTACGGGAGTTGGGCGTCCCGATCGTCTACCTGCAGGACACCCCGATCCCCGGCCGGGACGTCCCGGCCTGCGTCTCCGGGCACCCCGACACCACCTCCGCCTGCGACTTCCCGCGCAGCGAGGGCCTGTGGGCCGACCCGCTGGCCGAGGAGATCACCGCCGGCCGCGTCCCCGGCGTGCGCACCGTCGGCGTCAACCAGGTGCTCTGCCCCGGCGACGGCCGGACCTGCCCGGCCGTCCTGGAGCACGTCCTGCTGTACCGCGACGACTCGCACCTGACCAACGCGGCGGCCGTCGTCCTCACCGCGCGCCTCGACCAACTCCTCGCCGAGGCGGGCCTGTTCGGCGACGGCTGGACCACCCTGCTGCACGACGAGTTCGACGGCCCGGCCGGTACGAAGCCCGACCCCGCGAACTGGCAGTACGACCTGGGCACCTGCTACCCCGGCTGCCCCGCCCCGCAGTGGGGCACCGGCGAGATCGAGACCATGACCGACTCCACCGCGAACGTCCGCCTGGACGGGCAGGGTTCACTGGAGATCGTGCCCACCCGGGACGCCTCCGGCCACTGGTCCTCCGGCCGCATCGAGTCCAGGCGCGCGGACTTCGCCGCACCGGCGGGCGGAGTACTGCGCGTGGAGGCGAAGTTGGCGCTGCCCGCCGTCAACGGCCCTGCCGCTGCCGGATACTGGCCCGCGTTCTGGGCGCTCGGCGGCAAACTCCGTGACGGATACACCGGTTGGCCGGGCGTCGGCGAACTCGACGTCCTCGAATCGGTCGGCGGCCGCGGCGCCTTCGGCACGATGCACTGCGGCACCACCCCGGGCGGCCCCTGCAAGGAGCCGAACGGACTGGGCTCCGGCGAACAGCCCTGCGCGGACTGCTGGGGCGCCTTCCACACCTGGACGATCGAGGTGGACCGCACCTCCGCCACCGAGAAGGTCCGCTGGCTCCGCGACGGCCAGGAGTACTTCGCCGTCACCTCCGACCAGGTCGAACCCGCCGCCTGGGACCAGGCGGTGCACCACGGCATCTTCCTGATCCTGAACGTCGCCATCGGCGGCAACCTCCCCGCCGCACACGGCAGTTCCCCGACCACAGCCACCGAGCCGGGCCACCCGATGAAGGTCGCCTCGGTCACCGTCTCGACCAAGCGCTGACGACCCGACGCGAAGCCCACCGGGACGTGAAATCGTTGTCCCGGTGGGCTTCGCCCGGCCTCAGAGCCCTCGGCCGGCCATCAGGTCGGCCAGGCCGGGCACGGGCTCGGCCTTCCGCTGGAGGAAGTGGACCTGCTGCCCTCGCCGGTCGGAGACTCGCAGCAAGTCCCACCCCTGGGCCTCCTGGTAGTACCTGGCCAGGCGGCCCTGTCCGGTACCGCGCCGCACCCAGGTCATCCCCTGCCCGGCGGCCCTGTCCAACGACCACCAGGCGATCAGCCGTCCGAGCCGATGCCGGTTCGGGCGGGTGAAGGTCGTGGCCAGGAACAGCGTCGGCTCGGACCGCTCGTCCTCGGTGAACGCCCACGGCGGCAGCGACTCGTTCCCGAAGTGCGAGGTGCAGCCGACCACACCGTCGCTCTCGTGCTCCAGCACCCACACCGGGAAGACCGGGTTCCCGGCCTGCGAGCCGTACTCCTCCGCCAGGTCCGCACACTCGCCGAGCCCCCGGACGGACAGCCACGCCGACCTCGCCCGAACCATGTCCGTGATCGGGCCCGCGTCCGCTGCGGTGGCCTCACGCATCCGATACACGATCGTCTCCTTCGGAACGCCCGGAACGCCCGGGAAACAGAGCCTAACGATGAATCAGGGCGGAGTCGGCGAGCAGCACGAACACCACCTCGTGGTCGCCCTTCACGAGGGTGCCGTTCGCCAGCCGGTCAGCCGTGGAGGACAGCAGATCCGGGTCCAGGAGACCCGCCTCGATCAGTGGGGAGCCCTCCGCGAGCATCTTCCGAATGCGGGGGACGCCGTATTGACGCATGGCCATCGTGACGACCTGCTGAAAGTTCTCCACGATCCGGGGGTGGGAGACACCATCGGGCAACCCGGTGCGATCCACCACCTCCCGAAGAGCGCGCTTGTCACGTCGCCACTCCAGCGGCAGCCACTCGCAGTACCGCACCAGAACCGGGTCGGTGAGCGGATGGAGCGGCCACAGGCCGCGGCGCAGGAACTCCGGGCCGCACACGGCCTTGGCCATGAGCGCGGTCTCGGGCACTGCAGAGGCCGGGGTGATCGCCGTGTCGATGTCCTTGATCGCATCGATGGCATTGGGCCCGAGCCAGGACGGCAGGTCGGCCGGTTCGAAGCCGCCCCATCCGCCCTCGTCCTCGGCCGAGGTGGTGGCCATCAATTCGTCGCCGCCGATGCCGGTGAACACGGCCGTGACCCCGCGCTGCGCGAAGCGGCTGGAGAGAGCACCGAGGGCATCGGTGTGGATGTCGGCACTCGGAGAGATCCAGTTGTTGCTGCTGAAGCTTGATTCGGGCCCGTACGGCAGATGGTCCAGGGCCTGCACGGTGACGTCCGCCCATCCGCCTGCGAGGTACTTCAGGAGCAGCTTCCGGCGCTCGCCCTGCTGATTTCCTCGCTCGCCGTCCAGGATCACGGCCCCGGCAGTGACCCCACGGCCCTGGGGAGCGGTCTGCATCGCCAACGCGACAACCGCAGAGTCCATGCCGCCCGACAGTTGCACGGCAGTTCTGGAGCCGATCCAGGGCACCCGGGTGACGGCCAGATCGAGGAGGTCCCGGAGCAGCGGGATCGGGTCGGCTCCGCCTCTGGCAACCCGCGCCCGGGTGTGCTCGGCCGCCTTCGGGAACTGGATCGTCAACGAGCCCTCCGGTCCGAAGGACGCAGTCGCCCGTTCGGTCAGAAGCCTGATGTCCTGCCAGAAGGTGGACGCCGAATAGCGGGCGCGCAGTCCGAGGTGTCGGGTGACGGCCACCTCGTCCAGCCGGTCCGGATCCTGGTGTTCGCGCAGGTCCGTGAGATCCCACGATCCGTACAGGACTCCGCCGGCACTGGCGAGGTACTGCGGTGCGGTGCACGCGGTCCCGGTCCTGAGACGAACAGCGTGGCCGGGGGAAACGTCGATCGTGGTCCAGTCGTCCCTGCTCGCCGGGATCTCGGCCAGGATGCGATGGAACCCCGCGGAGTCGACGACGGCGACCTCCGGGCGGGCCGTCCCGGCATCAGTCGCCGTTCGCACGGTCGAGACGAATGCAGTGCGAGTGCCGTCGGTGACAGCCAGCTGCTCGGTCAACTCGTGCCGGTAGGGCTTGATCCAGGACGACCCGCACGTCCACCGACCGGCAACCCACTTCCAGGGCCGGTCGTAGGTGATGTCTGCATGCGTCATACGGAACTGGAACATCGACGGACTGTCCCTTCACGCGTCGGTGGGAATGGTGCGACCGGCCGCAACCTCGCAGAGTGTCACGACCGGTCGCAGGTCGTCAGACTGCAGTGGTGTCGTACGTCTGCACGGAGTCGCTCGACCCGGAGATCTTCTTGTAGCTGTACCGGTCGGTGGTTTCCATGACTTCGTACACGGGCTCGTCGCCGAAGACCCGGCCCGACGCCTCCTGCAGCATCTTCTCGTCCATGATGTTCATCGCGCGTGTCCCTTCGATCGAGTACCGGATGCGCGACAGGCCAGGGCGTGCCCGGATGCCGATCTGCCGCACCAACAGCCAACCGTCCACCTATGGTTGGAGTGAACTGCTTCGCCGTGATCGCGAGTTGAAAGACTTGAATTCAGGCATGATGTCGCCCATGCCGATGAGGGCCGATCAGAACGCCGCCCTGGCGGGGCTTTTGGACGAGTTGGGCTGGAAGCATGGACAGTTCGCCCGGGCCATCAACAGCGCGGGCACCCGTGCCGGCCTGCGCCTGAAGTACGACGAGTCGTCGGTGAGTCACTGGCTGAACGACGGCACGCTGCCCCGGAGGAAGACCCAGGACCTGATCCTGGTTGTCCTGGCACGAGGCCTCGGGCGGCCGGTGACAGCGGTGGAAGCCGGCTTTGCCACCACATCTGCGGTCGTCGCCGACGCCGATACGCTGACCGGACTGGCTGAATTGGGGAGGGCGGACATGGACCCATCTCGCCGAGCACTGATGGGCGTTGCCGGCCTCTACGCAGCAACCATGGCCATTCCGGGCTGGCAGGAAGCCACAAGCCGTTTCAAGCTGATCCGGGCCAACCCGCACACCCGAATCGGCATGCGCGAGGTTGAGGCCGTCGCTGCGATGACGGAGCAGGTCAGCGCCCTGGACGACCAGTTCGGCGGCCGGTTCGCCCGGCCCATGGCCGCAGCGTTCCTGGTGAACACGATCGTGCCCTACCTCCACGCCGAGGCTACCGACGAGGTCCGAACGGCCATGCTCTCGGCCGCCTCCGACCACTGCTACCTGACCGGATACATGGCCATGGACGAGCGTCTGGACGGCCTCGCCGACCGCTACTACGCCAAGGCACTGGAGTTGGCTGCAGCCGCCGGGGACCGGCTCACCTTCTGCACCACCCTGCGTGGCATGAGCGTCATGCACGGGGATCTCGGCGACGGCGCGACAGCTCTTCGACTGGCAGACGACGCCTCGTCCGCCTCGCCCCAGGCCTCGCCCCGGATGCGCGCGTTCCTGGCAGGCCAGCAGGCACACGCCGCCGCCATCGTCGGAGACCGGGCGGTGGCTCTCCAGAGGATCGGCGAGGCCGAGTCCTCGATGGAGAAGGCCGAGTCCCAGGCCAAGGCGTTCGGCTCCTACGACCCCTCAGCTCTGAATTACCACATCTCACAAGTCCGCTACGAGCTCGGCGACCTGAACGGGTCGATCAGGTCGATGGAGGAATCCCATCGTCTGCGCGAGCCGATCTTCCGGCGCACCCGGGTCCGGTACGGGGCGATGCTCGCCGAGCGACAGTTCGAAGCCGGACGAATCGAGGAAGCGTGCGTCGCGTGGCACCGGGCGCTGGACGATTTCCCACTCGTCCAGTCCGCCCGATGCCACGACCGCATCGACGCCATGCTCGCCATGACCGGCCCGTTCCACCGCAACACCCATGTCCGTGAGTTGCGGCAGCGCGCGACCGAGCAGGCCAGGTGATCCCGGCCCGTCCTCGGTCGCCTCGAACACGGTGATTCCTACTCGGGCTTGCGGAACATCCGGGTGGCCGTGATCTCTCCGTGGATCGTCGGGCCGTCGGGGTCCTGGGGGGTCGGGAGGCCCGGGCGGAGGTGTTCTTCGACCGAGATGTACTTGAGGCCGGCCCGGAGGTCGGCGTCGTTGCGGAGGCGGATGACGAGGGGGAACTCGGCGAGCGCCGTGGTGTCGAACAGGCCGGTGGTGTAGATCAGTTGGACGCCGAGCGCGTCGGCGACGGCGCGCTGGAGCTCCAGCAGGTAGGTCGCGTTGGCGCGGCCGATCGGGTTGTCGAGGAACAGCGTGCCGGCGTGGCGGAGCTGTGACTGGCCGCGGTCGTTGGCGCGGAGGGCGGCCATCGTGCAGTAGAGGGCGATGGCCGCGGTGAGCAGCTGGCCGCCGGAGAAGACGTCCGACATCTGGCCGACCGAGACCCGCTCGGCGCGCAGGACCGCGTCCGGCTTGAGGATCTCGACGGAGACGCCCTTGGGGCCGATCGCGGCGGCGACGCCGCGCAGCAGCAGGGACATGCCGTCGCGGCGCAGGTCGGAGTTCTTCTTGACGGCGGACCGGGTGGCCTCGTCGATGACTTCGCCGAGCCGTTCGACCAGGACGGCGTGGTCCGGGTCGTCGAAGCGGATGCGCAGGAACTCCTGGCCCGACCACTCGCCGAGGCCTTCGGGGAGGCGGGAGAGTCGCTGGGCGGCGCGCAGGGTGGCGAGCGAGGACTCGACCAGGCCGCGGAGGCGGTCGACGATGGAGGCGCGGTTGCGTTCGAGCTGGGCGAGTTCGTCGGTGAGGACGCGCAGGCGGGGGGCGAACGCGGCGGCCCAGGCGGCGGCGTGGTCGGGCAGGGCGGCGGCGGGCAGCTCGCGGATCTGCTGGCGGGCGGGGGTGCGGACGGCCTCGTAGCGGGCGGCGTTGGCGTGCCGGACGAGGGCGTCGGAGGCGTCGCGGACGGCGAGTTCGGCGCCGGTGAGTTCGGTGGCGGCGGTGCGCATGGCCCGCCGGGTGTCGGTGGCGGCGGCGCGGGCCGCGGCGAGGCCGCCGAGGTAGGTGTCGGCGGTCTCGGTCTCGTCGCCGGTGTTGTCGCGCAGCGCGTCGCGGAGCTGGGCGGCGAGTTCCTCGAAGTCGGTGGCGGCGGCCTGGGCCTGGTCCAACGTCCGCTGGAGGTCGGCGTGTTCGGTGCGCGCGGTGTCGACGCGTTCGCGGCGTTCGGCGAGCAGTGCGGTGGCGGTGCGCAGCAGGGCCTGGGCGTGTTCGGGGTCGGCGGGCAGCAGGTCTTCGGGGAGGTCGGTGTGGGCGTCGCCGTTGATCGGGGCGGAGCGTTCGGCGTCGCCGCGCAGGCGGCCGACTTCTTCGGCGGCGGCGCCGGAGCGGGCCTCGATGATGGTGACGAGTTCCTCGGCGCGGGCGGCGGCGGCCTGGCGGGCGGGGCCGTCGGCGCCGTCGGGGCTGGCGAGGAGTTCTTCGGCGCGGGCCTTGACCTTGTTGCTGAGGCGTTCCAGCTCGGTTGCGGCGGCGGCCTGGTCGCCTTCGGCGCGGGCCTGTTCGGCGCGCAGGTCGGCGCCGACGCCGACCTTTTCGTAGAGCTGGGCGGCGGCCCGGTAGGCCTCGCGGAGAGCGGGGAGGGACGCGGGGACGGCGGTGTCGTCGGGGTCGGCGGCGATGTCGGCGGCGGCGATCTCGGCGCGTTCGCCGCGCAGGGTGCGTACGGTGCGGCGGGCGTCGTCGGCGGCGCGCTGGGCGGCGCGGCGGTCCTCGTCGCAGGTGCGGGCGCGTTCGGTGCACAGCGCCTGGCGGCGTTCGCATTCGGTGGCGTCGTCGGCGAGTTCGCGCTGCCGGCGGGTCCAGTTGGCGCGTTCGCGGAGGCGGAAGGCGAGGCCGGCGAGGGCGTCGGCGCGGCGGCGGGTGCGCTGGGCGGTCTCCCGGCACTCCTCGTGGCGGGCGGCGGCGGCCTGGTGGTCGGCGTCGGCTTCGGCGTGGTCGGCGCGCAGGGTGGCGAGTTCGGCGGCGGTGGCTTCGGCGCGGTCGGCCGCTGCGGCGGCGGTTTCGGCGAGTTCGGCGAGGGTGCCGGGCGGGCAGCTGGCGTGCCAGGAGGCCAGTCGGGCGGCGAGGGCGCGGTCGCCGCCGAGGCGGGCGGCGAGTTCGCGGATGTGTTCCTCGCGGGCGGTGGCGCGGGCGCGCAGTTCGCGGCGTTCGTCGTCGGCGGCGGTCTCGTTGTGCATGGCCGGGTTCGGCGGCACGAGGAAGAAGCCGGGTTCGCCCTCGATGGGGGCGATGAGGGCGGCGGCGGTGCCGACGGCGACGGTGGAGCGGGGCAGCAGGGCGGCGGCGGCGAGGGCTTCGCGGGCCCGGTCGAGCGAGGCGGGGTCGGTGACGACGACGCCGTCGACGAGTTCGGGGCGGGCGGCGAGGATGGCGTCGTGGTCGGCGGGGTCGACGGACTGGGCGAGGTAGCGCCAGCCGGGCAGCGCGGGGATGCCCTGTTCGCCGAGGTGTTCGACGGTGGCGAGGACGTCGGGGCCGGGCGGCAGCAGGCCGCCGTCGCCGAGGGCGGCGAGGATCCGGGAGTCGTCGGCGGCGGCGGTGCGCAGGTCGAACAGGGTGCGTTCGGCGTTGGCGACGGCCTGGTCGAGCAGTTCGCGCAGGTCCTCGGCGGAGGCGTCGAGTTGACGGGGCGTCAGGAAGCCTTCGGTCTCGTCCGCGCCGTCCTGGTACGGGGAGAGCGAGAGGAGTTCGGCGAGCCGGGGTTCGGCGGCGAGTTGGGCGGCGGTGCGCTGTTCGGCGGCGAGGGCGCGTTCGGCTGCGGTGCGGGCGTCGGTGGCGCGGGCGGCGGCGAGTTCGGCGCGGGCTTCGGCGGCGGCGGACTCGCGGGCCCGGACGGCGCCGGCGTCGGCGGCGGTGCGGGCCTGGTCGAGGGCTTCGGTGGCGGCGCGTTCGGCGTCGGCGGCGTGCAGGGCGGCGCGGGCGGGGTCGGGTTCGGCACCGGAGTCGTCGATCCAGCCGGCTTCGACGGCGGCGGCGGTCTCCTGCTCGACCTCGGTGAGGCGCTGGCGCAGGTGTTCGGCCTCGGAGCGGGCCTTCTGGGCGGCGGTGGCGGCGGCGGTGGCTTCGGCCTGGGCGGCGGAGCCGTCCTGCTGGAGCTCCTCGGCGCGCAGTTCCTCCTGGTCGGCGCGGGTCTCGGCGCTGAGCGCGGCGGTTTCGAGGGCGCGGGCGAGGGCGCCGGCGGCGCGGTCGCGGGCGGCGAGGGCGGGGGCGGCGTCGAGTTCGGCCTCCCGGATGGCGGCGGCGACGCGGCCGGCGCGGTCGGCTGCGGCACGGTGCCGCAGGACCGCCTCGGCGGCCTGCCAGGAGGCGAACTGGGCGCGGGCGTCGGTGAGTTCGCGGCGCAGTCGGCCGGCTTCGGCGGTCGCGGCCTCCAGGCCGAGGGTGGCGTGCCGGTAGGTCAGTTCGGCGACGATCCGGTCGTGCCGGGTACGGTCGGTCTCGGCGGCGGTGACGGCGCTCGCGGCGGCGGCGACCTCGACGGCAAGGTCGTGGACGCGGTCGCGTTCGACGGCGGAGCGGGCGGACAGCGACAGGGCGAGCCGGCGGGTGCGGCGTTCGGCGGCGCGGTGGCCCTCGCGGACGGTCTCGCGTCCGGCGGTGGCGTCGACGATGCGCTGGAGCAGGTCGACGGAGCCGGCGGTGAACTCGCGTTCGGCGGTGAGTTCGGCGCGCCGGCCGAGTTTGGCGGCGAAGCCGTGGACGAGGTCGGCGAGGCCGTCGGTGTCGCGGGTGTCGGTGACGGCGCGCAGCAGCAGGTCGGTGAAGTCGGCGTCGTTGCGGACCGCGAACAGGCCGGCGGCCTCGCCCTCGTCGGCGTTCATCTCGCGCTGGTAGCGGAAGAGTTCGGGGTCGAGGCCGAGCGCGCCGAGGTGCTCGTTCCAGCGGTCGTGGATCTCCTCGAAGGTGACGTCGAGGTGCGAGTGGGCCTTGCCGGCCTCGGTGAGGGTGTCGCGGAAGCCCTTCATGGTGCGGCGGCGGCCGCGGGTCTTCTGGTCGCCGGCCAGGCTGGGGCGTTCGGCGACCGGCAGGCCGTCCAGGGTGAGGCCGGGGCCGGGCCGGAAGGAGTACCAGAGTTCGGCGAACTTCCGCGGGTCGGAGGAGACCTGTCGGCCGCGCCATTCGCTGACCTTGCCGACGACGATGAGTTCGCCGGTGACGGTGTGCTGCCATTCGAGGGCGACGTGGCCGCAGTCGTCGGCGAGCAGGAACTTGCGCAGCACGCCGGAGGAGGCGCCGCCGAGGGTGTTGCGGTGGCCGGGCAGCATCACCGAGAAGATCAGCTTGAGCAGGACGGACTTGCCGCCGCCGTTCTCCAGGAACAGCACGCCGGCGGGTGCGGGGCGGCGCTGCGGGCCCTCGGGTTCCTCGCCGAACAGGCCGATCTGCTGGGGCTGCGGCTCGGGGACCGGCTCGCCGACGCCGCGCAGGTCGAGCACCGTGTCGGCGTAGCGGGCGCCCGCCGGTCCGATCGAGTACAGGCGGACCCGGTTCAGCTCGTACATGTGCGGTGGTTCTCCTGGAGCGGTCAGTTCAGAACGTGGCGGGGGTGGGTCAGAACGTGGCGGGGGTGGGTCAGAGCGAGTGGAACGGCAGTCCGGCGTCGGCGACCAGTTCGTCGCTGTCGTCGGGCGGCAGCAGGGTGGCGGTGCCGTCGCTGACGGGGACGACGCCCAGGTCGAGGAGTTCGGCCATGGCGGCGCTGCCGGCCAGGTCGCGGACCTGCAACTGGTAGCGGGCGGTGGTGCGGTAGGTGCCGCCGGCGTCGTCGGAGGTCTTCTGCAGGAAACCCGAGTCGACCAGGAAGGACACCGCCTTGGAGACGATGCCGGTGGTGGAGCCGGACAGCCGGCGGGCGTCCTTGGTGGCGCCGGTCGCGGAGCGGCGGGCCCACACGCGCCAGGCGGCTTCCAGGGCGGGGGCGGCGCTCGCCGGGTCGGTGTTGCTGCCCTCGGCGGCGGCGCGTTCCTCCAGGCGGCGGCAGGCCTGCCGGACGAACGCGTCCACGCCGTTGACGGAGACCCGGCCGAGGTAGCCGTCGTCGGCGAGGTCCTCGGGGCGGGGGAAGGCGAGCGCGGCGACCGCGAGGTGCGCGAGGCCGTGCAGGAAGCGGTCGGTGGACTCGGAGTTGGCGCGGCGCGAGTAGTCGCCCATCCGGACGGCGAATACCGAGTCCTCGGCGGCGGCGACGGCCATGCCGGCCCGCGGCGAGACCTCCAGCACGACCAGGCCCATGCCGGTGGCGACGGCGTCGGCGAGGCGGCCGAACGGCGGGTCGTCGCGGTAGCGGCGGACCAGTTCGGCGTACTCGGCGTCGCGGGACGGCAGCAGCTTGGCCTGCAGGCCGAAGGAGACCAGGCGGGCGGCCTCGGCGACGTCCGCCGGGCTGATCGGCGCGGGCGCGGCGGCAGCGGCGGCGGCCGGTTCGGCGACGTCCTGCGGCGCCCACGCCTCGGTGCTGGTGGTCATGCAGGTGCTCCTTCGGTGCGAATGCTGCGCGTGCTGCGAGGGCTGCGGGCGGTGCGAGCGGTGCCAGTGCCGCGGGCGGTGCGGACGACGCAGGCGCTGCGCGCGCCACGGACGAAGCAAGTGCCAAGGGCAGTGCCAGTGCTACGCATGCCGCGAGTGGTGCGGGCGGTGCGGGCGGCGCGCGTGCTGCCAGTGCCACGAGCCGTGCCAGCGGTACCAGTGCGGCGGACGATGCCCGCGCCGCAGGCAACGTGCGCGCCACAGGCAATGCCCACGCCGCAGGCGCAACCCATCCCGCTCGCGCTGCCCGCGCCGCAGGCGCGACCCACGCCCCAGGTGCTGCGCGTGCCGCCCCCGGCCGGGCGTGTCACTTCGCGTCCCGGCGGTCGGCGGCCATGCCGGCGGCGTCCAGCAGGGCGCTGCCGACGATCAGGTCCGCGCCGCCGAAGCCGGGGTCGTCCAGGCGGGTGCCGTCGTCGACGGCGAACAGCAGGCGTTCCTCGCCCTGCCGGTACGCGGTGCCGACCGGCGGGCTGGCCGCGTGCACGGCCAACAGGGCGACCAGGTACGCGAGTTCCTCGCCGTCCTCGGCGAGTTCGGCGCCGCGGGCGCGGGCGTCGGCGAGCAGGCCGGAGAGCCGGCGGGGCGCGTCGGCGGGCAGGTCGAGCAGGTCGAGCGCGGTCTCCAGCTGGGCTTCGGAGAAGCGGCTGTCGTCGGGGGTGGCGACCAGGTCGGGTTCGGGCAGTTCGGCGCCGAGGTGTTCGCGTTCCACGGGCGGGGTGAGCAGCAGTTCGACCAGGTCGCTGACCCGGACCGAGACGGGGGTGCGCAGTCCGGTGCCGCGGGCGAAGAACGCGTCGGTGGGCCGGGTGGCGTCCGCGAGCGGCAGGGTGAGAACGGGTGCGAGGAGTTGACCGTACAGGTCGATGCCGGCCCGGGCGGTGGGCGCGGAGAACGCCTGCCGGTCCTGTTCGGCGCGGAACAGCGGGCCGGCCTCCAGCAGGCGGGTCTGGAGCTGGGTGTGCCGGCGGATGCAGTCCTTGACGATGTCGACGAGTTCGGCGGCGCGCCGCTTGTGCTCGGCGTCGGCGCTCTCGTCGCGGGCCTTGCGGATGTTGGTGAGGATCGCGTTCTCGTGCCGGTACCGGTCGGCGATGTGGTCGAGCGCCTCGTCGATCAGGTCGGGGACGGTCTCCATCCAGTCGACGGCCCGGACGTTGCGGCGGGTGGCCTCCAGGGCGCGGCGCAGCGTCTCGGCGTACTGGACGGTGCGGTAGCGGGCCTGTTCGGCGGCGAGTTGGGCGTCGGCGAGGCGGCCGCGGCGGATCAGCACCTCCAGCTTGACCTCGGCGGCGATCTGAGCGCTCGTCACGTCGGTGTCGAGGGCGCCGACGAGGACGTTGACGGCCTCGTCGGTGGTGCGCAGGTAGACGCCGCCGTCCTGGCCGGGGACTTCCTCGATGAGCTTGAAGTCGTAGTCGCGGCGGGTGTACTCGCCGTCGGGGCCGAAGGTGCCGTAGACGGCGCGGAAGCCGCGGTCGACGCTGCCGACGTTGATGAGCGATTCGAGCACCCAGCGGGCCACCCGTTCGTGCTCGGTGACGGCGCGTCCGGGGTTCTGGGCGGCGATCCGGGGCTGGAGGCGGCCGAGGACTATGTCGCGGTCGGCCCCGGTGTCGAAGTCCATGTTGAGGGTGACCAGGTCGATGGCGGCGAGGCCGATCTCGGCCATCGTGTACGAGGCGTACTCGCCGGCCAGGTTGACCTTGCGGCTGTCGAGGTCGTGCAGCGGCGCGGTGCAGGCGAGCGCCTTGAGCCGGCGGGCGAGTCCCTCGTCGGCGGCCGGTCCGGGGGCGGGCCTGGTGGGCTGGTCTGCGATGGCGGTCACGGGGGACAAGATTAGGGCTTTCCGTGGACAGGTCCGAAACGTCCCGTTTGGGGGAAGCTGTTCCAGCGTGTTGAACGCGTTCAAATTCAGGTCTAGAGTCCTTCTCGCGACACTGCGTGCCGTCTCCGGCACCCGCGTCATGGAGGGGGGATTCCCCATGTCCGACATCGCCACGGCCCCGACCGGTTCCACCACCGCCGGCCCCGGTCCTGCCACCGTCACCGACACCGCACTTGTTCAACGCCGTATCAGGCGCTGGTTGTGGCTGTTCATCGTCTGCCTCGTGCTCAGCGGGCTGACCGCGTTCCCGTTGCAGACCGAGACCTCGCTGCTGGTGAAGTTCATGGACGCCACCGGCCTCGCCGACGCGCTCCCCGCGCTGGACGCCTGGGTGCTGCGGGTCGGCGACGGCGTCGCCGACGGCTACGGCAGCCACCCGTTCCTCGCCTACGGCACCGACTGGCTGGCGTTCGCGCACCTGGTGATCGCGGCCGCGTTCTGGGGCCCGCTGAAGGATCCGGTGCGCAACGTGTGGGTGATCCGCTGGGCGATGATCGCCTGCGGCGGCATCGTCCCGCTCGCGCTGATCTGCGGTCCGCTGCGCGGCATCCCGCTGTTCTGGCAATTCGTCGACATGTCGTTCGGTGTCTTCGGCCTCATTCCGCTGCTGGTCGTGCACCGGCTGATCCGCACCCTGGAGTGGGACCGGGCCGTCCGCACCCACCACGACTTCGCCCGGGTCGTCCCCTCCCCCTGACCGACCCGACCGGCCCGACCGGCCCGACCGACCTGACCGACATGCGGCGGGCCACCGGCGCGAATTCGCGTCGGTGGCCCGCAGGGCGTGCGGGTCAGCCCGCCGCGGCGGCCTCCGGCAGGCTCACCGTGCCGTCGTGCAACTCGATCACCCGGTCCGCCTGCGCCATCAGGGCCGGGTCGTGGGTCGCGACCAGCGCGGTGACGCCCTGCGAGCGGACCACCGCGCGGAGCAGCTCCATCACGGCCAGGCCGGTCTCCGAGTCGAGCTGGCCGGTCGGCTCGTCCGCGATGATCAGGGCCGGTTCGTTGGCCAGCGCCCGGGCGATCGCCACCCGCTGCTGCTGGCCGCCGGAGAGTTCGGTGGGCCGCTGCGCGGCGTGGTCGGCCAGCCCGACCAGCGCCAGCAGGGTGCGGACCCGCTCCTCGCGTTCGGCGGCGGGCAGCCGGCGCAGCCGCATCGGGACGCCGACGTTCTCGGCGGCGGTGAGCGTCGGCAGCAGCCCGAAGGACTGGAAGACGAAGCCGATCCGGTCCCGGCGCAGCGCGAGCCGCCCCGACTCGTCGAGGGCGGACAGGTCGGCGCCGTCGAGCGAGATCCGTCCGCTGGTCGGTGAGTCGAGTCCGCCGACCAGGTTGAGCAGGGTGGTCTTGCCGGAGCCCGAGCGGCCCTTGAGGGCGGTGAGTTCGCCGCGGGCCGCGGTGAAGGAGACCCCGCGCAGTGCGTGCACGGTGCGCTCCCCGCTGCCGAAGCTGCGCCAGAGCTCCTCGACCACGACCATCGGCGAAGACTTGTCGGTTTCGTTCATTCTCTGGTCCCCCGTGCGCGCGCCGTTGTGAAGGAAGGGGATCGATTCTGCTCACCTCCGAGCCTGTTTGCGCAAGACCCTTCCGCTGCTCGTTCGTATCTGACAGAGTCGTCCGCCATCCGGTACACGCTGACCGGTGACGGGGGAAGTGGGAACATGCTCGGCTTTGTCCTGCGCCGACTTCGCGGGCGGCTGCCGCTGGCTGCCGCCGTGCTCTTCACGGTGCTGATCACCACGACGGTGCTGACCACGCTGGTCGCCTTCAACCGCACCGCCGCCGAGGCCGGCCTGCGCCGGAACCTGCACGGCGGCGGTCGACCGGTCGTGCAGTTGAGCGCCGACCACACGGTCGACGCCAGGTCGGCGGACGACGCGAAGGCCGCCGCGCTCGGCGCCCGGCTGTTCGACGGGCTGCCGGTCGCCACGCAGTCCCTGGCGCTCAGCCGCGCCTACGGGCTGCCCGGCCCGCCGAACCCGACCCACGAGGCGGACCTGACGGTGCTGGCCGCGCTCGACCACGGGCAGGTCCGGCTGGCGGCCGGCCAGTGGCCGACCGCCGAGGGCGCCGCCGCGGGCCCGGGCACCGGCGGGACGGTCCGGGCGGCCGTGCCGAAGAGCACCCTGGTCCGGCTCGGCCTGGCCGAGGACGCCCTGCCCGCGCAGGTCACCCTCTCCGACCGGTACGGCGGCAAGCCGCTGACGCTCCTCGTCACCGGCGTCTACCAGGTCGCCGACCGGGACGACCCCTACTGGCGGCTCGACCCGCTGGGCGGCCGCGAGATCCAGATCAGCGGCTTCACCACGTACGGGCCGATGCTGGTGGACGACGGCGTGTTCACCTCCGGCCTGCTGGCGCAGGGCCGCCGGAACGCGATGCTGACCGCCGACTTCTCCACCGCCGACCCGGAGCGCATCGACCGGATCCGTTCCCGCGCCGAGCATCTGCCGGAGCTCGCCAAGCAGTACAGCCCCGACCTCCAGCAGACCTCCGAACTCCCCGCCCTGCTGGCCGAGTTGAACTCGGCGACGCTGGTCACCCGGTCCACCCTGCTGATCGGCGCGCTGCAGCTCGCGGTTCTCGCGGGCGCCGCGCTGCTGCTGGTGGTGCACCTGGTGGCGGAGCGCCAGTCGCCGGAGAACGCGCTGCTCACCTCGCGCGGCGCGACCCGGGGCCGACTGGTCGCCTGGACGGTGCTGGAGACGCTGCTGCTCGCGCTGCCCGCCGCCGTGCTCGCCCCGCTGCTGACCGGTCCGCTGCTGCAACTGCTCACCTCCTGGGGCCCGCTCGCCGGGTTGCCGCTGGCGCACACCGACACGGCCGTCCGCTGGCCGGTGGCGGCGCTGTGCGCGCTGGCCTGCGTCCTCCTCGCCGCGCTGCCCGGCCTGCTGCGGCGCGGCGGCGAGCGGGTGGTGTCGCGCCGGCAGGCCGTGGTCTCCACCGCGGCCCGCTCCGGCGCCGACCTGACGCTGCTGGCCCTCGCCGTGATCGCCTACCAGCAGCTCGACGCCCGCACCGGCGGCCTGTCGGCCGACTCCTCCGGGCAGTTGGGCATCGACCCGGTGCTGGTCGCGGCGCCCACCCTGGCGCTCTGCGCGGGAACGCTGCTGGTGCTCCGGGTGCTGCCGTTCGCGGCGCGGCTCGGCGCCCGGCTGGCGGCCCGCGGCCGCGGGCTCGGCCCGGCGCTCGGCGGCTGGCAGCTGGCCCGCCGCCCCGGCCGGGCGAACGGCCCGGTGCTGCTGCTGGTGCTGGCGGTCGCCACCGGCGTCCTGGCGCTCGGTCAGCACGCCGCCTGGCGCGACTCGCAGCACGACCAGGCCGACTTCGCCTCAGCGGGCGGCCTGCGGATTCAGGCGTCCGCGCTGCCGCCGATGGGCCAGGGCGGCCGGTACGCGACGCTGCCCGGCGGCGACCGGCTGCTCCCGGTCGCCGGGTTCGACCAGTGGCTGCCCGGCGACCGGAAGGGCCGGGTGATCCTCACCGACACCGCCCGTGCCGCGGACGAACTGCACGTCCGACCCGACCTGTTCGACCACCGCCCGGCCGCCGAGCTGTTCGGTCCGCTCGCCGAGCCGCAGCCCACCGGCGTCCCGCTGCCCGGCACGCCGTCCCGGATCGACCTGACCCTGGACGTCCACGTCGCCGACCTCCCCACCGACGGGTCGGTCCCGCCCTGGCGGCAGCAGCAGCTGACGGCGCCCGACCTGTGGCTCCAGCTGCGTGACAAGTTCGGTGCGGCGTACCGCATCCTGGCGCCGCAGCTGCCGATCCGCGGCGAGACCACCCTCTCGGTCAACCTGAACGCGCTGACCGCCGCACCGCTGGGCTCCGTCGCCGCGCCGCTGACCCTCACCGGCCTGGAGCTGACGTACGGCGCGAGCTCCAGCGAGGCCGCCAGCGAGGTGACGCTCCGCCGGCTGGCCGTCGCCGACTCCGTGACCGCGGCGCCCACGCCCGTCCCCGCGCCCGCCGGCGCCTGGAGCGTCGCGTCGGGTTCCCCCGTGCGGGTGAGCGGCCCCGACCAGGACCGGATGATGACCGCCTCCTACACCCCGTCCCCGCCCAGCAGCCCCACCGACGTGCGCGACAGCAAGCACGCCCTGGTGTACGCCCCCGGCGGCAGCATGACCGGCCCCGAGGTCAAGGGCCTGGCCACCCGCGCCTACCTGACGGACGCCGGCGCCAAGGTCGGCGACCTGATCAAGGTCCAGGACGGCAACACCAGCGTGCCCGTCCGGATCACCGGCCAGGTCGAGGCGCTGCCCGTGTACGGCGCGAGCGCGCTGCTGCTCGACCTCGCCACCACCGACCGCTGGCTGAACGACCGCAGCGCCGAACTCGCACCGGTCTCCGAGTGGTGGCTGCCCGCCACCGGCCCCGACGACCGCACCCCCGCCGAGGCCGCCGCCGCGCTGCGCTCCGGAGCGACCGCCCAGCGGCTGACGCTCCGCGAGGACGACGTCGCCGCCCGGTCCGGCGACCCGCTGAGCGCCGCCCCGCAGAGCGCGCTCGCCGCGCTGGCGCTGGCCGCCGCCGTCCTCGCCACCATCGGCTTCGCCGCCGCCGCGGCCGCCTCGGCGGGCGAACGGGCCGGCGAGTCCGCGGTGCTGCTCGCCCTCGGCACCCCCCGGCGGCTGCTGCGGCGCACCGCCGCCGCCGAACAGGTCGTACTGGTGGGCATCGGCACCGGCGTCGGGCTGCTGCTCGGGGCCGTGCTGGCCCATCTGGTGGTGCCGCTGGTGGTGCTCACCCCGGCGGCGACCCCGCCGACACCCGAGGTCCTGGTCGGGCTGCCGCTCGGCCAGGTGCTGATCCTGGCGGCCGGGACCGCCGCCCTGCCGCTGCTGTCCGCCTTCCTGGTCGGCGGCCGCCGCCGGGACGTGGCCGCCCGGCTCCGGTTCGTGGAGGACAAATGAGCACCCCGGCCCCCTGGGTCCGTACCCGGCTGCGCACCGCGCCGCTGGCCGCCCTGCTCACCGGCGCCCTGGCGCTGACCGTGGTCTTCCTGGCCGCCGCGCTCCCCCGGGCGCAGGACCGCGGCGCGGACGGCGCGCTGCACAGCTTCCTGCGCACCACCGGCCCGACCGCCACCAGCATCCAGGTCACCGCCGCCGTCCCCACCACCGGCGACCCGTCGCAGCAGCTGGACACCACCGCGGCCCGGCTCACCGACACCATCGGCCCGGTGCTGCCGCTCGACCCGAGCGGCCCGGTGTACGGACGCCGGGCCGGCTGGGCGCGTTCGCTGGGCGACCCCGCGCTGGACCGCCCCGAGGGCGTGGAGCCCGAGTTCGCCGTGCAGTACCAGCACGGCATGACCGAGCACGCCCGGTTGACGGCCGGCCAGTGGCCGGGCGCCGCGGCCGAGGGCGAGCCGATCCCGGTCGCGGTGTCGGAGGCCACCGCCAGGACCGTCAAGCTCACGCTCGGCACGGTGTACGACGGCGGCAGGTCGGTGCAGGACCGCAACCTGGAGAAGCTCCGCCCGCAGCGGATCAAGGTGGTCGGCCTGTACACCGTCGACAACCCGTCCGACCCGTTCTGGGACCGGTTCGGCTGCGCCCTCACCACCTGCATGAACCTCACCCCCAGCAGCGGCCCCGGCGACCCGCCGGAGCGGTACTGGTACGCCGTCGCCCTCACCGGCCCGGAGGGCATGTCCCGCATCGCCGACTGGGGCCGCGCCGCCGAGGACTACTGGCGGATGCCGGTACGGGTCGACGCCCTGCGCGCCGACCGGCTCCGGGAGACCTCCTACGGCCTCGCCGCCGTCACCACCGGCCCGGTCGGCGTCAAGACCTCCACCTCGCTCGGGCGGTCCAACGTACGGATCACCACCGAGCTGCGCACCCTCGTCGACAACGCCTGGAAGCGGCAGTCCGCCATCGACTCGCTCGCCTACGTCGGCCCGGCCGGCGCCGCCGGCGTCGCCGCCGTGGTGCTCTGCCTCGCCGCCGCGCTGACCGCCGAACGGCGCACCACCGAACTGCGGCTGCTGCGCGCCCGTGGTGCCTCGACCCGCGGGATCTGGCAACGGCTGCTCGGCGAAGGCGCGTTGACGGTGCTGCCCGCCGCCGGGCTCGGCGCGCTGCTCGCCTTCACCCTGCTGCCCACCCCGCGCTGGCTGCCCGCCGCCGTCGCGGCCGGCTCGGTGACGCTGCTCGCCCTGCTGGCCTTCCCGGTCCGCACCGCGCTGATGCTCCGCGTCGAGGCCTCCGCCGGCCCGTCCGGTCGCCGCCGCCTGCTGGCCGAACTCGGCGTGCTGGTCGCCACCACGGCCGCCGTCACCCAGGTCGTCCGACGCGGCGTGGCCCCGCTCGGCGAGGGCGTCGACCCGCTGCTGGTGACCGCGCCGCTGCTGGTCGCCCTCACCGGCGCGCTGCTGCTGGCCCGGCTCCAACCCGCCCTGATCGGGCTGCTGGCCCGCTGGGCCGGCCGGCGCCCCGGCGCGATCGGCTTCCTCGGCCTGGCCCGGGCCGCCCGGGGCAGCGGCCCCCGCTCGCGCCCCTCGATGCTGCCGCTGCTCGCCCTGGTGCTCGCCGTGACCTGCGGCGCGATCGGCTCCACCGTGCTCAGCTCGGTCGCCGCGCAGCGCTCCACCGTCGCCCGGTACAACATCGGCGCGGACGTCATGGTCGGCGCCGGCTCGCTCGCATCGCTGCCCGACGACTTCGTCGCCGCCGCCGAACGGCTGCCGGGCGCGGACGTCTCGCTGCCGGTCTGGGTCGACGAGGACGTCGTGCTGGTCACCGACGGGAACTGGTCCGCCCGGGTCAACATCGTGGTCGCCGACCCGGTCAAGTACGCGAAGATCGCCGAGGTCGCCGGGCGCGGACGGTTCGACCCGTCGGTGCTCACCGGACCCGTCGAACCGGGCGGGCCGATACCGGCCGTGGTCAGCAGCGACCTGCCGAAGGGCCGGCTCGACCTCCGGCTGGCCGGCGGCGAGGCCGTCCCGATCCGCAGCGTCGCCGTCGCCGACGGCACCCCCGCCCTGAACGGCTCGGCCGGCACCACCGTGGTGCTGCCGCTCTCCGCCGTCACCGACCTGATGCCCCGCTTCGGCAGCCCCCACGAGTGGCTCGCCGCCGGCAACGTCGACGACACCGCGGTGCGCGCCCTGGCCGAGAAGCACCTCGGGCCGCCGGCCGTCGGCACCAAGCCCGGCCACCAGGTGCGCACCCGCGCAGGGGAGGTCGGCGAGCTCGCCAAGGACCCGCTGCAGTCCTCCGCCGAACGGCGGTTCTGGGTCTCGGTCGGCGCCACCGCCCTGTTCGCGCTGCTCTCCGTCCTGCTCACGCTGTTCCGCGCCGGACCGGAGCGCGCCGCCACCCTGGCCCGGCTGCGCACCATGGGCCTGCGGCCCCGGCAGGGGCTGGCGCTGATCCTGGCCGAGGCCCTGCCGCACGCCCTGGTCGCCGCCCTCGGCGGCGCACTGACCGCGGTCTGCTGCGTGCTGATGCTCGGCCCGGCCGTCGACATCGCCCCCCTGGTCGGCGCCTCCGACCCGACCGGGCTGCGGCTCACCGCCGCACCGATCCTCCAACAGGCCCTCGGGCTGGCCCTGTTGGCCGCCCTCGCGGTGCTGGCCGAGACCGCCGTCACCGCCCGTCGCCAGATCACCACCGAGCTTCGAGCGGGAGACAACCGATGAGCACTCCGCCCCCGAGCCTGGACGAGCTCCAGCGCAAGGCGCTGGCCGCCAGTGCGCCCCGCGCCGTCCGCTCCGACCTGGCGATCAGCTGCGAGCGGCTGGTCCGGATCTTCAGCAGCGACGGGATCGAGGTCCAGGCCCTCCAGGGCCTCGACCTGACGGTCGACCAGGGCGACCTGGTGGCCCTGGTCGGCGCGTCCGGCTCCGGCAAGTCCACCCTGCTGAACGTGCTGGCCGGGCTGGACACCCCGACCGCGGGCAGCGCCACCGTGGCCGGCTGCGACCTGCTGACGATGACCGCCAAGGACCGGCTGCGCTACCGGCGCGAGGTGGTCGGCTTCATCTGGCAGCAGACCGCCCGCAACCTGCTGCCGTTCCTGACGGCCGCCCAGAACATCGCCCTGCCGATGCAGCTGCGCTCCGGGCACCGCGCCGCGAAGAAGCAACGGACCCGCGTCACCGAACTGCTGGAGGCCCTGGACATCGGCGAGTTGGGCCACCGCCGCCCCGCCGAACTGTCCGGCGGCCAGCAGCAGCGCGTCGCCATCGCCGTCGCCCTGGCCAACGACCCGGCGGTGCTGCTCGCGGACGAGCCCACCGGCGAACTCGACTCCGAGACCGCCGTCGGCATCTTCGAGGCGTTCCGCACCGTCAACCGCGAGCTCGGCACCACCGTCGTCGTCGTCACCCACGACCCGATGGTCGCCGGCGAGGTCCGCCGCACCGTCGCCATCCGCGACGGCCGCACCAGCAGCGAGGTGCTGCGCCGCACCGTCACCGACGAGCACGGCCAGGAGACGGTCAGCGAACGCGAGTACGTCATGCTGGACCGCACCGGCCGGGTGCAACTGCCCGCCAAGTTCCTCGCCGCCCTCGGCATGGAGCACCGGGTGGCGGCCGACCTGGCGGCCGACCACATCGAACTGCGGCCGGACGACACCGACGGATAGGCGGACCCCCGTGCTCGCGTTCCGCCCGGCCCGGCGATCAGGAAGCTCCCGCGGCAGGCCGGCCTTCCGGCGTGACGCCGCCGGCCAGCAGCCGGCGCAGCGCGGTCGGGGTGCGGCCGAGGTGGCGGCGGGCGGTGCGGGTCAGGTGGGCCTGGTCGGCGTAGCCGAGGTCGGCGGCGAGGGTGCTGAGGCTGGTCTCGCCGGCCTCCAGGCGGTCGAGGGCGCGGGCGAGGCGGACGCGGTGGCGGTAGTGGGTGACGGTGACGCCGAGCTCGCGCGGGAAGGCCCGGCTGAGCCGGTACGGGGACGCGTCGAGCAGGTCGGCGAGCCCGAGCAGGGTGCCGGCGGCCGGGTGGTCGGCGGCGATCGCCTCCCGGGCGGCCGCGACCAGGGCGCGGTCGGGGTGCTCGTCCGTGCAGGGCGCGGGGCCGGTCGTCGTCCGGGCTATGGCGGTGGCCAGCAGCGTGAGCAGCTCCTCGGTGAGCGCGTAGTCGACGTCCCCGTCCCGGGCGGCGCGCAGCACCCGGCGGTGGGCCAGGTCGAGCGCCGGGTCGACGTAGAACGCGCCGGGCCGGTGCCGCTCGCCGTCGCCCGCGAGGGTGCGCCAGAGCGCGGGCGTGACGATGACCGCCGTGCACCGGTCGCCGCCCGCCGGGTGCGCGAACGCCTCCTCCTCGCCCGGGACGCCGAGGTAGCCGACGCTCGGGTCGAGGTCGGCGGCCGTCCCGCCGGAGCGTCGGCGGAAGCGGCCGCTCCGGACCAGCACCACCCGGTGGCCGCCGTGCACTTCGGGCGGTGACCACCGGGTGTGGTCGCTGCGGCAGGCGACGGCGCTGAGGTCGAAGTCGGGGCGGGCGGCGACGGATCGTAGCGAGAGCACCGGCGAACGGTACTCGGCGGGTCCGACAACGGGCTTGGCCCGCAAGGATGTTCAAGACCCGGGCGGGCCGGGTGGACGAGGCTGCTCCGCGAAGCCGCGAACGGCTTCCGTTTCCCGAGGAGTGTTTCCGTGTCCGTACTCACCCAGCTCGCCACCGTGTCCGTGAACTGCGCCGACCCGGTGGCCCTGGCCGCCTTCTACCAGAAGGCGACCGGCTGGCAACTCGCCGACAGCGGCGAGGATTTCGCCGCCCTCTCGGCCGGTCCGGCCGGCCCCGGCCTGGCCTTCGTGCGAGTCCCCGCCGACCGCACCCCGAACTGGCCCGAGGACGCCCCGAGCCTCCACCTCGACTTCACCGTCGCCGACCTCCCCCAGGCCGTCGCCGCCCTGCTCGCCCTCGGTGCCGGCCGCCCCGACTTCCAGCCCGGCGGCGACGGCTGGACGGTCCTCACCGACCCCGAGGGCCACCCGTTCTGCCTGGTTCCCGCCTCCGTCTGACCCTCGGCTCCCCCACCGGAGCCTCGGACCCTCGCCCGCGGCGGCGGGCGGGGTCAGCGTTCCGGGTCCCAGTCGATCAGGCGGTCGAAGACCTGGGTGTCGCCGCCGAGCTTCAGATCCTCGATCGGGAAGCGGCCGTAGAACATCAGCAACAGGTCGGACGCCGGGCCCGCGGCGGCGGCCGTGGGCGCGGCGTCCGCGGGGACGGCGACGAGGGCGGCGCCCGCGGCGGAGAGGTCGTTGCGCCAGGAACGGCCCTCGGTGGCGTGGTAGTCGGCGGTGGCGGCCTCGTGCGGCCAGGCCTCCGTGGTGGTGCACATGGTGGAGAGGAACTCCTCCACGCCGTCGAGCGCGATCCCGGCGGGCACCGGCTCGGCCGCGCCGGCGGCGAGCTGCGCGTCCCAGGTGTGCACCGAGATCTCGTGGAGCTGGCGGCGGGCGACGCCGGCGCCGGTCAGCGGCGTCTGCGACTTGCCCCACCAGCCCCAACAGGTGCGCTCCGGGCCGGCCTCGCGCAGGGCGTCCAGCAGGAGCGCGGCGGAGGCGGCCAGCCAGCCGAGCAGCGCCTCGCGCTCCTCGGGGGCGGTCGTCTCGCCGATCGGGTCCTGCTTGGCGGTGGCGGCCGGCCCGGCCGCGACGGTCGCGGCCCACGCGCGGCGGCCCTCGCCGATGTGCTGGGCGAGGTCGCGCAGCGTCCAGCCGGGGCAGGAGGGCACCGGCGCGTCGAGGTCGGGCGCGGCGGCGATCGCGGCGCGGAACGCCGTCGCACGGTCGTCGATCAGGCGCAGCAGCTCGGCGAAGCCGGGGCCGGCGAAGTCAGGGTTGTTGTCCACGCGCGGTGTTGTACCAGCCGCGCCCGCCCGCCGGACACCGGTTTTTGCCCGGCCCTGCGGTCACCACCGCATCCGGACGTCCTCGGCCCAGCCCAACAGTCCGTCCACGGCGACGAGTTGGCCCTCGTCGGTGCGGATCGTGCCGCGGTAGCGGCCGAAGCACTGGTCGGTGCGGTTGGCGAGCAGGCCGGCCTCGGTGCGGACCCGGCGGTCGTGGAACGGGGTGAAGGTCAGGTCGACCTGGTCGCTGCCGGGGGTGGTGATCCGCCAGGGCGCGAGCGGGTCGGCGGGGTCGTACTGCCAGTCGAGTTCGGCGCCGATCTTGCTGAGCCGGCCGTCCACGCAGAGCGCGTTCTCGGTGGAGCCGGTGCCGACCGTCCACTGGCCGCCGAACTGGAGGCCGACGACGTGCCCGTCGGTGCGGCCGGACGCGGCGCCCCAGTTCCAGCCGGGCGAGCGCGGCCAGCGGCCCCGGCCGTGGTCGAGCACGCCCCACGCGTCCTCGTCGAACGCGTAGCTGCGGTTGCCGAGCCGGACGGTGCCGGTGGCGGGGCGCGCGGTGTGCTTGGAGGTGTACTGAAAGCGCTTTCCGTCCCAGGGGACGACCACCGACAGTGTTTCGTGGCCGTCGGGCAGCGCGACCAGCAGGTCCACTTCGAGCCGCCGCAGGTCGGCGGTGTGCGCGCGGGCCTGTAGCCGGGTGCCGTCCTTCTCGTGCCGGATCGCCACCCGGACCTGTCGGCGGTTCGGGCGCTCGGGGCCGACGACGAGGTCCGCGCCGTGCGGGCCGCCGGAGCCGGCGATCCCCTCCGGCAGGGCGGTGGCGCGCAGCGGCAGGCCGGGGGCGAGTGCGGTGCGTTCGTGGTCCTCCAGGACGCCGTGGTCGTCCCAGGCGAGGAAGTGGACGCTGTCGAGGGTGAGGAAGTCGAGGTCGCTGACGGTCAGCGCGACCAGGTGGGTGGGCGTGGTGACACACCAGTACTCGAAGCGCTTGGTGCGTCCCCAGCCGCGCAGGTTGGCCCGGTGCAGCGGGGTCCGGGACCAGCCGACGGCGTCGGGGTCGAGCTGCCCGTCGGGACGGCACAGGTCGACGGGTTCGGTGATCTCACGCTCATGGGTCGCCATCCGCGCACCCTACTGCCGCGCCTCGGGCTCGGCCCTCTCTTTCGGATCTTGTCCTTTCGGATCTTGTCCTTTCGGATCTCGTCGGGCGAGGGCCCAAGGCCACGGGCCGCCCGCGGCTGCGGACGGCCCGTGATTCAGCACGGTCGGGCTACTTCGCGGCGGCGCCCTCTGCGGCGCCCGCGGCGACGGCCGGAGCCTCGTCGGTGGGCACGGCCTTCAGGGCGGTCGTCCGGCGGATGCCGGGGATGGCGAGGGTGACCAGACCGGCCAGCACGGCCGCGACGGCGCCGATCAGGAACGCGGTACGGAAACCGCTTTCCGACGGCAGCGCGTGGCCGTGGAAGTCGACCGTCATGTGGGCCAGCACCACGCCGATGACGGCGGAGGAGGTGGACGTGCCGATGGAGCGCATCAGCGCGTTCAGGCCGTTGGCGGCAGCGGTCTCGGAGGCCGGGACGGCGCCCATGATCAGCGCGGGCATGGCCGCGTAGGCGAACGCGATGCCGCCGCTGATCAGGCAGGAGAACACCAGGACGCCCCAGGCGTGGCCCATCAGGGCGAGCGCGGCGAGGTAGCCGCCGGTGATGACGACCGCGCCGACCAGCAGCGAGACCTTGGGGCCCTTGGCGCGCGACAGCTTGGCGGAGATCGGCGACAGCAGCATCATCACCAGGCCGGCGGGGGCCATCCACAGGCCGGCGTTGACCATCGACTGGCCGAGGCCGTAGCCGGTGCTGGTGGGCAGCTGGAGCAGCTGCGGGGAGACCAGGCTCATCGCGTACATCGCGAAGCCGATCACCACGGAGGCCAGGTTGGTCATCAGCACCTGACGGCGGACGCTGGTGCGCAGGTCGACCAGCGGCTGTTCGGTGCGCAGCTCCCACCAGCCCCAGACGGGCAGCACGACCAGCGCGACGGCGAACATGCCGAGCGTGGAGCCGGACGCCCAGCCCCAGTCGCCGCCCTTGGAGATGGCGAGCAGCAGGGCGACCAGGCCGATGGTGAGGCCGATGGTGCCGACCACGTCGAAGCGTCCGCCGGAGCGCACCGGCGACTCGGGGACGAGGGCGAGGACGGCGCCGGCGATCAGCGCGCCGAGCGCGGCGGAGATCCAGAACAGGGCGTGCCAGTCGACCTTCTCCGCGATGACGGCGGACAGCGGCAGGCCGAACGCACCGCCGATGCCGAGCGAGGAGCTCATCAGCGCCATTGAGGAGCCGAGCTTCTGCGGCGGCAGTTCGTCGCGCATGATGCTGATGCCGAGCGGGATGACGCCGGCGCCGACGCCCTGCAGGACGCGGCCGATCACCATCGGCGCGAGCGAGCTGCTGAGGCCGCAGATCACCGAGCCGACGACCAGCAGGGCGAGGCTGATCAGCAGCACCTTGCGCTTGCCGTACATGTCACCGAGTCGGCCGAGCACCGGGGTGGCGACCGCGCCGGCCAGCAGGGTGGCGGTGATCACCCAGGACGCGTTGGCGGCGGTGGTGTGGAGCAGCTCGGGCAGTTGGGGGATCAGCGGGACGACCAGGGTCTGCATCAGCGAGACCACGATGCCCGCGCCGGCGAGCACTCCGACGACGGGGCCGGTGCGTGCCTGACTCATGGGGTTCTTCTCTTCTCTACGACTCTCCGCACCTGCATATGCATGATGCACATATTGTGTACCATACATATTTGAGTCTTGCGGGATATGCTGCCGAAAAGTGACGCACGGGACGGAGGAGCATGCGGCACACCAAGGAACTCTCCCTGATCGAGCGGGAGATGATGCTGCTCAGCCGCCACCAGGTGCTCGCCACCGCCCGCACCTCCGGCAGCTCCGACAGCCTCGACCGCAGCGCCTACACCCTGCTCAGTCGGATCGAGACCGAAGGCCCGCTCACCATCGGCCAGCTCGCCGAGGCGTTCGGCCTGGACACCTCCACCGTCAACCGGCAGACCGCCGCCATGCTCCGGGCCGGCCTGGTCGACCGGATCCCCGACCCGGACGGCGGGGTTGCCCGCAAGCTGCGCATCACCGAGGACGGGCTGCGCCGCCTGCACCGCGACCGCGACTGGTCGATCCAGGGCCTGGCCCGGGTGGTCGACGACTGGTCCGCCGAGGACCTCGCCGCGTTCGCCGGGATACTCGAACGCTTCAACCGCGACATCGAGAAGATCCAGGGCCGCCCCTGGCCGCGAGCCTGACGCCCGCGCCCCTCCGCACCGCTCCCCCGCACCGCCCCTCCGCACCGCTCCCCCGGTCGCGCGGCCGACGCCCGCGCCCCTCGTCACCGCCCGCCGGCCCGGCGTCAATTCGCGCCGCCGGACGCTCCCCCGACCGCGTTGCACCCGAGCGGGTGGCCGGTGCGGCACGGGCCCGGAAACTGGCGGGTAAAACCTGTCACCCGGGGGCCGGTGACCGCCCCCGGCGAAACGATCAGGCCCTACGATCACCCCCAGGAGCGGGCACCCGGGGCCCCGGGTCGGACCGTGCGGGAAAGGGCGGGCGAGGCGAAGTGGCCGAAGCGGCGATCGATCTCAATGCGGACCTCGGCGAGGGCTTCGGCCGCTGGCACCTCACCGACGACGAAGCCCTGCTCTCGGTGGTCACCAGCGCCAACGTCGCCTGCGGCTTCCACGCCGGTGACCCCTCCACCATGCGCCGGGTGTGCGCACTGGCCGCCGAACGCGGTGTGCGGATCGGCGCCCAGGTCTCCTACCGCGACCTCGCCGGATTCGGCCGCCGCGCGATGGACGTCCCGCCCGAGGAACTCGCCGACGAGATCGCCTACCAGATCGGCGCCCTCCAGGTGTTCGCCCGCGCCGCCGGCTCCCGGGTGTCGTACGTCAAACCGCACGGCGCCCTCTACAACCGGGTGGTGCACGACAACGAGCAGGCGGAGGCGGTGGTTTCGGGCGTCCTGCGCTCCGGCGCGATCTGCGACGGCCCGCTGCCGCTGCTCGGCCTGCCCGGCTCCCGCCTGCTTGCCGTCGCCGAGGGCGTGGGCCTCCCCGTCGTTGCCGAGGCCTTCGCCGACCGCGCCTACACCTGGGCCGGCACCCTCGTCCCCCGCCGCGACCCCGACGCCGTCGTGCACGACCCCGAGACGGTCATCGCCCGCGCCGTCGGCATCGCCCGCGACGGCACCGTCACCGCCGTCGGCGGCGAGACCATCGCCGTCCGCGCCCGCTCCCTCTGCGTCCACGGCGACACCCCCGGCGCGGCCCAACTCGCCTGGCGCGTCAGGGGCGCACTGGCCTCCGCGGGCGTCCGCGTGGAGGCCTTCACCTGACCTGTCGCCGCCCGACGGCCGCCACCGGAAAATTCCTCGAACTCGTGCCGCCACGACCGCCCGGAAATGCCCCGCACGCGCCCTCCGCACCCCCTGCGCCACGCCCTCACCCCCACCCGGGACCGTGGCGGCCACCCCCCTCCGAAACCCCCCGCGCCGGGGCCCACACGCCCCCGTCGCACCGCCTCTGACCTGGCGTTTTCCCGAATTTCCCCTAGGGTTGGGGCACTGCCCGACACATCGGAGGGGAAACCGTGTCGCACACGTATGACGCCAGCTCGATCGTGGTGCTCGAAGGCGTGGAAGCCGTCAGGAAACGGCCCGGAATGTACATCGGCTCGACCGACGAGCGGGGCCTGCACCAGATGCTCTACGAGGTGGCCCAACCGGCCGTCGACGAGGTACTGCTCGGACGTGCCGACCGGGTGGAGGTCACCCTGCTGGCCGACGGGAGTGTGCGGGTCACCCACGACGGCCTCCCCGAGCACAGCCTGGAAGGGCAGTTGACGATCATGCCGAGGTGGACCTCGGCCCGTAGCGGCACCCTCGTCAGCCGGTACAGCCTCGGCCTGTACGTGGTCAACGCACTCTCCGACCGGCTGGTCGCGGAGGAGCGGCACGACGGAGTGACGACCCGCCAGGAGTACGCCTGCGGCAAGCCGATCGCCCCGCCCCACCCGGCAGGCCCGGCGGAGGGCACCGGCACGACGATCACCTTCCGGCCCGACCCGGAGATCTTCCAGCCGCCGACCTTCGACCGCGCCACCCTGTCCGAACGATTCCGCGAACTCGCCATGCTGAACCGCACCTTGGACCTCACCCTGACCGACGCGCGCGGAGACGTCCCGCACACCGAGCGCTTCCACGCCCCGGACGGCGTCCTCGACTTCCTCGCCCTCCTCGGCGGCGACCCGGCGCAGGCCGTCGTCATCGAACGCGAGGACGCCCGGATGGGCGGGACCATGGAAATCGCCCTCGCCCCGGCCGGCGACGCCGAACCGCAGGTGGCGGCATTCGCCAACTCCCACCGCACCGCCGACGGCACCCACCTGGACGGCTTCCGTGACGGAGTGACGGCCGCGCTCGGCCCCGAGACCCGCCTGACGGCGGTCGTCTCGGTGAAGCTGAACGAGCTGCACCTCGAAGGCTGCATCCGCGACATCCTCGGCAACCCCGAGGTCCGGACCTGCGTCGCCGAAGCCGTCCAACAAGCCCTGGAAGCCACCGCCTGACGCCAGCCTCAGACCTCGACCCGACCCTGCCCCGGGTCGAGGCACCGCACCTCCACCACGGCACTGTGCGGCTTCAGGCTCGGCTGCCGCCTGCTGCCGGCCGCCTGGGGGCGGGGGTACGCGACCGAGGCGGCGGTGGCGCTGGTGGAGGCGGCGTTCGCCGAACTGGACGCGGAGCGGGTGGTGGGCACCACCATGGCGGTGAACTCCGCCTCCCGCCGGGTCCTGGAGCGGGCCGGACTGCGGCACGTCCGGACGTTCTTCGAGGACTGGCCGGACCCGATCCCGGGCAGCGAGCACGGCGACGTGGTCCACGAACTCACCCGCACCGAGTGGGCCGCCCGCCGCACCCCCTGACGGCCGCCCACCGTCACCCTCAACTGTCCAGGAAGGACAGCAACTTCGCCCACCCGCCGACATGCGCAGCCTCGTTCGCCGCGGCGTCGCCGCCCAGGTCGAGCGTCGTGCCGTCGAGGGCGACCAGGGTGCCCCCGGTGGGCAGGTACGGGAACCCGGCGACGGCGTGCCCCGCGCCGGGGTAGAGCACGGCCTGCCGGTTCGGCGCGGCGGCGGTCGGGGTGCCGATCTGCCGGGCCCAGCGCGGCGCCGGCCAGAGCCGGTCCTGCTCGCCGGCGACGGCCAGGATCGAGGCGGGGATCCGGTCCAGCGCGATCGGCCCGGTCGGCACGGGCGCGCCGTTCTCGGTCCACGCCACCCCGCCCGGCAGGCCGCCGTTGACGTCGGCGGACGGCGCGTACACCACCACCCGCCGTACCAGGTCGGGCAGTTGGGCGGCCACCAGCAGGGCGAGTTCGCTGCCCCGAGAGATGCCCTCGACGGCGATGCCGCCGGTGGCGCCCGTCCGTTCGGCCAGCAGCCGGGCCGCGCCGACCGCGTACTCGACCGGGATGTTCTGGAGCGTGGGCGGCAGTCCGAGCGCGCCGAAGTAGGCGACGGCCAGCGCGGGGTGGCCGTGGGAGGCGAGCAGTGCGGCCGCGCCGACGCCCGAGTTGCCGCCCTCGGAGCCGCCGAGCAGCAGGATCGGGGTCTTGGCGGGCGTCCCGGCGGGCGGCAGGTAGAGGGTCCCGACGACGTGGTCGGTGTCGAGCTTCAGCGCGGTGGCGGTGACGCCGTCGGCCGTCCAGCGGCGGGTGACGGTGTGTTCGGCGGTGGCCGGGCCGTCGGCGGTGGCGGTGATGCGGATCGGGAAGTCGGCGCCGACAGCGGGCGGCGGCGGGGTGAACAGCGTGGTGGCGATGCCGTCGGTCGGGAGCATCGACCAGAACAGGCCCATGCCGTCGACCTGCTGGTAGGAGCCGCTGATCGGCGCGTCCCGGTCGAGGCTGACGGAGCCGCGACTGTCCGCGCGGTAGACGGCCTTGGACTGCCAGCCGTTGCCGGCGACGTCCTGGGCCTCGGCGGTGACGGTCACCTCCTGGCCCGACCGCAGGCCGCCCACCACCAGGTGCACGGGCTGGTCGGCGAGCGTGTCCTGCTCGACCGCGAAGATCACCAGCTGGTGCCGGTCCGATCCCGACGTGCAGCCCGACGAGCCGATGAGCAGCAGCGCGCCCAGGGCAGCGCCCAGGGCGCGGCGAGTTGTCCAGACCATTCTTCCCCCCGTGTCGCGGAGCATTCTGCCGCGCGAGGCGAGTGGCGTTCAAGCGCACCGACTCTCGAACTTCCGCTCCCTGCGCAGAGGTTGACTGCACGCCGGACGGCCGCCCGACCGCCACCCGACCGCCGCCCACTATTGGGGAAATCACCTCATATGTCCGATTGCTAGTTCCCCGACACCTGGAGCCCCTATCATGCGGCCACGCCGGACCGAACCCCCCAGGACAGGCCCTGGCCGCAACCGGACCACCCCACGAACGAACAGGACGGACGCCATGCTGAACCACCGAGCGATATCCGCGGGGGTAGTCCGGTGATCGACTGGTTCCACGGGGCCGTACTCGGTCTGCTGCAGGGTCTGACCGAGTTCCTGCCGGTCTCCTCCAGCGCGCACCTGCGGGTGTTCTCCGCCCTCCTCGGCTGGGACGACCCGGGCGCGGCATTCACGGCGGTGACGCAGTTGGGCACCGAGACGGCGGTGCTGATCTACTTCCGCCGCGATATCGGCGCGATCATCAAGGCCTGGGTGCTGTCACTGTTCAAGGCCGAGTGGCGACGCGACCAGAACGCTAAGCTCGGCTGGTACGTGATCGTCGGCACGCTGCCGATCGGCATCATCGGCAAGCTGTTCCAGGACACCATCGAGACCACCCTGCGCGATCTGCGGCTGATCGGCACCACGCTGATCGTCTTCGGCCTGATCCTCGCCGTCGCCGACCGCTCCCGCGCGGTCCGCAACGCCCGCCCGATCAGCTCGCTGACCTTCCCGCACGCGCTGATCTACGGCGCGGCCCAGGCGCTGGCCCTGATCCCGGGCGTCTCCCGCTCCGGCGGCACCATCAGCGCCGGCCTGTTCCTCGGCTACAGCCGGGAGGCGGCCGCCCGCTACTCGTTCCTGCTGGCCATCCCGGCCGTGCTGGCGTCCGGCGGTCTCGAACTGCTCAAGATCGGCGAGGGCCCGGCGCCCGCCTGGGGCCCGACCGTCCTGGCCACCCTGATCGCCTTCGCGGTCGGCTACGCGGCCATCGCCTGGTTCCTGAAGTACATCTCGAACAACAGCTTCATGCCGTTCGTGATCTACCGGATCCTGCTCGGCATCACCATCATCGGCCTGGTCGCCGCCGGCGTCCTCACCCCGGACGCGGGCGCGGCGCACTGACCCCACCCGCACCCCCGCGAAAGGGGCGGGCCCCCGAACCACCGGGCGGCCCGCCCCTTTTCCGTACCCCTACCGCCGCGCACCCTCCCCACGTACGTCCGCCCGTCGGCGACCGGTCGGCGGGGCTTCCTCGCATGACGCGGCACGGCAGCCGACACTGTCAACGTGCCTGTTTGTTAATCGATCTGATGTGCGATTGGATCCGGTGGCATGACACTCGCTTGGAAACTGGTCGTGGACAGCACCGACGCCTCCGCCATCGCCGCGTTCTGGGCCGCCGCCCTCGAATACGAGCGGGAGGACCCCACCGCCCTCATCGACTCGCTGCTCGCCGCCGGCCGCCTCCCGGCCGCCGCGGTCCGCGAACACCCGGACGGGCGCAAGGAGTTCCGCGGCTACGCGGCCGTCCGCCACCCCGAGGACCCGTACGACCCGGTCTCCGGCATCGGCAAGGGCCGCCGCATCCTCTTCCAGGACGTGCCCGAGCCCAAGGAGGGCAAGAACCGCCTCCACCTCGACATCCACTCCGACGGCCGGCTCGAAGCCACCGTCGCCCGCCTGGAGTCCCTCGGCGCCACCCGCCTCAAGGAGCACGACCAGGGCCCGGTCGGCCACTGGTGGATCATGCTCGACCCGGAGGGCAACGAGTTCTGCGTCGCCTGACGCCCCGCTGTCCTCACAACTCCGAGGCGCCGTCGGCGAGATGGTCGCCCAGCGCAGTCCGGTGGTAGAGCACGCGGCGGCCGACGCGGGTGCGGTCGACCAGGCCGGTGTCGCGCAGCACCGCGAGGTGGCCGCCGACGGTGCCGACGGACTGGGCCATCAGGGCGGCGAGTTCGCTGGTGGTGGCGGGCGTGTCGAGGTGGCGGAGGATCACCGCCCGGCCGGCCCCGATCAGCCGGGCGAGCGCCCGGGCACCGCCGGTCGCGCTGCCGGTCGCGCTGCCGGCGGTGCCCGTCCCCCGCGCGGGATAGACGAGGGCGTGCGGACGGCCGGGCACGTGGCACAGCCAGGAGCTGCGGCGCGCGCTGACCGGAACGAACAGCATCCCGTCCGCCCCGACCGCCCGATCGTTCCCGGGCCGGTCGCCGAACCGGATGGCGTCCGCGCCCACCCACGCGCTGCGACGGTTCATCAGGTGCAGCGCGCGCGGCCACCCGTGCGCGGCCAACAGTCCGGCCCGGTGGGTGACGTCCCGCTGCAGGACGGCCCGCCGGGCGGGCCACTCGGCGGCCAGGTGGGTGTCCCAGACGCTGCGGAACAGCTCGGCGGCCCGCGCGCCGTGGCCGCGCCCGGTGCACCAGTCCAGGTGCCCGTCACCCGCGCTGTGCGCCAGTGACAGTCGCAGGGCCTCCCGCACCACCTCGTCCGACACCCGTGCCACCTCGGCGAGTTCGGACTCCAGGGTGGTCTCCATCCCGCCGCCCGGCGGCAGTGCCAGGTGGTCCGGCAGGTGCTTGCTCGCCGACATCAGCCCGACCAGCCCCCGCGCGTACGGGTCCGCCCGCAACCGGGCGTGGAACTCCACCCGGTGCCGGGCGTGCCACTCCGGATGCCACGAATCGGCTGCGGGACGGGCGAGTTGGACGATCGCCGCCAGCGTCTCCGCGAACGGCGACAGCGCGAACCGGGAGCGCGTCAACGCCTGCGCATCCAACCGCAGCATCACCACGGCGAACCCCCGCCCTTCCCCAGGTTTCGGTGAACGGCGAAACGATAGAGCCCCGGCACCCGCGCCCGCTCACTCTGCGGGTGCTTCCACCACTCCTTCACCACTCGGGCCTCCGCCCGAACCCGCAGCGGCCAACGGGCAGCACTGCCAAAGGAGTTGCCACCGACTGCGGCAGCAGCACGCGACCGCCGGCCGCAGGCCCTAGCGGCGGGAGCGGCGGCGCACCAGCAGGGCGATCACGGTGCCGAGCACGGCCACCGCGACCAGACCGCCGAGGACGATCGTGGTGGTGCTCTCCCCGTTGTCGTCGGACTTCGCGACCGGGTCGGACGAAGCCGACGGCGAAGCGGCCGCAGGGGCGGTGGCGACCGAGGAGACCGAGGCCTCGGCGGCCGGCGCCGAGGACGAGGGCGAGGGCGCCGCGGCGGGCAGTGCGCTGGCTCCGGCGGCGGCCGGGCGCAACGCGAGCGCGGGGGCGGGGTGTTCGGGCTTGGCGTCGCCCTGCGCGAGTTCGATCCACCGGTCGGTATGCCCGTCCGAGTAGTCGACCAGGGTCTTGAACACCACCGAGGCGGCGGCGGGGAGTTGACGGATCTTCACGCTGTACTCGGCGGCCGCGCCGGGCGCGAGGGCCGGGCCCTCGACGGCGAAGCCGTCGGCGGTGGGCGTGAACTTCCAGCCGTCGGGGGTCGCGACGGAGCTGACGTCGGCGGGGGCGAGCCCGGCGGGCAGCGTGACCTTGACGTCCTTGATGCCCGCCGTGGAGGACTCGCCCTCGACGGAGAAGGTGACGGTGGCATCGACGGCGAGCGCCTGCGCGGTCGAGGAGTTGACCTCGACGTGGGCACTGGCGGCTCCGGCCGCTCCGAGGACCAGCCCGAGGCTGAGCAGGGCGGTCAGGGCGTGGCGAGGCGCTCGCGGTCGCTGCATGGGCGTGACTCTACCGGTCGCGGGCCGTCAAACGGTCGCGAACGGCGGCATGGACTTCGGCTTCCTCGGCGGGGTCGGCGGCCAGTCGGCGCAGACGTTCGAGGACGCGGGCGTCTCCCGTGGTGGTGACGTGCGTGGCGGCGAGTTCCCGGGTGGACTCCTCGCAGTCCCACAGGCATTCGACCGCGGGGCCCTCCCCGAAGTACGGGTCGGTGACGGCGAGTGCCTGGGCGGCGCGGCCGCGCAGTTCCGAGGAGGCCGCTTCGCCGTACACGTGCCGCAGAGCGGGTACCGCGGCGTGTGCGCGGAGCCGGCCGATGCCGTCGACGAGGCTGCCGAGGGCGGTGCCGGTGACACCGTTCAGCGAGATCCACTGATGGAGTGCGGCGACCACCAGCGGGGCGTCGCAGGCTTCGCCGGCGTCGGCGAGGAGGCGGACGGCTGCTTGGCCGAGGGCGCTGTCGGCGCTGCCGGTGGCCGGGTCGGCCCAGCGGCGGGCGTGCCTGAGCGCCTCGGGACCTCGCATCCGGCCGAGCAGTTCCAGCGCGGTGGCGACGATCCGGTGGTCGAGGTCGGCGGCGGCGGTCTCGATGTACTCGGCCGCGGCCGGGTCGCGTTGCTCGACCAGGTGACGCAGCGCGGCGCAGCGGGCGCCGGCCGGTCCGCCGGCAGCGGCCTCGGCCAGCAGCGGCGCGTCCTCGGGTCGGACCACGGCGGTGAGGCAGCGGGCGGCCGCGGCGGCGCGCCGGGCGAGGGCTCCGGGTTCGGTGCCTTCGCCCTGGTCGGCCCAGGCGAGGACGTCGGCGGTGGACCAGCCCGGCGTGACGCCTTGCCGGTTGAGCTGCCGTTGCCACAGGTCGAACGGCGACTGCTCGCTCGCGGTGGCGACCCGCGGGTGGTGGACGGCCCACAGTCGCCAGACCCGCGGCTCGTACGCGGCGCGGATGGCTTCGCGCAGTTCGGCGTCGCCCTCCGGTCCGGACGGGAAGCGGTTCAGGACGGCGGGGGCCAGGGCGAGCAGGGTCTCGTCGGTGTCGCGCAGGGCGAGTTCGTCGAGGGCCCAGGCCCAGTTGGTCCCGGTCCTGGTGTAGGCGCGCAGCAGGTCGAGGGCGTCGCGGCGGCCGTAGCCGGCGAGGTGGCCGAGCACGGCAAGGGCGAGGCCGGTGCGGGCCTCGTCGGTGTCGGTGGCGTCCTCGGGGGAGGTGAGGTGGAGTTCGAGGCCGGTGAGGGGGGCCTCCAACTCCATGTAGAGCCGCGCGTAGTACAAGGAGCGGTTCTCGACCTGCCAGTCGGCGCGGGGGTCGTTGGTCACGCAGCTCTCGACGGCGGCGATCGCCTGGTCGCGGTCTGCGGCCAACGCATGCAGCTGCCCGTCTCCGCGGCCTCTCTGGAGGAGGCCGAGGAGGCTGGCGCTGGGCGCTATCACTGGCTCGAACATGAGGTCAGCATCCGTTGCGGCGGTCGTCGTGGCAACGGGATTTCCGTCGCCGGGGTCGGTTGGCACAGCTCAGGCGCCCGGGCGCCGGAATCACCGAAGGTTACCGCCTGGGGGGCCGATCCGCACACAGGGCAACGGATTTCCGCAGGTACGACTGTTTCCGGCCGCCTCCGCCCGCCCTGCCCGCACCGGGCCTCGGGCGCCGCTCGCGCCGGGGCGCCCGGTCCGTCCGTACCGGATCGACCGGTTCCGGAAGGCGGGCGCCCCGGCGTACGGGAGGTTGTCGGCCGGCCTCAGATCGGCCGGGGGGCGCGGGGTGCGGGCAGCGCCGCACGGATTCGCTCGCGCAGTTCCGCGACCTCCGGCCGGCGCTGGTGGCGGACGGAGAGCCGGTCCATTGCGCGCAGCCGGTCCCAGGTGCGTTGGGAGGAGGTCTGCCCGATCGAGTCGAGGACGCGGTTCGCCTGGGCCACGGCCGCCTCGGGCTCGTCCGCGATCCAGTGCGCGGAGGCGAGGGTGATCCGGTCGAACAGTGCGGAGCGTTCCCGGCCGGTCCGCTGCCGCAGCCGGATGGCCTGCTGGGCGTGGTGGACGGCGGCCGGGACGGCGCCGGTGTCGTGTTCGGCGAGGGTGCGGTGGGCCAGGGCCTGCATGCCGTGCAGTTCCGCCTCGTCGAACAGCGCCATCCAGCTCGGGGTGGGCCGGTCGGTCGATTGGACGAAGAGCTCCTCTGCCTCGCCGAGGGCGCGGTGGGTGGCGTCGGCCCGGCCGAGCGAGGCCTGCGCCCAGGCTTCGACGGTGCACAGCATGGCGCGGGTGCGGGGCAGTGCGCCGTCGGCGGGGCGGGTGCCGGCCCGGGCCAGTCGCATCAGGTCGAGGGCCTCGTCGGCGCGGCCGAGGTGGAGCATCTGGCGGGCGGCGCGGGAGACGGCCTCGCCGGCCCGGGGGCGGTCGTCGGCCTCCCGGGCGGCCTGCGCGGCGATCACGAAGTAGCGCTGGGCGGTGGGTTCGAGGCCGACGTCGTGGGACATCCAGCCGACCAGCACGGCGAGGTTGGCGGCGACCGTCCAGAGCCGGCGTTCCAGGGCGGCGGGGTGGCCGTGGGTGAGCAGGCCGCCGACCTCGTTGAGTTGGCCGACCACGGCCTTGCGCTGGAGTCCGCCGCCGCGGGAGGCGTCCCAGGCGCGGAACACCTCGACCGAGCGTTCCAGGGCGGCGACTTCGTCCTTTCCGACCGGCCCCGGTTCGTAGGCCTCGGTCAGGGGTTCGGGGCCGTCGCCCCGGGCGACGAGGGGGCGGGTGGCGGCTTCGGCGACCGCGCCGCCGGTGAGCCAGTCGTGCAGGTTGTCGGCGATGACCGCGCCCGCCGCGAGGGCTGCGGTGGCGCCGACCAGTCCGCGTCTGTTCAGCATGAGGTCCATTCCCGTGAACTCGGTGAGGACCGCGGCCGTCCGGTCCGGCGCCCCGGGTTCCGTCGGCGGTGTTGCCGTGCTGCCGGACCTGGCGGGTCGGTGCCGTTCGAGACCTAGGTCCTCGGTGGTGACGACACGGCCGAGCCGCTCGGTGAACACGGCGGCCAGCACCCTCGGCACCGGGTCGCGCGGGATTTCGCCCTGCTCGATCCAGCGCCGGACCCGGGAGGTGTCGGTGGACAGCTGTTGCTCGCCCAGTGCCGCACCCCGCCGGTTGACCAGCCTCGCCAGTTCGCCCTTGGACCAGCCGGTCAGGGCGAAGTGGTCGGCCAGTCTGCTGTTCGGCCCCCTGCTCAACTGAAGCCCCCAGGTGATCGGCTGAGCCCGACAGTAATGGCTCTGGCACATGCCGAGCGACCATTCGCCAGGGTTCGCCAGGGCGCGCTACGTGGTGTGCCAGTACCGATCGGGTGTCAGGTAGGTATGCGCCACCCCGACCTCGCGTCGGAACCGCCCCCGACCGGCCCGGATGTCGACCCGACGGCCTGTCGGGAGCCGTTCGCGGACGAGTCGTCCAGGGGGTGGCGCGACCGGGTGGCGCGGGGGCGCCGGGCATGGCACGGACGGTCGGACGGACGCATTTCCCCAGGGTGCGGCCGGTTCGCCGGGCCGGCTCCGTGCCCGGCGCCCGCGCTCCACCCGGCGGCCCCGACCCCTGTCCGTCCGGGCCTCGAAGCGTTGCCCCCGGTCAAGGAAGGACCCTCACCCGCCCATGTACTCCACAGCCGCCACCGGTATGCGACCGACCGCCCCGAACGGGGTGGACGGCGCGGCCACGCGCCCCCAACGCTCCGGACTGCGCCCCCCGACCGCCGGTGCGGGCCGTCCCGCGCCGCGCGCCGTGGAGCTGCGCGACCCGCGCGGGCGCACCACCCTGGTGACCCGCCCGATGCCGGAGCAGGCCGGGCGGCTCGGCCGTCCGATGCCGGGGCGGGGCGTGGAGGCGTTCGTGGATCGGGTGGATCCGGCCGCGCTGCAGACCCCGGGGGTGCGTGCGGCACTCGCCAACATCGCGCGGATATGTCCCGCGTTCCTGCCCCGGCAGGTGCTGCGCGAGGGCGCCCGGCACATTCTGGTCGCGGGCACCATCGGCCGGGCCCCGGTGGTCGCCAAGTGCCTGAACCCGGCGGCGCTGCGCGGCCCGCAGGCGGCGAAGCTGATCGACCGGTTCCACCACGAGGTGGCGGTGTACCGGGCGTTCGTGCGGCACCGCCCGCCGGTCCGGCTCCCCCGGCTGGTGGCGGCGGACCACGACCGCTGCGTGCTGGTGCTGGAGCGGGTGCCGGGCCGTCCGGCGGCCCGCGAGCGGCACCCGGCCAACGCGCCGACGCCGGGCGAGGTGCGTGCGGTGCTCGGCGCGGTGCGCACGCTGAACCTGTGGCGGCCGCCGACGGACGTGTTCGACCAGCCGCTGGACTACCAGCAGGAGATCGGCCGCTTCCACTCGCTGGGCCTGCTCACCGACCGGGACGCGGGCGACCTGCGCGCCCTGCTGCACGGCCTGTCCTCGGTGCCGCGCCAGCTGTGCCACGGCGACGCGCTGCTCGGCAACGTGCTGCTGGCCCCGACCGGCCCGGTCCTGCTCGACTGGGAGCAGGCCGGCTGGTACCTGCCCGGCTACGACCTGGCGGTGCTGTGGAGCGTGCTGTCGGGCGACACTGCGGCGCGTCGGCAGATCAGCCAACTCGCCCAGTCCGGCGGCACCTTGGCCCGGGACGCGTTCCTGGTCAACCTGACGCTGGTGCTGATGCGGGAGCTGCGCATCCACGACCTCCCGGGCGCGGGCGAGGAGCAGCGGATCATGATCCGCCGGCTGTACGACGACGCCGGGCTGGCCCGCCGCGCGGTGCGCGCGGCCGTCGGCACCCGCTGATCGGCCGTCAGTTCCCCAGCAGCGCTCCGCCGAGGGCGTCCAGAACGGCGTCCTCGGCGGGCAGTTGGGTGCGCAGGCTGAGAGTGTCGCGCAGGTGGCGCTCCAGCGGGTGGCGGCGGTCGAGGCCGGCGCTGCCGGTGAGGGTGAGCGCCTGCTGGACGGTGTCGGCAGCGGTACGGGCCGCCAACAGCTGGACGGCCGGGGCGCGTTCGGCGGCGGTCGGGTCGGCGTCGGTGCGGGCGGCGAGGCCGTGCACGAGTTCCTCGGCGCCGGTGAGCCGGGCGTCGAGCTCGCCGATCGGGCGGCGGTGTGCGGCGCTGCCGCGCAGGCGGCCGGCCGACCAGTCGAGCGCGGCCCGGGCGGTGCCCAGCAGCACGGCGGCGAGGGCGAGTTGACGCCAGGCGGCGGCGAGCGGCGGGCCCGTCGGGGCGGTGCGGGTCAGCAGGGCGGCGTCGGCACCGACCCGGGCTCCGGTCAGCAGGACGTCGTGGCCGGCGGCGGCGCGCAGGCCGAGTTGGTCGGCGGCGGGGTCGATCTCCAGTCCGGGGCTGTCGGCGCGGACCAGGAACAGGCCGGTGCGGGGCTGCGGTTCGTCGGTGCGGGCTTCGACGGCGAGCCAGGCGAGGGCTTCGGCGCCGGGACAGTGCGCGGCGCGGCCGGTGAGGTGCCAGGCGTCGCCGTGCCGGCGGGCGGAGACGGCGGGCGGGCGGCCGGGTGCGGAGCGCAGGGTGCCGACCAGGGCGGGGCCGCGGCGGGACTCGGTGAGCAGTCGCCGGTAGAGCGCGGCGGGCCAGGGCGCGGTGCGGGCCTGTTCGGCGTGGTGCAGCAGGGTGTGCGCGGTGAGCAGGGCGACGGAGGCGTCGCCGCGGCCGAGTCGGGCCAGCACCCGGACGGTGTCGGCGAGTCCGGCGCCCGGGCCGGCGTGACGCTGGCCGACCGTCAGGGTGAGCAGGCCGGCTTCGTGGACGGCTTCGATGCCCTGGTAGGGGAAGGTGCCGTCGCGGTCGTGTTCGGCGGCGCGGGCGGCGAGCAGGTCGACCACCCGGGGCAGTCGGCCGAGCGCCCGTTCGAGGGCGGTGCCCGTGGGTTCGACGGCGGTGACGGCGGGGGTGTGCGCGGGGGTGCGGGGCATGGCGGCGGGCCTCCGGGCGGGCGTGGTCGGTCGGGCGGTCCTGGACTCGGGGTGGGTCAGGACGCCGGACAGGCCGCGCCGGCGGTGCGCCGGAGGTCCACGTGCAGGCGGCGGGTGAGCAGCAGCGGCCGGGGCATCGCGCCTAGTCCTGCTGGAACATCTCCGCCGGAAGCGGCTTCAGGAGCTGGTAGAGGTCGTCCGAAATCGGTCGGTCCCAGGAGGCGATGGTGACCTGGACGTCGTCGCTGCGCCCGAACTGGGAGCAGTACAGGCGTCCTTCGCTGACCTTGACCTTCCGGACGATCAGCAGGTCGTCGCCGAGCATGACCGGGAAGTCCTCGGCGGAGACGAAGTCGACCGGCTCGTCGTTCTCCAGGGCGGCGAGCAGCTGCCGGACCTCGAAGGGGACGCCGTCCTCGCTGTCGCGGGCGGGCGATCCCTGCGGGACGTTGCCGATCAGCATGGCCGGGCCGCGGCCGCCGAGCAGGTCGTAGCGCAGGAAAATGCCTTGGCAGGAGCCGTCCGGAGCGGCCATGATCATGGCCCCGAACAGGCCGGGCCAGTCGCCCGGATCCATGGCCAGGACGTCGAAGTCCGGGCCGGCGGGCTGTCCGGAGCGACGGCGGAGAAATGACATGGGCCCATCGTACGTGCCCGGTGGGCCGGGGCCGGTGAGTGGGTCCGCGATCAGGCCGGGATCTACGCTCAGGGACCAATGTTGACTCTGAGCAACCGTCCGGGCTACGTTCGGTTCAGCACGAAGGCCGCTCCGGGCGAGATCCATTGGGTGCGGCTTGTCGCAGCGTGCCTTGCGCGCATTCCCTCACTGCGTTCGTGGCCGTGTGAGCTCAAGTCGTGCGAACTCACAAGCACCATTTGCTGATTCAATCGGTCTTCGCCCTCGCGGGAGCCTGCGGACGACGCAGCAGGCGTTGTGCGGTGGGCGGCCCGGTCGGGCGGCACACAAAGCCATATGGAATACCGAGCCAGGTCCGCGGGGGCCCTCCAGCCGTCGCGTTCGCGGACCTTGCCCGGATCACCGCCGCGTGGGGGCGTGCGGAATCCGGGTTTCGGCCCTGCCGGGGGGTAGCTCTTCCCGGTCGGGCCTGCTCCCGTCGCGACGGCTGCCGCACTCTGTGCGGCCAGGGGTGGGAGGGCCCGTCATCGGCGCCGGTGACGGGCAGCACAAGCGGGCGCCGTGCCAGACCGCGTGGGGGCGGTCGGCACGGCGTCTGCCTGCTCTTACTCTCTGGCAGGCTTGTCGGACAGTCAACAAGTTTCGGCCCATCAGAACTCTTTTGTAACCTCGGAGTATGCCCGCTCGTCATCTTTGCGAGCGGTTTCGACGGGTGCGGACCGGGGCAGTCCGGGCGTACCGGTCATGGCCGAAACGGCCGAAATCGGCCCGTGCGCGGCCGAATTCGACACCGGGGGGGCCGTTTCGGTTCGCGGGGCTCCGGTTTCAGTCCTTCTCCTGCCGCGCGGGGTCGAATTCGCCGTCCCGTGCGCCCAGTACGAAGGCCCGCCATTCGGCGGGGGTGAAGATCAGGGCCGGCCCGTCGGGCTCCGCGCCGTTGCGCATCGCGATGCAGCCCTCGACGAAGGCGATCTGCACACCGGTCGGGTCGTCGCCCGCGGACTGCCATTCGGCTCCGCTCACGTCCAGCTCGATCTTGCGCCGGTCCGCCGCCTGTGCCGCCATCCTGGTGCTCCCTCCGCTGCGGGTCATGTCGAGCTGCCAGCGTAGCCATCGCGGGCGGGCGGCTCGGCGGATCGCGCCGGGTCTGCCCCGGGGGTGGTCGAGATGGTCCGATCCGGCCGTGTCCGGCCGACACCTGTGCTAAAGGCGGGCGGCCGGGGTCCGTTCGAGGTAGGGATGGGTGACGATCAGTCAGCCACGCACCGGGGAGCAGCCGATGGACCAGCGGGACGGCAGCCGCGCCGACGTCATCCCGATCACCACCGCGCCGTCCGCCCCGCCGGTGGGCTCCGCCACCGGCACGTTGACCGCCCCGACGCCGACGGTGCCCCGGCCGTCCCGGCCGACCGGGCACGGGCGGGTGGGCGTGGTGCTGGTCTCGCACAGCCACGAGGTGGCGGACGCGGTGCGGGCGTTGGCGCTGGCGCTGGCGGAGTCGGACGATCCGGCGCCGGTGGTGGCGACCGGCGGCTCGATCGCGGACGGCCTGGGCACGAGTGCGGTGCTGGTGGCGACGGCGGCCCGCCGGGTCGACCAGGGCCACGGGGTGGCGGTGCTGTGCGACTTGGACGGGGCGGTGGAGACGGTGCTGGCGCTGCTGACCGCCGCGGACGAGCACGGCCTGCCGTTCCCGGTGCGGTTCGCGGACGCGCCGTTCGTGGAGGGCGCGGTGGCGGCGGTGGCGACGGCGACGGCCGGCGGCGACCTGGCGGCGGTGCTGGACGCGGCGGAGGAGACCGGGCGTCGTCCGAAGCGCTGATGCGGTCTCTGCCGGTCGTCGTACGAAGTGTGGCCGATGGGTCGGTTTGGGCCCGACCGGGCGGGTTTTCGGCCCGTCGGGCGGGTGGGCGCGGCTAGAGTCGGCGCATCGGCCCGGTGGGGGGATCCCCGGGCCCGGCGAGGGGTGGTGTGCGCGATGCGAGTGGTGATCACCGGCGGGGCCGGGTTCATCGGGGCCAATCTGGCCCGGGAGTTGACGTCCCGTCCGGAGGTGTCGGAGGTCCGGGTGGTGGACGACCTGTCCACCGGCAGCAAGGCCAACCTGGCGGGCGTGGACGCCACGCTGTTCGAGGGCACGATCCTCGATCCGGCGCTGCTGGACGCGGCGTTCGCCGGGGCGGACGCGGTGGTCCACCTGGCGGCGCTGCCGTCGGTGCCGCGTTCGGTGGCGGCGCCGCTGGCCAGCCACCACGCCAACGCCACCGGCACGTTGGAGGTGCTGGAGGCGGCCCGCCGGGCGGGCGGGCTGTACGTGGCGGCGGCGTCCTCGTCCTCGGTGTACGGCGCCAATCGGGAGTTGCCGAAGCGCGAGTCGATGCGCACCGCCCCGATGAGCCCGTACGCGGTGTCCAAGCTCGCCACCGAGGCATACTTGGGGGCGTACCACCACTGCTACGGCCTGGGTGTGCTCCCGCTGCGGTTCTTCAACGTCTTCGGTCCGCTGCAGCCGGCCGGCCACGCGTACGCGGCGGTCGTGCCGGCGTTCCTGGACGCGGCGCTGCACGGCCGCCCGGTGTCGGTCCACGGGGACGGGCTGCAGAGCCGTGACTTCACCTATGTCGGCACGGTCGCGCAGGTGCTGGCCGAGGCGGTGCTGCGCCGGGTGGTCAGCGCGGAGCCGGTGAACCTGGCGTTCGGCACCCGGACGACGCTGGTGGAGCTGATCGCCCTGATGGGCGAGGCGCTGGGCGCGCCGGTCGCCGCCGAGCACGTCGAGCCCCGACCGGGGGACGTGCGGGATTCGCAGGCCGACAACTCCCGGTTGCGGGAGCTGTTCCCGGATGTCCGGCCGGTCCCGCTGCCGGAGGGGCTGCGGCGCACCGCGGATTGGTTCCGGACGCTCTGAGGCGAACCGGCGTTCCGGGGCGCGGCGTTGCGCGCCCCGGGGGCTCGGCTACGCGCCGGACAGGGCGAAGTGCGCTGCGCTGTTTCCGGCCAGCGCCAGCGCGATCCGTTCCTGCACGGACGCGTCGACGGCGGGCAGCGCGTCCGGGTGGAACCAGGCGACTTCCAGCGACTCGTCGTCGTTCACGCACGCCTCGCCCGCCAACGGGCGGCAGCGGAAGGTCAGTTCGAGGTACTGGCAGCGGTCGCCGTTGGGGTAGTCGATCACCGGGGAGACGGTCACCGAGGTCAGCGCCTGCGGTTCCACCGTTACGCCGGTCTCCTCCAGGCACTCCCGCACCGCGGCGTCGGCGGGCTGCTCGCCCGGGTCGATGATGCCGCCGATCAGCGCCCACTCCCCGGTGTCGGCCCGCCGCCCGAGCAGCACCCGCCCGTCGTCGTCCACCACGACCAGCGTCACCGCCGACAGCCACAGGGCCCGCTGCCCCACCAGTTCGCGCAGTTCGGCCAGAAACACAGGAATTCCCATGCCCCGAGCCTACGGTGTGCCGGTCCGCGGGCCGGTCGGCGCAGCCGGTCAGGACAGCCGGTCAGGGCATGGGGCGGGCCGGGGAGCCGATCACGGTGGTGCGGGCGGGGACGTCGCGGGTGACGACGGCGCCGGCGCCGACGAAGGCGGCGGGCCCGAGGGTACGGCCCTGAAGGACGACGGCGTTGGAGCCGACGGTGACGTCGTCGTGCAGCAGGACGGCGCCGGAGACGTTCGCACCGGGGTAGACGGTGACGCGGGCGCCGAGGCGGGCGTCGTGGCCGACGGTGGCGTTGTAGTGGACCTGGCTGTGCGGCCCGAGGGTGACGCTGCTGGAGACGTGGGCGCCGCCCATCACCAGGCATCCGTCGGCGAGTTCGGTCTCGGGTGCGACGATCGCCCGCGGGTGCACCAGCGTCGCCGGCCGTCCGCCGGCCGCGTCCAGCGCCTCGGCCAGCCTCGCCCGCACCGCCGGGTCGGCGATGCCGATCAAGTACGCTGCGCCGGCCGGGAGTTCGTCGGGCTTGCGGACGGGCAGCCCGCGCACCCGCTCGCCCGCGAGCCGGTCGTCGAGGAACCCGGCGACGGGCACGCCCGCCGCGATCGCGACGTCCAGCGCCTCCCGGCCGACGCCGCCGGCGCCCGCGATCCACAGCATGTGTCCCTCTCCCCTCACCGCCTGCTCCCGGACCTTACGGCACTCCGGGCGGCGGCGGGACGATCCGCCACCGCCACCCGAGGGCCTGTTTGCAGGGGCGAATCGTTCCGTCAGCGGCGCAGTTCCTCCGGGGCCAGCCGGGGTGCGGCGGCGGTCGCCTGGCGGGGCAGGACGACCCGCGGGGCGGCGGGGGCCTCTGCGGGGATCGGGAAGCCCGGGTTGACGCCGCCGGCGGCGGTGATGCCGGTGGGGCGCAGCAGCATGCGGGCGGTGCCGACGAGGATCCGCAGGTCGAGCAGCAGGGTGCGGTGGTCGATGTACCAGAGGTCGAGTTCGATCCGTTCGGGCCAGCTGATGGAGTTGCGGCCGCGGATCTGGGCCCAGCCGGTGAGGCCGGGGCGCAGGGCGAGGCGGCCGCGCTGGCGGGGCGAGTAGTGGACGACCTGTTCGGGCAGGGTGGGGCGGGGGCCGATGACGGCCATGTCGCCGCGGACGACGTTCCACAGTTGCGGGAGTTCGTCGAGGCTGGTGCGGCGCAGCAGGGCGCCGAGGCGGGTGATGCGTGGCGCGTCGGGTTCGTCCTCGAAGCGTTTGTCGCGCATGGTGCGGAACTTGAGGATGCGGAACTCCTGGCCGTGGCGGCCGGAGCGGGTCTGGCGGAAGATCACCGGTCCGCCCATGGTGGCGCGGATCAGGAGGGCGATCACCAGGCCGAGCGGGACGGCGATGATCCCGGCCAGTGCGGCGACCGCGAGGTCCCCCCCTCGCTTCATTTCTCCCCCAACTGGGTTGGTGCGTTGTGGTGTTGTGGGCCCCGGTCGGGGCGGGTTGCGGGCGCGCCGGGCTGCGGGCGCGCAGAGACTGCGGTCCTTGGCGTGCGAGTGCGTGTGCGGGTGCGGTGGTGCGGGTGGCGCCGGTCAGTCGGTGGTCCAGGGCAGTCCGCGTCGGCGGGCGACGGCGGCGTAGGTCTCCAGGGAGATCCGGGCGACGTTGCGCTGGTCGAACTGTTCGAGGGCGCGGCGGCGTGCGGCCGTGCCCAGGCGTGCCCGCAGGGCCGGTTCGGTGAGGAGCCGGTCGAGTGCGGTGGTCAGTGCGGCGGCGTCGGCCGCGGGGGCGAGCAGCAGGTGCTGGTCGTGGGTGCCGATCTCGCGGCAGCCGCGGATGTCGCTGAGCACCATGGGCAGTCCGCCGGCGGCGGCTTCCATGCCGGAGCGGGAGAAGCCTTCCCGGTAGGACGGCAGGACGAACACGTCGAGTGCGGCGTACACGGCGGGCATGTCGTCGCGGCTGCCGAGGAATTCGAGTCCGGCTTCGGCGGCGCGCAGGGCGTCGGGCTTGTCGGGGTCGTCCGGTCCGATCCACACGAAGCGGGCCTTGCCGGCCAGCGCGCGGGCGGCTTCGGCGTACTCGCGGATGCCTTTCTCGGCGACCCGTCGGCCGACTCCGCCGACCAGCAGCTCGTCGTCCCGCACGCCGAGCCGGTTGCGCAGGGCGGTGCGCAGCGCGTCGCGGGCGGGGCCGGGTGCGGGGAAGCGGTCGAGGTCGACGCCGTTGCCGACGACGCGGGCGCGCCGGGCGGGGACGCCCCAGCGGGCGAGGGTGCGGTGGTCCTCGGCGTTCTGGTAGAGCTCGGCGTGCGAGAACCGGGCGGCGAACGCTTCGGCGCCGAGCACCAGCAGCCGTTTCGCGAGCGGGTCGTGGGCCTGCGCCCAGAGTCCGTGGCAGGTGTTGACGACGACGGGCACCCGGGCGAGCCGTCCGAGGACGCGGCCGAGGACGCCGGTCTTCGGGTTGTGGGTGTGCAGCACGTCGGGCCGGATCTCGCGCAGCGCGGCGAGCAGTTCGCGGGCGGCGGCGAGGTCGGCGGCGGGCTGCCAGGAGCGGGTGAGCGAGGGCAGCGGCCGGTGCTGGACGCCGAGTTGCTCGATGCGCTGCCGGTAGGGCCCGGGGGCGCTGAGGCCGTAGGTCTCCAGGCCGGCTTCGACGTCGACGGCCAGTTCGGTGGCGAGCAGCAGGTGCAGCGACATGTCGACGGTGGTGAGGTGGGCGACCCGCAGCGGCCGGCCGCCGTCGCCCTTCAGCCGCAGCTCAGGCACGGGCGCCCACCGCCTTCGCGGTGGCGACGATCCGGGCGTAGGCGCGTTCGGGGAGCAGTCGGCCGTGGAGCTTGGCGCGGAAGAAGTCGATCGGGTCGGTGCGGCGGACCGGCACCCGGTGCAGGCGGACGGGGTCGCCGCCGGGCAGGTTGCGGCCGACCTGGCCGGTGGCGCTGGTGCGGAACCGGGCCCGCAGCGCGGTCTCCATGTGCGGGACGGGCGTGCCCCAGGTGTAGGCGAAGTGGCGCGGCCGGGTGCCGAGGTGTTCCTCGACGTCGTCGCCGCAGGCGTCGAGTTCGCCGGTGGTGAGCAGTGCGGGGCGGGCGTGGCTGCGGGTGTGGTTGGCGACGGTGCACAGCCCGGACGCGGCCATTTCGCGCAGCTGCTCCCAGCCGATCCCGACGGCGGGGGCGCCCTTGGCGGTGGAGCCCTCCCAGCGCATCGGGCCGCCGACCATGCCGCTGGCCAGGTAGACGGTGAACGGCAGGGCGCGGTCGCGGAGGATCGGCCAGGCGGTGTCGTAGGTGTCGGCGAAGCCGTCGTCGAAGGTGAGGACGGTGCTGGGGGTGCGCAGGCCGGCGTCGAGGCGGTCGGCGGCGGCGTCCAGGGAGACCACGCGGCCGGGCGGGAGCTCGGCGAGCAGGTCGGCCTGGGCGGTGAAGTCGGCGGTGGAGAGGTCGAGTTCGTCGGCGGTGCCGCCGCCGATCCGGTGGTAGATGAGGACGGTGGCGCCCTCGCCGGGGACGCGGCCGGCCGCGCGGGCCAGCTGCTGTTTGACCTTCGTCCTGATGCCGGTGCTCACGCCTGCGGTCGTGCCTGTGCTCGTGCCCGTGCCGGTGTTCGCGCTCGTGCCGGTGTTCGCGCTCGTGCCTGTATGTGCGGCGTCGACGGCGTTGCTCGCCATGACTTCCCCCTCGCGGTGCCCCCGCACCGGACCAGTACGGTCGCGGTGCCCCCGCACCGGACCCTGATGTCTCCCCCGGCCCGCGGCTTGCGCGGGCGATGCGTCTCACAGTAGGGGGAAGTGTGGTGCCACTGCTGCGGAAAAGTGAAAGAAGTGCGGAGGTAGGCCGAAAATCGGCCGATCCGACCGGCGCTGCCCGTTAGGTGAACGTTTCCGGCCGTTCGCACCCCTTGTGGCGCCGTGCCCCAAGCACCCCGGGACCGTTCAGGGGCCCCGGTCAGGACGCGGTGCCGCGCCCGGGCCGCAGCAGCGCCAGGCCGACCCGGGCGAGCAGCAGCACGCCGGTGGCCAGACAGCCGGTCACCGCCATCACCCAGGCGGGGCCGTCGCTCTCCGGGACCAGGAAGGCGACCAGGATGCCGAGCACCACGCAGCCGACGCCGACCAGGGACAGCAGCAACTGGTGACGGCGCAGTGCGCAGCCGCCGAACACGGTGGACCAGCGCGTAGTCGGCCGGTCACTTGGGGTGTCTGCCATGCCCTCCACGGTAACCCGGCCGCGCCCGGCGGGCCACGGCCCTTCGGCCCTGGTCAGCGGCCCCGCGGCCGGTCTCCGGCCGCCCGCGCGGGCCGTTGTCGGGCGGCCCCGGTCGGCCGTTCGGACGGTTTCCGGTCGGCCGCCGGAAGCCGCCTGCGAAATCTCGCCGTCCGCCGTACAACCATCCCGCCACGTCGATGGTCTCCACTACATTGAGCGATCCAGGAGCCGTCCGACGTGCGGGTCGGGAGTACCCGCCGCGGGCTAGATCACTCGGGAGCGGAGCCGCCGTTCCCGGGGTCGGAGGCCGGCTCCGCCTGCCGACGGTACCGCCACGCCGCATGCCGGCGACCGAGGGGGGAACCGTGTCGTACGCCACCACCGCTGCCGCCGTCTGCGCCCCGCCCCAGCCTGCCGCCGTCCCGGCCGCCCCCGTCCGGGCGGAGCAGCCGCGGGACCGGAGCAGTTGGCTGCGCTTCAGTCCGGCCCAGCCGTTGTTCCGGGCCCGGGCCGCGCAGCGGCTGGCGGTGCTCGCCTATCACGGGATCACCGATCCGCGGTCGTTCGGCGCCCAGCTGGACCGGCTGCGACGGTTGGCGACCCCGGTGTCGGTGCAGGACGTGGAGCGCTCGCTGGCCGAGGGCCGGCCGCTGCCGCCGCGTTCGGTGCTGGTGACCTTCGACGACCCGGACCGCACGGTGCTGCGGCACGCGCTGCCGGAGCTGGTGGCGCGCCGGATCCCGGCCGCCGCGTTCGTGATCGCCGAGCTGGTCGGCACCGAGCAGCCGTTCTGGTGGCACGAGGCGGCGTTCCTGGCGCGGCACGGCGGCCGGGCCCGGCTGCTGCCCGGCGGTGGGGACCCGGCGCGGGTGCTGGCGCTGCTCAAGGCCCTGCCGGACCCGGACCGCCGGCGCAGCCTGGCCGAGCTGCGGGTCTCCGCGTACCGCCGGCCGCCGGCCCAGGAGCAGCTGCTCCCGGAGGACCTGCGGGCGCTGCGCGAGGCGGACGTCACGGTGGGCAACCACACGCTGGGGCATCCGTCGCTGCGGCGCTGCGACGAGGCGACGGTGCGGGCGGAGATCGCGGGCGCGCACCTGTCGCTGACCCGCTGGCTGGGCGAGGCGCCGTCGGCGTTCGCGTACCCGGACGGCGGGTTCGACGAGCGGGCGGACGCGGTGCTGCGCCAGCTCGGCTACCGGCTGGGTTTCCTCTCCGACCACCGGCTCGGCCCCCGGCTGCCGGCCCATCCGCTGCGGATCAGCCGCCTCCAGGTCGACTCCACCACCTCGACCCGCCGATTCGACACCATCCTGTCGGGTCTGGAGCCGGCCGTTCAGCGCCTGCTGGGCGCCCAGGCGTAACGGCGCAACGGTCCGTCGGGCGTAACGATTCGCCAGTCCGCTGCTGGGCGGGCGGGCATGGGTGTGGGTACGGGCGGGCGGTCAGGCGGTGCTGGTGGGCCGGATGTTCCGCATCCGGCCCACCGCGTACACGCAGCCGGCCAGGGCGAGGTCGGAGAGCAGCATGAAGCCGATCGAGTAGCTGCCCTTGGTGCTGTAGATCGCGCCCATGACCAGCGGCGGGACGAACCCGCCGAGGCCGCCCATCGCGCCGACGATGCCGGTGACGGAGCCGACCTGGGCGACCGGGGTGACCTGCGAGACCAGCGCGAACACCGAGCCGCTGGTGGTGCCGAGGCCGGCGGCCATCAGCAGGAACGCGATCGTGCCGACCGGGCTGAGCGCCGGGTCGAAGGCCTGCACGACGGCGAAGACCGCGGTCAGCGCGAGCGCCCAGCCGGTGACCACGGCCGGGTGGACGCGGTCCGACAGCCAGCCGCCGAACGGCCGGAAGACGACGGTGACGAGCGCGAAGCCGGCCGCCTTGGTGCCGGCGTCGGTCGCCGACAGGTGGTACCAGGTCTTCAGGTACGTCGGCAGGTAGACGCCGAACGCGACGATGCCGCCGAAGCCGATCGCGTACAGCCCGGACAGCTCCCACGTCACCCGCAGCCGCCCGGCCCGGCCCAGCCGGGTGGCCAGCGAATCGGTCGGCACGGCCCGGTCGGGGCGGTCGCGCAGCAGCAGCGCGGCGAGCACGGTGTACGCGGCGAGCGCGATCGCCATCACCAGGAACGGCAGGTCGTGGCTGTGCTTCCACAGCCGCGGCGTGAAGTACCCGGACAGTGCGACGCCGCCCATGCCCATGCCGAACACGCCGAGGCCCAGGCCCCGCTTGTGCGCGGGGAACCAGGAGTTCACCAGCGGCACCCCGATCGCGAACGTGGTGCCGCCGAGCCCGAGGAAGAACCCGACCGCCAGCAGCGCCCCGTACGAGTCCCGGGCCGGGATGATCAACAGCACGGGGACGATGGTCAGCGCCGAGATCAGCGGGAACATCAGCCGGGCCCCGTACCGGTCGGTGAGCGCGCCGACCGGTACTCGGCCGAGCGAGCCGACGATCACCGGGACGGCGACCAGGAACGACTGCGCGAACGACGTCATGTGCAGGGTCTTGTCGAACTCGCCGGCCAGCGGCGCGATCAGGTTCCACGCCCAGAACGTCAGCGCGAAGCCCACCGTCGCGACCACCAGGTTGGTGTACGCCGTCCCCGACACCCGCTCGCTCGCCGGCACCCGCTCGTTCGAAGTCGTCACCTGTCCCATGGGACCCAAGCCTCCGCACCCGCCGCCGCCCGCCCCGGCCGACCCGGCCGCACCACCGGACCGCCGTCAGCCGAACGGAGCAGGCGGCGGACTCAGCGCCCGGCCGGCGGCATCTCCCACGGGTCCTGCGGCAGCGACTCCCCCGTCTCCAGCAGCGACTTCAGGTAGGTGGCGTACTCGTAGGTCGGGACGGGATCGCTGCTCATGGCGCACTCCGCTCTGCCGGGGTCACGGCTGCCGGGCCATCCTGCCGACGCCCTCCGACCACTCGCAAAGGCTCGGCCCTTCCACAGAAGGTTTGAACGCGTTCAAGAAAGGGTGGGCGATGCTCGCCGGACCGGGGTCCGCGCCGACCGGAGGTAGAGTCGTTGCTCGTGAAGATCGCCCTCGTGGACTCCGGAATCGGCCTGCTCGCCGCCACCGCCGCGCTGCGCCGCCTGCGGCCGGACGCGGACCTGGTCATCTCCTGCGACCCCGACGGCATGCCGTGGGGCCCCCGCACCCCCGAGGACATCACCGAGCACGCCCTCGCCTGCGCCCGCGCCGCCGTCGCGCTGGAGCCGGACGCCCTGGTCGTCGCCTGCAACACCGCCTCCGTGCACGCGCTCGCCCGGCTGCGCGCCGAGTTCGAGCCCGAACTGCCCGTGATCGGCACCGTCCCCGCGATCAAGCCCGCCACCGCGGCTGGCGGCGTGGTGGCGATCTGGGCCACCCCGGCCACCACCGGCAGCGCCTACCAGCGCGGCCTGATCGCCGAGTTCGGCGGCGACGCGAGCGAGGTCCACGAGGTCGCCTGCCCCGGCCTGGCGGAGGCCGTCGAGCACGCCGACGAGGACGCCATCGCCGCCGCGATCGCCTACGCCGCGGCCCGCACCCCGGCCGCCACCACCGACGTCGTCCTCGGCTGCACCCACTACGAACTCGTCGACGACCGCATCGCCTCCGCGCTGGCCGTCCCCGCACGCTTCCACGGCTCCGCCGACGCCGTCGCCGCCCAGGCCCTCCGCCGCATCGCCTCCCCCACCCCCGGCGCCGGCACCCTCACCGTCCTGCACTCCGGCCGCCCCGCCGCCCTCCAGACCGCCGCCCTCAACTACCCCCAGGGCGAAGTCCTCATCGGCGCCCGGGTCTGACCCTCCCCGGGGCACCCGCCCCCACTGGGCTCCGCCGGGGGCCTCGACCCGATCCACCGGACACGCCCTGCCGCGAGCACACCCTGTCGCCCCGACGGCATCCCTCACGCCCCGCGTCGACCAGCCGCAGCAGACTGCCCCCGCGCCGCATCCCGAGGTCGGCCCGTCGGGCGGCCGGCTTGCCCGAGCGGCTGCCCCTTGCGGCCGCTGCGCCGGGCTCCGACCGACCGCAGCCCGGCGGCCGTCGTCCCGCCTCGGCATCCGCCAGCCCCTCCTGCCCGGGCCCGACCGTCCACCCACCCCCTGCTCCCCGGCCGCAGGCTGGCCCGCCTCAGTCCCGAACCCCCGTCGTCGCCCCCTCCCGCGGACCGCCGTGCCTCAGCGTCCGCGCGCCCTCCCTGCCCGGACCCGCCGACGTACCGGGCCCGACCCGTCCACCTGCCCACTGCTCCCCGCCCCTCCGCCCCTCCGCAGGCCGTCGCGCCTCGGCGACGACGCGCCCTCCCCGCCCCCCACCCGCCGACATTCCGGGCCCGATCGTCCGCCCACCCTGTGCCCCTCCCCCTTCCGCCCGGCCGCAGGCCGTCGTGTCTCGGCGTCCGCGCGTCGCCCGTGGGGCAGACTGCCGGGGTGACCGTGCTGTGGTGGGTGTCGGTGGTGGCGCTGGTGGCGTGGGTGTGGCTGGCAGCGTGTCACGGGGGGTTCTGGCGGACCGATCAGCGGCTGCCGCGCGGGGGTGCGGAGCCGTCGCGGTGGCCGGAGGTGGTGGTCGTCGTTCCGGCGCGGGACGAGGCCGGGGTGCTGCCGCTGTCGCTGCCGTCGCTGCTGGCGCAGCAGTACCCGGGCCGGGCGCGGGTCGTCCTGGTGGACGACCACAGCAGCGACGGCACCGCCGAGGCGGCGCGGGCGCTGGCGGCGGGCCCGGGGCTGGAGCTGGAGGTGACCACGCCCCCGCCGCTGCCGGAGGGGTGGACAGGCAAGCTGTGGGCGCTGCGGCACGGTGTCGAGCGGGCGGGGGACGCCGAGTGGCTGCTGCTGACGGACGCCGACATCGCTCACCGGCCGGGCTCGCTGCGGGAGTTGGTCGCGGCGGGCGAGGCGCACGGGCTGGACCTGGTGTCGCAGATGGCGCGTCTGCGGGTGGCGTCGGGCTGGGAGCGGCTGATCGTCCCGGCGTTCGTGTACTTCTTCGCCCAGTTGTACCCGTTCCGCCGCTCCAACCGTCCCGCCTGCCGGACGGCCGCCGCCGCGGGCGGCTGTTCGCTGGTGCGCCGCCGGGCGCTTGCACGGGCGGGCGGGGTGGCGGCGATCCGCGGGGCGGTGATCGACGACGTCTCGCTCGCCCGTGCGGTCAAGCGCACCGGCGGCCGGACCTGGCTGGGCCTCGCCGACCGGGTCGACTCCGTCCGACCCTACCCGGGGCTGGCGCCGCTGTGGCGGATGGTCTCCCGCAGCGCCTACGCCCAACTCCGTTACTCCCCACTACTGTTGGCCGGCACGGTGGTCGGCCTGGCGCTGGTCTACCTGGTGCCGCCGGTCGCCGCGGTGACCGGCGCTCTGGCGGGCGACCTGCGCACGACCGTCACCGGACTCGCCGCCTGGGCGCTGATGGCCTGCACCTACACGCCGATGCTGCGCTACTACGGCCGCCCGCCGACGGAGGCCCCGCTGCTCCCCTTCACCGCGCTGCTGTACCTGCTGATGACGGTCGACTCCGCCGGCCGGCACTGGCGCGGGCGCGGCGCGGCATGGAAGGGCCGCACCTATCCGCACCCGCAGCGCGCCGACCGGACTGGCACGATGGGCTGATGGACCGTCAGGAGATCGGGCGCATCGCCCACCGTGACCACCCCGTCGCCGCCCCGCTGTCGGACGCCTCGGTGCACCGTCTGCTGGAACGCCAGCTGCGGCGCTGCCCGGACGGCCGGCTGCTCGACCTCGGCTGCGGTGAAGCCGCCTGGCCGGTACGGGCGTTGGCCATGCACCCGGGCCTGCGCGCGGTCGGCGTCGACAGCAACCCGGCCGCACTGGAGGACGGGCGCCGGAGCGCCGAGCGCGCGGGTGTCACCAGCCGGATCGTCCTGCACCACTGCGACGTCCGGGAGTTCACCACGCCCGAGCCGTTCGACGCCGTCCTGTCGGTCGGCGCGGCCTACGCCTTCGACGGCCTGCTGCCGACCCTGAAGGCCGCCCGTCCGCTGCTCGCCCCGGGCGGCACCCTGCTGCTCGGCGAGTCCTACTGGGACGGCCAACCGCCGGACCACGCACGGGAGTTCTTCGGCGACGACCTCACCGACCTGCCGGGCGTCCTGGCCGCGATCGGCGCCGCCGGCTGGTGGCCGATCGCCGGGCACACCTCGACCCGCGAGGAACTCGACGCCTACGAGTGGTCCTGGACCGGCTCCCTCACCGACTGGGCCCTCGACCAGCCGCCGGGCCCGGACCGCGACCAGGCCCTCGACGCGGCCGCCCGCCACCGCGACCAGTGGCTCCACGAGTACCGCGACGGCTTCGGCTTCGTCACCCTCCTCCTGCGGCCGGAAGGCTGAGGGGGCGGTCAGCGGGTGAGCAGGCGGCGGGCCGTCGGCTTGACGTACTCGTAGCGGGTCATCTGTTCGAGGTCGCGGAGCCAGGCGGTGCGGCCGGGGGGTTGGCGGAGGAGTTCGCGGTAGATCTCCTCGAATGCGGTGGAGACGTGGTCGAGGGAGAACCGGCCGACCACCCAGTCGCGGCCCCAGGCGCCGAGTTCGGCGCGGCGGTCGGGGTCGTCGGCGAGGACGCGGATCTGGGCGGCGAGGGCCTTGGCGTCGGCGGGCCCGTCGCCGTGGCCGTACATGCAGCGGGAGGCGTGCGGTTCGACCAGCGGGCCGGGTTCGTGGATGGCGGTGTAGCCGTTCGCGCCGTGGACGATGACGGGCTTGGCGAAGGCGAGGCCGCGCAGGGCGGAGCCGCCCATGCCGAGGACGAGGTCGGCGGCCTGGTACGCGGGGCGGGGGTCGGAGCGCTGGCCGGTGAGGACGATGGCTTCGCGGCCGAGTTCGGCGTTGAGGCGGGCGGCTTCGGCGCGCAGCGGCTCCTCGCTGGGGCCGCCGCCGACGACGGCGAGGACCAGCGAGGGGTCGTCGAGGAGGCGGACGGCGGCCATGGTGCGTCGCACGCCCGCGCCCTTCTCCAGGCCGGAGACCAGTCGGGTGACGATGCACAGCAGCAACTGGCCCTCGCCGGCGCCCACTTCGGCGCGGAAGGCGGTGCCGGAGACCGAGCCGGGCGCGTCCTCGGCGGTGTTGACGGGGGGTTCGATCAGCCGCAGGTCGCGGTGGCCGAAGGTGCGCGCGTCGGGCATCAGCGCGCCGAGGCCGAGGACGAGCGGCTGGTGGCGGGGCATGCCGCGGAGCATGCGGATGCCGTAGAAAGTGGTGACGATCGGGAGGCGGCCCTGCCGGCCGGGGCCGAAGTAGGCGTTCCGGGCGGCCCGGACCTCCCAGGCGTGGACGAGTTGGGAGCCGTGTTCGTCGGCGAGCCGGCCGAGCCGGGCCCGGATGACGGCGTGCGGGGTGTCGGGGTCGCCGGCGACGACGAGGTCGAGGTCGTGGGAGGCGGCGAGTTCGACGAGCGGCGCCGGGCCGTCGACGCCCTGGGCGAAGAGTACGGGCTGGTGCCCGCGGTCGCGCAGGGTGCGGGCGATGTCGACGGCGTTGAGCTGGGCGCCGCCGAGCGCAAGGTTGTTGAGGTGGACCAGGACACGGACCGAACGCACGCTCACTCCTCCCACTGGTGCGGTACGAAGACCGGCGCGGCGAGCACGACCGCGCGCGGCGGGGTGTCCAGCATCGGGCCGAACACGTCGAACTGGCCGGCGGAGTGCCAGCTCATCAGGGTGCCGCCGTCGGTCTTGCCGATGGAGTAGACGCCGGTCCACAGGGTGTAGCGGCCGCGCGGCAGCGGCAGTCGGGGGATGACGCAGGCGACCCGGTGATGGCCGCCGGTCAGCCGGATCTCGTGGCTGATCTGGAAGATCGGGCTGGAGGTGCCTTCGCTGACGCCGAGGTGCAGGGTGGCGTCGCCGCGGTAGTCGCCGCCGAGAGTGAGTTCGACGGTGACGGGTTCGTCGGTGTGCAGGGTCTCCTCGCCGCTCCCGGCCCGGACCTCGTACTTCAGCAGCGCCAGCGGCTCGCCGACCCGGGCGGAGGCCTCGGACTGCGCCTCGATGGAGTCGCGGTAGCCGGCCAGCGCGTCCTTGATCCCGGCGTCCACCCGGACGGTGCCCTGTTCGAGCCAGACGCCGCGCCGGCAGATCGACTGCACGGCGGGGAGGTCGTGGGAGACGAAGACGATGGTGGTGCCCTGTTCGGCGACTTCGCGCATCCGGTCGAGGCAGCGCTGCTGGAAGACGGCGTCGCCGACGGCGAGGACCTCGTCGACCAGCAGGACGTGCGGCTCCAGGTAGGCGGCGACGGCGAAGCCGAGGCGCATCTGCATGCCGGAGGAGTAGAACTTCACCTGCCGGTCGATCGCGCCGCCGAGGCGGGCGAACTCGACGATGTCGTCGAAGCGTCCGGCGACCTCGCGGCGCTTGAGGCCGAGCAGCGCGCCGAACAGGTAGATGTTCTCCCGGCCGGTCAGGTCGGGGTGGATGCCGGCCCGGATCTCGATCAGCGCGCCGATCCGGCCGCGGACGTCGATGATGCCCGCGTACGGGTACATGACCCGGGTCAGCATCTTCAACAGCGTTGATTTTCCTGACCCGTTGGAGCCGATCAGGCCGACGGACTCGCCGGGTTCGATGTGCAGGTTGATGTCGCGCAGCGCCCAGCGCCAGTCCTCGCCGCGGTCGCCGCGCAGGCGGCGGGCGGCCTGTTCGACGCGGTCGCGCAGCAGCATCCGCTGCTGGTCGGCGCGGAAGCGCTTCCAGACCTGCTGGGTGCGGATGGTGCCCGGTGGGTAGTCACGCGACATCGGCGATCCCCGTTTCCAGCTTCTTGAAGAACAGGTAGCCGCCGACCAGGAAGACCACCGAGCTGGCGGCCGCGATCAGCGTCATCCGCCCGTCGGGGGCCTCGCCGTACAGCAGGGCCTTGCGGTAGCCCTCGATCACCGCGCCGAGCGGGTTGACGCCGACGTAGATCTCCTGCAGCCGGTGCGGGATCTTGGCCAGCGGGTAGGCGACGGGGGTCGCGAACACGCCCATCTGCGTGATGATCGGCAGCAGGTGGCGGACGTCGCGCAGGTACACCACGGCCACCGAGAGGATCAGCGCGATGCCGTAGGTGAACGCGAACTGGATCACCAGCAGCGGCAGCGCCCACAGGAAGGTGGCGGCGGGGGCCGTCCAGAACACCAGGAACATCAGGCCGAGCACGCCGACGCCGATCGCCATGTCCACGGTGGCGACCAGCATGGTGGCCAGCGGGAATACCTCGCGCGGGCAGTACACCTTGTTCAGCAGGCTGAGGTTGTTGGCCAGGCTGAGCGCGCCCTGGTTCATGGTGTTGCTGAAGAACTGCCAGACGATCAGGCCGACATAGGCGAACAGCGTGTACGGCACGGCGCCGGTCTCGATCTTCACGGCGCGGTGGAAGACCAGCGTGAAGATGGCGCACAGCGCGAGCGGGGTGAGCACCGCCCAGGCGAAGCCGAGCACCGCCTGCTTGTACCGGGCGCGCAGGTCGCGTTCGGCCAGTGCGCGCACCAACTCCCGTGCCGCCCACAGCTCGTGGGCGACCTGGACGGGGCGCAGCCGTCGTTTGAAGACCAGTTCGGGCGGTGGTCCGTCCGGGATCGCGACGCCGCCCGGCGGGTGCCGGTCCTCGCGGTCGTCGATGACCTGTGCGCGCTGTCCCCCCACGGACTCCCGCCCTCTCCGGGCACGGCACGGCCGCGCCCGGTGTCTGTGTCGACTGTGTCGGCGCCGGGCGGACGCTGCGGTCCGGCCGGGCCCGGCGACCACCATGACACAGAGTGTGGGGGCGGCGGGCGGGTTCCGTGAAGATTGCGCCAGCTCAGCCCGGTTGTCGACGGTTTCGGGCCGAACTGACGCGCTAGCCAGGGAAGTTCGCCGGACGCGAGGCGCCGGTGCTACTGGGCTTCGGCGACCAACTGGTCGAGGGCGGCGGGCATGTTGTCGACGGCGCCGGCCCGGGTGGGCGAGGTGCGGCCGTTGCCGTCCACGATCACCGTGGGCAGTTCGTTGACCTGGTAGTCGGCGAACAGCTTGGGCGCCTGCTCCACCGCCCGGTCCACCTCGGCGGAGCGGTACGCGGCCCGGAACTTGGCGGAGTCGATGCCGTGCCCGGCGGCCCAGTCGGCGGCGCCCTGCTCGGTGGTCAGGTCGGCGTGCTCGTCGCGGACGGCGCGGAACACGGCGGCCTGCCGGCGATCCACCTCGCCGAGCCGGTCGAGGGTGTAGAACAGCCGTGCGTGGGCGCGCTGTTCGGCCTCGTCGGGGCTGCCGACCCAGATCGCCGGGATGCGGCGCAGCGTGACGTCGGAGCGGTGCTTGGCGGCCCAGTCGGCGAGCGGCGCTTCGAGGGCTGCGGAGTGCATGCAGTCGTACCAGAAGAACTCGACGGCCTCGTGGGTGCGGGTGGCCTTCGGGCCGTTCGTCGAACCCTGCGGCGCGGGGGCCTGCGGGGCGGCGGACTGCGGTGCCGGGGCCTGCGGCGCGGGGGCCTGTGACCCGTGGGCCTCTTGGGCCGGGGGCGGGGCGTGGTGGTGCTGCTTGGCGGCGGCCAGGTACTGATCGGGAGTCAGCAGCTGCTTCCCGGTCAGGCCGTGCGACGCGGTCGGAAACGCGGACACGGCGTGGGCGGCGGCGGCCGGGGCGGCGACCAGGCCCCCGGCGACGGCGATCAGGACGGTGGTTCTCAACAGCGGCTTCACGAGGGCAGCGTGGCAGCCCGCCCGGGCGCGGGCCAGGTGATCCGGCCCCGGTCGGCGGAATTCGCCGGAACGGAGCAGTGGCGGTCGAACTGACGTCGGACGTCCGGACATTGGCGGGACCTCAGGTGCCCGGTGGGCGGGCGCGCCCCCGCTCGCTCACCCACCTCGGCCCCGCCTACCGGCCCGGGGTCACTTGCCGAGGGCGCGCAGCTGGGCCTTGGCCTCGGCCTCGGAGGCCTGCGGGACGCCGATCTGCACCTGGTCGGAGCCCTCCGCCTTGACCGGGCAGTACCGGGCGTCCTTGACCGGCATGGGCAGGGTCAGCACGCCCTCGTTGCGGACCATCACCAGCAGCGAGCCGGTGGTGCAGGAGGAGTTGGGCGCGACGGGCGGCGAGGCGAGCCAGGTGACGGCCTGGTACACCGGCACGTTGGGGTGCAGCACGGTGCCGTTGGCCTTGTCGGTGGCGAAGGTGCCGGAGCCGAGGACGCCGCTGACGAGCTTCTCGAACTGCGTGGTGTGGTCGGTGCGCAGGTCGGCCTTGCCGTAGACGACGCAGTCCGTGCTCGTGGTGTTGGTGAGCTTGATGACGCCGGTGATCCGCGGGTCGGCGCTCCGGTCGAGGGTCAGTTCGGCCTTGACGTCGCTCTCCTTCTCCGAGCCGCCGCACGCCTTGACATCAGCGGCGGGCTTGGCGGGCGCGGACGACTTTCCGCCGGTGGCGCCGGTGCCGCCGGCGGAGGCCCCGGCGGACGGCGCGGCCGCCGAGCCGCCCGCGGCAGAGCTGGTGGCGGGCGCCGGGTTGGCGGCGGTGTCGGGGTCACAGGCCGTCAGGGCGAGGACGAAGCAGGCGAGAAGGGCGGCTGCGGCGGGCGTGCGGAGGTTCATGGGGGGCTCCTGCGGGGGCTGGTGTCCGCTCCGCCGGTCGGCGGGGCATGCGTCACCACGCGTCCGTCTGTCGGACGGTTCCTCGGGTATCCGTCCGGAACGCCGCTGTTACACGTCCGGGACGGCGCGCGGACGCCAACTCCCGTCAGGGCCGGTCCGGTTCGGGTTCGGTTCGGGTTCGGACGGTGCGGCCGGTGTGACGCCGTTCACCTCGAACCGGTCCAGCCGGAACACCGGCCCCGCCACACGATCACCGCTGCCGCCGACACCCGGGGCCGTCAGCTCTCCCAGTCGACCGAGGCCACCGCCCCGGCCCGGGTCGCCCTGACGGCGAGGATCTGGTCGCCGAGGTCGGGCTCGAAGGTGTAGTCCAGCACGACCGGGGGTCGGCCCTCGGACCGGCCGGTCGGCCACAGCCCGATGCCGGTCAGGCGCATGGCCGCCACGAAGGCGTCCGGCCCGACGTCCGCGCCCGCCGCCTCGCGGACGAGCCGGGCGGCCGTCCCGCTGTCCTCCAGCTCGTCGACGTGGAAGTCGATGAAGGAGCGGTCCTCGTGCAGGTACGCGCGCAGGGCCGTGCGCGCCGCCGCGTCGAGGGCCGGCAGGTCGGTGAGGCGGGCGGCGAGGTCGTCCAGCTCCTCGGCGGACGGCTGGGCGGACGGTCCGGCCCAGAGCCGGGCCTCGACCTGGGCGTCCCCCAGCTGCGCCGTGCCCTCCCAGACGACGTCGGTGTCGTGGAGCGCGTCCATGTCCAGTCGCCCGAAATACGTGTGTCCCATGGCCATCGGACGACGGTATCCGCGCGGTCCGACATCGGCGTCAGCGAGTGCGGGCGGTCCGGCGCAGCAGGTGCTGCCAGCGGGTGGCGACGGCGTCGAGGTCGAAGTGGGCGAGGGCGTGGGCGCGGGCGGCGTCGCCGTACGGGGTGCGGTCGGCGGCGAGGAGGGTGCGGAGGGCTTCGGCGGTCGCGGCGGGGTCGCCGGGGGGTGTGAGCAGTCCGGTCTCGCCGGGGCGGACGACGTCGGAGACCCAGCCGACGTCGGTGGCGACGGCGGGCAGCGCGGCGAGGGCGGCTTCGATCAGGACGCCGGGGACGCCTTCGGAGTCGCTGGTCAGCAGCAGCAGGTCGGCGGCCCGGTAGAGCGGCGCGGGGTCGGCGAGCGGGCCGAGCAGGTGGGTGCGGGGGCCGGCGTCGGCGGTGAGGCGCGCGCGCAGCGGGCCTTCGCCGGCGAGCGCGAGTCGGACCGTCCCGGGGAGGAGGGCGTGCGCGGCGAGGGCGACGTCGGGGCGCTTCTCGGGGCTGAGGGCGCCGATCCAGGCGACCAGCGGCCCGTCCCCGGGCAGCCCGAGAGCCGCCCGGGCGGCGGCCTTCTCGGCGGCGTCGGCGGGCGGCGAAAAGCGTTCTGCGGGGCGGGCGTTGGGCAGCACGTGCAGCCTGCGGGCGGGCAGCCGGAACCGGGTGCGCAGCAGGTCCACGGCCTGCGGGGAGATCGCGGCGACGGCGGCGGCCCGGTGCAGGAACGCGCCGACCCGCAGGCGCCGCGCGACAGTCGACGTCCAGTGCCGGGGGTCGCCGATGTTCACGTAGACGAACGGGGTGCGGGACGCCACCAGCCCGAGCGCACACGCCTGCAGGGTCGACGAGCCGTGCGCCACCACCACGTCGACCCGCCCGGCCGCCCGCCGCAGCGCCCGCAGCGTGTCCGGATGATGGCGGGACGGCCCCAGCACGGCCACCGGCTCCCCGGGGTCCGCGTCCGGATGCGGATGCAGCGCCACCACCTCGGACGCCTGCCCCCGGCGCACCAACTCGCCGTGCAGATCCCGCGCCGAACGCTGCGCGCCACGGGCCCGCGGGTCGGTGATCACATGCAGAACGCGCGGCTCGGCCATGCGCCCGACCCTACCGAGACGCCTCGGGCGGGCGGGCCCGGTTCACCCAACTCGACCCGCCGAAGCCACAGTTGCCCCCGGCCACCCGACGGGGCCCGGTGCCTGGGCGGTCGGGTGCGGCGAACGGTGCTGTGCGGGTGCTCGAACGGGAGCGGTTGTCGCCCGGGGTCGTCGCGGTGGCGCTGAGCGTGCGGTCCGTGCGCGTCCACGACAGTGCGGGTGGAGCGCTCGGACGCGGGTGCTCCTGCGGCGGACGCATCACGAGCCGCCGGCGGACCCGGGTGCGGCATGGTGGCGCCGCCGGTCCTGACCCCGCCGGAATCGCGGGCTCAACTCCCTTGGCCGTCGGCCGACTTCCGGAGTTCCGTCAGGTTGTCGGCCAGGAACTCGTCCACCGTCCGGGCCGGGCGGCCGAGGAGGTCCGGGACAGCGGTGGTGACCTCGGCGAGGGAGCCGGCGGCCGCGCCCCGGAGGAGTTCGGCGAGGTCCTCCGCGAAGCCGATGGGCGCGCCCTGGCCGGCGAGGGCGGTGGCGAGGTCGCCGGGGGTGAGGGCGACGCGGCCGACGGGGCGGCCGAGCGCGGCGGCGACGCGGTCGGCGAGTTGGGCGTCGGTGAGGGCTTCGGGGCCGGTGAGGACGAAGGTCTCGCCGGGGCGGGCGGGTCCGGTGAGGAGGACGTCGGCGCAGGCGGCGATGTCGTGGCAGTCGATGTGCGAGATCGGCCCGTCGCCGTAGCGGCTGATCAGCCGCCCGTCGGAGGTGAACGCGGCGGGCCCGAGCAGGTTCTGCAGGAAGCCGGACGGTTGGAGCACCGTCCAGTGCAGGTCGGTCGCGGCGAGGCGGCGGTCGAGTTCCCCGTGCGCGCCTTCGGAGAGTCGCCCGCCCGGGGCCGCGTGCCACACCGAGATCTTGACGACGCGTTCGACTCCGGCGGCGACGGCCGCGTCGATCGCGGCGCCGATCTGCCGCACCATCGGCTGTTCGCCGTCCACGGCCTGCGCGCCGGGCCCGTTGAGGAACAGCCGGTCCACCCCGTCGAACGCGGCGGTGAGCGAACCCGGGTCGTCGAAGTCGCCGACCACGTGGTCGCAGCCCAGCGCGCGCCCCTTCGCCGCGTCCCGGACCAGTGCCCGGAACTCGACGCCCCGGTCGGCGAGTCGGCGGACCAGGTGGCGTCCGATGGAGCCGGTGGCTCCGGTCACCAGGATCATGGCATGCCCCTTCCCCCGGACGCCCCGCTAAACTGAGGCATCCTCGATTTCGCAATAACCCGAGGATGCCTCGACTTAACTCGGAACGCAAGCACCCCAAGGGAGTTGCCATGCCCGAACGACCCTCCCCACCCGAACGACCGACCGCGCCCGCCCGTCGCCGCCCGCGCGCGGACGCGCTGCGGAACCGGGGGCGCCTGCTCGCCGAGGCCGACGCGGTGTTCCGGGAGGAGGGCACGGGGGCTTCACTGGAGGGGATCGCCCGCCGGGCGGGCGTCGCGATCGGCACCCTGTACGGGCACTTCCCGACCCGCGCCGCGCTGATCGCCGCCCTGCTGGAGCAGCGCACGGCCGAACTGTTCGCACACGGCGAGGAGTTGGCGGAGGGCGGCGACCCGGGCCGGGCGCTCGCCGAGTGGGTCCGCGCAGTGGTCCGGCACGCCGCCGCCTACCAGGGCCTGACCGAGCAGCTCGCGGCCGGAGCCGCCGAGTTGAGCGAGTCGTGCGCCGAACTGACCGCCCTGTGCGACGGGTTCACCGAGCGGGCCCGTGCGGCCGGCGTGCTGCGCGGCGACACCACCGGCGCCGACCTGTTCACCCTGATGAACGCCGCCGCGTGGAGCCGCGAGCACGACACCCCGGAGCAGGCCGACCGGCTGCTCGACCTCGCCCTGACCGGCATGCTGACCACCGCTCCCCCGCAGACCCTCGCGTAGCGGCACCGGTCGGGTTTACTCCGGTTTCGCGGACGCGGGCCCCGTCCGGCTGGGATGCTGAGCGGCGGTCGGGCGGTCGCCTGGGCAAGGGGGTTGCTGCGGTGCGCGTGGTGTACGTGATCGACAGTGTGAGCCGGGTGGGCGGGGCCGAGCAGGGCCTGGCGGCGATGGCCCCGCTGCTGGTGCGGGCGGGCGTCGAGTTGCAGGTGGCGTTCCTGAAGGAGTCGCCGGGCGGTTTCCAGGCCGAGCTGCGGGCGGCGGGCGCCGAGCCGGTGCCGGTGCTGCGCGGTTCGCGTCCGGCCCGGCTGGCCGCGCTGCGCGCCGAGTTCCGCCGCCGCCGGCCGGACCTGGTGCACACCACCCTGTACGAGTCGGACGTGCTGGGCCGCCCGGCGGCGCTCGCGGCGCGGGTGCCGGTGGTCTCCAGCCTGGTCAACTCGGCGTACGGGCCGGAGCACCTGCGGGCCCGCGGCCTGAGCCCGTGGAAGGTGCGGGCCGCGCAGGGCGTGGACGCGCTGACCGCGCAGGGCGTGCGCCGCTTCCACGCGCTGACCGAGCACGTCGCGGATGCGATGGCGGCCCGCCTGCTGGTGCCGCGCCGCCGGATCGACGTGGTGCCGCGCGGCCGCGACCCGCAGCTGCTCGGCTCGGTGACCCCGCAGCGCCGGGCGGCGGTGCGGGCGGAGCTCGGGCTCGCCGAGGAGGTTCCGGTGGTGCTGGCGGCGGCCCGCCAGCAGTACCAGAAGGGCCTGGACGTGCTGCTCTCCGCCTGGCCCCAGGTGCGCGCGGCCCGCCCCGATGCGGTGCTGCTGCTGGCCGGCAGCCGCGGCGCGGAGACGGCCCGGCTGGAGCAACTGGCCGCCCGCACCGAGGGGGTGCGCTTCCTGGGGCCGCGGGACGACGTGTTCGACCTGATGGCGGCGGCCGAGGTGTGCGCGGTGCCGTCCCGCTGGGAGGGCCTGGGCAGCGCGGCGATGGAGGCGATGGGCGTCGGCGTGCCGCTGGTGTGCGCGGACGTCCCGGCGCTGCGCGAGACCGTCGGCTCGGAGGACTACGCGCTGCTGGTGCCCCCGCAGCGGCCCCGCGAGCTGGCGGCCGCGCTGCTGCGGGCGCTGGACGACCGGGGCGAGGCGCTGGTGCGGGCGAAGGCAGCGCGGGCGCGTTTCCTGACCAGGTTCACCCTCCAGCAGGTGTCCGCGCGGATGGTGGAGTTCTACGAGCGCGCACTGACCTGACGCCGCACGGTCGGTTCGCCCCCGGAGAGCTTCCGGGGCCCTCCCCCGGCCGATGTGGACGTTTGATGATGTTTCGTCAGATTGTGTGCGGGCGACCGGAATACGTCCACAGCTTGGTACCGGAATCGCCAAAGTGCTTGCGCCGCAGGTCCGGGCCGGGAAGCATCGATCGCAGGGGCAATGGTCTGGGGGGACCGTCCAACTGTCGTGGTCGCAGCCCGCCCGGAGGGCGGGCGGGCGCGGGCGTCGGGACGAGGCGAGGGGAACCAACCGGTGGAACCGGCAAATCTGTTCACCGTTCTGCGGCGGTACTGGCGGCTGCTGGCCGGCTGTACGGCCGCCGCACTGATCGTGGGTTTCGTGCTGACGCCCGCCGGTGACGCGGTGGACAACGGCAAGTGGCAGTGCAAGGTGGCGATCACTCCCGTCGCGGGCGCGGCGGACACCGTCCGGGCCGACCAGGTGCTGTCGTACGCGCAGGGCTCGGCGGTGACCACGGCGGCGGCGCAGAAGCTGCACATCACGGACGTCGCGGGCCTCTCGGCGCGCCGCACGGTGGCGGCCGCGTCCACCCAGATGCTGGTGTTCACCACCACCGGCCCGACCCAGCAGTCCTGCGCGGACCTGGCGGCGGCGCTGTCGGAGGCCACCATCACCGGCTACAGCCAGGAGTCGAAGAAGAGCGCCGACGAGTCGATCAAGCGGCTGCGCGCCCAGGCCGACGCCCAGCAGCAGCAACTCGACGACCTCCAGAAGCAGTTCAGCCGGGCCGGCGCGACCGATCAGGCCAAGCTCCAGCCGCAGCTGTCGACCGCGACGGCGGCGCTGACCAAGACCCTCGGCGCCATCGCCGACCTGCAGAACTACAGCCAGACCGACGCCATCCAGCAGTGGGGGTCGATCGACGCCAAGGAGCTCGGCGGCAACCTGCTGACCTCGCCCAGCCGGGGCGTGCGCCTCGCGCTGGCGGTGGTGCTGGGCCTGGCGCTGGGCGTGGTCGCCGCGCTGATGCTGTCCCGGATGGACACCCGGCTGCGCACCCGCGACGGCGCCGAGGAGGCGTTCAACCTGCCGGTGATCGGCGAGATCCCCCGGCTGTCGCGGCGGCTGCGCCGGCTGCGCGAGCCGCTGGTGACGGCCCGTCCGGAGGACCCGGCCACCGAGGCCTACCGTTCGCTGCGCTCGACCCTGCTGCTGACCGGCCCGCACGCGCTGTCCGCGCAGCTCGGCCAGGGCGGCCTGGACCCGGACGACCGCCGGGCCCGGCGGGCCGCCGAACCGGCGCCGGTGGTGCTGGTGATGTCGGGCCGCTCCGGCGACGGGCGGACCACCACGGTGGCGAACCTGGCGGCGACGCTCGCCGAGACCGGACGCCAGGTCCTGGTCCTGGACTGCGACTTCCGCCAGCCCGACCTGCGCAGCCAGTTCGGCGTCGGCGACGGCCCGGGCATGGCGGAGCTGCTGTCGGGCGAGCAGCTGCCCGACCCGGTGGACCTGATCCGCCGCACCAACGTGGCGGGCGTCGCGCTGATCACCGGCGGCAACACCACCGCGTACCCGGCGGCGCTGGTGCTGCGCGCCGGCGAGGTGCTGACGCTGGCCCGCCGGCACGCGGACGTGGTGCTGATCGACTCCTCGCCGCTGCTGCACGCCAACGACGCCTACGACCTGGTGCAGCACGCGGACACCGTGCTGGTGACGGTGATGGCGGGCAACGTCCGCCCGGAGGAGGCCGACCGGGTCTCCGAACTGCTGGCCCGCACCGGCGTCCCGGTGGCGGGCGTGGCGCTGCTGGGCGCGGAGGGCACCACGGGCCGCCGCAAGCGCATCCCGCGCCCGGGCCGGGCCGGCGCGAAGGGCGCCCCGGCCGCGCCGCCCGCCCCCGCGAAGGCCGAACCGCGCCGTCCCGAGCAGCAGCGCCGCAGCGAACCGCAGCGCCGTCCCGAGCAGCAGCGCCCCGAGCAGCAGCGCGGCAGCGAACCGCAGCGCCGCGCCGATCCGCCGCACCGGGTGGAGCCGCAGCGCCGCCCGGGCGAGCATCAGCGTCCGGTCGATCCCCGCCCGGCCGCGCCCGGCTACGGCGAGGAGCAGAACCGCCGCGGTGGGACGACGAGTTGGGGCCGCCGCCCGGCCGAGCAGCCGCCGGAGGAGCAGAACGAGACCACCCTGCAGCTGCGCCTCGGCGAGGAGCGGTGACGGGCGGTCCGGCCCGGGTGCTCTGGCTGGCCAAGGGCCTGGGCCGCGGCGGCGCGGAGCAGCTGCTGCTCAACTGCGCCCGCCACGTGGACCGTTCGCGTTTCGCCGTCGAGGTGGCGTACGTGCTGCCGCACAAGGACGCGCTGGCGCCCGCCCTGGAGGCGGCCGGCGTCCCGGTGCACTGCCTGGGCGGCGCGCCCGCCCGGCGCTGGCCGCTGCGGCTGCGGGCGCTGCTCGCGGAGCGCCGCTACGACCTGGTGCACACCCACATGCCGGTGCCGGCCGTCGCGGCCCGCCTGCTGACGGTGGGCCGTGGCACCCGCCTGGTGCACACGGAGCACAACCTGTGGGAGCGCTACCGCCTGCCGACCCGCTGGGCCAACGCGCTGACGTACGGCCGCAACGACGCGGTGGTCGCGGTCTCGCACGCGGTGGCGGCGGGCATCGGCCGCCGCCGCCCGGGCGACCGGCTGACGGTGGTGCACCACGGCCCGGACCTGGGCGACGCCCCGTCCGGCCCGGCCGCCCGTCGCGCCGCCCGCGCCGAACTCGGCCTGCCGGACGACGCGTTGGTGATCGGCACGGTCGGCAACCTGACGGCGAAGAAGGACCAGGCCACGCTGCTGACGGCGTTCGCGCTGCTGCGCCGCGCGCACCCGAACGCCCGCCTGGTGCTGGTCGGTTCGGGCCCGCTGGAGGCGCGGCTGCGTCAACTGGCGGGCGAGGGCGTGCTGTTCGCGGGTTCGCGCGGGGACGTGCCGGCACTGCTGCCGGGTTGGGACGTGTTCTGCCTGAGTTCCCGCCAGGAGGGCCTGCCGGTGGCGCTGATGGAGGCGATGACCAGCGGCCTGCCGTCGGTGGTGACCAGGGTCGGCGGCATGCCGGAGGTGCTGGACGACGGCGTCGAGGGCCGCCTGGTGTCGCCCGGCGATCCCGCACAACTGGCCGCGGCGCTGGAGGAGTTGGCGTCCGATATCGGCCTTCGGGGGCGGATGGGCGCGGCCGCCCGGGAGCGGTCGAAGTCCTTCGACGTGGCGGGCGCGCAGCGGGCGGTCGAGCGGGTGTACGCACGCGTGCTGGCACGCTGAGTCCGGAGGGGACGAGCACGACGTGAGCGGTGAACTGACGTACCGCGGCCTGGAGTCGGCGGACGTACCGGCGGTCCTGGAGCTGCTGACGGCTTCGCTGGCGGGCGGCCCGACGGGGCGGCGCAGCGCCGAGTTCTTCGACTGGAAGCACCGGGCGAACCCGTTCGGGACGAGCCCGGGCCTGGTGGCGGTGACGCCGGACGGCCGGCCCGCGGGGGTGCGGCTGTTCCTGCGCTGGTCGTGGCGGGGCGAGGGCGGCCGGGAGGTGCGGGCGGTGCGGCCGGTGGACACCGCGACGCATCCGGACTTCCGGGGGCGCGGGATCTTCCGCCGACTGACCCTCGATCTGCTCGAACAGGTCGCCGGTGACGCCGAGTTGGTGTTCAACACGCCGAACGGCAACAGCCTGCCGGGCTACCTGGGGATGGGCTGGCGGGAGCTGGGCCGGGTGCCGGTGGCGCTGCGGGTGGCCCGGCCGCTGTCGTTCGCCCGGGGCGCGCGGGCCGCGCTGACCCGTCGCCCGGGCCCGTCTCGGCCGCCGCGCTGCGAACTGCCCACCGCCGCCGACTGGTTCGCGTTACCGGATCCGCGGCTGCCGGAGCTGCTGGCGGAGCGGGCGCTGGCGGACGCCGCCGAGACGCGGCTGCACACGGTGCGCACCGTCGAGTACCTGGCGTGGCGGTACGGGGCCGCGCCGGGCCTGGACTACCGGGTGGTGACGGTGGAGCGCGGCGGCGAGCTGGTCGGGCTGGCGTTCGGCCGGCCGCGGCGGCGCGGCCCGCTGGCCGAGTTCACCCTCGCCGAGCTGATCGTCCGCCCCGGCGACCGGGCGGCGGCGGCCCGGCTGCTGAGCGCGGCCGCCGCATCCGGCTGCGACCACGCGGCGACGCATCTCGCGGCGGGCACCGAGGCGGCGGCAGCGGGCCTGCGGGCCGGCTGTGTGACGGCGCCGCGCACCGGCATGGTGCTGGCCGCCCGCACCCCGACCGGCCCGCTGCCCGCCGAACGCACCCTCGCCGACTGGCGGTTCAGCCTCGGCGACCTGGAGGTCTTCTGATGACGACGGCGCGGCCGGCCGCCCTGCGGCTGCGCGAGGCGGTGCGGCGCGGCCGGCTGACCGCGCTGGCCTGGGCGCTGGTGATGGGCTACGTGACGGTGTTCGTGCTGGCGATGGTGCACACCTCGTACGACACCTGGGGGGCGTTGCTGGTCGCGCCGGCGCTGATGGCGGTCGGCACGCCGATCCTGGCCCGGGTGGCGGCGAACAACCCGGAGCGGGGCGTGTTCAAGCTGCTGATCGTGGCGATGGGCGCGAAGCTGTTCTGCGCGTTCCCGCGCTACCTGATGGCGTTCGTGCTGTACGGCGGCGCGGCGGACGCCAAGATGTACGACCAGAAGGGCTCGGAGCTGGCCCGGTACCTGACCACCACCGACCTGTTCGCGGGGCTGCACTACGACCTGGGCATGAAGGTGGCCGGCACCGGTTTCGTCATCATCGTCACCGGCGTGGTCTACGCGATCACCGGCCCGACCCTGGTCGGCGGGTTCCTGGTCTTCTCCTGGCTGGGTTTCTGGGGGCTGCTGTTCTTCTGGCGGGCGCTGCAGATCGCCTTCCCGGAGGCCGATTCGCGGCGCTACGCGAAGCTGGTGTTCTTCCTGCCGTCGCTGCTGTTCTGGCCGTCCAGCATCGGCAAGGACGCCTGGATGATGTTCTGCCTGGGCCTGACCACGTACGGCGTGGCCCGGCTGCTGGACCGCCGCTTCGGGGCGTTCGCGTGCATCGCGCTGGGCTCGCTGGGCACGGCGATGGTCCGCCCGCACGTCACGGTGCTGGCGGGCGCGGGGCTGACCGTCGCGTACGTGCTGCGCAAGCGGCCGCGGCAGGTGTCGGCGCTGGGGCCGCTGCGCACGGTGCTGACGGTGGCGGTGCTGGGCGTCGGCGTGATGCTGATGCTTCAGCAGGTGTCGACGTTCTTCGGCACCAGCGGCACCGGCGGGGACGCCGTCAACCAGGTGCTGTCGGAGACCTCGCGGCGCACCTCGCAGGGCTCCTCGGTGATCAACGCGGCGACGGCGGAGGACCCGGCGCCCGCGTTCAGCCTGAATCCGGCGCGGCTGCCGGTGTCGGTGATCAGCGTGCTGTTCCGGCCGTTCCCGTTCGAGGCGTCGAACATCCAGAACCTGATCCAGTCGGTGGAGTGCTTCGCGCTGCTGGTGATGTTCGTCCGGGCGTGGCCCCAACTGGCCCGCATTCCCAAGCTGTTCGTCCAGCGCAGTTACGTCGCCTTCACGGTGGTGTACACCCTGCTGTTCTGCTGGGCGTTCTCCACCATCAACAACATGGGCATCCTGTCCCGCGAACGGGTGCAGGTGCTGCCGCTGGTCCTGGTGCTCCTCGCGATCCCCCGGCCGGCCGGCTCCGGCCGGCCGGTGACCGGGCGCCGGCGCCCGCCGGTGTGGCGGGTGCAGCCCGGCCAGTGGGGCGGCGGCCCAGGGCCCGAACCTCCGGTCGCCGTCGGCGTACCGGACACCGTGTCACGAACCCAGGGGGGATCGACCACATGACCACCGACCAGCTGCGCCCAGCCGTCCTCGACGGCGCGCCCGCCTTCCCCGACGGCCTGCCGCTCACCCGGGTCCGGGTGCCCGACCGCGAGCGGCTGCTCGGCCGGCTCGCCGAGGTGCTCGACTCGGGGATGCTCACCAACGGCCCCACCGTCCGCCAACTGGAGGAGCAGGCCGCCGAGTTCATGGGCGTGCCGCACGTGGTGGCGGTGTCGAACTGCACGGCGGGCCTGATGCTCGTCCTGCAGGCCGCCGGGGTGGACGGCCGCCGCCCGGTGCTGATGCCGGGCTTCACGTTCTCGGCGACCGCGCACGCCGCGCACTGGGCGGGCGGCACGCCGCTGTTCACCGAGGCCCGCGAGCAGGACATCACGCTCGACCCGGCGGACGCCGAGGCCCGGCTGAAGGCCGCCGACTCCCCGGCCGCGCTGATGGCCACCCACGTGTACGGAACGCCGTGCCAGGTCGAGGAGTTGGGGCGGATCGCGGACGCCGCCGGGGTGCCGCTGGTGTACGACGCGGCGCACGGCCTCGGCTCGGCCCGGCGCGGCGTGCCGATCGGCAACTTCGGCCTGGCCGAGGTGTTCTCGATGAGCCCGACCAAGGTCGCGGTGGCCGGCGAGGGCGGCCTGGTCGCCACCCGCGACGCGGCGCTCGCCGCCACCCTGCGCACCGCCCGCGACTACGGCAACCCGGGCGACTACGACACGCTGTTCCCCGGTCTGAACGCCCGGATGAGCGAGCTGCACGCCGCCGTCGGCCTGACCTGGCTGGCCGGCCTCGCCGAACGCGTCGCCCACCGCGGCACGCTGGTCGCCGAGTTCGCCCGCGCCACCGCCGGCCTGCCCGGCCTACGCCTGGCGCTGCCGGAGGACGGCGACACGTCCACCTTCAAGGACCTGACGCTGATCCTCGACGCCGACGCCTTCGGGCTGAGCAGCCGACAGCTGGCCGCCGCGCTGAAGGCCGAGGGCGTCGACACCCGCCGCTACTTCCACCCGCCCGTCCACCGGCAGCGCGCGTACGCCCACCTCGGGCAGGCCGCCGAACTGCCGCGCACCGACCGGCTCGCCGACTCCGTGCTGACCGTCCCGCTGTGGTCGCACATGAACGCCGTGACCGTCCGCCGGGTCGCCGACGCGGTGGTGCGCATCCGGTCCTTCGCCCCGGAGGTGCGGGCCGCCCTGGGCGACGCCTGACCGAGCCTCGCACGGCGGTCCGGGATTAGTCGGATCGGGTGAACTCGGTTGGACCGCCAGGAGGTTGGGACGTCAGGATGAGCGGCATGTTCAAGGGATTCCGCAGCTTCCTGCTGCGCGGCAACGTGGTCGACCTCGCGGTCGGCATCGTCATCGGCGCCGCGTTCACCGCCGTCGTCACCGGTTTCGTCGCAGCCTTCCTGACCCCGCTGGTCGGCGTCGCGTCCGGCGCGGTCGGCGACTTCAGCAAGGAGGCGTTCACCGTCGCCGACGTCACCTTCCCGTACGGCGCCTTCCTCCAGGCGATGATCAGCTTCGTGCTGGTCGCCGCCGTGATCTACTTCGCCGTCGTGCTGCCCGTGAGCAGGCTGCAGAACCGGTTCAACCCGGTCAAGGACACCCCGGTGGCCAAGGCCGAGTGCCCCGAGTGCCTCAGCACCGTGCCCGCTGCGGCCACCCGCTGCGCGCACTGCACCAGCGAACTGGCCGGTCGCCCGGGCTTCCCCACCCAGGCGACCGCCGCCACCGCCGGCGCAGCCACCCGCTGAGCCACCGCCCCGCACCGTCCCGCTCCGCCCCGCACCATCCCGCACCCGCACCATCCCGCTCCACCCCGGCCCGGACGGCGCCCGCCGCCCGGGCCGACGCCTGTCCGGAACCCGACGCCCCTGATCGCCCGCGCTTGACCTTCCCGCGCCGATGTCGATACTCGTCCCCGACGCTCCCGGGGCAGGCGGGATGCGTCAACCACCGTGCGGGGAGGGCTCGATGGGCGCAGTGATCGGCTGGCTCGTGGCAATCGTGGCGGCCGGGGCCGCCGTCGCGGCGTGGCACTGGCTCCGGTACCCGGGCCACTGGCGTTTCGCCTTCGAGCCGCGGCACGCCGACCGACGGCGCGATCTCGACACCCACCGCCGCCGGCTGTGCACCGCCCTGGACGTCTCCCGCCGCGCCGTCGACACCGCCCGCGTCCACGCCGACGGGGCCGCCGCCGCGTACCGCGGCCGGGTCGGCGCGGCCGAGCGCACGATCGAGCGACTGCGCGACCCCGGGCGCGGCCCCGCGGGCGAGACGCTCGGCCCGCTGCGCCTGTTCACGTACCGGCTGGTGCTGACCGTCGACGGCCGCACCACCGACCATCCGCTCGACCTGATCTGGCTGGACACCGCCGACGCGGGCCACGTCCACCTGGTGCTGCCCGACGGCGATCCGCTCGAACTTCCGCTTCCCCCCGGGGAGTTCACCGAGGAGCAGGTGCAGGCCTTCGTGGTGGCCGTGCGCAACGGCGTGGCGTTCGCGAAGCGCGACCGTCCGAGGCGCGAGGCGCAGCTCCCCGCCGCCGAGGCCGCCCTCGCGGAGGCCCGCGCCGACACCGCCGCGATGGAGCAGGCCCGGGAGCGGCTGGCGGAGGTCCGGGCCGAGGAGGACGCCAACCCGAAGGTCGCCGGGGCCGAGGAGGGCTGGGAGGCCGCCTGCGACCGCTGGCAGAAACTCACCGGCGTCCGGCCGCGCCGGCCGCGCGCCGCGCATCAGTCGCCCGAGCCGGCTTAAGGGAATCCTGCGGGATCCTCATCCCCGGCCGAGATGATCCTTTTGTCCCCTTCCGACCGGAGGATCGCGCACCGACCATACGTCGGGGATGGCCGAAATGACGCAACCCATTCGACCGACTACCGCATGTATTGTCCGGTTTGGGCCCGCGAAGAGTCTGTAAACAAGTGAAGTCCGGGCCGTCCCGCTCTCCTCAGCAGGCATGTTGTGGGCTTACGGTATGCCCCATGACCTCGCCCCGCTCCTACGACGGAGTCGGCTACCCCTCTCCGTCCTTCGGCTCCGGCACGCCCATCTACGACAGCCTTGTCGCAGAGCGTGGCATCCCGCAGATCGCACCCATCAACGTGCCCCCGGCCAACGCGGCCACCACCTGGTCCTCCGCCTACGGAAGCTCCCTCACCGACGGGTTCGGCACCGGCGGCCTCGGCGGCGGCTTCGACTCCCCCGGGTCGAACCTGCCCGCCCTGCCCCCGGCCCGTCTCGCTCTCGGCCCCGGCCCGAGCAGCTCCCCGGTGCCCGCCCCGCACATCCCGGTGCAGCCCGGCTACGCCGCCGCCCCCGTGCCGCCGCAGCCGTTCATGCCCGGCCAGCGCCCGGCCGCCCCGGCGTACCCGCAGCCCGCCCAGGCGTACCCGGCGAACTCCTTCGCCACCGCGCCGCAGAGCTTCGCCCCCCAGCAGTTCGGCGGCGGCCAGCAGTTCGGCGCCCAGCAGTTCGGGAACCAGCCGGCCGCCCCGCAGCAGGGCTTCGCCGACCAGTCCTTCGGCGGCAACGGCCTGCGCCCGGCGGCCCAGCCCAACCCGCCGCAGCAGTACCCCCAGTACCGCCAGTACCCCCAGGCGGGCTGATCCGGAGCAACGGCAACTCCCCTCCCCACAGGGGCAAGGTCTCATAGCGAAACAGTGTTCCCCGCGTCCCCCACCCAGGGCCGCGGGGACCTGTGCATCCGGGGGTGCCACCGGTCCACCGACCGGGCCCGGAGCGCCGGTCGGCCTCTGGCAGGATGGACCGCATGCCGACTCTCGACTCCCTCCACCTGTACCCGGTCAAGTCCATGTACCGCCTGAGCCCGGCCTCCGCCGAGGTGCAGCCCTGGGGCCTGGCCGGTGACCGGCGCTGGATGCTGGTGGACGCGGACGGGGTCGCCCTGACCCAGCGCGACGAGCCGTCGATCGGCCGGTTCCGCCCGTCGCCGTCCGCCGACGGCGCCTCGCTCACCCTGACCGGCCCGGACGGCGCCGCCCACACGCTGCCGGTGCCGACCCTGGCCGGCGGCGCCGAGGAGGCGTCGGTCGAGGTCTGGGGGACGCGCTTCTCCGCCGCCACCGCCGCGAAGGACACCTGCGCGTGGCTGGCCGAGCGCCTGCCCGCGAAGCTCGGCGAGGTCCGCCTGGTGCACCTGGACCGCCCGGGCACCAGCCGTCCGATCGACCCGAAGTACGCGGGCCCGGACGAGACCGTCTCGATGGCGGACGGCTACCCGCTGCTGGTCACCACCACCGCCTCGCTGGCCGAACTGAACGCCCGGATCGCCGAGGACCACCCGGGCGACGCGCGGAAGGGCGCGGCCCTGCCGATGGAACGTTTCCGCCCGAACCTGGTGGTGGCCGGCACCGAGCCGTGGGAGGAGGACGGCTGGCGCCGGATCCGGGTCGGCGCCCTGGAGTTCCGCGTGGTGAAGCCGTGCGGCCGCTGCGTGGTGACCACCACCGACCAGGAGACCGGCGAGCGTCGCGGCCCGGAGCCGCTGCGCGCGCTGGCCCGGCACCACAAGTTCGGCCAGAAGCTGGTGTTCGGCCAGAACCTGATCCCGGTCCGCCCCACGCCGGAGGCCGAGGTGCTGGGCACGCTCACCGTCGGTGACGAGGTGGAGGTCCTGGAGCGGGTCGAGGCCCCGCTGCCGGACCGCCGCTGAGCAGCACCCGGAACCACCCCCCGGCTCATTCGTTGAACCGGGCGACGGTCCGGTCCGCCCCTCGCGCTACGGTGGGGGCGATCGCGCAGCGTCTCGCACGCACTCGACGAAGGCGGGGATGACAGATCGTCATGGGTGAGCTCAGGGTCCGGGTCACGCAGGACAGCGCCTCCCGGTGGCGGCGGCGCAGCGGGGAGTACGCGACGCTCCGCGAGGCCCTGGAGGTGGCCGAGCCGGGTGACACCCTGACGGTGCGGGCCGGGCTGTTCCGCGAGGCGGTGGTGGTCGACAAGCCGGTGACGCTGGTCGCCGAGCAGGGGCCGGGCACGGTGCGGATCTCGCCGCCGGAGAGCGCGGTGCGCGGCGGCACGGCGCTGACGGTGATGGCGGGCGCGACGATCCGCGGCCTGACGGTGGAGAGTTCGGACCGCAGCGCCCCGGCGGTGCTGCTGGCCCACGCGGACGGCGCGGTGCTGGCGGACTGCCGGATCGAGACCTCGTCCGCGGTGGGCGTGGAGATCACCGACGGCGCCCGGGCGCAGCTGCTGAACTGCACGGTGGAGAACCCGTCCGGTCTGGGCGTGCGGCTGCGGGCGCAGGCGCAGGCCGAGCTGGTGGACTGCGAGGTGTCGGCGGCGGGCCAGAGCGGTGTGGCGGTGCTGTCGGGGTCGCGGCTGCGCGCGGAGCGGCTGAAGGTGCATCACACGGGCGGCGCGGGCGTGCTGCTGGCGGACCCGGGGTCGCTGGCCGAGCTGACGGGCTGCGAGGTGTACGAGGTGCGCGGCTCGGGCGTGCAGGCCGAGGCGCAGGCGGTGGGCCGGTTGACGGACTGCGCGGTGCACCGGGTGTCCGGCAACGGGCTGAGCCTGGACACCGGGGCGGAGCTGGAGCTGTCCAACTGCCGGGTGCACGAGGTGCCGGAGAACGCGGCTGACCTGCGCGGCGGCTCCCGGCTGACGCTGCGGCAGGTCACGGTGCACGCGTTCGGCCGGGGTGCGCTGTCGGTGTGGGACGGCGGGACGAAGGTGCTGGCGGAGGGCTGCCGGTTCCACTCGGCGCAGGGCGACTATCCGGCGCTGTGGGTGAGCGACGGCGCGGCCCTGGAACTCGTCGACTGCGCCCTCGACGACCTGCCGGACGCCCTGTTCGTCCTCGACCAGGGCTCGTCCGCCTCGGCCCGCGACTGCTCGTTCACCGCGATCCGCTCCTCCGCGGTGTCCGTGTCGGGCGGGGCCAGCGCGGACCTGTCGGGCTGCCGGATCCAGGGCGCGGGCACCGGCCTGTGGTTCCGCGACCACGGTTCGGGCGGGATGCTGACGGACTGCGAGATCGCGGACGTCGCGACCGGTGTGATCGTCACCAAGGGCGCGGACCCGGTGCTGCGCGAGTGCACGGTGCGCGGCGCGAGCGAGGCCGGGGTGTACGTGTCGGCGCAGGGCCGCGGCGAGTTCGACACCGTACGGGTGTCGCAGGGCGGCGGGTTCGGCTTCCACGTGATCGACGGCTGCCGGACGAAGCTGGTGCGCTGCCGGGCGGAGCGCAACGCCCGGGCCGGGTTCGAGTTCTCCGAGCCGGGCCCGGTCGCGGAGGGCTGCACCTCGGACGACGTGGCGCCGCCGCCGGCCGCGCCGGTCCCCGCACAGCGGCCGACCGAGCCCGCCCCGCCGCCGCTGGCGACGCTGGCCACCGCCGTCCAGACCGCGTCCTCGTCCCCGTCCACCGCCGTGATCGCGCCGATCCCGGACTGCCGCCCGGCGGAGGTGGCGCTCGCCGAACTGGACGCCCTGGTGGGCCTGGCGACGGTCAAGCAGGAGGTGCGGACGCTGATCGACCTGATCTCGGTCGGCCGGGCCCGCCAGCGCGCGGGCCTGAAGGCCCCGTCGCCGCGCCGGCACCTGGTCTTCACGGGCTCCCCCGGCACCGGCAAGACCACCGTCGCCCGCCTGTACGGGGAGATCCTGACCTCGCTGGGCGTCCTTCAGCGCGGCCACCTGGTGGAGGTCGCCCGCATGGACCTGGTCGGCGAGCACATCGGGTCCACCGCGATCCGCACCGCCGCCGCGTTCGACAAGGCGCGCGGCGGGGTGCTGTTCATCGACGAGGCGTACGCGCTGGCCCCGGAGGACGGCGGGCGGGACTTCGGCCGGGAGGCGATCGACACCCTGGTGAAGCTGATGGAGGACCACCGCGACGAGGTGGTGATCATCGTGGCGGGCTACACCGCCGAGATGGAGCGCTTCCTCGCCGCCAACCCCGGCCTGTCCTCGCGTTTCTCGCGGACCGTCACCTTCCCCGACTACACCGCCGACGAGCTCCTCGACATCGCCCGTTCCCAGGCCACCGAGCACGAGTACCACCTCGACGAGGCCACCGCGTCCGCCCTGCACGCCCACTTCGCGGCCCTCGACCGGGGCGTCGGCTTCGGCAACGGCCGCACCGCCCGGCAGGTCTTCGAGAGCATGATCGAACGCCACGCCTCCCGCGTCGCGCACCTCACCGACCCGACCACCGAGGACCTGCAACTCCTGATGCCCGCCGACCTGCCGTCCTGACCCGCCTTTTTCCGCGCGGCAGTTGCCGGCCGTGCGGGCAGGATGGCGGCCATCCGGCCGTGCGGGCAGGATGGCGGCCATGGACGGACACACCCCCGACGGCTGGGTCACGCTCTTCCGCCACCCGAACACCGGCGAGCGCCGGCGGCTCGGCCGGCAGCTCGTCGTTTGACTGCGTGACCGGGGCATCGACTGGTTCCCGTTCGCCGAGGGCGAGGTCGAGGCCGGCCTGATGTGCGGGGTCCGCGACGACGGGCACTGGCACGGCACGCACTACCTCCGCGTCCGGGCGGACGCGCTGCGCCGGCTCGGACTGCACCCCGATCAGCCGACCTCCGGGCCGGCCGACCCGCTTCCCCCCAAGTGGTGGGGCCCGTGGGCGCATTGAGCGGTGTCGGTGTGCCGGGCGAGGGTGGCGGCGAGGCGGTCGCGCAGCGCGGTCTGGGCCTCGATCCGGCGCTCCAGCACGGCGAGCCGCTCCCGGGCGACGGCCAGCGCCCGCCCCGACGGCGGGCCGCTGGTCACGTCGCCGTCCAGACACGGCAGGAACACCTGCACGTCGTCGAGGGTGAGGCCCGCCGCCAGCAGCGCCCGGATGTTCCGCACCCGGACGGCCGCGCCGTCCCCGTACACCCGGTAGCCGTTGGCCTCCCGGGCCGATCCGATCAGCCCCGCCTGCTCGTAGTGCCGCAGCGCCCGGGTGGTCGCCCCGGTCGCGGCGGCCAGTTCACCGATCCGCACCCGGACGATCATGCCACCACCGCCCCGCCGTCCACCGGCAGCACCACGCCCGTCACGAACTCCGCTGCGGAGTCGGCGAGTTGAGTGATCGCCCAGGCCACCTCCCGGGGCCGGCCGATCCGCCCTGCCGGGGTGTGCGCCAGCTGCCAGGCCCGCAGCGCGGCCAGCTGCTCCGGGCCCAGGTCCCGGACGATCGGCGTCTCGATCGCCCCCGGCGCGACGGCCACCACCCGCACCCCCTGCGGGGCGAGTTCGACCGCCCAGCTGCGGGTCAGCGTGTCCAGGCCCGCCTTGGTCGCCGCGTACACCGAACTGCCCGGCCAGCCGCGCTGACCGATCGACGTGCTGACGTTCACCACCACCCCGCGGGCGGCCGCCAGCAGCGGCAGCGCAGCGCACGTGAGCATCGCGGGCCCGACCAGGTTGGTCGCCAACTGCTCCGCGACCGCCTCCCGCCGCAGCTGCCCGAGCGGCGAACTGCGCACCACCGCCGCATTGTTGACCAGCACGTCCAGCCGCCCGTACCGCTCCGCCACCGCAGCGACGATCCGCTCCGGGCCGCCGTCCACCGCCACGTCCCCGACAAGCACGTCGATTCCCTTGCGCTGATCGGCCGTTGCCTCCAGCCGCGCCCTTCCCCTGCCGACGGCCACCACCCGGGCGCCCTGCTCGGCAAAGGCCCGCGCCGTCGCCCGTCCGATCCCACTGCCCGCCCCGGTGACCAGGACGATCCGCTGCTCGCTCGTCATGCCACAGATCGTCCGACCCTGCCGCCAACGTCAAGGTCAAGGCCAGGGCCGAGCACGGACGTTCGGGCGAGCCGGCCGCCGCCGTCCACGTGCAAGGATTGCTGCCGCCGCCCGGGCGCACCGGCGCAACGGGCAGGGGACGAACGCGACTTCGGGAGGATGCGGAATGAGCAACCTGGGCAGATATCAGGACATCGTGACAGAGGCGAAACTCGCGGGCGGCGTCGACAAGTTGATTGAGATCATCGAGAAGACCGCTGCGAGCAAGGGCCACACACGAGGCGTCAGGAATGGCGCTGTCGGCACCATGGCGGTGGCCGCCCTGATCGCCGGCGGAGCCGTCACCAAGCGCGCCTGGGACCGTCGAAAGACCCGTCAGGCCCAGCAGGCCAAGGAACAGCTGCGCACCATGGCCGAGCAGGGCCGGGAGCCCGACTCACCTCACTCCTCCGGGCAGCAGGACCACTGACGCACCGGCCCGCCCCTCACTCCGCAAGGCCACACTCGATCCGTCCCCGCTGTCGGACCGCACGCGGGTCGCCGTACTCGGCGAGCAGCGCGAGCGCGGCCGTCCAGTGGGTGCGGGCGGCGTCCGGGTCCCGAGTGCGCAGGGTCTGGGCCAGACCGGCGAGGCTGAGGGCTTCGTGCCAGGGGTCGGCGAGGTCGTGGTGGGTGGCGGCGGCGAGGTGGAAGAAGGCGGCGGCCTCGTCGGGGCGGTCGAGGCGGAGGTGGGTCTGTCCGGCGCCGTGCCAGGCGAGGGCTTCCCGGGTGCGGTCGCCGAGGCGGCGGTTCAGGGCGGCGGAGCGGTGGTAGGCGTCGAGCGCCTCCGTGTACTGGCCGGTGGCCTGCTGGGCGTCGCCGAGGGCGAGCAGCCAGAACGCCTCCAGCCGGTGGTTGCGCAGGCTCAGTGCGATCTCCACGGCTTCCTGGGCGAACGTCAAGGCCTCCCCGTTCTCGCCCTGTTCGCGCAGGATGTCGCTGAGCAGGCGCAGAACGTTCCCCTCGCCGCGCCGGTCGCCCGTCGCACGGTACGCGGCGAGGGCCTGTTCGGCGGCGGACCGGGCCGGTTCGGGGCGGCCCGCGTGGTGGTGGACGCCGGCCAGGTTGGCGAGCGCGGTGGTGGCCCACTGGGCCTCGCCGAGGTGCCGGAACGCGGCGAGGGCCTGCTCGAAGTGGGCGGCGGCCTCGTCGAGTTGGCGGCGTCGCAGGTGGCCCAGGCCGAGCAGGTTGAGCGCGTGGGCCTCGTTGACCCGGTCGCCCAGCTCGCGCCAGAGCGCGAGGGCGTCCCGGTGGTGGTGTTCGGCGGCGTCGAGCAGGTTGACCCGGGTGCAGGCCATTCCGAGGTCGGTGAGCAACAGGGCCCGCGCGGCCCGGTCTCCCTGCCGCTCGGCCGCCGCCAGGCCGAGGCTGCCGACCGGGATCCAGTCCGCGCCGGGCGGGGAGGGGGCGGGCGCGTTCCAGGACGCGGCGGCCAACTGCCAGGTGTGCCGGTCGAGTCCCGCCGCTTCGGCGGCGCGTACGGCGTGCAGGAGGTTGGTCCGGTCGCGTTCGGCCCAGTCCACGGCGGCGTCGTGGTCGGCGAAGGTCAGGGGCTGCACGCCGTCGTCCGGCGTTCCGAGCGGGAGGCGGTCCTCGGCCGGGCTCAGCCACTGCTGGGCGGCGTCGGCGGTGTGCAGGTACCAGTCGAGCACCCGCCGGAGTGCGGCCTCCCGCCGGGCCGGCGACTCCTCCTGCTGGGCCTGGTCGGCGGCGTAGGCGCGCAGCAGGTCGTGGAACTGGTAGCGGTCGGGCGCGGTCTGCTCGACGAGGTGCGCGCCGACCAGGGTGTCGAGCAGCTGTCGGGCCCGGCCGGCCGTCAGTTCGGCGAGCGCGGCGGCGGCGGGCAGCCCGAACTCGGGCCCGGGGTGCAGGCCCAGCTGCCGGAACAGCCGGGCGGCGGGTTCGGGCAGCGCCCGGTAGGACCAGGCGAACACGGTGCGGACGGCGTCCGCCTCCTCCTCGTCCCCGACGCTCAGCACGTCCCAGAGGGCGGATTCGTCCCGCAGGTCGGCGATCAGGTCGTCCAGCCCGAGGTGCGGCAGGCTGGCGGCGCGCTCGGCGGCGATCCGCAGGGCGAGCGGGAGTCGGGCGCACAGCCGGGCGAGCTCGGCGAGCTTCGCGGGGTCGTCCGGCGGCCGGTGCCCGGCGGTGACGGCCCGCAGCAGCCCGACGGCCTCCGGCTCGGGCAGGGTGCCCACCGTGAGACGGCGCGCCCCGTCCCGCACGGCGAGCGGCGACAACCGGCTCCGGCTCGTGACCAGCGCCGGGGCGCGGCGCTCAGGCATCCGGGATGTCCGGCTTTGCGGCGGCGAGCATCGCGCCGGGGATGACGACCAGGCGTTCGTCGTCGCCGATCAGGACGCCGTCGGGCAGGTGGTCCCGGTAGGCGTCGGTCGCGTCCGTGCCGATGACGGCGATGTCTCCGTTGGCGAGTTGCCAGATGTCGGGGCACTCGTCGCGACCGTCGGAGGTTCCCAGCTCGGCGGCCGACTTCCCCAGTCGCCTGGCGAACGGTGCGGAGACATCAGCCTCCCACGCCCTGTCCATGGGTTCCCCCTCCATCGGCGAAACAGTGGTGGGCAATCCTATCGCTGACGCACCGTCACCGAGCAGTGCCCAGCGGTGGTTTCCCCGAGAGTGCCGGTACGGGCGCGGGCTACGGTCCGAGCGGGCAGGTCTGGGCCGGGGCGGCGAGGAGGACGGTCAGGGCGACGGCGGTGGTGGCGATGCCGGCGACGACGGCGAGGAGGCGGACGAATTCGGGGTCCTCGGGGATCCGGGTGCGCAGGCCGGTCCAGCGGGTGAGGCGTCCGGCGAGGGCGCCGCCGGCGGCGACGAGGGTGAAGCAGACCGGGAGCAGGGCGTTCAGGGCGGACGGGCTGCCGGGTTCGAGGTGGCTGTCGCACCCCGTCCAACTGCTGGCGACGATCTTGATCGTGGCCAGGGTGGCACCTGCGGCGAGCACCGCTCCGATGCTCGCGGTGGCCGGTCGTCCCAGCAGGTTCACGGCGCCTCCTCCTCGGGGCCGCGCCCGCTGCGCGCCCATCCCCCTCCCGGACGTGCGGCGCGCCCGGATGGTTGCGTCGACGGGGGGTCAGAACACGGCGGTGAAGGCGGCCATTCGGCTGTGGTCGAGGTCGGGGCGGAGGCGTCCGCCGCGGGTGAGGGTGGCCATGCCGTGGAGGGCGGACCAGGCGAGTTCGGTGTAGCCGGCGGGGTCGAGGCCGGCGGCGGTGGCGCTCGTGGTGGCGGGCTCGGCGATGGCGGCGAACGCCTCGTGCAGGGCGGCGGGCGCCTCGGGGGTGCCGAACGGCAGCGGGTTGGCCATGGTGAAGATCGCGTCGTAGAGCGCGGGGTTGGCGACGGCGAACGCCAGGTACGCCCGGGCGACGGCCCCGAACGCGGCCCGCGGCTCGTCGAACTCGGCTGCGGCGGCCCGCAGTCGGACGGCCAGCTCGGCGCACCCCTGGACGGCGACGGCGGCCACGATGGCGTCCTTGCCGGCAAAGTGGCTGTACAGGACGGGCTGGCTGTACTCGATGCGTTCGGCGAGGCGGCGGGTGGTGACGGCGTCCCAGCCCTCGGTCTCGGCGAGTTCGCGGGCGGCCCGGACGATCAGCTGTTCCCGTTCGGCGCGTTCGCGCGCCCTGCGCTCCTTGATAGCCATGCCCGAAACCCTAGCACCGCTAGACAACTGACGGTCCGTCGGTCTAGCGTTGTTCACATCGCTAGCGCCGCTAACCAACAGGCGGCGCAGCCCACTTCACGACCCTGGGGGAACCACCATGTCCATCGCCGCCACCCTCGCGAACGCACCCGCCACCGGCCGCGTCCGGTTCCACCTCGCCACCGTCGGCACCGTGCTGATCGGCCTGTTCCCGCTCTGGTTCGGCATCAGCTACATCGTCGCCCCGGAGTCCACCGCGCCCGGTTTCGGCCTCCCGGCGTGGCCGCACGGCGACGCCGCGATGTTCCTGATCACCAAGGGCATCCGCGACGTGGTCTCCGGCCTCGTCCCGCTCTCCCTGCTGCTGCTCGGCCACCGCCGCGCCTCCGCCTGGGCGCTGCTGGTCACGGCGCTCATCCCGATCGGCGACGGCACCACGATCCTGACCCACCACGGCAGCACCGCCATGGCGTTCGGCGTCCACTGGGCGACGGCCGCGTTCATGCTCGCCACCGCCGCCCTGGTCCTCACCGAGAAGCGCAGCACCGCCGAGAAGCGCGGCACCGCCGAGAAGCGCAGCACCGCCGAGAAGCGCGCCACCGCCGGCCGCTAGGTCAAGTCGCCGGCCGCTACGCCCACTCGCCGCCCGCGAGGAACGCCTCCAGGGCGGCGCGGTGCGGCCCCGGGTCGATGTGCTCGGCGGCGAGCCACTCGTCCGAGTAGTACTTGTCGAGGTAGCGGTCGCCGGGGTCGCAGATCAGCGTGACGATGCTGCCGGTGCGGCCGGCGGCCCGCATCTCGGCGACCAGCTTGAGCGCGCTGTACAGGCCGGTGCCGGTGGAGGCGCCGGCCTTCTTGCCGAGGACGGCCTCCAGCAGGTGCACGGCGGCGATGGACGCGGCGTCGGGGACGCGCATCATCCGGTCGATCGCGCCGGGCACGAAGGAGGGCTCCATCCGGGGGCGGCCGATGCCCTCGATCCGGGAGGAGGTGGGGACGGTGGCCTCGGGGTCGCGGCGCACCCAGCCGTCGAAGAAGCAGGAGTTCTCCGGGTCGGCGACGCAGATCATGGTGTCGTGCTGCATGTAGTGCACGTACCGGGCGATGGTCGCGGAGGTGCCGCCGGTGCCGGCGGTGGCGACGATCCAGGCGGGTTCGGGGTGCGGTTCCATCCGCAGCTGGGCGAAGATCGACTCGGCGATGTTGTTGTTGCCGCGCCAGTCGGTGGCCCGCTCGGCGTAGGTGAACTGGTCCATGTAGTGGCCCCCGGTCTCGGCGGCGAGCCGGGTGGAGGCCTCGTACACCTCGCAGGCGTTGTCGACCAGGTGACAGGTGCCGCCGTGGAACTCGATCAGTTCGATCTTGGCGCGGCTGGTGGAGCGGGCCATCACCGCGACGAACGGGACGCCGATCAGCTGCGCGAAGTACGCCTCGGAGACGGCGGTGGAGCCGCTGGACGCCTCGATGACGGGCTTGCCGGGCCGGATCCAGCCGTTGCACAGGCCGTACAGGAACAGCGAGCGGGCCAGTCGGTGCTTGAGGCTGCCGGTGGGGTGGGTGGACTCGTCCTTCAGGTACAGGTCGATGCCCCACTCGGCGGGCAGCGGGAAGCGCAGCAGGTGGGTGTCGGCGGAGCGGTTCGCGTCGGCCTGGACGCGCCGGACGGCCTCCTTGAGCCAGGCCCGGTACTCCGGATCGGAACGGTCCACGTCCGAAGTCGAAAGGGTCGGAACGGTCATCGCACACTCTCCTCGCACCCGCCGGACACCCACCCACTGTAACAGGCGACTACGATAAGTGACGGTTACGGCGGCCCCAGCTTCCCCTTATGGGAAGCCGGGGCCGCACGACGCGACGGAGCGTCAGATCGCCGCCACCGCTTGCAGGATGTCCAGCCGGGCGGCCCTCGCCGCGGGCCGCAGCCCGGCCAGCGCGCCCGCCACCAGGCCGACCAGCGCGACGATCGCCAGCCGCCCGACGGGCAGCGCGAACGAGCCGGTCCCGGCACTGTCCGCGGCCCGGGTGAGCGCCCAGCCGAGCAGCGCGCCGAGCGCCAGCCCGCCGGCCGTGCCGAACGCGGCGACCAGCACCGACTCCCAGCGCACCATGGCCCGCAGCTGCGCCCGGGTCTGCCCGACGGCCCGCAGCAGGCCGAGCTCGCGCAGGCGTTCGTGGACGGCCAGGGTGAGCGTGTTGGCGATGCCGAGCAGCGCGATCAGCACGGCGAGCGCCAGCAGCGCGTAGACCACCGAGAGCATCATGTCGACGCCGGACGCGGCGCTCTCGGCGTACTCGTCGCGGGTCTGCACCTGCGGGTTGCCGTAGCCGTCGGCCACCCGCGCGATCGCGGCCTTCCCGGCGTCCAGGCTCACCCCGGCCTTCAGGGCGACGGCGACCAGCGTGTCGGAGTCCTGGACGCGGTGCGGCTGCCAGGCCTGGCGGCTGATCAGGTAGTCGCCGGTGACGCCGCCGCCCCGGTACAGCGCGCGGACGGTGAACGTGACCGTCCCGTCGGTGAAGCGCACGGGGACGACGCTGCCCACCCGCCAGCCCCGGGCGGCCGCCTCGGTGCGGGAGACGGCGAGGCCGTCAGCGCCCAGGTCGGCCAGCGAGCCGTCGATCCGCCCGAGGTCGGTGACCTGGGCCAGCTGCTCCGGGTCGGCGACGTCCAACTGCTTGCCGTGGCCGTCCACCTGGGCCACTCCCCGGCCGAGGCCCGCGGCGGCGCGGACCTCCGGCAGGGCGGCCAGGGCGGGGGCGAGCTTCGGCGAGACCCCGCTGCCGCCGGCCCCGGCGGCGGGGGCGCTGACGGCGAGGTCGCCGGCGAAGGACCGGGCGACGGTGTCGTCCAGGGTGGCCCGCACGGACGCGCCGAACACGGTGAACAGGGTGACCACGGCGACGCCCACCATCAGCGCGCTGGCGGTGGCGGCGGTCCGCTTCGGGTTGCGGGCGGCGTTGCGCCGGGCCAGCGCGCCGGTGACGCCGCGCAGCCGGGGCAGCGGCGCGCCGAGCAGCCGGACGGCGGACGCGGCGGCGACCGGCCCGAGCACCACGGTGCCCAGCAGCAGGGCGAGCGCCCCGCCGACGGTCAGCGCCAGCGACGGCCCGCGGGTGGCGCCGAGGATCAGCGCCGGCAGCCCGCCGAGCACCATCAGCACGCCGATGCCCGTCCGCACCAGGGCACTTCGCCCGGTCGCGGCCTCGTCCACGGCGGTCTCCCGCAGTGCGGCGAGCGGGGCGGTGCGGGCGGCGCGCAGCGCGGGGGCGAGCGCGGAGCCGGCCGCGACCAGGGTGCCGACCAGCAGCGGCAGCAGGACGGTGGCGGGTTTGACGACGGTGCCGCCGGTGGGCAGCGTGAAGCCGATCGCGGCGAACAGCGCCTTGAGTCCGGCGGCGACGCCGAAGCCGCCGAGCAGGCCGAGCGCGGAGGCCAGCAGCCCGAGGGTGAGTGCCTCGCCGAGGGTGGTGCCGAGGACCTGCCGGCGGCTCGCGCCGAGGGCGCGCAGCAGGGCGTTCTCGCGGGTCCGTTGGGCGGTGACGATGGCGAAGGTGTTGTGGATGGTGAAGGTGGCGACCAGCAGCGCGATGCCGGCGAACACCAGCAGCAGGGTGGTGAACAGTCCGAGGAAGCGCCCGGAGACGTCGGCGGTGGACTGCGCGGTGGCGTCCGCGCCGGTCAGCGCCTCCACTCCGGCGGGCAGCACCGGCCGTACGCGTTCGACCAGTTGGCGTTGGCCGAGGCCGTCGGCGGCGCGCAGCCGGACGGTGGAGACCTGGCCGCTGCCGTTCGGTGTCAGGTGGGCCTGGGCGTCGGCGAGGGTGAGCGCGGTGAAGGTGCTGGGGCCCATGCCGTCGGCGTCCGCGCCGAAGGTGGCGATGCCGACGACGGTGATCCGCACCGGGTCGGGGGTGCGCACCACGGTGGTGTCGCCGACGTGCAGCTTGCCGGCCTTGGCGGCGCCGCGGTTGATGACGGCCTCGCCGGGGGCGGCGGGCGCGCGGCCTTCGGCGAGCCGGTAGGGGTTGAGGGTCGGGTCGGCGATCCAGTTGCCGGCCCAGGTGGGCGGGCCCTGGCCGCCGACCGGCTTGCCGTCGGCGCCGATGAGCTGGCCCGCGCCCTGGACGGCCCCTTCGGCGGCGGCGACGCCGGGCACGGCGCGCAGCCGGTCGACGATCGCGGCGTCGAGCGGGGCGCGGACGCCGCCGGGGACGGCGGGGTCGGCGAGGGCGTCGGCGCTGCGGACCACGGCGTCGGTGCCGGCGTTGGCGTCGGCGAACAGGGTGTCGAAGTTGGCGCGCAGGGTGTCGCCGAGCACCATGGTGCCGGTCAGGAAGGCGACGCCGAGGACGATCGACAGCACAGTGCCGACCAGGCGGCGGCGGTGGGCGAGCAGCGAGCGCGTCCCGATCCGGACGGATGCGTTCACCGGGCGGCCGCCGGGGAGCGGCGTCCGTCGAAGGCCTTCATGCGGTCCAACACCCGTTCGGCGGTGGGCCGTTGCATGGTGTCGACGAGGCGGCCGTCGGCCAGGAACAGCACGGTGTCGGCGTATGCGGCGGCGGCCGGGTCGTGGGTGACCATCACCACGGACTGGTGCATGGTGTCGACGGCGGAGCGCAGCAGGCCGAGGACTTCGCCGCCGCTGCGGGAGTCGAGGTTGCCGGTGGGTTCGTCGGCGAACACCACCTGGGGGCGTCCGGCGAGCGCCCGGGCGACGGCGACGCGCTGCTGCTGGCCGCCGGAGAGCTGGCTCGGACGGTGGTGCAGGCGGTCGGCGAGGCCGACGACGTCGATCAGGGCGTCCAGCCAGTCGGGGTCGGGGGCGGCGCCGCCGAGGTCGAGCGGCAGGGTGATGTTCTCCCGGACGGTCAGCGTCGGCACCAGGTTGAACGCCTGGAAGACGAAGCCGATCCGTTCGCGGCGCAGCAGCGTCAACTCCCGGTCGCCGAGCGTCGAGAGCTCGGTGTCGCCGAGCCAGGCCCGGCCGCCGCTCAGGGTGTCGAGCCCGGCGGCGCAGTGCATGAGGGTGGACTTTCCGGAGCCGGAGGGCCCCATCACGGCGGTGAACCGGGCGGCGGCGAACTCGACGCTCACCCCGTCCAGGGCCCGCACCCGGGTCTCCCCCGCGCCGTACTCCTTGACGGCGTCCTCGACCCGGGCGGCGGCGCTCATCGCTTCACCCCGGGCGTGTCCTGGCCCTCGGTGAGGACGGCGCGGCGCTCGCGGTACTCGTCGGCGTCGATCTCGCCCTGCGCGTAGCGGCGTCCGAGCACCGCCAGCGGCGCGTGCTCGGCCGTGCCGGCGCCGCACCAGCCGCGGCGGCGCCACACCGTCCGGCGCAGCACCAGCACGGCGAACACCACGACCAGCAGCCAGAAGAACGGGAACACCAGCACCCAGGGGCCGGGCCAGTGCCCGTAGCCGTCGGCCAGCAGTTCGACCATCGGAAGTCATCTCCTCGGAAGGGGGCCGGGGATCGTCCCCTGCCCGCCCCTCCACCGTCCCGCCGGCCCCGCCCCCGCCGCGTCCCCCACCGGGCGGCACCGCGGGTACTCCCGGTGTACTACCCGAGCCAGCCGGGCCGGACCAGGCCGGATTCGTAGGCGGCGACGACGAGTTGGGCGCGGTCGCGGACGCCGAGTTTGACCATGGTGCGGCTGACGTGGGTCTTGGCGGTGAGCGGGCTGACCACCAGGCGGCGGGCGATGTCCTCGTTGGTGAGGCCGAGGCCGACCAGCGCGAGGACTTCGCGTTCGCGGTCGGTGAGGACGTCCAGGCGGGCGGTGGACGGTTCCTTGGAGCGGGCGGCGAACTCGCCGATCAGGCGGCGGGTGACGCCCGGGGAGAGCAGCGCGTCGCCGTCGGCGGCGACCCGCACGGCGCGCAGCAGGTCGCCGGGTTCGGTGTCCTTGACCAGGAACCCGGCGGCGCCGGCCCGCAGCGCCTCGAAGACGTACTCGTCGAGTTCGAAGGTGGTCAGCACGACCACCCGGACGGCGGCGAGTGCGGGGTCGGCGCAGATCCGGCGGGTCGCGGCGAGGCCGTCCAGGCGGGGCATCCGGATGTCCATCAGGACCACGTCGGGGCGCAGTTCGGCGGCCCGGGCGACGGCCTGTTCGCCGTCGTCGGCCTCGCCGACGACCTCCAGGTCGTCCTGCGCGTCCAGCAGCGCCCGGAATCCGGCCCGGACCAGCCGCTGGTCGTCGGCGAGCAGCACCCTGATCATGCGTCGATCTCCTTCGCGGTGAGCGGCAGCCGGGCCCGGACCTGCCAGCCGTCCGCGCCGTCGGGCCCGGCGTCCACGGCGCCGCCGAACGCGGCGGCCCGCTCGCGCATGCCGACCAGTCCGGTGCCGCTGCCGCCCGCGTCCCCGCCGCCGGGCGGCCCGGGGTCGGCCACCGACACCTCCAACCAACCGGGGAGCCACGCCAGTTCGACGGTGGCGGTACGGGCGGTGGAGTGCCGCAGGACGTTGGTCAGCGCCTCCTGGACGATCCGGAACGCGGCGAGTCCGAGGCCCGCGCCGAGCTGCCCGGCGCGGCCCTCGGTGCGGACGGTGACGGCCAGGCCCGCGTGGCCGGCCTGCGCGACCAGTTCGTCGAGGCGTTCCAGGCCGGGGGCGGGGGTGCGCGGCGCGGCGGCCCCGGGGGTGCGCAGCGTGCCGAGCACCTGGCGGACCTCGCCGAGCGCCTCCTTGCTGGTCGCCTTGATGGTGGTGAGCGCGTCCCGGGCCTGTTCGGGCCGGGCGTCGAGCAGTTCCAGGGCGACGCCCGCCTGGAGGTGGATCAGCGAGATCGAGTGCGCCAGGATGTCGTGCAACTCCCGTGCCATCCGCAGCCGTTCCTCGTCGGAGCGGCGTGCCCGGGCCTCCTCCTCGGCGGCCCGCACGGCGGCCATCTGCTCGCGCCGGAACCGGGCCAGTTCGGCGCCGACGAAGACCAGCAGCAGCCAGGCGGTGACGCCGAGCTCCTGCCAGCCCGCGACCGAGCCGGCGGGCGCGCCCAGCCAGGACGCGGGCACGGCGTAGCTCACCAGCAGGTGCAGCAGGTAGAAGCTGCCGGCGCTGATCCAGGCGGCCCGCCGGTGGCCGCGCTGCACGGCCGAGAAGAACGCCACCACCATCGCCACGAACGCCGGCCCGTACGGGTACCCGGCCCACAGGTAGAGCGCCGTCACGGCGGTGTTCGCGGCGACGGTGACCGCCGGGTACCGGGCGCGCAGCACCAGCAGCGCGGGGCCGAGCACCAGCAGCAGGTACCCCCAGGCGTCCAGCGGGACGCGTTCGCCCTGGTGCCGGCCGGCCGCGGTCGTCCCGACCACCTGGACGACCGTCACCACGACGGCGGCCGAGACCGGCCACCCCGCCTTGCCGGCCCGCACCCACACGGGCACCCACGGCTGCCGAACGTCTCCCATACCGGAAGGCTAACCGCGCCCCGGGCCCGCACCATCGGCCGCGCGGAGCAGACCCGCGTACTCCCGCCGCAGTACGCCCGGCCACGCGCCGTGATCGATCCGTCACCCCTGGTACGGTCGGTCCGGCACCGCGACCGCCCACCCGGAGGAGGCCCCATGCCCACCACCCTGCGCCGAGCCGTCATCCCCGCGGCCGGACTCGGCTCCCGGCTGCTCCCGCTCACCAGGGCCATCCCGAAGGAGATGCTGCCGGTCGGCGACCGGCCGGTGATCGAGCACACCGTGCGGGAGTTGATCGACTCCGGCATCACCGACATCACCGTCGTGGTGTCCGGCGACAAGTCGCTGATCCAGGACCACTTCCGGCCCAACCCGGCGCTGGTCGCGCAGCTGCGCGCGGCCGGCAAGGACGCGTACGCGGACGCGGTGGAGGACGTCGCGGACCTGTCCCGGCGCGGCCACATCACCTACCTGTTCCAGCACGGCCCGTACGGCAACGGCACGCCGGTGCTGAACGCGGCCCGCGACTTCGGCGACGAGCCGTTCCTGGTGCTGTGGCCCGACGACGTGTTCGTCGCGCAGGTGCCGCGCGCCCGCCAGTTGATCACCGCGCACGAGAAGACCGGCGCTCCGGTGCTGGCGCTGATGCCGATGGACCCGACCGAGTCGCACCGCTACGGCGTCCCGATGGTCAAGGAGGATCTCGGCGAGGGCGCGCTGCGCATCACCGGCCTGGTGGAGAAGCCCGACCCGTCGGTCGCCCCGTCGCACTACGCGGCGATCGGCGGCTACGTGCTGACGCCCGGCGTGGTGGACGAACTCCGCGAGCAGTACCGGCAGTTCCGGGCCAACCCGGTCGGCGAGCTGTACCTGACCGACGCGCTGAACGCGTACGCGGCCCGGCGCGCCGTGTACGGCCAGGTCATCGAGGGCCGCTGGTACGACACCGGCAACCCGCAGGCGTACCTGCTCGCGCAGTTCGCGCACGCCCTCGCGCACCCCGAGTACGGGCCGCCGCTGCTCGACCTGGCCCGCACCCGGCTCGGCCCCGGAGCCTGACGGGCAGCCGGGGCCGAGCGGGCGGCCGGGGCCGAGCGGGCGGCCGGGGGCGAGTAGCCGGCCGGGGCCGACGGGCCGTCAGGGGATGCGCACCGCCCGGCCGGTGACCCGGACCCGGACCTCGCCCTCGGTGAGGTCCACGGTCAGCAGGCCGGGCCGGCCGAGGTCCTCGCCCTGGTGCAGTGTCAGCCGGGCGGTCTCCAGGTGCCGCAGGTGGCGCAGGTAGGCGCCGAACGCGGCGGCGGCCGCGCCGGTCGCCGGGTCCTCGACGATGCCGCCGACCGGGAACGGGTCGCGGACGTGGAAGGTGGCGGCGTCCTGCTCCCAGACCAGCTGGAGGGTGACCAGGTCGAGGCGGCGCATCAGCGCGGCCAGCGCCTCGAAGTCGTAGTCGAGGTCGGCGAGTCGGGCCCGGGTGGCGGCGCCGATCACCAGGTGCCGGGCGCCCGCGTAGGCGATCATCGGCGGCAGCTGCGGGTCGAGTTCCCCGGCCTTCCAGCCGAGCGCGTCGAGGGCCTCGGCGAGGTCCGCGGCGTCGGCCTCCTCGACATACGGCGGAACACTCGTCAACGTCGCCGTGAACTCTCCGCGGGCGGTGCGCTCCACCGCGACCGGCACCGGGCCCGCCTTGGTCTCGAACAGCAGCTCGCCGGGGCCGATCAGCTCGCCGAGCGCGACGGCGGCGGCGATGGTGGCGTGCCCGCAGAACGGCACCTCCAGCCGGGGGCTGAAGTAGCGGACGGTGCGGCTGCGCGGCTGGTCGGGCACGGGCGTGAGGAACGCGGTCTCGGAGTGGCCGAGTTCGGCGGCCAGGGCCAACTGCTGCCGGTCGTCGAGCGCGGTGGCGTCCAGGACCACGCCCGCCGGGTTGCCGCCGGCGGGGTCGGCGGTGAAGGCGGCGTAGCGCAGCGGCTCGGCCGGATCGGCCGGTGTGTTGTCGGTCATGCCCGGCTGAACGGACGGCAGGTCACGGCCATTCCCGCGGCGGCCCCCCGGAACGTACGTGCGGGGATCAACGCTAGACTGCCGCATCCGGCTCTCATAACCGTATCGAGGATAGAAGAAACATGGCTGAGGCCCACCCGAAGGTTGTTGTGGTTGTTCCGACGTACAACGAGCGGGAGAACCTCCCGATCCTGGTAGGTCGGTTGGGCGAGCTCGGCATGCCGAACCTGCACGTTCTGGTAGTGGACGACAACTCCCCCGACGGCACGGGCGACGTCGCGGACAAGCTGGGCGCGGAGTCGGGCGGCACCCTCACCGTGCTGCACCGTACCGAGAAGGACGGCCTGGGCCGGGCCTACATCGCGGGCATGACCAAGGCGCTGGACGACGGCGCGGACATCGTGATCCAGATGGACGCCGACCTGTCGCACCCGCACACCGCGGTCCCGGCCATGGTGGAGAAGCTCACCACCACCGACTCCTCGGTCGTCCTCGGCTCGCGCTACGTGCCGGGCGGCTCGACCGCGTCGGAGTGGCCGTGGCACCGCAAGGCGCTGTCGGCGTGGGCGAACTTCTACGTCAACGCGATCCTGCAGCTGAAGGTCAAGGACGCCACCGCGGGCTTCAAGGCCTGGGAGGCGCAGGCGCTGCGCAAGGTCGACCTGCCGTCGGTGCGTTCCAACGGCTACTCGTTCCAGGTCGAGATGAACTACCGCGTGGTCAAGCACGGCATGCGCATCTCCGAGGTGCCGATCCGCTTCGAGGAGCGCGTCGAGGGCATGTCGAAGATGAGCCTGGGCGTGCAGCTGGAGTCGGCCGTCGCGCCGTGGAAGCTCCGCTTCGGCAAGTGACCTTCCGGTAGTGCGCCGAACGGCGCGGGTTCGACGATCCGTCGACCCGCGCCGTTCGCGTTCCGGTCAGCTCCCGGCGACGGCCTGCGGGTCCTCCAGGTAGGGCTCCCAGGCGAGTTCGGCGGCGCCGACCAGCCCGGCGTGGGCGACCTGCGCGGGGACGATCGGGACGCGTCCGCTGCGGCCCCACAGGCAGCGTTCGGCGACCTGGGCGGCGAGCCGGTCGGGGGCGGCGGCCAGCAGGTCGAGGTGCAGGCCGCTGAGCACGATCCGGTCGGGGTTGAGGATGTTGACCAGCCCGGCCAGGCCCAGGCCGAGGCGGTCCACGACGTGTTCGACGGCGTCGGCGGACTCCGGGTCGCGGGCGAGTTCGCGGGCCTGCGGGAGCAGCGGCCGGTCGGGGTCGGGGCGGCGCTTGGCGGCGGCGAACAGCGCGTCGGGGTCGGTCTCGGCGTTCAGGCAGCCGCGGTTGCCGCACGGGCAGGGCCGGCCGAGCGGGTCCACGGTGAGGTGGCCGACCTCCAGGGCGAGGCCCGAACTGCCGGTGTGCAGGCGGCCGTCGACGACCAGGGCGCCGCCGACGCCGCGGTGTCCGGAGGTGACCAGCAGCAGGTGCCGGGCCTCGCGTCCGGCGCCGTGGCGGTGTTCGGCGAGCGCGGCCAGGTTGGCGTCGTTGGCGACGGCGGTCGGGAGCACGGTACGGGCGCGCGGGCCGAGGTCCGCGCCGGCCACCCGGTCGGCGAACAGCTCGGCGACGGGCGCACCGGCCGGCCAGTCGAAGTGCAGCGCGGCGAGCGCGGTGCCGTCGGGTTCGGTGACGGGGTTGGGCAGCGCGAGGGCGAAGCCGAGCACCCGGCGGCGGCTGCCCCGGGCGAGCGTCGCGCCGGCCTCGGCGACGGCGCCGAGCAGGCGTTCGGGCGCGGTGTCGGCGGGCAGCGGCAGGTGGGCGGTCTCCAGCAGCCGGCCGCCGAGCGCGGCGAGGGCGACGGAGACGCCGTCGGCGTGCAGTTGGGCGGCGAGCACGGCGGGGCCGGGGTCGGCGAGCGCGAGGCGGTGCGAGGGGCGGCCGCGGCCGCCGCCGGCGGGGCGGGAGTCGACGCTGATCAGGCCGAGTGCCTCCAGTTCGCCGGTGACGGCGCCGGCGGTGGCGCGGGTGACGTCGAGGGCGCCGGTGAGCGCGGAGCGGGTGGGGGCCTGTCCGGTGTGGATCAGGCGCAGCGCCGGTCCGAGCAGGGCGCGGCCGCGATCGGGGGCGGTGCGGTGCGGGGTGCTCACGGCGGGGCTCCGATTCGGGCTTGAAGGTGTGTGCGGCACTCCCCTATTCTGACTTTGTGCCGCTACTGAACAAAACAGAAGCCCGTTCCTCCTCCCTCGCCTCCCCGTCCGGCCGACGCTCCTCCTGGTCGGCGGCACGCCTCGCCCTCACCGCCTTCTTCGCCGTCGACGGCTTCCTGTTCGCCTCCTGGGTGGTCCGCATCCCGGACGTCCGCGCCCAGGTCGCCGCCTCGCACAGCGCGCTGGGCCTGGCCCTGCTGTGCATCTCGGCCGGCGCGGTCGCCACCATGGCCCTGGTCGGCCGGCTCTGCCTGCGCTTCGGCTCCCGCCCCGTCACGGTCGCCGCCCTCGCCGTGTTCTCCCTCTCCGTCGCCCTGCCCGCGCACACCCACTCCGTGCTCGCCCTCGGCACCGTCCTGCTGCTGTTCGGCGCCGGGTACGGCGCGGCCAACGTCGCGATGAACAGCGCCGCCGTCGACCTGGTCGCCGAACTCCGCCGGCCCGTCATGCCGAGCTTCCACGCCGGGTACAGCCTCGGCGGCCTGCTCGGCGCGGCGATCGGCGGACTCCTCGCCGGACACCTCTCCGCCGCCTGGGCGCTGACGCTGGCCGCCGCCCTCGGGGCCGTCGTCACCGCCGTCGCCGGCGCCGCCCTGCTGCGCGCCCCGGCCGCCCGCCCCCGCACCGTCAACAGCGCTGCCGCGCCCGGGCGTTCACGCCCGACCGGGCACGCCCGGCTGCTGGTGCTGCTGCTCGGCCTGATCGCACTGTGCACCGCGTACGGCGAGGGCGCGCTCGCCGACTGGGCGACCCTGCACCTCACCGACGACGTCCACGCGAGCGCGGCGCTGGCCGCCGCCGGGTACGCGGCCTTCGCGTTCGCGATGACGGTGGGCCGCCTCTCCGGCACCTGGCTGACCGAACGGCTCGGCCACACCCGGGTGCTGCTGCTCGGCGGCCTGGCCGCCTGCGCGGGCATGGCGACCGCCGCCCTCGCCCCGTCCGTCCCCGCCGCCCTCGCCGGCTTCGTCCTGGTCGGCCTCGGCCTGGCCAACGTCTTCCCGCTCGCCATCGCCCGCGCCGGCGAGACCGCCGGCCCGCAGGGCGTGGCCACCGCCTCCACCCTCGGCTACGCCGGCATGCTCATCGGCCCCCCGGTCATCGGCTTCCTCGCCGACGCACTGTCCCTCCCGACGGCCCTGCTCACCGTCGCCGCCTCCTCCGCCCTGGCCGGCCTGCTCTCCCTCACCGTCCGCCGCCCCCGCACCACCTGACGCGCCCTCGAAAGCGAGCGGCGGCCCGCACGCCCCCACGCGTCCGGACCGCCGCTCCGTCCCTGTCGCCCCGTCAGGGCTTGTGCAGCCGCGTCCCGCTCAGCAGCGCACCCTCGGGGAGTCGAGCTTCACCACTGGCTGCCGTAGCGGCGGTACGGCGCGGAAGACTGCAGTCACCGGCCGGCTTGGACGGCTTCGCGCTGCCCTCGCCGGGCTTTCCCGAACTCGCGGCCGGCTTCGAGCTGTTGCTCCACACCTCGCGGGCCGACCCGGTCACTCCCAAGATCCACGCGGGAGCATCCTGCCCCGCTCGACAGCCCTCACCACGCCGATCCACCCCTCCCCCGCGCTACGCCTCCGGGGCGGCGTCCTCGCCGGGGAGGCGGAGGTCCCAGCCGACCAGGGCGCGGAGTTGTTCGGCGGTGACGCCGTCGGGGACGGGGCGGGGGGCCTCGTGGCGGATGGGGGGCTGCCAGCCGTCCTCGGGGTTCCAGGTGCGGACCTGGCGGGCGGGGGCGCCGGCCACCACGGCGTAGTCGGGGACTTCGCCCGCGACCACGGAGTTGGCGGCGACCACCACGTTGCGGCCGATCCGCGCGCCGGGGAGGATCACCGCGCCGGTGCCGATCCAGGAGCCCGCGCCGATCGAGACGGGTTCGTTGCGCGGCCACTGCTTGCCGATGGGCAGTTCGGTGTCGCGGTACTCGTGGGCCTGGTCGGTGATGTAGACGTTCGGGCCGGTCCACACGTCGTCGCCGAGCACGATCTGCTGGTGTCCGACGATGTGGCTGCCGCGGCCGATCACGCAGCCGCCGCCGATCCGGACGATCGGCTCGGGGCCGAGGTCGAGTCCGGGCAGGAAGCCGGCCGAGATGGTGACGCGTTCTCCGATGATGGAGAACGGGCCGATGGTGATCCACTGTTCGTTGAAGACCGCGCCGAGCGGGAACGCCAGCTTGGTGCCGTCGCCGAGTTCCCCGAACCGGTACGGCCCGGGGTTGCGGTTGCTGACGGCGCCGGTGTCCTGCACCCAGCGCCAACCCCGGTGCACCACGCGCCCGGCCGCCCGGCGCGACCTCTCGCGGACGGATCCCAGCAGCGCGCGGACGATCGACATGCGCTCACCGTATCGGCCGCCGACGACCCGCGACGGGCAACGGGACCAAGCTCACACCGGCCGGTAACTTCCGACGTACCGCCAGCTCAGCGCACCCAGCGCGCCGGCCGCTTCTCCAGGAACGCGCGCATGCCCTCCTGCGCCTCCTCGGAGCCGAACAGCCGCGCGGACTGCGCGACCAGCTCCTCGGTGTGCCGCTCGAAGGACTCCCGGACGGCGGCGTTGGCGAGCTGCTTGGACTCGGCGAGGCCCTGCGGCGAGCACAGCCGCAGCGCGTCCAGGATCGTCTTCAGCGCGGCGCCGGTGTCGTCGGCGGCCTCGGTGACCAGGCCGATCCGGGCGGCCTCGGCGGAGTCGAAGGTCTCGCCGGTCAGGTAGTAGCGGGCGGCGGCGCGCGGTTCCAGCTTGGGGCGCAGCGGCAGCGAGATGACGGCGGGGGCGAGGCCGAGGCGGGCCTCGGTGAAGGCGAAGGTGCAGGCGGGTCCGGCGACGGCGAGGTCGCAGGCGCCGACCAGGCCGAGTCCGCCGGCCCGGACGTGGCCGTCGAGGCGGGCGATGACGGGCTTGGGGCAGTCGACGATGGCGCGCTGCAGGGCGACCAGGCCGCGCGGTCCGACGGTGGGGTCGTCGCCGGTGGCCTCGGAGAGGTCGGCGCCGGCGCAGAACACCCGGCCGGTGTGGCCGAGGACGACGGCGCGGACGTCGGGGTCGGCGGCGGCGTCGGCGAGGCCCCGGGTGAGTTCGGCCATCAGCCGGGTGGAGAGGGCGTTGCGGTTGTGCGGGGAGTCGAGTTCGAGGGTGGCGACGGCGTCGGCGGTGCTGCGACGCAGGAGGGGGGCTTCGCTGGTCATCGGGCGGTCTGCCTTCCGGCTGAGGGTGGGTCGGACGGTCTTCGCCTGCACCCTGGCACGACACCGGGTCCACTGACCAGTACCCGATATGTCGTACACGGTCTCAATTCCCTTAAGGTCTAGACCTATTGACACTTAACGGTCACCCTGGCTTGAGTGCATGGCACACCGCTCGTTCCCCCCACAAGGAGTGGCCGATGCCCCCCACCCGAACCGTCTCCCACCGCCGCACCGGCACCGCCCGCGGCCGGATCGCCGCCCTGCTGACCGGTGCGCTGGCCGCCACCGGCCTGGCGGTCATGCTGCCGACCTCCTCCACCGCCGCCACCGCCTGCGCGAGCCCCTACTCGGCCTCGCAGGTGTACACCGGCGGCATGGCCGCCTCCTACAACGGCCACAACTGGAACGCCAAGTGGTGGACCCAGGGCGAGACGCCGAGCACCGCCGGCACCGGCGTCTGGGCCGACCAGGGTGCCTGCGGCGGCACCACGCCGAGCCCGAGCCCGACCCCCACCGGCACGGTCTGCGCCTTCCAGACCTGGATCGCGGGCACCCAGTACACCACCGGCACGGTGGTCCGGTACGCGCCCAACGGCCAGTTCTACATCGCGACCCACGACAACCCGGGCTACGACCCGACGATCTCCACCTGGTACTGGAGCCCGTACAACACCTGCGGCACCGACCAGCCCTCGCCGAGCCCGAGCACCAGCACGAGCACCAGCCCCAACCCGGGCGGATTCGTGGTCTCCGAGGCCCAGTTCAACCAGATGTTCCCGAGCCGGAACCCGTTCTACACGTACAGCGGCCTGGTCGCGGCGCTGAACGCCTACCCGGCGTTCGCGGGCACCGGCTCCGACACCGTGAAGAAGCAGGAAGCGGCGGCGTTCCTCGCCAACATCAACCACGAGACCGGCGGGCTGGTGTACGTCGTCGAGCAGAACACCGCCAACTACCCGCACTACTGCGACACTTCCCAGCCCTACGGCTGCCCGGCCGGCCAGGCCGCCTACTACGGGCGCGGCCCGATCCAGCTGAGCTGGAACTTCAACTACAAGGCGGCGGGCGACGCGCTCGGCATCGACCTGCTGAACAACCCGAACCTGGTGCAGACCGACGCGGCCGTCGCCTGGAAGACCGGCATCTGGTACTGGATGACGCAGAACGGCCCGGGCACCATGACCGCGCACAACGCCATGGTCAACGGCAAGGGCTTCGGCGAGACCATCCGCTCCATCAACGGCTCCCTGGAGTGCAACGGCGGCAACCCCGCCCAGGTCCAGAGCCGGATCAACGCGTACACCAACTTCACCTCCGTCCTCGGCGTCCCGACCGGCTCGAACCTGAGCTGCTGACCCGCCGGCGGCGCGGGTGACGGACCCTCGTCACCCGCGCCGTCCGTCGCCCCCGCGCCGTCCGTCACCCCCGCGCCGTCCGTCGCCCGCGCACCGCTCGCCGCCCGCGCCGCTCGCGCCGTACGTCGTCCCCGCGCCGTTGCGACCGCACCGCTCAGCGGCGCACCAGCATCGTCATGCCGACGCCCGCGGCCGCGAACAGCGCGCCCAGCAGCAGCCAGCCGGCCGGGCCGTGGGCGATCACCACCGAGGTGATCAGCACCGGGCCGACCATCATCGCGGCCGACATGCCGGTGTTGAAGACGCCCTGGTAGGTGCCGTGCGCGTGCTCCTTCGCCAGGTCGTATCCGAGCGCCCACGCGCCGGCCTGGCTGTACACCTCGCCGAGCGCCTGGAGTCCGACGCCGGCGGCGATGACCAGCGCCGCCGCCCAGCCGGGCAGGCCGGCGGCCAGCGCCAGCACCGCGCAGGAGCCGGCCACCAGCAGCGCGCCCCGGCGGAAGATCCGGGCGGCCGCACCGACCTCCTCGGCGCCCCGGGTGGCCCGGACCTGGAGGACGATCACCAGCGCGGTGTTCACCAGCAGGGCGCCGGCCACCATCCAGCGCGGCGCGTCGGTCTCCCGCACCACCCACAGCGGCACCCCGACCTCGATCATCACGAACTGCAGCGTGATCACCGCGTTCAGGCCGGTCATCGCCAGGTAGCGGCCGTCCCGCAGCACCGCCATGACGCCGCCCTCGGCCTTGGTCCTCGCGGCCTGTTCGGCGGTGCGCGGCGGAACGTGCACCACCAGCAGATACATCGCCGCGATCACGCCGTACGTCGCGCCGTCGACCAGAAGCGCCGTCAAGTATGCGCCCCGGGTGTCGAGTTGGAGCACCAGAGCGGCCCCGACGGTGCCCAGCGAGATGCCGACGTTGGTGACCGAGCGCAGGTAGGCCCGCCCCGCGACCCGGCCGTCCACCGGCAGCACCTCGGCGAACAGCGCGCCGCGCACCGCCGAGCCTCCCCGGTCGGCCGCGGCCAGCAGGCAGGCCAGCGCCGCGAACACCGCCAGGTCGTGCACCAGCACGTACCCGACCGCGCACACCCCCTGGACCACCAGCAGCACCACCAGCACCGGCTTGGGCCCGAACCGGTCGGACAGCCGGCCCGCCGGCACGCCCGCCGCCAGCCCGAACGCCCCGGCGACCGTCAGCACCACGCCGACCTGCGCGACCCCGAAGCCCAGGATGCGGGTGAAGAACAGCACGGACAGGGTCATCGAGAGGCCGTTGCCGGCCGTGTTGATCAGGGTGATCACGGACAGCCGGCGCAGCACCGGGTCCTGGGGCAGCAGCCGGGCGAACCGGCTCTTTCGGGCATGGCTGGGCAACGCGGCCTCGTCGGCCGCGAGTTCAGTGGCGGTCATGACCTGATCAGACCGGGTACGGAGCGGCCGTGGTATTGATTTAGCCCGGGCCTGAATCCACCGGCCCGAACAGGGGGAACACCATGGTGCTGCGGTTCCGGCTGGGCCTGGCCGATCTGGCCGCCACGTACTTCGCCTGCTCGCCGCTCCAGGAGACGGTGCTCAGCCTGCGGATGTGGACCCACCCCGGCCAGTACCCGCACGGCGCGGCGTTCGAGGCGATGCGCCCCGCCTTCGAGGCGCTGCCGGCCGCGCCGCTGCTGCGCGCCCTGATCGCGAGCAACAAGTACGTGCCGGACTTCCTGACGCCCCGCCCGAGCGTCCCGTTCCCGGACTTCCGGGCCGAGCTGGCCGTCGTCCGCGCCTTCGAACCGGCCCGGCTGCGGCACGAGTTCGCCGTCACCTTCCTGCCGCACGACCGCGCGGTGCCGCCGCTGCTGGCGTCCTTCGCCGACCGCCCGGCGGAGCTGATCGGGGACATCGCCGACGCCTTGGAGCAGTACTGGACGCGGGTCCTGGAGCCCGCCTGGTGGCCGCGCGCCCGCTCGGTGCTGCACGCCGACATCGTGCACCGCTCCCGGGTGCTGGCCGAACGCGGCGCGGCAGGCCTGTTCGCCGACCTCGACCACCGGCTGCGCTGGACGGACGGCGTGCTGACCATCGACCGCAACTGGGGCGACGGCGACCAGGACATCCGGGTGGACCGGCGCGGCCTGGCCCTGCTGCCGACCTGCTTCGCGCGCGGCGCGATCACCGCGATCGGCCCCGACCTGACCCCGTCGATCAGCTACGTGGCGCGCGGCCAGGGCAATCTGACCGGGCCCGTCGACCCGCCGCCCGCGCCGCAGGCCCTGGAACAGCTGCTCGGCGCGCCCAAGGCCCGCCTGCTCGCCCTGCTCCAGGAACCCACCGCCACCACGGAGTTGGCCCGCCGCCTGGGCGTCACCCCGGGCGCGGTCAGCCAGCACCTCGCCGTGCTGCACGCCACCCGCCTGGTCACCCGCGCCCGGCACGGCCGACTGGTGCTGTACGCGCGCAGCCCGCTCGCCGAGCAGCTGGTCGGGCCCTGACGGCCGCTCAGCAGAACGCCATCACCGCGCCGGTCGCCACCGAGTGCCGGGCCGCCCGCATCAGCTGCAGGCAGATGAACGACTCGGTGCCGTAGCGCCGCCAGCCCTCGGCGTCCGCGTCGGGGCCGTCGCAGGCGTCGGAGACCTCCTCGGAGTCCGGGTCCAGGTCCTCCGGCAGCCCGAGCGCCTCGGCGAGCACCTTCAGCTCCGCCAGCAACCGCACCGAGGAGCCGAGCGAGCCGCCGGACAGCTCCTCGTCGACCAGTACCGGCCCGAAGTCCACCGGGACGTAGTAGCCCTCGCAGTCCGAGTGGTGCACCAGGTGGTCGAACGGGCCCGGCGGGTCGTCCGGCACGTCGAAGTACGCGTCGCTCAACAGCTCGTCGTCGGTGGCACGCTCGCCGTCCTCCAGCGGATCGGGCAGCTGCCCCTTGACGGCCAGGTGCACGGCGACGCGGCGCAGCGTGTGCAGCCCCGAGTAGCCCCACACCCGGTCGCAGAACTGCTCGCCGGTCTCCGGCTCCTGCCAGCCCGGCAGGCCTTCGCGCTCCAGCACCGCGCGTATCGTCGCGCACTCGGCGCGGAACCAGTCCGCGGTGTCCTGTTCGGCGTCGATCAACGCCCCCACCATCACATCGAGTCCCATGCCCGCGATCCTGCCAGCCGGCGCCGACATCGGGTGGATCATGCGCCGGGGGGCGTTGTCAACTCCCTTCAGGTATAGACCTGTTGACGAGTTGGTCCAGTCCACTTACCCTCCTGTTGCCGGCTCCCGGGCACCCCTGTACGGAATCCCCCACACCAGACAGGGAGTACCGATGCACGTCCGCTCCAGGCAACGCCTCCGGGCCAGACTGCTGGCCCTGCTCGCCGCGCTCGCCCTGCCGATCGCCCTGCTCGCCGCCACCCCCGCGCACGCCGCGGCCAAGCTCACCGCCACCTTCACCGGCGACAACTACGGTTCCTGGTGGAAGGGCACGTTCGTCGTCAAGAACCCGAACGCGACCGCCGTCAACGGCTGGACGCTCGAGTTCGACCTGCCCTCCGGCGTCACCATGACCGGCACCTACAACGGCACGGCCACCACCACCGGCAGCCACGTCGTCGCCACCAACGCGTACTACAACGCGACGGTGCCCGCGAACGGCTCCACCGAGCCGTACAGCTTCTGGTTCATCGGCAACGGCCCGATCACCGCGCCGCTCAACTGCCGCGTCAACGGCGACAAGTGCGACGGCACCCCGGACGTCCCGCCGACCGCGCCCGGCGCCCCGACGCCGGTCGACGCCACCGCCCACACCATCTCGCTCGGCTGGACGGCGGCGAGCAAGGGCGACTTCCCCGTCGCCTCGTACGACATCCTCAACGGCTCGACGGTCCTCGGCTCCGCCACCGGCCTGTCCACCACGCTCACCGGCCTGACCCCGGCCACCACGTACACCCTGAACGTCCGCGCCAAGGACACCCGCGGCAACACCGGCCCGCTCAGCACCCCGGTGTTCTTCTCCACCGTCGACCCGGCCACCGACACCGTGCCGCCGACCGCCCCGGGCAACCTGCGCTCCACCGGCACCACCTCCACCAGCGTCTCGCTCGCCTGGGACGCCGCCACCGACAACAAGCGGGTCGCCGCCTACGACGTCTACCAGGGCGCGGCCCTCGTCCAGACCGTCACCACCACCACGGCCACCGTCGGACAGCTCTCCCCCGCCACCCCGTACACCTTCACGGTCAGGGCCCGGGACGCCGCCGACAACAACTCCCCCGCCTCCAACGCCCTCACCGTCACCACCGGCGACCTCGCCGGCCCCGGAAAGTACTCACGGGTCGGCTACTTCGTCCAGTGGGGCATCTACGGGCGCCAGTACTTCGTCAAGAACCTCGACACCTCCGGCAGCGCCGCCAAGCTCGACGTCGTCAACTACGCCTTCGAGAACATCGACCCGGTCAACCTGACCTGCCTGGCGGGCGTCACCAAGGGCACCACCGCCGACCCCGAGGACCCCGAGCAGGGCACCGGCGCGGGCGACGCCGACGCCGACTACGCCCGTCCGATGAGCGCCGCCCAGTCCGTGGACGGCGTCGCCGACGACGGCTGGTCACCGCTGCGCGGCAACCTCAACCAGCTGAAGAAGCTCAAGGCCAAGTACCCCAACCTCAAGGTCGTGGTCTCGCTCGGCGGCTGGACGTACTCCAAGTTCTTCTCCGACGCCGCCGCCACCGACGCCTCCCGCAAGAAGCTCGTCTCCTCCTGCCTCGACATCTGGATCAAGGGCAACCTGCCCTCCTACAACGGCGCGGGCGGCCCCGGCACCGCGGCGGGCATCTTCGACGGCATCGACATCGACTGGGAGTGGCCCGGCTCCGCGGACGGCCACCCCGGCAACCACTACTCCACCGCCGACAAGGACAACCTGACCCTGCTGCTCGCCGAGTTCCGCCGCCAGCTCGACGCCCTCGGCGGCTCCCACAAGCTGCTCACCGCCTTCACCCCCGCCGACCCCGCCAAGATCGGCCAGGGCTGGGACCTCTCGAAGATCTTCCAGTCCCTCGACATCGCCAACGTCCAGGGCTACGACTTCCACGGCTCCGGCTCCGACAACTCCTGGGAGCCCAACCGCACCGGCCAGCAGGCCAACCTCCACACCGACCCCACCGACCCCTACCCGTTCCACTTCTCCGTCGAGAACGCCGTCACCACCTACCTCGACGCCGGCGTCAACCCCCGCAAGCTCACCATCGGCTTCCCCTTCTACGGGCGCGGCTGGCAGAACGTCACCGACGGCGGCGTCCACGGCGCCTGGCAGGCCGCCGGCGGCGCAGCCCCCGGCCAGTTCGCCGAGGAGGCCGGCACCCGCGGCTACAACAACCTCATCACGTCCGTCCCCAACCTCACCGTCTACCACGACCCGGTCTCCGTCTCCACCTACGGCTACACCGGCAACGGCGGCCAGTGGTGGACCTTCGACGACGCCTGGTCCATCGACCGGAAGACCGCCTGGCTCAAGTCCAAGAACCTCCTCGGCGCCATGGTCTGGGAAATGTCCGGCGACACCCCCTCCGGCACCCTGATGAACGCCCTGGACACCGGCCTCAAGTAAGCCCCCGCCAGGGACGGGCGAAGCGACGTCCCCACCCCTGCCCCGCCAGGTCCTCACGCCCCACCCAACAGCGCCCCGTCAGGGGCGCGGGGAACTGCGCGAAGCGGAAGGCCCTGGACGCAAAGATCCGCCCGAGAAGGGAACTCCCCTCCTCGGGCGGATCCGCAACCCTTACCGCCCCGCGATCGACGCCAGCTTCCGCGCCGCCCGGTGGTCCCGCATGAGCTGCGCGAACGTCGTGTGCCCCTGCGTGGTCCGCGCGAACGCCCGCCACGCCGGCGTGATCAGCGAGACCGCCGCGTGGAACATCTGCGGCCGCTTCTCGAACGAGGCCAGCATGATCTTCCCGGCCCGCATCTCCACGCCCAGCCCCGCCTTGATGGCGAAGGAGTAGTTGAGCGCCTGCCGCCGCACGTCCGCCGCGCCGTTCGCCTCCGCGACCTGCACGGCCCACTCGCCGGCCAGCCGCCCGGACCGCAGCGCGTACGAGATGCCCTCGCGGGTCCACGGCTCCAGCAGCCCGGCCGCGTCACCGGCCACCAGCACCCGCCCGCGCGACAGCGGCGAGTCCTCGGCGCGGCACCGCGTCAGGTGCCCGGACTCCACCAGCGGCGTGAACCCGGACAGCCCGAGGCGACGGATGTAGTCCGCCAGGTACTGCTTGGTCCGCTCGCCGTCGCCGCGCGCGGAGATCACGCCGACCGTCAGCGTCCCGGAGTCGGTCTTCGGGAACACCCACCCGTACGAGCCGGGCAGCGGCCCCCAGTCCAGGTGGATCCGCCCGGCCCACTCGCGGGAGACGGACTCCGGGACGGGGATCTCCGCCTCCAGGCCCAGGTCGATCTGGTCGAAGCTGACGCCGACATGACGCCCGATCCGGCTCGCGGAGCCGTCCGCGCCGACCACCGCCCGCGCCTCGACGCGCCCGCCGCCCGCCAGCGTCACGAACACGGTGCGGCTGTCGCCGCCCTGCTGCTCGACGCCGGTCGCGGTGACGCCGGTGACCAGCACCGCGCCGGCCTGCTCGGCGGCCTGCACCAGACGCAGGTCGAACTCGTCGCGGTTGACCACGCCGAACAGCATCCGCTTCGAGCGCCGGGTGCGCGTCCACTTGCCGTTCAGCGCGAAGGTGACGGCCGAAATCCGGTCCTGCAAGGGCAACTTGAAGTCGGCCGGCAGCGAGTCGCGGGACGGGCCGATGATGCCGCCGCCGCAGGTCTTGTACCGGGGGTGCTCGGCCTTGTCGAGCAGCAGCACCCGCCGTCCGCGCGTCGCGGCCGCGTACGCCGCCGACGAGCCGGCCGGTCCTGCGCCGACCACGACCACGTCCCACACGCCGTCCAGCAGTGCCGCCTTCTCGGCGGCCGCCGCCGGATCGATGTCCGTACTCGCGGGCGCCACAACCGTCTCGTCCGACACCTCGTCACCGGTGTCCGCGGCAGGGGCCGCGACCGGCTCGACGGGGTCCTGTTCCTGGGTGCTACCGGTGTCAGTCACGGTCGCCCATCCTAATCTGCCCGCCCGGGTCTCCGGCCAGGACCCGCCCCGGCCGTGGGGCGGGCGTCCCGGCCGCCGCCGCCTACCTGCTGTGACAGCACAACCGCAGGTCAAGGCCTTGCCAAGGGCGTCATGAACAGGTTCAGTAAGGGCCATGCCGCATATCGCGCTCCCCACCCCCTACCCCGGTATCCGGGGCCTGCTGTCCTTCAACCCCGCCTCCGGCCTGGCGCTGAGCGAGCTCGCCGAGCAACTCCTGCGCGGCGAGTCCCCGTTGTCCGTCGGCGAACGCGAACTGATAGCCGCGTACGTGTCGTCGCTCAACTGCACCCGCTACTGCTCGGCCGCGCACGGCGCCACCGCCGCGCACCGCCTGGACGGCGACTTCGCCCTGGTCGAGGCCGTCCAGCGCGACCTGTCCACCGCCCCTGTCTCCGACCTGATGCGTGCACTGCTGCAGATCGCGGGCAAGGTCGCCGAGAGCGGACTGTCCGTCACCGAGCAGGACATCGCCGCGGCCCGCGCCCTCGGCGCGGACGACGCGTCCATCCACGACACCGTGCTGGTCGCGGCCGCGTTCTGCATGTACAACCGCTACGTCGACGGCCTCGGCGCCATCACCCCGGAAGACCCCGCCCTCTACCGCGAGATCGGCGCCCACCTCTCCGACCACGGCTACCTCCCCCAGCCCGGCGAATAGCCCGGCCCGACCCCTCCCGTCCGCCGCCCGGACGACCCCGGCCGGGCGGCGGCCCCACGCTCACAACTTGGCGAGGAAACGGTCGAGTTCGGCCCGCGAGAAGACCGACACCTTCACCCGCACCGGCCGCCGCCGCCCCGGCAGGCGCAGCCGCAGCGAGTTCCACGTCCGGCCGAGCTTCACCTTCGCCACCAGGCCGGCCCCCTCCGCGAGCGGCACCACGTGCATCAGCCGGTTCGGTCCCATCTCGGTCCGTGGCCCTCGCAGCACGTACACCGAACGGTCCGTCACCGCCAGGTAGTAGGCCTCCTGGAACATCAGCCCGATCAGCCCGCCCACCGCCAGCAGCCAGTTGGTGGTGGCGCCCACGCCGAGGACCACCAGTCGCGGCCGCTCGCTCTCGTCCAGTCGCAGCACGGCCCGGCGCGCGGCCGACACCAACGCCAGCTTGCGGTCCATCACTTCGGTCTTCATCCCGCGTCCCCCGTCTCTCGGTGCAGCGGCAGAGACTATCGCCCCGCCCCGAGCAGCGCCGCCCCGACCGCCAGCCCCGCGCCGGCCCCGAAGCACGCCTCGTCCACGACCCCCCGCTCCCCGCGCCGCACCCGCTCGACCGCACCTAGCACCGTCGCGGCGGCGAGCAACGACGCGGTGCGCCGATCGGCCGCCCGCCACGGCCCGGCATGACGCGCCAGCAGCGCCAGCCCCAACGCCGAAGTGCCGTACTGCAGAACGGTGTACAGCGGGACGCCGGCCACCCGCCGCTCCAGCACGGGCAACGCCCGCACGCCGGCCCGGCCCTGATGGGTGAACGCGTCCCACACCAGGTGGCTCGCCGCCCCGACCGCCAACGCCCCGGCTGCCCGGGCGAGTTCACCCGTCCCGGGCCGCCCCTCGGGCAGCACCACCTCGCCCCACGCGCCGGGCACCGCCGCCACCAGCGGCCGCCGCCACACCCCGTACCACCCCGCCACCAGCCCGGCCCCGATCACCACGTCGACCGTCCCGGCCGCCCACCACCGATGCGTCACCCCGCCCCACCGGTACGCCCCGGGCGCCACCGACTCCACGAAGAACGGCACATCCGGCGCCATCGCCCCCGCCACCAGCCCCGCCGCCACCACCGCCCCCCGCCGCCGGGCCCCCCGCAGCCCGCCCAGCACCCCGGCGACATGACTCAACGTGAACGGCATCCCCCCACCCTCCCACTCCGCCACCCCGGCCCTGGGCCGACACGGTCACCCGCAGGCACTCATGTCGCCACCCCGGCCCTCGCCGCGCCTCGCCCGCCCGCCCGCCCGGGCAGCGCGGCACCAGCCTCCGCAGCGGTCCCCGCCGACCGACTGCCACCCCCTCGGCACGAGCCTCGCGCGCCGCAACGAGCCCACACGGACACGGCACGCACCCGACCCCGCCCCCGGAGCGCGGCGGCCCCTCACCGTGCCGGCGCAGCCCCCGTCGCCGCCCGCCGCCCGCCCTCCAGGTACCTCAACTCGCCTTCCGCGCGGGCCTCCAGCGCAGCGACCAGGCGGCGCAGCCGGGCCGGCGGGAGCATCTCCGCGGCCTCCCGCAGGGTCGCGAAGTGCCAGTCGCGGAGTTCGCCGGTGGGCAGCCGCAGGCGCAGCACCTCGGAGGGCCCGAGCCGGCCGCCGTCGTAGACGAGGCGGAGGCCGCCGCGGCCGCGGCTCTTGCCCGGTTCCCAGTCGACGGCGAGCAGCCGCAGCTCCTCGGGGCGCAGTCGCAGGCCGAGTTCCTCGGCGGCTTCCCGCACCGCCGCCGAGGTCGGCGATTCGCCGCGTTCGACGACGCCGCCGGGGAACTCCCAGTGCGGCTTGTACGCGGGGTCGACGAGCAGCACCCGGTCCCGGTCGTCGAACAGCAGGACCGCGGCGGCGACGGTGTCCCCGTCCCCGCCCTCGGTGCGCACGATCGGACAGCGCGCGGCCCCGCTGCGCACCACCTCGGCGATCCGCTCCGCGGTCTGCCGCGGCGTCAGCACCCCGTTGTCGATCATCCGCGCGTCGCCGGCCAGCCACCCCCGGGCGGCGAGGTAGACCGGCAGCGCCTCGCGGCTGCGTTGCCGCGCCGCCGCGCCGCCGCCGATCGAGGCGCCCGAGCGGGTGGCGATCCTGGCCCGCAGGATCGTTTCGACCGGGTCCAGGACGACGTGGTGCACGGGCAGCCCGCGCCCGGCCAGCGCGCCGAAGATCTCGTCGCGGTGCTCCTGCCGCAGCAGCGTCATCGGGACGAGCACCGGCCCGTCCGCCTCGTCGGCCAGCGCTGCGGCGGTCTCGGCGACCAGGCACCGCCACGCGGGCAGTTCCGGCAGGTCGTCGGGGCCGACCCGGCCCGGCGGCAGGGTGGCGCGCAGCAGCGTCCCGACGGTCTCCGGCTCGAACAGCACGCTTCCGGGCAGCAGCCCGGCCAGTTCCCGGCAGGCGCTCGTCTTGCCCGCTCCGACTGCCCCATTGACCCAGACGATCACAGCACCCCTGCCCCTCTGTGCCGGCCCGGCCGGTCCGCCGGGCAGCGCGGGACCCGGGCCCCGGCGCCATCTCCTCTGGTACCCACTCCCCGCCCTCCTGAAAGGACCGCTTTCCGGCCCCGGGAGGCGCCCGGGGCCTGTCCGGCCCTACGCCTCGGGTCCGAGCAGCAGCTGCTTCTTCAGCACCTTGCCCATCGCGTTGCGCGGAAGGTCCTCCACCAGCACGACCCGCCGCGGCCGCTTGTGCACGGACAGCCGCCGCGCCACGAAGTCGATCAGCTGCTCCCCGGTCAACTCCCGTTCCCCGGCGACCACATAGGCCACCACCACCTGCCCGAGGTCGTGGTCGGGCGCGCCGACCACGGCGGCGTCCAGCACGCCGGGGTGGTCGCGCAGGGCGGCCTCGACCTCGCCGGCGCCGATCCGGTAGCCGCCGCTCTTGATCAGGTCCACGGACGCCCGCCCGACGATCCGGTGGAACCCGTCGGGTTCGATCACGGCCACGTCCCCGGTCCGGAACCACCCGTCGGCGGTCCACGACGCGGCCGTCGCGTCCGCCCGCCCGAGGTACCCGTCGAACAGCGTCGGCCCCTGCACCTGCAACTCGCCGACGCTCTCCCCGTCGTGCGGCACGGCCTGCCCGTCCTCGCCGACCAGCCGGGTACGGACGCCGGGCAGCGGCACGCCGACCGCGCCGGGCCGCCGTTCGCCGTCGGCGCGGGTGGCGACGGTGATCAGGGTCTCGGTCATGCCGTACCGCTCGGCGGGGGCCTGGCCGGTGAGGCGGCGCAGCTGTTCGAAGACGGGGACGGGCAGCGGGGCGCTGCCGGACACCAGCAGCCGGGCGGCGGCCAGCTCGCGGGCGGCGTCGGTGTCGGCGGCGATCCGGGACCACACGGTGGGCACCCCGAAGTACAGGCTGCCGCGGGCGGCGGCGTACCCGGCGGGGGTGGGCCGTCCGGTGTGGACGAGCCGGCTGCCGGTGCGCAGCGCGCCGAGCACGCCGAGGACCAGGCCGTGGACGTGGAACAGCGGCAGGCCGTGGACGAGGGTGTCGTCGGCGTTCCACTGCCAGGCGTCGGCAAGGCCGTCGAGTCCGGCGGCGACGGCGCGGTGCGGGATCAGCGCGCCCTTGGGGGCGCCGGTGGTGCCGGAGGTGTAGAGCACGAACGCCGTCCGGTCGGGGTCCTCGGCGGCGGGCCGCCACTGGGCGCTCGCCCGGTCGGCGAGCCGGACCGGCAGCGGCGCGGGCCCGTCGACGTCCTGCGGCAGACGGGTGCCCGCCAGCAGGGTGGCGCCGCTGTCGCGCAGGATGTGGGCGCGTTCCAGCGGCCCGGAGTCGGACGGCAGCGGCACCACGGGGACGCCGGCCAGCAGTCCGCCGACCACGGCCGCGACGGTCTCCGCCTCGGGCCGGGCGAGCACCGCCAGCGCGGGCGCGCCGGCGGCCCGTTCGGCGACCGCTCCGGCGGCGCCGAGCAGTTCTTCGAGCGACAGTGCCCGCCCGTCCACCGCCACCGCGTCCGCGCGGTCCCCGTACGTGCCGTCCAGTGCTGTCAGCAGTCCCATGCCGCCCGACTCTACGAGGCGCGGGCCGTCGGAGTACACCCGCCGGGCCGCTCACCTGGCGGAACGTCATCCACCGTGCTGAGCTGGGACGTTACCGAACCCCTCCAGTTTCTTTACCGAATCTCGTGGCCTACCGGAACCACTTCCACCGCCCGATTCGGACTATGGCCGGGCCCCGCCGGGGCCGGTGGGATAGGGGTCGTCCCGGCCGGTCCGGCCGGGAACCGTCTTTCGAGGAGTCCCTTTGGGCATGCACCCCGCCACCGCGGGTCCCCGCCGCTCCCACGCGCTGCGCGCCGCCGCGCTGCTCGCCGTCGGGGCCACCGCCCTGACCGGCGCCACCGCGACCGCCCGCACGGCGGCCGACCTGCACCTGCCGGCCGCGTTCCACCTGCGTCCCGCCTCGGCCGGGCACATCGACGCGATCGGCCGGGTCGCGCCGATATCGACGTCCGACTGCGTGTCCCAGCTCGGCATCCACTGCTACTCGCCGCTGCAGTACCGCCAGGCCTACAACCTGAACCCGCTGTACCAGCAGGGCGTCACCGGCAAGGGCCGCACCATCGTGATCGTCGACTCGTTCGGCTCGCCGACCATCCAGCACGACCTGGAGATGTTCGACAAGCAGTGGGGCATCCCGGACACCCAGGTCGAGGTCGTCAAGTGGGGCAACGTCCCGCCGTTCGACCCGACCAACGAGGAGCACACCGGCTGGGCGGGCGAGACCACCCTCGACGTGGAGTACGCGCACGCCGTCGCCCCCGACGCGCACATCGTGCTGGTCGAGACGGGCGTCGCGGAGACCGAGGGCGTCACCGGCCTGCCGGAGATGATGGACGCCGAGAAGTCGCTCATGCAGCACCGCGACGTGGACGTGATCTCGCAGAGCTTCGGCGCCACCGAGAACACCTTCCCGGGCTTCGACAAGGGCAACTTCAAGTCCATCGAGAGCCTGCGGTACGCGTTCAAGTTCGCCGCCGCCAAGGACGTCACCGTGCTCGCCGCCTCGGGCGACAACGGCGCCACCGACGCGATGGAGAACGGCTCCGACCTGTACCCGTACCGGGTCAACTCCTTCCCGTCCGCGGACCCGCTGGTCACCTCGGTCGGCGGCACCCAGCTGACCCTGGACAACAACGGCAACCGCACCGCCCCGGACAAGGTCTGGCACGACGACTACGGCGCGGCCGGCGGCGGCGTGTCCGGCGTCTTCGAGCGCCCCTGGTACCAGACGGGCGTCGCCAACGTGACCGGCAACCACCGCGGCACCCCGGACATCTCGATGAGCGCGGCCGTGGACGGCGCCGCCTGGACGTACGAGTCCTACGACCCGACCCGGGTCGGCTGGCACCTGACCGGCGGCACCAGCGAGGCCACCCCGATCTTCTCGGGCATCGTGGCGCTCGCCGACCAGCTCGCCGGGCACCGCCTCGGCCAGCTCAACCCGCGCATGTACGCGATGGCCGCGCTTCCCCCGCAGCTGAGCGGCATCGTCGACGTCACCGCGGGCGACAACTCCTGGGACGCCGTGACCGGCTACAAGGCCGTCAAGGGCTACGACCTGGCGTCCGGCCTCGGCACCATCGACGCCAACCGCTTCGTGCACGCCATCGCCGGCCGCTGACCCGCGCAGCCGCCGAGCACGGAAAGGGCGCGGCCCCCGGGACAACTCCCGGGGGCCGCGCCGCTGTTCGGCCCGAGGCGGGTCAGCCCTTGCGGGCCTTGACCTCGTTGGTGAGCTGGGGCAGGACGGTGAACAGGTCGCCGACGACGCCGTAGTCGACGAGTTCGAAGATCGGGGCCTCGGGGTCCT
>NZ_JBHWID010000018.1:0-146195 GCF_042732175.1 Kitasatospora sp. NPDC059795
CTCCAACCGATCCAGAGGACCGGCCGGGGATGTCAACATATCTGGCGTTGACTTTTGGCACGCTGTTGAGTTCTCAAGGAACGGACGCTTCCTTCAGGTGGCCTTCCGACCGGCCCTCCGGGCGCTTCGTTCTTTCGTGTTCTCAGCTTATCAGATGTTTTCCGCTCCGTTTTCCGGAGTTTCATTCAGTCCGACTTGCTTTCGTTCGCCCCTCTCGGTGCGACTCCGGAACTGTACGGGGATCGGCGTCCGCAAAGCAAATCCGCCCCCGCACGCGAACGGTGCGGGGGCGGAAGAGGGACGCGGGACGTCCGGGAGGTCAGTGGACCTCGGTGATCTCGGGGCCGCGCGAGAAGGGGTCGATGGAGCCGCCCGCGTAAGGGGAGTCGGCCTCGGCCGGGGCCGCGGCGCCGTCGGCGACCATCTGGGCGTTCTCGGGGAGCTTCAGGACGATCGGGTCCCGGGGAGCCATGGGGGACTCGCCACGGACGACGACGGTCTGGCGGAAGACCTCTTCGAGGATGCCGGCCATCTCGGGGTGGACGGCCGCCTGGCCGGAGATCACGCCGCGGAGGAACCAGCGCGGGCCGTCGCAGCCGACGAAGCGCACCAGCTGGGCGCCCTGGGTGCCGTCCGGCAGCGGAACGGGGACCTGGGCCCGGAGGTGCCAGCCGAGCGAGCCCTCCTCTTCCTCGATGACGCCGCCCTGGCTGGTGATGCCGTTGGCGATCTCCTCGCGGACCTCGCCCCAGATGCCCTCCGACTTGGGGGCGGCGAAGGCCTGCAGCTGGATGGCGCTGTTGCCGAGCACGAGGGTGGCGGCGACGATCGAGTCCCCGGCCACCTCCACCCGGAGCTCCATGCCCTCGACGCCGGGGACCAGCAGGCCGCCCAGGTCGACACGGCCCTCTTCGGGCGTCTCCAGTTCGGAGTGGTCCCACGGCCCGTCGGGGCGCGGGGCCGGCGGGAGGCCGACGCGGTCGGCCGGGTCGAGTTCGGTGTCGTTCTCGTTCTCGACGGAACCCTCGACGTCATCGGCCGTCTCGTCGGCGCTGATGGCGTCCTCGGCGAGCTGCTCGACAGCGTCCTCGCTCTTGCGACGACGGAACACGGTCACTGTCCTTCCCGGTCCAAGACCGAATCCAAGACCGAACGCGAATATCTGCTACCTGCTACCCATCGGACCGGCCGAAAATCGCTGCAACTGCATCGCTTCTTCCACCGCTCGTCGTGCTGCCCGGCTGAGCCGAGACCGCGGCGCATGCTAGACCGCGGCGTGACCGCCGGTCGAGCCGAACCCGCCTTCGGCACGGACCGAACCCGGGAGTTCACCCACTTCATGGAAGCGGGCCTTCTCGACCTGCTGGATGACCAGCTGGGCAATTCGGTCGCCTCGCTTGAAGTTGACCGGCTCCCGAGGGTCCAGGTTGACGACGATCACCTTGATCTCACCACGGTACCCGGCATCGACCGTCCCTGGGGCGTTCACCAGTGCAACTCCGCAACGGGCTGCCAGACCCGATCGGGGGTGGACGAACGCGGCGTAGCCGTCCGGTAGCGCAATGGAGATGCCGGTGGGGAGCAGCGCGCGCTCGCCGGGCTGGAGTTCGGCGTCCTCGGTGGTGCGGAGGTCGGCGCCGGCGTCGCCGGGGTGCTCGTAGGCGGGGAGCGGGATCTCCGGGTCGAGGCGGCGGATCAGGATGTCGACGGGCTGGCGGGCGGAGTCGGTCACGGGTTCACCTCGAAGGCTCGGGCAACTTTGATCCGGTCCGGGTCGTCCAGGACCTTCTGCACGTCCTCGGGACGGCCGTGCGTGGTGAAGTGTTCCAGCTTCACCTGGACGAACAGTGCCTGGGCGCGGATGGCGACCGGCCCGTCGGGGCCGTCTATCCGGCCTTCGGCGGCGCTGTAGACCTTGCGGCCGTGGACGCCGGTCACCCGTGCGTGGATGTGCAGCACGGAGTCGACGGGGACGGGGCGGACGAAGTCGGTCTCCAGCCGGCCGGTGACGGCGGGGGCGCCGAGCAGCCAGTTGAGGGTGCCGAGGGTCTCGTCCATGGCGCTGACCAGGATGCCGCCGTGGGCCAGGCCGGGGCCGCCCTGGTGGGCCTGCTTGACGGTGAACTGCGCGGTGACGTCGAGCTCTTCGCCGGCGACGGCGGTGAGCTGGAGACCGTGCGGGTGGTGCGGGCCGCAGCCGAAGCAGTCGTCGTAGTGGGCGCCGATGACGGTGCCGGGTGCGGGGGCCAGCGGGGAACGGTCCGGCAGGACCGCGTCCGCGGGCGGGGTGGTGGGGGTGGGGATCGATCCGTTCACAGCGGCGACCCTACCTGTCGGTAGTTTGCCGGGACAGGCGCGCCGAGGGGCCCCGGCCGCCGGGCTCGGCGTGTGCTGCGCCCACAATGGGAGGCATGTACGAGGAACGTCTCACCGTCCCGCGGTCCTGGTGGCTGCTGCCCGTGTCGCTCGGGCTCTCGCTCGGGCTGATCATGCTCCGCTTCAGCGGCCTGGGCGCCCTGATCGGGCTGGTCGTGGGGGTGGCCGCCGGGGCGGCGGCCCTGAGCAGCTACGGCTCGGCGCGGATCCGGGTGGTGCAGGGCTCGCTGGTGGCCGGGCAGGCCCGCATCCCGGTGAGCGCGCTGGGCGAGGCCGAGGTGCTGAACCCGAAGGACGCGATGGCCTGGCGTTCGGTGAAGGCCGACCCGCGGGCGTTCATGCTGCTGCGCAGCTACGTGCCGACGGCGCTGAAGGTCGCGGTGACGGACCCGACCGACCCGACGCCGTACCTGTACCTCTCGACCCGGTCGCCGCAGCGGCTGGCGGACGCGCTGGGCGAGGCGGCGGGCGGCCGGAGCCGCTGACCGCCCCGGAACAACCGGACCGGACAGACCGAAAGGGACGACCCCACTGCTGTGGGGTCGTCCCTTTCGGTCTGTCTGCGTGCTCTGCAAGGGGTGCAGGCGCGCGGTTCGCGCTCTGCCGGGTGCGACCGCTCGGGACGGTCGCTGCTTCTGCCTCCGGCCTCGCTGCTCAAGGCCGGACGGGGCGGCGTACCGGGCCGGCGGAGGGGTCTCGCCCGCCCGGGCCAGTGCCGCGCCGTTTTCAGGCGCCGCAGTCCCGGCAGATCGGCTGGCCGTTCTTCTCGCTGTAGAGCTGGCTCCGGTGGTGCACCAGGAAGCAGCTCATGCAGGTGAACTCGTCGGCCTGCCGAGGCAGCACGCGAACCGACAGTTCCTCGTTCGAGAGGTCGGCGCCCGGAAGCTCCAGCCCCTCATTGGCGTCGTACTCGTCGACGTCGACGGAGCTGGAGGCCTTTTCGTTCCGGCGGGCCTTCAGTTCCTCGATGCTGTCCTCGTTGAGGTCGTCATCGGTCTTGCGTGGGGTGTCGTAGTCCGTTGCCATGTTTCGCTCTCCCCCTTTGGGTGTGTGCGGTATCTCCAGCGCACGTAACGCCTGGGGGGCCGGTCTTGTGCCCGACCCGAGGCCGAGATTGTGCCTTACTTCAAGCCCTGTTACTCAATCGACACCCGGCCGGGGGCCTCTCGGGGTGATCGAACAGGGCCCGAACGGGTTCCCTCGTGCGGGTGAGCCGGTCGGGGACGCACGTCAGCACTCGTGACGCTGGGTGGCGACCCTCCGGCGGTATGGGCGACAACTCGGCCCGGGGGGAGGGTTCTTGACGGCGGTTCGTGATCCCGACGACGGCCCGGCGCGGTGACCGAGCGCAACCGACCCACCCGAACGGGTGATCACCCGGCCGGGTGGCGCGAATGCGCCGCCCGGCGGTGTGTGACGTTCGTCACATCTGGCGCGAGTGCGGGCGTTTCCCGCAAAAACGGGCCTTTCGACCCGACCTCGCGCGGTCGGATTGTCCGCATACCGACCGGAATCGAACAGATGCGCTCCGCGTCCGCCCGACCACGCTCGGCTCCGGGAAGCGCCGAGCGGCTCCGGGGAACTCCAGCGGGCCGCGGAAGGCCGCGAGCCACCGCCGGCGGCTGCGGGCGAGCAGCGCGGGCGAGTGGCGCGGCCGGGCTCAGGCCCGGGCGGCGGCCGCGGCGGCGCGACGGGCGAGCAGCGCGGCCTGGCGCTCGTCGAAGCGGGTGGCCTGGGTGTTCAGGCCGTCCAGGAAGGCGCCCAGCTCGTCCTGGGCCTGCTGGCCGGCCGGGCCGAGGCCGGTGATCTCCATGACCTTCAGGTGGCGCAGCACGGGCTGCAGCACGTCGTCGTGGTGGATCCGCAGGTTGTAGATGCCGCCGATGGCGATCTGGGCGGCGGAGCGCTCGAAGCCGGGCATGCCGTGGCCGGGCATCCGGAAGTTCAGCACCACGTCGGCGACGGCGCGCATGGCCTGGTCGGGGGCGATCTCCAGGGCGGCCCTGAGCAGGTTCCGGTAGAAGACCATGTGCAGGTTCTCGTCGTTGGCGATCTTGGCCAGCAGCTGGTCACAGAGCGGGTCGCCGGAGTGGTGGCCGGTGTTGCGGTGGGCGATCCGGGTGGCCAGTTCCTGGAAGGCGACGTAGGCGACGGACTGCAGCATGCTGTGCGAGTTGTCGGACTCGAAGCCCTCCGACATGTGCGCCATCCGGGCCCGCTCCAGCTCGACCGGGTCGACGGCGCGGGTGGCCAGCAGGTAGTCGCGGATCGCTATGCCGTGCCGGCCCTCCTCCGCGGTCCAGCGGTGCACCCAGGTGCCCCAGGCGCCCTCGCGGCCGAACATGGTGGCGATCTCGTGGTGGTAGCTGGGGAGGTTGTCCTCGGTCAGCAGGTTGACCACCAGCGAGATCCGGGCCAGCGGGGTGACCTTGGACTGGTCGAGGGACCACGCCTCGCCGCCGAGCACGCCGTCGAAGTCCCGCCCCTGGCTCCACGGCACGAACTCGTGCGGCATCCACTCCTTGGCCACCTTGAGGTGGCGGTTGAGCTCGGTCTCCACGACCTCTTCGAGCGCGAGGATCAGCCTGTCGTCGGTCCAGGCGGTCGTTGCGGTGCGCTGCACGGGGGCGATGGTCACGGCGGTTGCTCCTGCGGATGGGCGGGCGGACCTGCTGGCGGGCGGTGCGGACCTACGGATGCGTAGGTTACGACACCGTAAGTTGTTGCGGGCGCAAATGACAAGCCGCCCCTGTCCAGCGCTTATGTCGTTCCGACAAGGGCTGGACAGGGGCGGCCGAGGACGTCCCGGCGCGGGAAAACGCCGTGTGCGGGCACAGGCGGCGCGGAGCGCCGTCCGGCGACTACGGGATACGGACCTGGATGCGCAGGCCTCCTCCGGGGCGGGCAGTGGCCTCCAGGGTGCCTCCGTGGGCACGCACCACCGAGCGGACGATCGACAGGCCGAGGCCGACGCCCTTGTCGCTGCGGGTGCGGTCGGTGCTCTTCAGCCGGCGGAACGGCTCGAAGATGTGGTCCAGCTCGTAGCCGGGGACCACCGGGCCGGTGTTGCTCACCACCAGCTCGCCGCCCCCGCCGCGGACGGTGGCGGTGGTGATCTCCACCCAGCCGCCGGGGCTGTTGTACCGGACGGCGTTCTGCAGCAGGTTGATCGCGATCCGCTCCAGCAGCACGCCGTTGCCGTGGGCGGGCGCGGTGGCCAGTTCGGGGCGCAGTTCGACCTCGCGGTTGCCGGCCTCGGGGCGGATCTGTTCCAGGGCGCGCTGGGCGACCTCGGCGAGGTCGATCGGGCGGCGGTCGGTCAGCTCGTTCTCGCTGCGGGCCAGCAGCAGCAGGCCCTCCACCAGCTGTTCGCTGCGCTCGTTGGTGGCCAGCAGGGTCTTGCCGAGCTGTTGCAGGTCGGGCGAGGTGTTGGGGTCGGAGAGCTGGACCTCCAGCAGGGTGCGGTTGATCGCCAGCGGGGTGCGCAGCTCGTGCGAGGCGTTGGCGACGAACCGGCGCTGCGAGTCGAAGGCGCGGTCGAGGCGTTCCAGCATCTCGTCGAAGGTGTCGGCGAGTTCCTTGAGCTCGTCGTCCGGGCCGTCCAGGTTGATCCGGCGGTGCAGGTCGGAGCCGGCCACCTCGCGGGCGGTGCGGGTGATCCGGCCGAGCGGGTGCAGGACCCGGCCGGCCACCGTGTAGCCGACCGCGAAGGCGATCACGGCCAGGCAGACCAGCGCGGTGAGCGCCTTGCGCAGCAGGGTGGAGAGCGCCTCGCTGCTGCGGGTGGACTGGAAGTTCGCCAGCCACCGGTCCAGGTCGCCCTGGGTGGTCAGGTTGGTGCCGTCGTAGGCCCGCAGGGTGACGCCCTGGCCGAGGGTCAGGTGCGGCACCAGGTCGACCTGGAACGCCGAGCGGACGAAGTAGTACATCAGCAGCAGCAGCACCACGCCGGCCATCAGGAACATCCCGCCGTACAGCAGGGTGAGCCGGATCCGGATGGTGGGCCGCAGCGACAGCCAGGCGAACAGGCCGTCGCCGGGCCGGTAGGCGTCGTCGTCGCGGCCCGGGGCGGGTCGGCGCGGGGGGTGGTTCGGACGCGGGGGCACCTGGCCCGGGCCCGGAGTGGGCGCGCCGGGGGCCCCGCCGGGGAGTGGCGGGGTGGTCATGGCCGGGAAGTCCTCTCAGACGACGGTGGGGGTGGCGGCGGGGACGGGTGTCAGACCCGGTAGCCGGAGCCGGGGACGGTGACGATCACCGGCGGGTCGCCGAGCTTGCGGCGGAGCGTCATCACGGTGACCCGGACCACGTTGGTGAACGGGTCGGTGTGCTCGTCCCAGGCCTTTTCGAGCAGCTGCTCGGCGGAGACCACGGCGCCGCCGGCCCGCATCAGGACCTCCAGCACGGCGAACTCCTTGGGTGCCAGCTGGACGGGCTTGCCGTCCCGGATCACCTCGCGGCGGCCCGGGTCCAGGCTGATCCCGGCGCGCTCCAGCACCGGGGGCAGCGGGACGGTGGCGCGTCGGCCGAGGGCGCGGACCCGGGCGACCAGCTCGCTGAACGCGAACGGCTTCGGGAGGTAGTCGTCGGCGCCGATCTCCAGGCCCTCGACCCGGTCGCTGATGTCGCCGGAAGCGGTCAGCATGATCACTCGGGTGGCGAGGCCCTGCTCGACGACCCGGCGGCAGACGTCGTCGCCGTGCACCAGTGGGAGGTCCCGGTCGAGCACCACCACGTCGTAGTCGTTCACGGCGATCCGCTGCAACGCGGCCTCACCGTCGTAGACGACATCGACCGCCATGGCTTCCCGGCGAAGACCGGTGGCAACGGCCTCGGCAAGCAGTTGCTCGTCCTCGACGACGAGTACCCGCACGGTGGTGTCCCTTCTCCTGGAGCGGCCCGGGCCGTGCTGCCCGTGCGGGCCGTGGTGCGCCGGGCGCGGATCCGGACAGACGGATCCGACGGTCCCTCCATCCTGCCTGGTCGCGCGGTAAAGCAGTCGTAAGTCCGATGCGCCGACGGCGAAAACGGAGCCTTCGAATGCCGCTTGGACTGTGACCCGGGCAACTTTCCGACGGGTAGAGGTTTCCCGGCCCCTCGGGCGGGGAGGACACGTGCACACCGTGATGCCCGTACTGCGGCCCATCACGGCCACTACCCGCCGAGTGCCCCATCCGCACCGGCCTGGGATCGAGAGCCACCGGGTCGCGGCCCACGCGCCGCCCGAGCACCCGACCGGATCCTGCACCGGTCGTCGGGTGCCCGTCCGGGGTTCATCCGATTCCGTGCCGGGGGGTTTCTCGGACCGTGCCCGTCCGACACAGGAAAAGGGGGCCCGTATGGACGCCTTCACCGCCGGAATCCTTCAGCGGATCAAGAACGCCGAGCAGGATCTGCACCGCGCGATCGAATCCGGGGACGAGTTCCTGGCCGAGGTCGAGCAGTCCGAGCTGGAGGACCTCCAGCGCCTCGCCGCCGAACACGGCGTCGACCCGATGCTCGGAACGCACCGCTCCGCGGCCTGATCCCTCCCTCAACAACGCACCAGCGAGCCCTGGCACGGTCCCCGTGCCGGGGCTTTTCGCTGTCCGCGCGCGGCCGGGGCCGGGGCGGCCGGGTCAGTCGTGCCAGGCGCCGAGCTCTTCGAGGCGGGCCTGGAGCTGCTCGAACACGCCGGGCGGGGCGGCCACGGTGAGCTCGCCGTCGGCGGGCAGGCCGGGGCGGGAGCCGGTGAGCGCGCCGGCCTCGCGGGCGATCAGCACGCCGGCCGCCCGGTCCCAGGGGGCCAGGCCGCGTTCGAAGTAGCCGTCGAAGCGGCCGGCGGCCAGGTCGCACAGGTCGACGGCGGCCGCGCCGGCCCGGCGGATGTCGCGGACCTCGCCCATCAGCGCGTGCAGCACCTCGGCCTGGTGCACCCGCCGCTCGCGCAGGTAGCCGAAGCCGGTCGCCACCAGCGCCTGGCCCCGGACCGGGGCGGGTCGGACGGCGAGCGGGCGGCCGTTCAGCGTGGCGCCGCGGCCGCGCACCGCCTGGAACAGTTCGCCGCGGGCGGGTACGGACACCACGCCGACGACCGCTTCGCCGTCCAGTTCGGCGGCCACGCTGACCGCCCAGGAGGGAAGCCCGTAGAGGTAGTTGACGGTGCCGTCGAGCGGGTCGACCACCCAGCGCACGCCGCTGGTGCCGGGGCGGTCGGCGCCCTCCTCGCCGAGGTAGCCGTCGTCGGGGCGGCGGGCCGAGATCAGTTCCAGCACCAGCTTCTCGGAGGCCAGGTCCATCTCGGTCACCACGTCCACCGGGCTGCTCTTGGTGGCGGCCACCCCGAGGTCCTCGGGCCGGCCGTCGCGGAGCAGTTCACCGGCCCGGGTGGCGGCCTCGACGGCGGTGGCGAGCAGGTCGTCCAGCAGGTCGTCGGTCATGGTCGGTCCTCCGGGTTCAGGCTTCGGCGGCGGCGGGGCGGGGGGCGCGCGGGTTGGGGCAGCAGGCGGTGGCGCACACGTCGTGGCTGGGGCCGAGGGCGCCCAGTGCGCAGCGGGTGACCGGCTCGCCGCGCTGGGCGGCGGCCCGTTCCAGGACGAGTTCGCGGACGGCGGCGGCGAACCTCGGGTCGGCGCCGACGGTGGCGGCGCGGGCGACCGGCAGGCCGAGTTCGGCGGCCTTCGCCACCGCCTCGGTGTCCAGGTCGTACTTGACCTCCATGTGGTCGGAGACGAAGCCGATCGGCACCATCACCACGGCCTCGGCGCCGTCGGCGTGCTGGGCCTCCAGGTGGTCGCAGATGTCCGGCTCCAGCCACGGGATGTGCGGGGCGCCGCTGCGGCTCTGGTAGACCAGCTGCCAGGGCCGGTCGGTGACGCCGGTGCGCTCGGCGACCGCGTCGACGATCAGCCGGGCGACGTCCAGGTGCTGGGCGACGTAGGCGCCGCCGGGGGTGCCGCGGGCCGGGTCGTCGGGGGCGCCGGAGGTCTCCGCCATGGCGGTCGGGATCGAGTGCGTGGTGAACGCCAGCCGGGCCTTCTCCCGTGTGCCGTCCGGGAGTTGGGCGAGCGCGGCGAGGGTCGCGTCGATCATCGGCTGCACGAAGCCGGGGTGGTTGTAGAAGTGCCGGAGCTTGTCGACGGTCAGCTCGGGCCGACCCTCGGCGGCCAGCTGGACGAGCGCGTCGGCCAGGTTCTCCCGGTACTGGCGGCAGCCCGAGAAGCCCGCGTAGGCGCTGGTGGCGAGCACCAGCACCCGACGGTGTCCGGCGTCGGCGATCTCCCGCAGGGTGTCCACCAGGTACGGGGCCCAGTTCCGGTTGCCCCAGTACACCGGCAGGTCGAGGCCGTGGTCGGCGAAGTCCTGGCGGAGCGCGGCCAGCAGCTCGCGGTTCTGCGCGTTGATCGGGCTGACCCCGCCGAACAGGAAGTAGTGCTTGCCGACCTCGGTCAGCCGCTCCTTCGGGATGCCGCGTCCCCGGGTGACGTTCTCCAGGAAGGGCACCACGTCCTCGGGGCCCTCCGGCCCGCCGAAGGACAGCAGCAGCAGCGCGTCGTACGGCGCGGGGTCGGTGGGGGTGCGCGTGTCGGACATGGCCCCGATCCTGCCACCCGTGGCGGGGCGGTCGGCGCACGGCCGCCGGCGGCACGGTGTCCGGATTATCCCGGGTGCGGACGATGGATCACGGTTCGTAAGCTGTGTGAGCGATAGTTGTGCCTTACCTCTATCCCCGTGCCGCACCCGTCCGACGGAGCCACCCGTGCTGTCCAGCTACCGCCAGATATTCGCCGCCCCCGGCAGTCTTGCCTTTTCCTCCTCCGGGCTGATCGCCCGCCTGCCGATCTCGATGACCGGGATCGGCACCGTCACCATGCTCGCCGAGATGAAGGGCACCTTCTGGCTCGGCAGCGCACTGTCCGCCACCCTCGCGGTCTCCGCCGCGATCCTCGGCCCGTGGATCTCCCGCCTGGTCGACCGGCACGGCCAGCGCCGGATCGCGCTGCCCGCCACCCTGGTGACCGTCCTGGCGGCGGCCGGCCTGCTGCTCGGCGCCCGCACCGGGCTGCCGGACTGGACGCTGTTCGTGTTCGCGGCGGGCATGGGCGTGATGCCCAGCACCGGGTCGATGGTCCGCGCCCGCTGGGCCCACCTGTACCGGAACGAGCCGCCGAAGCTGCACACCGCGTACTCCTTCGAGGCGGTCGCGGACGAGATCTGCTTCATCGTCGGCCCGATCCTCGCGGTGGCACTGGCCACCACGGTGTTCCCCGAGTCGGGCGTCCTGCTGGCCGGGGTCTTCCTGGTGGTCGGTGTCCTGCTGTTCACCGGCCAGCGGCGCACCGAGCCGCCGGTCCATCCAGCCGCCCATCATGACGGGCCGAGCGCGATCGCCAACGGGGGCCTGCGGATCCTGGTGATGACGCTGGTCGCCACCGGCGGCGTGTTCGGCTCGGTCGAGGTGGTCACCGTCGCCTTCGCCAAGGCCCAGCAGCACACCGGTGCCTCCGGTCCGGTGCTCGCCGTCTACGCGCTCGGCTCCTGCCTGGCCGGCGCGGTGTTCGGCACCCTGAAGCTCTCCGGTTCGATGGCCCGTCGCTTCCTGATCGGCGTGACGGTGATGGCCGTCGGCATGGTGCCGCTGATCCTGGCCGCCCAGCTGATGCACGGCACCGCGGCGCTGATCGGCGTCGGCGCCGCGCTGTTCCTCTCCGGTCTGGCCATCTCGCCGACCCTGATCACCGCGATGGCGCTGGTCGAGCGCCTGGTGCCGGCCGCCCAGCTGACCGAGGGCATGACCTGGACCACCACCGGTCTGGCGCTCGGCGTGGCGGTCGGCTCCTCGGCCGCGGGCCTGGTGGTGGACGCGAGCGGCGCGGCCAACGGCTACTGGGTGCCGGTCGCCGCCGCGGGCTTCGGCGCGCTCGCCGCCTACGCGGGCATGTCCAAGCTGCGCAGCCGGCTCGCCGAGGCCGAGCAGCTTGCCGTGCCGGAGCCTGTCTCGCCGTAGTTCCCGTCGTGGCCCCCACTCCGACATGAGCTTCCCTCATGTTGGGCCCTTCGGACCATGGACCCGCAGGCGGGGCAGTGACTACGCTCCCCCTACCCACCGGTAGAACCGGCAGGCAGGACATGCGAGCGGGAGGGCTCTGGAGATGACCGAGGTCTGGCGGAACTGGGCGGGGAACCAGAGCGCGCGGCCCGCGCAGGTGGCGGCGCCGGGCTCGGTCGAGGAACTGGCCGCCGTGATCACGTCGGCCGCCGAGGCCGACCGCCCCGTCAAGGCGGTCGGCTCGGGCCACTCGTTCACCGCGATCGCCGCCGCCGGCGACGCCGTGATGGTGCGCCCGGACCGGCTGACCGCGGTGCGCGGCATCGACCGCGCGGCGGGCACCGTCACCGTCGAATCGGGCCTGCCGCTGCACCGGCTGAACCGCCTGCTGGCCGCCGCCGACCTGTCGCTGACCAACATGGGCGACATCGAGGTGCAGACGGTGGCCGGTGCCACCAGCACCGGCACCCACGGCACCGGCCGGGACTCCGGCTCGCTGGCGGCGCAGATCCGCGCGGTGGAGATCGTCCTCGCCGACGGCTCGGTGCAGACCTGCTCCGCCACCGAGAACCCCGAACTCTTCCAGGGCGCCCGCCTCGGCCTCGGCGCGCTGGGCGTGATCAGCGCACTGACCTTCGCGGTCGAGCCGATGTTCCTGCTCGGCGCGCACGAGAAGCCGATGGGCTTCGACGAGGTGCTCGACAGCTTCGACGAACTGACCGCCGTCAACGAGCACTTCGAGTTCTACTGGTTCCCGCACACCGACCGCTGCTCGACCAAGCGCAACAACCGCAGCCAGGGCCCGGCCGCACCGCTGCCGAAGTTCAAGGCCTGGCTGGACGACGACTTCGTCTCCAACACCGTGTGGGAGGGCGTCTGCCGGGTCGGCCGCACCTTCCCCGGCGCCATCCCGACCATCGCCCAGGTCGCCAGCCGCGCCTGGTCGGAGCGCCGCTTCACGGACCAGGCGTACAAGGTCTACACCAGCCCCCGCAAGGTCCGCTTCGTCGAGATGGAGTACGCGGTGCCGCGCGAGGCGGCCACCACCGTGCTGCGCGAACTCAAGGCGCTGGTGGAGCGCTCCGACTGGCGGATCAGCTTCCCCGTCGAGGTCCGGACAGCCCCGGCGGACGACCTGTGGCTGTCCACCGCGAACGGCCGGGACAGCGTGTACATCGCCGTCCACCTGTACCGGGGCACCCGTGAACTCGGCTACTTCACCGAGGTGGAGCGGCTGATGACGGCCCACCGGGGCCGCCCGCACTGGGGCAAGCTGCACACCCGGGACGCCGAGTACCTGGCGTCCGTGTACCCGCACTTCGGCGACTTCACGGCACTGCGCGACAAGGTCGACCCGGAGCGCCGGTTCGCCAACGACTACCTGCGCCGGGTGCTCGGCACCTGACCCGTCAGCCGGCCGCGCCCGCCTCGGGCGCGGCTCCACCCGCCGGGGCAGGAGCCTCCCCGGTGGGCGCCGAGGAGACGCCGGCGCTGGGCGAGGCGGTCGGCTCGGGCTTGCCGGACGGCCGGGCCGAGGGGCTGGGCGAGGCGGAACTCCCGGACGAGGGAAGGTCGCTGGGCCCCGGCCGGGACGGCTCGACGCTCGGTGACGACGAAGGCGCCGGGGCGGGCTGCTGCTGCTTCTCCTCCTTGTGGCCACCGTCGCCACCGGACGGGCGGGACGGATTGAACGACGTGCCGCCGCCGTCCTGACCGGTGGTGATGTTGTGCATCGGCTTTCCGGCGGCGACTTCCACCGCGACGATCGGCACCATCGCAATAACGAACACCAGTGCGGATACTGCCGTGTACGACTTCCACGTCCAGCGGCGTTTCGCCCGCACCAGCCGCGGCGCGTTCCACTCCTCGCTGATTCCACCCGCCGGAGCCGACCGGGGGTGCGGGACGGGCGCGGATTCGGCGCCGCGATCCACCACGTTGCGCAGTTGTTCCCCGGTGCGTTTGAACAGGTGCTGGAAGACCGCGCTTCCGGTCGTCGCCCCCACCGAGACGACGGCCGCGCCGAGTATCGTTCCGTACACTCCGAGTTCCGAGGCGAGTACCGCACCGACCACCGTCGCCAGTGCACTCGCCGCGACCTGAGTCACCGTCAGATCAAGCCGTCTGCGCTCGCCCTTCTCCGCGGCCTCGGCCGCTCCGTGCGCGAACTGCTCCCTCTGCTGCGGCATCCCGGTCCCTCGGTCGGCGTGGCGGAATTTCGAACAAGTCTCTCCATCTTGCCCAAAGAAGGACACAAGGGTCGAAAATCCGGTTCCTCCGGCGCGATATATGTGAAGATGATCACCGTCCGCCGATCACCGGCCGTCCTATGGGGTGCACACTCCGGAGATTCCGATGATTCGCGGGAGACTTGAGCGGCGAGCCGCCCCTGTGGATGCCACGAATGGAGTACTGTTCGTGGAGCCTGAGCCTTCGGTCCCGCCTGTCGACACTCCGTCGGACGACGGCCCGGGAGCCCGGGTGCGATGTCGACCGTCGACGTGGCAAACAGGCAACCGTGCCACAGCGGCGCGCACGGGCGAAAGCCCGACACGCCGGGTAACTCTGCAAGGTTGTGGCCACTCGCCAGCGGGCAGGCCACACTCAGTACGGGAGCAGCGACGCAGGTGACGTCGGCAGGCACCACCCGGGAGGTAACCGTGCCCGAACTGCGCGTCGTGGCCGTCAGCAACGACGGCACACGGCTGGTGCTCAAGGCTGCCGACAGCACGGAGTACACCCTTCCGATCGACGAGCGGCTGCGCGCCGCCGTCCGGGGTGACCGGCCGCGGCTCGGCCAGATCGAGATCGAGGTGGAGAGCCACCTCCGCCCGCGAGACATCCAGGCACGGATACGAGCCGGTGCCTCCGCCGAGGAGGTCGCCCAGGCCGCCGGCATCTCGGTCGAACGCGTCCGTCGCTTCGAGGGTCCGGTGCTGGCGGAGCGCGCCTTCATGGCCGAACGGGCCCGCAAGACGGCGATCCGCCGCCACGGCGAGTCCACCGGCCCCCAGCTCGGCGAGGCCGTCGCCGAGCGCCTCGCGCTGCGCGGCGCCGAGAAGGACACCGAACGCTGGGACTCCTGGCGCCGCGACGACGGCACCTGGGAAGTCATCCTCGTCTACCGCGCCGAGGGCGAACACCGGCGTGCCGCCTGGTCCTACGACCCGCCGCGACGGCTGGTGCAGCCGAACGACGACGAGGCACGCGCGCTGATCGGCGAGAACGTGGAACGCGAGGAGGACTCGGTCTTCCCGTTCATCCCGCGGATCGCCCGCCTCCCCCACGACCGGCCGACCCGCCCGATGATCGAGCGCCCGTCCGCCGACCGCATCATGCACCGCGAGGCGGTCGCCGCGGTCTCCCCCGAACGGGACTCCCTCACCAGTCTGTTGGACGTCGTGCCCTCCTACCGCGGCGACCTGACCCCGGTCGGGCCGAGCGTGGAGACCACCGTCACCGAGGAGCCCGAGGAGATCGAGGAACCCGCGAGTGCGCCTGCGGCGAGCGTCGGCGCGGGCTCCGCGTACGCGGACATCCTCATGCCGCGCTCGGTCTCCCCGCACCGCGACCGCATGGTCGGCGCGACGGACCGCCAGGCCGAGGCGGACGGCGTCCGCCCGGGGCGGCGGGCGACGGTGCCGAGCTGGGACGAGATCGTGTTCGGCTCCCGCCGCAAGAAGCCCGAGTAAGGGATTCCTCGGGGCTCGTGGGGGGGTACGTACCTCCCCGACGAGCCCCTGAAGGCTCACCCGATCGCGACAGGGTTCTCCGGGTCGGCAGACCACTCGCTCCAGGAGCCCGGGTACAGCGCAGCGCCCTTGTGGCCCGCGAGTTCCAGCGCGAGGAGTTGGTGTGCCGCCGTGACGCCGGAGCCGCAGTAGACGGCGGTGTTCGCGGGGTCGGTGACGCCGAGGGCCGCGAACCGGGAAGCGAGCTCCGCGGCGGGGAGGAAGCGTCCGTCGGCGGCGAGGTTCTCTGTCGTGGGGGCGGAGGTCGCGCCCGGGATGTGGCCGGCGCGGGGGTCGATGGGCTCGGTCTCGCCGCGGTGGCGCTCGCCCGCCCTCGCGTCCAACAGGAGCCCGGTGCGGCCGAGTTCGGCGGCGCCGGCGGCGTCGACGGTGGGCAGCCAGCCGGGCTCGACCCGGAAGTCGCCGTCCCCGGGGACGGGCGTCTCGGTGCTCAGGGTCTGCCCGGCGGCGCGCCATGCCGCGAGGCCGCCGTCGAGGACGCGGACGTCGGGGTGGCCGGCCCAGCGGAGCAGCCACCAGGCGCGGGCGGCGGAGAGCGAGGGCCCGGCGTCGTAGGCGACGACGGGGCGGCCGGAGGTGACGCCGGCCCGGTGCAGCGCGGCCGTGAGGCGGCCGGTCTCCGGCAGCGGGTGCCGGCCGGCCCGGCCCGGCGGGTCGGCGAGTTCCTGGTCGAGGTCGAGGTAGTGCGCGCCGGGCAGGTGGCCCTTGGCGTACTCCTCGGCGCCGGGCGGGCCGCCGAGCTGCCAGCGGATGTCGAGCAGCACCGGCGGGTGCGGGGAGTCGAGCGCGGCGGCGAGTTCGGCGGCGGTGATCAGCGGCGAGGTCATGCTGCCATTGTGGCGCGGCGAACAGCCTGACGGGGTGTCAGCCCTCGAACGGGAGGACGTCCGGGGAGAGCACGGCGGCCCGGGCGGTCGCTGCCGTGAGCCGGCGGCGGTGGTGGCGCCGGCAGAGCACCTCGTAGCCGATCTCGTCCTCGTTGACGGCGACGTCCCCGACCACGACCTGCGCTCCCTCGACCACCATGACGCCGCCGACGGTGCGGGCGTTGTGGGTGGCCCGGGCGCCGCACCAGCAGAGTGCCTCGACCTGGAGGACCTCGACCCGGTCGGCGAGTTCGATCAGCCGCTGGGAGCCGGGGAAGAGCTTGGTGCGGAAGTCGGTGGTGATCCCGAAGGTGAACACGTCGATGCCCAACTCGTCCACGATGCGGGCGAGTTGGTCGATCTGACCGGCGGAGAAGAACTGCGCTTCGTCGCAGATCAGGTAGTCGACCTTGCCGCCGGTGGAGAGCAGGTTGACCACGAACGCCTGGAAGTCGAAGGCCTCGCCGACCTCGACCGCGTCGGCGCGCAGGCCGAGGCGGCTGGAGATGGTGGCGGCGCCGGCCCGGTCGTGGCGGGTGAAGATGATGCCCTGCCGGCCGCGGGCGGTGTGGTTGTGGTCCATCTGGAGGGCGAGCGTGGACTTGCCGCAGTCCATCGTGCCCGAGAAGAACACCAGTTCAGCCATGGGTGGAGCGTCAGCCTTTCGGGCGTGGGTGGTTGACGGGCCGGTCTCAGCCACGGACTTCGAGCAGCGGGACGAGTTGTTCGACGGGGGTCATCGAGCCGTGCAGGCCGATCATCTGGGACTCGCCGGGTTCGTTGCGGCTGGCGATGATCGCGATGTCGTCGCGCGCGGCGGCCACCACGTCGCCGATCCGGTGGTAGACCCGTTCGTCGACGTCGGGGCCGAACCAGCCTGCGGCGATGGCCTGTTCGCGGGTGGCGACCCACATCTGCTCGCCGAGCACCTCGCTCCACACGGCGTACACGTCGCCGGCCGCGCCGGGGTGGGCGTAGACGTGGCGGGCGCGGCCCTCGCCGCCGAGCAGGGCGACGCCGGCCGAGAGTTCCCAGTCCTCGTCGAAGTCGATCCGGTTCTCCTCGGTGACGTCGATCATGCCGTGGTCGGCGGTGACGTAGAGGGCGGAGCGCGGCGGGAGCTGTTCGGCGAGCCGGCGGGCGAGCCGGTCGACGGTGGACAGGGTGAGCCGCCACTCGTCGGAGTCGACGCCGAACCGGTGCCCGGCGGCGTCGAGTTCGCTCAGGTACGTGTAGACCAGGGCGCGGTCGTGCTCGGCCAGCCAGGCGGCGGCCCGGTCCATCCGCTCCTCGCCGGTGGTGCGGCCGAGGAAGGTGCCGCCGGAGAGCGCGACCTGGGTGAGCGGGGTGGTGGCGAACAGCGGCGAGGACACCTGCGCGGTGGCGACCCCGGCGAGGTGCGCCTGTTCGAAGACGGTCGGGTAGGGCTGCCAGCCGCGCGGGTCCACGTACGGCTGCCAGCGCAGCTGGTTCATCAGCTGCCCGCGGCCGGGGATCGCCACCGTGTACCCGGCCAGGCCGTGCTGCCCCGGCGGCAGGCCGGTGCCGACGGAGGCCAGCGAGGTGGCGGTGGTGGACGGGAACCCGGCGGTGATCGGCGAGCCCGCGGCCGTCAGCGAGTTGAGGAACGGCGCCCAGTCGGGGTGGCGGCGGATCAGCTCCCAGCCGAGGCCGTCGACCAGGAAGACGCAGACCCGGTCGGCGGGCTCCAGCGGCAGCGTGGCCCGGTAGCCGGGCACGCCGAGGCCCGCCGCCAGGGTCGGCAGCAGGTCGGAGAGAGCGGCGCAGCCGTAGCGCGGTGCGGGCGCGTCGGCGGGGTCGAGCGGATCGAACGAGTCGTAGCCGTGATGCATACCGGGCTCAGCCGTTGGCCACGGTCGCCTCGGACAGCGCCCGGGCGAAGACCAGCGCCTGGGCGACCGTCTCGGGACCGTCCCCGGCCTCGCTGACCCGCAGCGACAGGTCGTCGGCGGTGGCGGAGCCGGTGTAGCCGTGGTCCGCCTCGCAGTTCGGGTCGGAGCAGCCGGCCGGCTCCAGGTCGAGGCGCTGCACGGCGCCCCAGCCGATGGTGAGGACGACCTCGCGGGGCAGGGTGCCGGGGGTGTACGTCTCGGGGTTGGCGACCATGCGGCTGATCACCACGGAGTTGATCCGGTCCAGCCGGACCGTTTCGGTGGAGGTGGTGGCGTACGGGACGGGCGTGGCCGCGTCGCCGTTCTGCTCGTCGGTGTGGCTGACCACGAAACGGGACGGGGTGAGCACCAGCACGGTGACGTGCCGGCGGACCTCGTTCGCGTCGAAGGTGGTCTCCTGGTGCACCAGGTACGAGCTGATCGGCTCGGGGCCCACCGCGGACTCCACCGCCTCGGAGACCAGCGCCGGGTAGTAGCCGCTGCGCTCGATCGCGGACCGCAGGTCCTGCGTGGTGGTACCGGTCTTCGCCATATCTCCATCCTGGCATGTCCCGCCGGTCCGGCGGGTGGCACTGCGCCGGGGTCGCCCGGTCCGTCGTCCTGCCGTCGGGACCGGAGGTCGTCCGCTCCTGCCGGGCGGGCAACCACGCAAGGTTACAGCGTGCTCATGGCGCGCGGTCCCAGATCGGTGCGGACCGGCAGCGGGGCGATCCGGACCCGGGCGCCGAGCACGGTGAGGCCCTGCGGGGCGACGACGACGGGTTCCAGGTCGACGGAGGCGATCTCCGGCAGGTCGTCGACCAGGCGGGAGACCCGCAGCAGCAGTTCCTCCAGGGCGCCGGTGTCCACCGCCTCCGCGCCGCGCCAGCCGAACAGCAGCGGCGCGGCCCGGACCTCGCGGATCAGTTCGGCGACGTCCCGGTCGGTGGCCGGGACCAGGCGGTGGGAGACGTCGCCGAGCAGTTCGGCGGGGGCGCCGGCCAGGCCGAAGGACAGGATGGTGCCGACCGCCGGGTCCACGGCCGCGCCGATCACGGTGTCCACGCCGCGCGGGGCGAGCCGCTGCACCACCAGTTCGGCCTGCGCGGCGCCGCCCAGCAGCGCGTCGAGTTCGCGGTGCGCGCGGCGCAGTTCGGCCTCGCTGATGAGGTCGAGGCGGACGCTGCCGAGGTCGGGGCGGTGGCGCAGGTGGTCGGCGGTGGCTTTCAGCGCAACGGGGTAGCCGAGGGTGGCCGCCGCCTTGACGGCGGTGCTCTCGTCGGGCGCGGCCAGCGTCGGGCTGACCTTGATGCCGTAGTGGCCGAGCAGCGCGGCGGCGTCCGCGTCGGGCAGGGTGACGCGGGCCCCGCCGGACTGCAGCCGGGCGGCGACGGCCTCGCGGCTGCCCAGCGCCTGTTCGACCAGGGCGCCGGCGGCGGCCTCGTCCACGCCGTCGAGTTCGGGGACCCGGGCGGTCTCCTCGGCCTCGGCGCTGCGGCGTCGCCACTTGGCGTAGCGGACGGCGTCGGCGAGGGCGTGGACGGCGCGCTCGGGGGCCGGGTAGGCGGGCACTCCCCCAGCGCGCAGCCGGGCGACCAGGGCGGGCAGCGCGAGGTGGGCGAGCAGCAGCGGCTTGCCGAGTTCCCGGCCGCGTTCGGCGGCGTCCAGCAGGGCCTGGGCGATCTCGGGGGCGTCCTCGACCAGTTCGGGCGCGGATTCGGGGGTGTGCACGCCGATCGGCGGGATGGCGACGGCGATCACCGCGTCCACCTTGGGGTCGCTGAGCGCGGTGTCCAGGGCGATCCGGAAGTTCTCCCCGCTGGCGCCGGTGGTCAGATCGACGGGGGTCCGCGGGCGCAGGCCGGCGGTCAGGCAGGTGTCGTAGGTGATGAGGCCGAGGGAGTCGGAGTTGCCGACGACGGCGACCTTGCCGCCGGCCGGGAGCGGCTGGCCGGCCAGCAGTTCGCCGGTGTCGAAGAGTTCGGTGATGGTGTCCACCCGGATCACGCCGGCCTGCTGGAACAGCGCGTCCACGGTGGCGTCCCGCAGCCGGGTGGCGGCGGGTTGGACGGCGTGGCCGGGCGGCAGGCTGCCGGTGTGCCGGGCGCTCTTGAGCACCACCACGGGCTTGGCGGCGGCGAGTCGGCGGGCGATCCGGGTGAACTTCCGCGGGTTGCCGAAGGATTCGAAGTACAGCAGCACCACGCCGGTGGCGGCGTCCTCCTCCCAGTACTGGAGCAGGTCGTTGCCGGAGACGTCGGCCCGGTTGCCGACCGAGGCGAACGAGGAGATGCCCGTGCCGCGGCGGTGCGCGGCCTCCAGCAGGGCGACGCCGATCGCGCCGGACTGGCAGAACACGCCGAACGGGCCGCGTTCGGGCAGCACGGGCGCGAGCGAGGCGTTCAGCCGGTGCTCGGGGTCGGTGTTGATCAGGCCGAACGCGTTCGGGCCGATCACCCGCATGCCGGCGGCCCGGGCCTGCCGGACCAGCTCGCGCTGCCGGTCCCGTCCGTCCGGGCCGGTCTCGGCGTACCCGGCGGTCACCACCACCAGGCCCTGCACGCCGTGCGCCCCGCACTCGGCGACCGTGCCGGGGACGGCGGGCTCCGGCACCGCGATCACCGCCAGGTCGATCGGCCCGGGGACGGCCAGCACCGAACGGTGGCTGGGCACTCCGTCCAGCAGGGTGCCCGGCTCGACGGTGCGGTTCACCGCGTACACCGGGCCGTCGAAGCCCGCCCGGATGTCCCGCAGCAGTGCCCGGCCGACCGACTGCGGATTGCGCGAGACCCCGATCACGGCGATCGACCGCGGCGTCAACAGGCGCTGCACGGACCGGGCTTCGGCGCGGTGCTCACGGGCCCGCATCACGGCGAGCGACGCGGCGGTCGGCTCCAGGTCGAACTCCAGGTGCACCACGCCGTCGGCGAAGCTGCGCCGCTGGGTGTAGCCGGCGTCGGTGAACACCTTCACCATCTTCCGGTTCTCCGGCAGCACCTCGGCGGTGAACCGGCGGATGCCGCGCTCCTGCGCGACCGCCGCGATGTGCTCCAGCAGCGCGGACGCGATGCCCCGGCCCTGGTGCGCGTCCTGCACCAGGAACGCCACCTCGGCGTCCGTGCCGGTGGTGGACGGCATGCCCGCCTTGTCGATCCGGTCGTACCGGACGGTGGCGATGAACCGGTCCCGCACCACCAGCGCCAGGCCGACCCGGTTCACGTAGTCGTGGTGCGTGAACCGTCGCACGTCCTTGTCGGACAGGTGCGGGTACGGGGCGAAGAAGCGGAAGTACTTCGACTGGTCCGAGACCTGCTCGTAGAACTCCACCAGCCGGTCCGCGTCGTCCGCGGCGATCGGTCTGATCCGGGCCGTGCCGCCGTCGCGCAACAGGACGTCGGCCTCCCAGTGCTGCGGATAACCGTGCTCGGCCTCTTCGCGCGCCGTGGCGTGCTTGGCGGTGTCGTGCTCCACGGTCGTCAGAGTAGCCCTCGGCGAGCCTGGTGGCGCCGGCCCTGTCCCGCACGGCACGCTGGCCCTGTTCGCGACCGGCCCCGTCAGCAGCGCCGTGCAACACTGGTCTAGACAACATGCACCACCTGAAAGGCACCTCATCATGGCTGAGCGCCGCGTCACCATCGGTTGGGCCGAGGGCCTGCACGCCCGTCCCGCCTCCGTCTTCGTCAAGGCCGTCACCGCCACCGGCGTCCCCATGACCATCGCCAAGGAGAACGGCACCCCGGTCAACGCCGGCTCCATGCTCGGCCTCCTCACCCTCGGCGCGGAGGGCGGCGACACCGTCATCCTCTCCGCGAGCGCGGAGGGCGCGGACGCCGCACTGGACCGCGTCGCCAAGATGGTCCAGGAAGGCCTCGACGAGCTGCCGGCCGCGTAGCCGACGGCGACACCGGCGGCCCGGAGGACAGCGGGCCGCCCGCACGCTCGCGCCGAACCCCGCCCGACCTGCCGAAACGGAAAATTCGGGTGCATGCCGCCCGACCGGTGACGTAGCCTCGGGCCCATGTCGACGCTCTTCATCTCCTAGCAACAGGACCCGCTTCCACGCCACCCGTGTGTCCTTTTGCTGTTGTTTCGGAGCGTCTTCTCTCATGATCACCGTCAGTGGTCTCGACGTGCGCGTCGGCGCGCGCCTGCTGTTGCACGACATCTCCTTCCACCTCGCCCCCGGCGACCGCGTCGGCCTGGTCGGCCGGAACGGCGCGGGGAAGACCACCCTGCTGTCCACCCTGGCCGGGCTGGTCGAGCCCGCCGCCGGCGCCGTGGCGCACACCGGGTCGACCGGGTACCTGCCGCAGGATTCCCGGGTCGCGGATCCGGCCGCCCCGGTACTGGACCGCATCCTGTCCGCCCGCGGCCTGGACGAGGCGCAGCGGGCGCTGCGCGAGGCCGAGGCCGCGATGGCCGTGGCCGAAGGGGCCGCGCTGGAGCGCGCGATGCGCGGCTACACCCGGGCCGAGGCCGCGTTCGAGCGGTGCGGCGGGTACGCCGCGCAGGCGGAGGCGTCCCGGGTGGCGGCGGGCCTGAGCCTGCCCGAGCGGCTGCTGGAGCAGCCGGTGGGCGACCTTTCGGGCGGCCAGAAGCGGCGGGTGGAACTGGCCCGGATCCTGTTCGCGGGGCACGACACACTGCTGCTGGACGAGCCGACCAACCACCTGGACGCCGAGTCGATCGGCTGGCTGCGCGGCTTCCTGGCGTCGCACCGGGGCGGGCTGCTGCTGATCAGCCACGACCTGGAGCTGATCTCCGCGACGGTGAACCGGGTGTTCCACCTGGACCCGCAGCGGGCCGCACTGGACGTGCACAACACGGGCTGGTCGACGTACCTGACGCAGCAGGCGGCGGACGAGCGGCGGCGCGCCCGGGAGTGGGCGAACGCGGAGCGCAAGGCGGCGCGGCTGCACGCGCAGGCCGACCGGATGCGGGCCAACGCGAGCACCACCATGGCCGCGCAGTCGATGGCGCGCCGGGCGGACCGGCTGCTGGCGGAGACCGAACAGGTCCGACAGGCCGAGCGGACGGCACGGATCCGGCTGCCGGAGCCCGCGCCGTGCGGGCGGATCCCGCTGGGCGCGATCAGCCTGGCGAAGACCTACCGCGGCCACCGGGTGCTGGACGGGGTGGACCTGGCGGTGGACCGGGGCAGCCGGCTGGTGGTGCTGGGCCCGAACGGTGCCGGCAAGACCACCCTGCTGCGGCTGCTCGCCGGTCGTGAACTCCCGGACGGCGGACGGACGGTGGCCGGCCCGGGCCTGCGGCTGGGCTACTTCGCGCAGGAGCACGACACGCTCGTCGCGGACCGCACCGTGTTCGCGCACCTGTCGGCCGCCGCACCGAAGCTGACGGACAGCGAGGTGCGTTCGGTGCTCGGCGGGTACCTGTTCCGCGGGGACGACGTGGACAAGCCCGCCGGGGTGCTCTCCGGCGGCGAGAAGACCCGGCTGGCACTGGCCTGCCTGGTGCACTCGGGCGCCAACGTGCTGCTGCTGGACGAGCCGACCAACAACCTCGACCCGGCGTCCCGGGACGAGGTGCTGCGCGCGGTCGCCGAGTACCCGGGCGCGATGGTGATGGTCACCCACGACCCGGACGCCCTCGACGCGCTGCGCCCGGACCGCGTCCTGCTGCTGCCCGAGGCGCACGAGGACCTGTGGAACGACCGCTACCGCAGCCTGGTCGAGACTGCCTAGGCCCGGGGCCGGGGAGCACGTGCCGCGCTCCCCGGCCCCGGCGGGCCTTCGCGTCAGCCCCGGTCGAACTGCTGCTGGACGCACCGCGTCCACGGGCCGACGTCGTGGTACTGGTAGCAGTCCCGGCTCCGGTCCGCGAACCACACGAGGACGAACGCCATCACGACGGCCACCGCGACGGCGAGGGCGGACAGCGCGGCGCCGATCAGTGCCGTCGCCCGGCCGGCGCCCGTCCGGCGGGCGGCCCGCAGCGCGAACGGGCCGAGGGCCAGGCCGAGCACGCCGAGCAGGCCTCCCGCCACCACCGGCGAGGTCAGCAGCGCGACGGTGCCGAGGACCGCGGTGGCCACGGCGAGGCCCGGCATCCGGCCGGGCCTCGGTCCGTAGGCGTCGGTCGGAGTGGTGGGGGAGCTCATCGTCGTCCTCTCGTCGGGGCGGGTCGGATCCGATCCTGGCGGCGGGGGCGGCCCCGCACATCGCGGGAACGGGGGAAGATCCACTCCCCCGGTCGGGGGAGGTCGGCCCCCGGCAGCCCGGCCATACTTGCCGCCATGACCAGGGGATTTCGGCCGCTGCTGCGCGGCTCCACGTACTCCGGCGCGCTGTTCGCGTTCTGCGCCGCGCCGGCGAGCCTCGTGCTGCTGCCACTCGCCGCGATACCGGCGGTGGCGTGGGCCTCGGGCCTGTACGAGGCCCGGGCGGCGCTCACCGTGCTGGTGTGGGCGGTGCTGGTCGCCGCGCTCGGGCTGCCCCGGATCAGCCGGCGGGCGCTGGCCGCCGGCGCCCGCCGGCTGCTCGCGGTACGGCTCCCCGACGTGCCCGCCCCGGCGGTCGGCGGCGGCCGGTGGCGGACTCCGCTCTGGCTGGTGGCGCAGGTGGCGCTGGGCTGGGTCGGCGGGCTGAGCTGCCTGGTGCTGCTCCTGGCCGCGGTGTCGCTGCCGAACAACTGGCTCGACGGGGAGGCCCGGCTGAGCTGGTCCGACCGGTCGGTGCAGGTGACCGGCGTCTGGAGCTGGCCGGTCGCGGCGGTGTGCCTGCTGCTGGTCCCGGTGATCTGCGCGGCGGTGGCGGGCGTCCTGCGCCGGCTGGCGCCCGCGCTGCTCGGGCCCTCGGCGGCGGAGCGGCTGGCGCTGGCGTCCGAGCAGGAACGGCGGCTGGCCGAACGCAACCGGCTGGCCCACGAGTTGCACGACTCGATCGGGCACACGCTGACCGCGACCACCATCCAGGCCGCCGTGGCCGGCGAGGTGCTGTCGGCCGACCCGGTGGCGGCGCGGGCCGCGCTGCGCAGCATCGAGGAGTCGACCCGTGCCGCGCTGGAGGACCTCGACTACGTGCTGGGCGTGCTCCGCGAGGACCGGCCGGGGACGGCGCCGACCCGGACGCTGGCCGACCTGCCCGAGCTGCTGGAGCGGCTGCGGCACGCCGGGGCGGTGCTGGAGCCGGAGCTGTCCGGCGAGTTGACGCGCCTTCAGGGGACGCTGTCCCGGGCGGCGTACCGGATCCTCCAGGAGGGGCTGACCAACGCGCTGCGCCACGGCGCGGGCGGCCCGGTCGAGGTCCGGGTGGCCGCCGGGCCGGAGCTGTTGGAGCTCTCGGTGGTGAACCGGACCGGTGCTGCCGCGGCCGGCCGGGCCTTCCCGACCTCCGGGCACGGCCTGCCGGGGCTGGCCGAGCGGGTCCGGCTGCTGAACGGCGGGTTCGAGGCCGGCCCGGACGGCCCGGAACACTGGCGGCTGGCGGTCCGGCTGCCCGTGCGGTGGTCGGCATGACCGACCCCGCCGCCCCCGTCACCCTGCTGATCGCGGACGACGACGCCGTCACCCGCAGCGGCCTGCGGGTGCTGCTCGCCGCGCAGCCCGGCCTCACGGTGCTCGGCGAGGCCGCCGACGGCGTCGAAGCGGTCGAACGCGCCCGGCAGTTGCGGCCCGACGTGGTGCTGATGGACGTCCGGATGCCGCGCTGCGACGGGATCGAGGCCACCCGGCAGTTGCTGGCCGGGGCGACGGACCCGCCGAAGGTCGTGATGATCACCACCTTCGAGAACGACGGCTACGTCACCGCGGCGCTCGGCGCCGGGGCCGGCGGCTTCGTGCTCAAGCGGCTGCCGGTCGGGCAGATCGCGGAGGCGGTGCGGGTGGTCGCGGCGGGCGAGGCGATCCTGTTCCCGGCCGCGCTGCGCCGGATGGTGACCGCCCGCCCGCTCGGCTCGGCCGAGGCGCTGCCGCGGGCGGCGCTGACCGGCCGGGAGGAGGAGGTGCTGCGGCTGATGGCCACCGGGCTGTCCAACCCGGAGATCGCCGAGGTGCTCACGGTGAGCACCGAGACGGCGAAGACGCACGTCGGGAACGTGCTGACCAAGCTCGGCGCGCAGAACCGGACGCACGCGGTGGTGATCGCGTACGAGTCCGGCCTGGTGGTGCCCGGTCTCCAGGCACCACCGGGCTTCTGACGCTCAGTCAGCCCAGTCAGCCCTTGACGCAGATCACCTGCTTGAGGTGCGCGACCACCTCGACCAGGTCCTTCTGCTGGGCGATGACCTTCTCGATCTGCTTGTACGCGCCGGGGATCTCGTCGACCACGCCGGCGTCCTTGCGGCACTCGACGCCGGCGGTCTGCTCGGCGAGGTCCTTGGCGGTGAAGCGCTTCTTCGCGGCCGTCCGGCTCATCTTGCGGCCGGCGCCGTGCGAGGCCGAGTTGAACGACGCCGTGTTGCCAAGGCCCTTCACGATGTACGAGCCGGTGCCCATCGAGCCGGGGATGATGCCGTACTCGCCGGAGCCGGCCCGGATCGCGCCCTTGCGGGTGACGAGCAGGTCGACGCCGTCGTAGCGCTCCTCGGCCACGTAGTTGTGGTGGCAGGAGATCATCTCGCCGAAGGTGGCCCGGGCCTTGGGCAGTTCGCGGCGGACCGCGTCCTGGAAGAGGGCCATCATCAGCGCCCGGTTGTGGCTCGCGTACTCCTGCGCCCAGAACAGGTCGGAGCGGTAGGCGGCCATCTGCGGGGTGTCGGCGATGAAGACCGCGAGGTCCCGGTCGATCAGGCCCTGGTTGTGCGGCAGCGAGCGGGCAATCGTCATGTGGTGCTCGGCGAGCTCCTTGCCGATGTTGCGCGAGCCGGAGTGCAGCATCAGCCAGACCGCGCCGTCGTCGTCCAGGCACAGCTCGATGAAGTGGTTGCCGCCGCCGAGGGTCGCCATCTGCTGGGCGGCCCGCTCGCGCCGCCAGCGGACGTCGGAGGCGATGCCGTCGAAGCGCTGCCAGAAGTCGTTCCAGCCGGCGGTGGGCTGGCCGTGCAGCTTGCCCGGCTCGATCGGGTCGGAGTGCAGGCCGCGGCCGACCGGGATGGCCTGTTCGATCCGGTGGCGCAGGTGCGACAGGTCGTCCGGGAGGTCCTTCGCGGTGAGCGAGGACTTCACGGCCGTCATTCCGCAGCCGATGTCGACGCCGACCGCGGCCGGGCAGACCGCGCCCTTCATGGCGATGACGGAGCCGACCGTCGCGCCCTTGCCCAGGTGGACGTCCGGCATCACGGCGAGGCCGTGCAGCCACGGCAGGGTGCTGATGTTGCGCAGCTGGTCCATGGCCTGGCCCTCAACGGTGGCCGGGTCGGTCCACATCCGGATGGGCACGCGGACGCCGGGTACCTCGGTGTACGTCATGGCGGTTCGACCTCCTGGGGTCGTCGATTCCAAGGGTGCCGCACGGAGACGCCCGGTGCGGCGGCGGGGAAGATCGAGGGGCGGCCCGGCAGGGCGGGACCGCGGGCGGCAGACGGGTGCTGCGCGGCGACTGCTCAGGCAGTTCGGTACGAACGACGGGAAGGCAGCCTCGGGGAGCGTCGTCGTGGCTCGACCCGCATGGTGACCGCCTCCTCCCGCATTCGTCGTGGCCGCGCGTTCTCGCCCGGCGGGGACCATCTACCCATGCCGCGCCGACAGCGTGCAAGGGATTAAAACGCCGCGGGCCCGACGGAGCTGACACTCCGCCGGGCCCGTGTGAAGGGACGTCGAAAGGACGTCAGTTGGCGATGACCGTGACGTCGCCGATGCCGAGCGCCTTGACCGGCTCGGCGATCACCGAGGCGTCGCCGACCAGCACGGTGACCAGGCGGTCCGGCGGGAAGGCGGCGACCGCGGCCCGGGTGGCGGCCTCGGTGTCGAGCGCGGCCAGCTGCCGGTAGAACTCGGCCTGGTAGGTGTCGGGCAGGTACTGCTCGACCTGGTCGGCCAGGGTGGCGGCGACCGACCCGGCCGTCTCGTACTTCAGCGGCGCGACGCCGACCAGGAACTGCACGGCCTCCTCCCGCTCGGCGTCGGTGAGGCCCTCCGCGGCCAGCGTCCGCAGGATGGTCCAGGTGTCCTGCAGCGCGGGCGCGGTGGACTCGGTGTCCACCGAGCCGCTGATCGCCAGCAGCCCGCGGCCGGAGCCGTCGGCGGCGGAGCGCAGCGGCTGGGCGAACGCCCGGACGCCGTACGTGTAGCCCTTCTCCTCGCGCAGCACCCGGTCGAGCCGGGAGGTGAGGGTGCCACCGAGGCAGTAGACGCCGAGGACCTGCGCGGCCCACGCCGGGTCGTGCCGGTCCGGGCCGATCCGGCCGATCAGCAGCTGGGTCTGCACCGAGCCGGGCCGGTCGACGATGACCACCCGGCCGGCGTCGTCGGCGGTCACCGGGCCGTGCACGGACGGCTCGGCGCTCTCGCCGGTCCACCGGCCGAGGGTGGACTCCAGCAGCGCGGTCAGGTCGATGCCGGTGAGGTCGCCGACCACCACGGCGGTGGCGGTGGACGGGCGCAGGTGGGCGTCGTAGAACGCCTTCACCGCGTCCCGGTCGATCCGCTTGACGGTGTCGGTGGAACCGGCTCGCGGCCGCGACAGCCGGTCGGCCTCGGCGAACAGCGCGGCGTACAGCGCCTTGGCGGAGCGCCGGGACGGGTTGGCCTGCTCGTGGACGATCTCGTCGAGGCGGTTGGCGACCAGCCGCTCGATCTCCTCGGTGGGCAGCGCGGGGACGCGCAGGGCGTCGCCGAGCAGGGTCAGGCCGCGCTCCAGCCGGGAGGCCGGGACCTCCAGCGAGACCCGCAGCGCGGGGTGGTCGGCGTGCGTGTCCAGGGTCGCTCCGGCCCGCTCCAGCTCGCCCGCGAACTCCTCGGCGGTGAGTGTGTCGGTGCCCTCGGAGAGCGCCCGGCACAGGATCGAGGCGACGCCGTCCAGGCCCTCGGGCTCGGCGGCCAGCGGCGCGTCCAGCACCATGTCGACGGCGACCAGCTGCTGGCCGGGGCGGTGGCAGTGCAGCACCGTCAGGCCGTTGGCCAGGGTGAGCCGTTCGGGAGCCGGGAACGCCCACGGGGTGGGGGTGCCGGGCTGCGGCTGCGGGTGGAAGTCCATCGCCGGGACGTACTTCTCGGGGGTGTCCTGCGCGGGGGTGTCGCTCATGCCGCCGCCTCCTCGTTCTCGGAGCTGTCGTCGTCGGTGCTGTCGTCGGGGGTCGGCTCGTACACCAGCACGGCCCGGTTGTCGGGGCGCAGCCGGGCGGCGGCCACCTCGCGGACCTCCTCGGCGGTGATGTCGAGGACCTTCGGCAGGGCCTCGTTCACCAGCTTCGGGTCGCCGAACAGCACGGCGTAGCGGCAGAGTTCGTCGGCGCGGCCGGCGACCGTGGTGAGCCGGTCCAGCCACTCGCGCTCGATCTGGGCCTGGGCGCGTTCGAGTTCCTCGGCGGTGGGGCCCTCGGCGGCGAACCGGGCGAGTTCCTCGTCGACGGCGGCCTCGATCTGCTCCAGGGTGGCGCCGGCCCCGGCCTTGACGTCCAGCCAGCCCAGCGAGGGCGCGCCGGCCAGCCGGAGCAGGCCGAAGCCGGCCGAGACGGCGGTGCGGTCGCGGCGGACCAGCCGGTTGTACAGGCGGGACGACTCGCCGCTGCCGAGGACGGTGAGCGCCAGGTCGGCGGCGTCGGCCTGCCGGGTGCCGTCGTGCGGCAGCCGGTAGGCGGCCATCAGGGCGCGGGAGGGGACGTCCTCGCGGATCAGTTCGCGGGACTCGGCGCCCATGGTGTCGGGCAGGGCGCCGTCGCGCGGCGGCTGCTTGCCGTCGTGGCCGGGGATGGAGCCGAAGTACTTCTCCACCCAGGCGACGGTCTGCTCGGGGTCGAGGTCGCCGACGATCGACAGCACCGCGTTGTTGGGCGCGTAGTAGGTGCGGAAGAACGCCCGGGCGTCCTCCAGCGTGGCGGCGTCCAGGTCGGCCATCGAGCCGATCGGGGTGTGGTGGTAGGGGTGCTCGCCGGGGAAGGACAGCGCGGTGAGCTTCTCGAACGCGGTGCCGTAGGGCACGTTGTCGTAGCGCTGGCGGCGCTCGTTCTTCACCACGTCGCGCTGGTTCTCCATGGACGTGTCGTCCAGGGCGGCCAGCAGCGAGCCCATCCGGTCGGCCTCCAGCCAGAGCGCGAGCTCCAGTTGGTGGGCGGGCATGGTCTCGAAGTAGTTGGTGCGCTCGAAGCTGGTGGTGCCGTTGAGCGAGCCGCCGGCGCCCTGGACCAGCTCGAAGTGCCCGTTGTTGGAGACGTTCGCCGAGCCCTGGAACATCAGGTGCTCGAAGAGGTGGGCGAGGCCGGTGCGTCCCTTCACCTCGTGCCGGGAACCCACGTCGTACCAGAGGCACACGGCGGTGACCGGAGTGAGGTGGTCCTCGGAGAGCACCACGCGCAGGCCGTTGGCGAGGCGGTGTTCGGTGATGGCGAGGCCGCTGGCGGGGCCGGGGTTGGCCATGCGGGGGTCCTTCCCGTCGTCGGTTCCGGAGTGTCCGGGCCGGGGGCTTGTGACGTCCCCCATTGTGGTGCAACGCCCGGACCCGCCGTCAGGTGTCCGTGCGTCGGGCGCGTTCGCCAGCGGCGGAAGCGGCCCGGGTGACAGGCGGTGTCCCACCGAGGGTCCACAATGGGGGGCGTTCATGCCTTGGCCCTGCCCACCCCAGTACCGCAAGGGAGCCCCGCAGCGATGGCCCGCCGCAGTTCGCCCACCCCGCCGCCCGGTGACTTCGAGGAGCGCATCCTCGATGTCGATGTCGTGGACGAGATGCAGGGCTCGTTCCTGGAGTACGCCTACTCGGTGATCTATTCCCGGGCCCTGCCGGACGCCCGCGACGGCTTGAAGCCGGTGCACCGCCGGATCCTCTACCAGGCCAACGAGATGGGCCTGCGCCCGGAGCGCGGCCACGTCAAGTGCGCCCGCCTGGTCGGCGAGGTGATGGGCCGGCTGCACCCGCACGGCGACACCTCGATCTACGACGCCGTGGTGCGCATGGCGCAGCCGTTCTCGATGCGGCTGCCGCTGATCGACGGCCACGGCAACTTCGGGTCGCTCGGCAACGACGACCCGCCGGCCGCGATGCGCTACACCGAGTCCCGGCTGACGGCCGCCTCGATGTCGATGGTGGAGTCGATCCACGAGGACACCGTCGACTTCGCCCCGAACTACGACGGCTCCGAGCAGGAGCCCCAGGTGCTCCCCGCGGCGTACCCGAACCTGCTGGTCAACGGTGCCACCGGCATCGCGGTCGGCATGGCGACCAACATGCCGCCGCACAACCTGTCCGAGGTGGTGGCCGCCGCCCGGCACCTGATCAAGCACCCGACCGCGGACCTGGAAACCCTGATGCGGTTCGTCCCGGGTCCTGACCTGCCGACCGGCGGCCGGATCGTCGGCCTGTCCGGCATCCGCGACGCGTACGAGTCCGGCCGCGGCACCTTCAAGATCCGCGCCACCACCACGATCGAGAACGTCACCGCCCGCCGCAAGGGCATCGTGGTCACCGAGCTGCCGTACACGGTCGGCCCGGAGAAGGTGATCGCGAAGATCAAGGACCTGGTCAACGCGAAGAAGCTCCAGGGCATCGCCGACGTCAAGGACCTCACCGACCGCGCGCACGGCCTGCGGCTGGTCATCGAGGTGAAGAACGGCTTCGTGCCCGAGGCGCTGCTGGAGCAGCTCTACAAGCTGACGCCGATGGAGGAGACCTTCGGCATCAACAACGTGGCGCTGGTGGACGGCCAGCCGCTGACGCTGGGCCTGAAGGAGCTGCTGGAGGTCTACGTCGACCACCGCTTCACGGTGGTCAAGCGCCGCAGCGACTTCCGCCGCCGCAAGCGCCAGGACCGGCTGCACCTGGTCGAGGGCCTGCTGATCGCGCTGGTCGACATCGACGAGGTGATCGCGCTGATCCGCAGCAGCGACGACGCGGCCCAGGCCAAGGAGCGCCTGATGGAGCGCTTCGGCATCTCCGAGACGCAGACCGCGTACATCCTGGACACCCCGCTGCGCCGGCTCACCCGCTTCGACCGGGTCGAGCTGGAGACGGAGCAGGCCAAGCTGCTCAAGGAGATCGCCGAGCTGACCGAGATCCTGGAGTCCGACACCAGGCTGCGTTCCGTGGTGTCCTCCGAACTCGGCGCGGTGGCCAAGCAGTTCGGCACCGAGCGGCGCACCGTGCTGCTGGAGGCCGGGTCGGTGCCGTCGGCGGCGCTGTCGGTGCCGCTGGAGGTCGCGGACGACCCGTGCCGGGTGCTGCTGTCCGCCACCGGTCTGCTCGCCCGCACCTTCGACCTGGAGCCGGTCACCGAGGAGCCGTCGCGGGCCAAGCACGACGTGCTGGCCTCCGCCGTCCCCGCCACCGCGCGCGGCGACATCGGCGTGGTCACCACGGCGGGCCGGGTGCTGCGCCTGCCGGTGATCGACCTGCCGGCGCTGCCCCCGGGCACCAGGGCGCTGTCCGGCGGCGCCGCGGTCTCCGAGTTCCTCCGCCTGGAGGAGGACGAGCGGGCGCTCGCGCTGACCACCCTGGACGAGTCCTCGCCGGGCCTGGCGCTCGGCACCGTGCAGGGCACGGTCAAGCGGGTGGTGCCCGAATGGCCCGCCAACAAGGACGAGTTCGAGGTGATCGCGCTCAAGGACGGCGACACCGTGATCGGTGCGGTCGAACTGCGCACCGGTGAGGAGGACCTGGTCTTCCTCACCTCCGACGCCCAGCTGCTGCGCTACCCGGCGGGTCAGGTCCGCCCGCAGGGCCGCCCGGCCGGCGGCATGGCCGGCATCAAGCTGTCCGACGGCGCCCGGGTGCTGTCCTTCACCGCCGTCGACCCGGCCGAGGACGCGGTGGTCCTCTCGGTGGCCGCGGCCACCGGCACGCTGGACGGGGAACAGCAGACCAGCTGGAAGCTCACCCCGTTCGACCAGTACCCGCGCAAGGGCCGGGCCACCGGCGGCGTCCGCTGCCAGCGCTTCCTGCGCGGCGAGGACGGCCTCGCGTTCGCCTGGGCCGGCCCGCTGCCCGCCCTCGGCGCCGCCGCCAACGGCCAGCCCGTCACGCTCCCGGAGCGCGACCCGCGCCGCGACGGCTCCGGCACCCCGGTGACCGCGCAGATCGCGGCGGTCGGCGGCCGGATGTGACGGAACGGCGGGCGCCCCCTCGCACGAGGGGACGCCCGCCGTTTTCACCCGTGCGGGTTCAGAACAGCGGCGCGCGCTCCGCGGGGCGCTGCACCGGCAGCGGCACCGGGTCGTCCGTCAACACCTCGACGGTGTCGGTCAGTTCGGACAGCAGCGCGACGTACTGCGGCAGGTCGGGCAGTGACGGCGTCGTCAACGAGAACACCAGCAGCTCGGAGATCTCCGGCAGCGGCAGGTAGACGTCCACCCGGACCAGCGGCAGCGCCGGCCGCTCGGGCACCGGCGTCCACTCGACGCCGCTGAACGCCACCACGGCCGGGCCCTGCTCGGTCTCGGTGCGGTGCACGTCGGCCGCCGGGTCCAGCGAGAGGACCTCCTCCAGCGTCTCGATCACCGCCTCCGGGTCGGCCGCCGGCTCCAGCGTCTCGCTGCGGGCCACCAACGACGCGGTGGACACCCGGTCGTCCTCGGTGGCCATCAGGCACACCCCGGCGTAGCTCGCACCGTCCTCGGCGGCGGCGTCGGCCAGCTCGCCGTAGAACTGCTGGACGCCCGCACGCTGCGCCTCGGTGCCGCCCGCCCATATCTCGCACGCCAACTCCCGCAGGTGGACGGCGCGTTGATCATCGTCCAGGTGCATGCCGAGGTCGTGGAAGTGCACCGGCACGTCGAAGGTGTAGCTGCTCATCGGGCCACCGCCCGGTTCCACGCGGCAACGGGGGCCAGCTCGACGCCGAACTCGCCCGCGGAGCGGGCCGTCAGGCCGTGCTCGGCGGCGATCGCGTGGATCCGCTCCGGCCGCACGCCCCGGTAGTCCTTCGGGGAGAGCACGAACGCGCACATCTCGCTTCCCCAGCGCAGCCCGGCCCAGCCGTCGAGCTCCTGCTTCCCGGCCGGCCGACGCGCGAAGGCCGCGGCCGCGGTGCGGCAGATCCCTGCCATCCGGGCGTCCCAGAGCCGCCGGCCGTCGCCCCACTCGCGGACCAGCCGGACCGGGCCGACGAACCTGGTCAGCGGCCGCAGCAGCATCCGCAGCCAGCCCCGGTCCGGCCACTCCAGATCGGTGACCACCTCGATCACCACGAACACCGGCACGTACAGCAGCCGGGCCATAAGGTCCAGCGGGACCAGCACCCACTGGACGGCGAACCACAGCACCAGCCCGAGCCGCGAGCGCCGCCCCGCCGACGGGGTCAACGGCGGTGTGCCGTACATCAACGGCGGTGTGCCGTCCATCAGTTGCCTCCGCTGAACTGGTCGTGGATGCCGGTGACGATGCCCGGCAGCGAGGGCACCCCGTTGATGCCCCGGCTCCACCAGGACATCGGGTCGAGGCTGCCGTCGGCCCGGATCGCGTTCTGGAACGAGGGGATCGAGCGCAGGCCCGGCAGGTTGGCGACCCGGGTGGACTTGAAGGTGTCGACCGCGGTGCCGTACACCGACTCGGCGACGTGCTTCTCCCAGGCGAACTTCATCCGGTTGCCCATGCCGGGCAGCGCCTTGAAGGTGGTCTTCAGCGCGCCCTCCGCGCCGATCTCGGTGACCCGGACGGCCGACCCGCGCAGTGCGTCGCCCATGTGGTCGACGATCTGGCTCTTGGCGATCTCCCGGACCTTCCCGCCGGTCTGCCGCATCACCGTCCCGCCGGTCTCCAGCGCCACCTTCTCGATCTTCGGGACCAGCTTGGTGGTGACCTTCATGACCGGCTTGGCCGCGGTGCCGACCAGCTTGCCGAACGGCAGCGCCCCCAGCCCGTCGCCGACCAGGTCCATCGCGCTGACGTCCGCGCCGCCGAGTTTCGCCAGGCCGTGGCTGGCCAGCGCACCGGCCGAGAGCACGCCGCCGGCCAGCGCCAGCGCGCCGGACAGCGGCGGGAACCACATGGTGCACAGGGCCGCCACGCCCAGGATGGTGGAGGCGATGCCCAGCCAGTCGCCGATCTTCTTCAGCAGGTCGGCGTGCTTGGTGGCCCACTCCTTGAGCGCGTGCCCGGCCCGCTTCAGCGCGTCCTTGAAGCCGTCCCACATGCTGGTGGACGGCGCGTTCTGGTTGGCCTTGCGCAGGGCCCGGGCGACCTTCCCGGCCGCGTCCTGGTGATCCTCGCGAAGTTCCTTCGCCTGCTTCACTATCGCCCGGAAGGCGTCCTCGGCGTTCTCCAACGCCTGCTTGGCGTCGTCGAGTTCCTCGCCGGCCGCGTTCAACTCGCGCTGCGCGGCGTCGATCTCGGCCTGGGCCTGCCGCAGCTGCGCGTCGTCGGTGTACATCCGCCCGGCCAGCCGGAACGCCGGGGCGCCGGCCGCCGTCTCGTACCGCGAGCGGGCGGCGTCCTGCTGCCGCTCGCAGGTCTCGCAGCGCCGCCCGGCCGCCTCCGCGTCCGCCTCGTAGCGTCGCGCGACCTCCTGGAAGTGCGTCAACTGGCCACGCCAGCCCTCCAGTTGCCGGGCCGCCGTGCGCACCGCGTCGTCGCTGTCGCGGAGCAGGCCGGGCAGTTCGCCGACCTTCCCGGCGAACGCGCGCGCCGCATCGCCGCGCCAGCTGCCGCCGGCCCGGGTGAGCCGCTCCAGAGTGCCGTGGGCACTCTCCAGCGCCCCGGCCGCGGTGGTCAGCCGCCGCACCAACTCGTCCACGCTGCCCGGGTTTCCGGGCGCCGGATCGAAGCCCAGCGCGGGGAACTGCGCCGTGTCGCTCACGCGGCACCGCCGCCGAACGCGTCGCGCAGGGCCTGGTCGGTCTCCGCATAGGCCCGCCGGGTGATGGTCAGCCCCTCCTCCACCTGCTGGGTGGACTCGGCGATCTTCTTGATCGCGTCGTCCCAGCTGTCGTGGAACTCGTCGCAGGCGTGGTCCAGCGACGTGGCGCCGGTGGTCTTCGGCCCGGTGTCGCGCATCGCGTTCAACGCGGTGCGCAGCTCGTCCTGACTGCGGTGCAGGTCAGCCAACAGACGGTCCAGGTCCGCCACGTCGACCGCGAAGAACGACCCCAAGACTCCCCCAAAAGAACGTCAACTCCAGGTAATGGGGCTCAGCATAATCCGTGCCCGCCGCGACGCTCCGCACGCGAAGCTCCGTCCACCCCTCACCGCCACCCGGACATAAGGTGGGCAGGTGAGCACCTGTACGACGCTGTCGCGCGAACTGACCGAGCCGCTGGCCGCCACCGCGGCCGCCGCCACCACCTGGCTGCTGCTCGAACAGCCCGGCCCCTGGGGCGCCCAGGCGCTCGTCGGCAGCCACCTCGACCACGAGCTCGGGGCGGCGCTGGACCGGGTCACCGAGGGCACCGGCGTCCGGGTCGCACTGATCCGCCGGCCCGGCCGACACGCGGACACCGACAACGCCGCCCGGCACGAGGTGCTGATCGCGCACACCGCGCCCACCGACCCGTGGGTGCGCCGGGCCCGCCTGGACGACCCCGCCGCGCTGCTCGACCTCGACTTCGCCGCCCTCGGCGCGGGCCGCCACGACGGCTTCGGCGCCGAGCACATCGGCGGCCCGATCGCCCTGGTGTGCACCAACGGCCGCCGCGACCGCTGCTGCGCACTGCTCGGCCGCCCGCTGGCCGCCGACCTGGCATCGGCCGGCCACAGCGAGGTCTGGGAGGTCACCCACCTCGGCGGCCACCGCTTCTCCCCCACCATGCTGGTGCTGCCGCACGGCTACGCGTACGGCCGGCTCACCGCGGAGTCCGCCAAGGAGGTGCTGTCCGCCACCGCCGCCGGCCACACCGTCCCCGCCCACTCGCGCGGCCGCTCGTACTGGCCCCGCCCGTCCCAGGCCGCCGAGCAGGCCGTCCGCGAACTGACCGGCGAGAGCGCCGCCGACGCGCTGACCATGCGCCAGACAGCCGACGGCGACGGCTGGACGGTCGAGGTCGCGCACGCCGACGGCCGCCGCTGGCGGGCGACGGTGGCGGAGTCCGCGAGCGAGCCGCCCCGCCCGGAGAGCTGCGGCAAGGCCCCGGGCACCCCGTCCCGGATGGACGTCACCGCCCTGGAAGCGCTCCCCGCCGCATGACGAACGGGCCCCGCACCGGTCGGTGCGGGGCCCGTCGTCGAGGCGTCCGTCAGGCGGCTCCGGCGCCGGTCAGGGCGCGGACCTCCAGCTCGGCGTAGCCGTCCTCGTCGGCCGGCTCCCGGTCCAGCAGGGTGCCCAGCCAGCCGGCCAGGAAGCCGAGCGGGATGGAGATCAGACCGGGGTTCTCCAGCGGGAACCAGTGGAAGTCCATGCCGGGCAGCACCGAGGTCTTCGTCCCGGAGACGACCGGCGAGAACAGCACCAGCACCACCGCCGGAACCAGGCCGCCGTACACCGACCAGACCGCACCCCGGGTGGAGAAGCGCTTCCAGAACAGCGAGTACAGCAGCGTCGGCAGGTTCGCCGAGGCGGCCACCGCGAAGGCCAGACCGACCAGGAACGCGACGTTCAGGCGCTGCGCGAACAGGCTGAGCACGATCGCAAGCCCACCGATCACCACGGCGGAGATCCGGGCCGCGATCACCTCCTCGCGCTCCGACACCTTCCGGCCGCCCTCCCGCCGCCAGGCCCGGGCGTACAGGTCGTGGGCGAACGCCGCGGAGGAGGCCAGCGTCAGACCGGCGACCACCGCCAGGATGGTGGCGAACGCGATCGCCGAGATCACCGCGAACAGCAGCAGGCCCCCGGTCGAGCCGTCACCGCCGCCGAGGTCCAGCGCGAGCAGCGGAACGGCCGTGTTGCCCGCCGAGTTGGACGCCCGCAGGTCGTGCCCGCCGACCACCGCGCCGGCCCCGAGGCCGAGCACGATCGCCATCAGGTAGAACGAGCCGATCAGGCCGATCGCCCACATCGTGGAGCGCCGGGCGGCCCGCGCGGTGGGCACCGTGTAGAACCGGCTGAGAATGTGCGGCAGACCGCCGGTGCCGAGCACCAGCGCCAGGCCGAGGCTGACGAAGTCCAGCCGGTCGAGCGCGCTGGAACCGTAGTTGAGGCCCGGCCGCAGGTACTTCTCGCCCTCGCCGCTGCGCCGCGCGGCGGTCTCCATCAGCGCACCCAGGTCTCCGTGGAACCGGGCCACCACCAGCACCGTGAGCAGCACCGAGCCGCCCACCAGCAGGAACGCCTTGACGATCTGGATCCAGGTGGTGGCGCGCATGCCGCCGACCGTCACGTAGACGATCATCAGGGCGCCGACCGCGATGATGGTCCACGCCTTGGCGGCCCCGCTGTTGGTGCCCAGCAGCAGGGCGACCAGGCTGCCCGCGCCGACCATCTGCGCGATCAGGTACATCAGCGTGACGACCATCGAGGACAGGCCGGCCGCGGCCCGCACCGGCCGCTGGCGCATCCGCAGCGCCAGCACGTCGGCCAGCGTGTACCGACCGGTGTTGCGGACCAGTTCGGACACCAGCATCAGCACGACCAGCCAGGCGACCAGGAAGCCGATGCTGTAGAGCACGCCGTCGTAGCCGTACAGCGCGATCAGCCCGGTCACGCCGAGGAAGGAGGCGGCCGAAAGGTAGTCGCCGGACAGCGCGAAACCGTTCTGCAGCGGGGAGAAGTCCCGGCCGCCGGCGAAGAAGTCCTCGGCGGCGTGGCCGCGGCGGCCGACCCAGATCGTGATGGTCAGCGTCACCGCGACGACGACGGCGAAGAGCGCGACGGCGAGGCCGTGGTTCGGGTGGTGAGCGGTCATCGCAGCTGGTCCTGGGTGTCCCAGCGCAGTTCGAGGGCGGCTCGATCGCGCTTGGTGCGGGCATTACGGGCGTAGAGCCAGGTGAGCAGGAAGGTCGAGGCGAACTGGCCGAGACCGAGCGTCCAGGCCACGTTCAGCGGCCCGGCGATCCGGCGGCCCAGCAGGTCGGGCATGAACGCCTCGGCCGACACGAACAGCAGGTACCAGGCCAGGAACCCGGCGCAGGCCGGGAACACGAACGCGCGGTAGCCCCGCCGGATCTCCTGGAACGCCTCGCTGTCCTGAACACTCCGGTAGACCGCGCCCCCCACCCGGTCCTCCGGTGGTTCCGGCTCCGCCTCCACACTGCGCCGCGGCGCCACCACCCGGGGTTGGGGGGCGGCGGCCCCGGCCCACCAGTCGACTCTCTCCTGCTGCGCCACTTGCCGACACCTCATCATTCCGGCCACTACGACCGAACCATGATGGAGCGTCACAAACCACACAAGGAAACCAGTGAAGATACGTTCAGCCTATGCCGCGAAAGGGCGGTACGTTCACCAACCTTCTGAAATTCCATGCTTGAAGGCGTACGCAACGGCCTGCGCACGGTCCCGAACGGCCGTCTTGGCGAAAAGGTTGTTGATATGGGTTTTCACCGTTGCGGGGCTGACGAACAACCTCTCGGCGATCTCCGCGTTGGACAGTCCGGACGCGATCAACGCCAGCACCTCGGCCTCCCGTTGGGTCAGCCCGTCCGGCAGCGCCGCCCGACCGGCCCGCCCGGGCCCGGCCTTCGGCGCGGCCTCGGGCCGCTGCTCCGCGACCGGCCGCGCCGGGGCGGTCGGGGTGGTCGGGGCGACCGGGGCGGTCGGCGTGCCCGACAGGCGTTCCAGCAGCCGCAGTTGGACCTGCGGGGAGAGCCCGGCCGCGCCCGAACGGACGTCCGCCACCGCGCGGGCGATCTCCTCCGCGCCCGCGTCCTTGGTCAGGAAGCCGCGCGCGCCCGCCTGCAGGGCGGAGAACAGCGAGTCGTCGTCGGCGTAGGTGGTGAGCACCACCACCTCGGTGCCCGGGTGCTCGGTGCGCACCCGGCGGGTGGCCTCCACCCCGTCGCAGCGCGGCATCCGCAGGTCCATCAGCACCACGTCGGGGGCGTGTTCGGCGACCAGCCGCAGCGCCTCCTCGCCGTCCGCCGCCGAACCGACCACCGTGATGCCCGGCAGCAGCCCCAGCAGCATCACGATGCCCTCGCGGACCACGGTCTGGTCGTCGGCGACCACCACCCGGATCGGCCCGCCCGTCATCTCCGTACCCGTCACGCCGGCACCCGCAGCAGCACGCGCCACCCTCCGTCCTCGGGGCCCGCCAGCAGTTCGCCGCCGAGCAACTCCGCGCGTTCGCGCATCCCGAGCAGACCGTACCCGCTCCCGCTGTCCCCCAGCATCGGGTCCGCACCGTGCGGGGCGCCGGCGTTGCGCACCGTCAGCTCCACCGAACCGTCCAGGTAGCCGAGCCGGACGTCTACCCGGCCGCCCGGCGCGTGCTTGCGGGCGTTGGTCAGCGCCTCCTGCGCGGTGCGGCGCACCGCCAGCCCGGCCTCCGCGGACACCGGCCTGGGCACCCCGTCCACCGTCAGCTCGGCCCCGGACTGCGCGGCCAGCTCGGCCACGAACTCGGCGACGGGGGCGAACTCGCCGCGCAGCGCGGACAGCGCCTGCCGGGTCTCGGCCAGCCCGTCCTGGGCCATCCGCCGGGCGGCGACCACCCGTTCGCGGACCTCGGCCCGTTCGGCGCCGGCGTCCAGCATCAGCCGGGCCGCCTCCAGGTGCACCAGCTGCGCGGACAGGCTGTGCGCCAGCACGTCGTGGATCTCCCGGGCGATCCTGGCCCGTTCGGCGAGCGCCGCCGACTCCGCCTTCGCCGCCTGCGCGGCCCGCTCCTGGGCCAGCAGCGCGCGCTGCGCGGAGCGGGCCTGGGTGTCCAGGCGCAGCAGGTAGCCGAGCAGCCCGAGGCCGCCCGCGACGACCAGCATCACCAGCAGCGACTCACCCGAGCTCAGGCCGTAACTCGCGAGTGCGGCAGCGGCGGTGAGCAGCCCCGCGGCCAGCGGCAGGCGGATCACCGCGAGCACCGCGAGGCCGTACCAGATCATCGAGGCCAGGGTCTTCGCCCCGCCGTCGTCGGCCAGCCCCGCGACCACCAGCAGCCCGGCCGCGCAGCCCAGCGCCTGCCACAGCCGCCGCGCCCGGCAGAAGAAGAACCAGCCGGTGAACAGCCCGGTGGCGGTGAGGATCCAGAGGATCGGCGGCAGCAACCGCCAGCCCGCGTAGTGCTGTTCGGCGAAGGTGCCGAAGACCACCGTCGACAGCAGGCCGAAGCGGCCGACGAACCCCAGCACCAGCCGGGCCCGCGAGTGGTGCTCCCGGATCGGGACGTCTCCGGCCGGCCAGCGGGTCCAGCGTTCCAGGGTGCTCACCGGACGATCCTCTCTCAATGCCGGTGCCGCCGACACCCGGTGGGGTCGGCGGCACGGTGCCGGCGTTCCGTCAGGCGGCCAGGGTGTGCTTGTGGTCGTCCAGCTGGCGGGCCCGCCAACTGACGGCGGCCGAGCGGACCAGCAGCAGCAGGCCGAGCGACAGCATCAGCACGCTGGTGGACTGGTGGACGTGCAGCGCGGTGCCGACGCCGTACCAGCCGATCCGGATCACGATCGCGCCGACCCAGGCGAACACGGTGGCGACGGAACCCTGGGTCCACAACTGGCCCTCCTGGTCGCGCCAGAGCCGCATCGTCCAGCCCCAGGCGCAGCCCATGCCCACGGTGGTGACCAGCGAGCCGGCCAGGATCAGGGCGGCGGCGCCCTTGTGGGCCGGGTCGATCAGCACCGGATCGCGCAGCGCGACCGCGGCGAGGATCAGCGGCAGCAGCCAGAACCGGCGTTCGGTGTCCAGCCGGCGGGCCCGCAGCTGCCGGCCCACCACCAGGACGATCACGGCGACGGCGATCAGGACGTTGGACAGGGCGGTCATTTCGGGTGCCTCCTGGGCGGGGTGTTCTCGACACCACGAAATCTACGGAGGACGGGCCGCCGAATCCTCGGAGCGGGGGTGGAACCGCAGACGGAGAAGGCTCTCCACCCGTGGGTGGAGAGCCCTTTCGCGTGGGTCTGCTCAGGCGTCGATCCGGGACCGGTCCAGGGTCGCCGCCGAGTCCACGATGAACTCCCGCCGCGGCGCGACGTCGTTGCCCATCAGCAGGTCGAAGGTCTTCTCCGCGGACTCCAGGTCGCCCAGGTTGATCCGGCGCAGGATCCGGTGCCGCGGGTCCACGGTGGTCTCCGCCAACTGGTCGGCGTCCATCTCGCCGAGGCCCTTGTAGCGCTGGATCGGGTCCTTCCAGCGCAGCCCCTTGCCCTGGAACTCCAGCAGGGTGCGTCGCAGTTCGGCGTCCGAGTAGGTGTAGTGGTACTTCTCCTGGCCGCGCTTGGGGTTGGTCAGCTCGATCCGGTGCAGCGGCGGCACCGCGGCGAACACCCGGCCCTGCTCGACCATCGGCCGCATGTAGCGGTGGAACAGCGTCAGCAGCAGGGTGCGGATGTGCGAGCCGTCGACGTCGGCGTCGGCCATGAAGATGACCTTGCCGTAGCGGGCCTGGTCGATGTCGAAGGTGCGGCCGGAGCCCGCTCCTATGACCTGGATGATGGCCGCGCACTCGGCGTTCTTGAGCATGTCGCTCACCGACGCCTTCTGGACGTTCAGGATCTTGCCGCGGATCGGCAGCAGCGCCTGGAACTCGGAGTTGCGGGCCAGCTTGGCGGTGCCCAGCGCCGAGTCGCCCTCGACGATGAACAGTTCGCTGCGGTCGACGTCGTCGCTGCGGCAGTCGGCCAGCTTGGCGGGCAGCGAGGAGGTCTCCAGCGCGGTCTTCCGGCGCTGCGCCTCCTTGTGCTGCCGGGCGGCGACCCGGGTGCGGGCGGCGGCCACGACCTTCTCCAGCACGGCCCGGGCCTGGAGCTTCTCGTCCTTCTTGGCGGAGGTGAGGAAGCTCTTCAACTCCTTGGCCACCACGGCCGCCACGATCCGGTTGGCCGCCGAGGTGCCCAGCACCTCCTTGGTCTGCCCCTCGAACTGCGGCTCGGCCAGCCGGACGGTGACCACCGCGGTCAGGCCCTCCAGCGCGTCGTCCTTGGTGACGTCGTCCTCGGCGACCCGCAGCAACTTGCTGGACCGCAGCACCTCGTTGACGGTCTTGGCGAGCTGCCGCTCGAAGCCGTTGACGTGGGTGCCGCCCTTGGGGGTGGCGATGATGTTGACGAAGGAGCGCAGCGTGCTGTCGTAACCGGCGCCCCAGCGCAGCGCGATGTCCACCCCGAGTTCCCGGGTGACCTCGGTGGGGGTCATGTGCCCGAGCTCGTCGAGCACCGGGACGGTCTCCTTGAAGGTGCCCTCGCCGCGCAGCCGCAGCACGTCGGAGACCGGGCGGTCGGGGGCGAGGAACTCGCAGAACTCGCTGATGCCGCCGTCGAAGCGGAAGGTCTCCTCCTGGACCTGCTCGCTCTCCGTCAGCCGCTCGTCACGGACCACGATGGTCAGGCCGGGCACCAGGAACGCGGTCTGCCGGGCCCGGGCGTGCAGCGACTCCAGCGAGAGCTTGGCGTCCTTGAGGAAGATCTGCCGGTCCGCCCAGTAGCGGATCCGGGTGCCGGTGCGGGTCTTGGCGAACCGGCCCTTCTTGGTCAGCCCGCTGCCGGCCGTGAACGTCGTGTCCGGGCCGTCCTCGGCGAACACACCGGGGGTGCCGCGCCGGAAGCTGATCGAGTGGGTGGTGCCGGAGCGGTCCACCTCCACGTCCAGCCGGGCGGACAGGGCGTTCACCACCGAGGCGCCGACGCCGTGCAGGCCGCCGGAGGCCGCGTACGAGCCGCCGCCGAACTTGCCGCCCGCGTGCAGCTTGGTCATCACCACCTCGACGCCGGACAGCCCGGTCTTGGGCTCCACGTCCACCGGGATGCCGCGGCCGTTGTCCCGCACCTCGACCGAGCCGTCCTGGTGCAGCAGCACGTCGATCCGGTCGCAGTAGCCGCCGAGCGCCTCGTCGACCGAGTTGTCGATGATCTCCCACAGGCAGTGCATCAGACCGCGACTGTCCGTCGACCCGATGTACATGCCCGGCCGCTTGCGGACCGCCTCCAGCCCTTCGAGGACGAGCAGATGCCGCGCGGTGTAGTCGGACCCGCCCTCGCCGGTCACCAGTGAGGACGGGACGGTCTTTTCTCCACTCACGCTCTGCACTCCTCCACGATGTTGACGGACACCCCGCATGCTCTCAGCAACTGAGACTTCGGCCGCCGAGGCCCGCACGCCTTGTACGCGCTGCGCGAACACGGCTCCCGCCGCGGACGCGGCCCTCACCCTGCCATCTCCTGCCGACACCACGGGTCCTGGCGGACCTGGACGGCCGGGGAGGGCGGCGGAGCTGCTGTGATGCGGTCAAACGGGGTCCGGGACGGGGCTTATGCTCCACCCCAGCGGAGGATTATGCTACGCGGACCTCGCCCCCCGGCTCGGTCGGGCGTTCGAGGTGATTGGCGGACCATCGGAATCGGTACGCATGAACCACCGGTGCCCGGGGCACGTCCTCATCAACGAGACAGCAGAATCCTCAAAGAGAAAAGCCACGAGCGGGAACGAATTCCACCTGGTTGGATGTTGATCCTGGTACACAGCTCGTCGAGCTAGAGAAGAGGCGACGTGACTACTGTTCTGACCCCTGCGAGCCCGCTCACCGCGGCAGACCGCTGCGACCGTTGCGGCGCTCAGGCCTACCTGCGCGTCGTCCTTTCCAGCGGTGGAGAGCTGCTGTTCTGCGCCCATCACGGGCGTAAGTTCGAGCCCGAGCTCAAGAAGATCGCCGTGGAGATACACGACGAGAGCAACCGCCTCTCCGGCACCTCGGCAACGGCTACCGAGGGCGAGCGCTGACGCTCCCGCCCATCTCCCGAGCTGCTTGAACGGCCGGGCGGCCCTCCCTTCGGGGCGGGCCGCCCGGCCGTGGCGTTTGCCCGGCCGCCGCGGCAGGTCGTGTCGGCCACGTCACAGCACGTTCTGCACGGACTCCGCGACCGCGGAGATCCGGGTGTAGACCCCCGGGTGCTCGGCCTCCGCACACCCGGCGCCCCAGGACACCAGGCCAGCCAGCCGCCCGCCCACCACCAGCGGGCCGCCGCTGTCGCCCTGGCAGGCGTCCTTGCCGCCCCGGTCCTCCCCGGCGCACACCATGCTGCGCGCGTCGTACGCGCTGTCCGGCCCGCCCGGGTAGGCGTGCTCGCAGGCGGCGTCCGAGATGATCGGCACCGTCACCTGCCGCAGCGTGTTCGAGTACGTTCCGTTGCCGCGGGTGTCGCCCCAGCCGAACACCGTCGCCGGGGTGCCCACCGCGTACGGCCGGTTCTCGCCCGGGCCGACCATCTCCAGCAGCTGCCGGTCGTTCTGCGGCTCGGCCAGCGTGAGCACCGCCACGTCCCGGCTGTTCGCGGCGAAGCTGTAGCTCGGCTCGATCCACACCCCGTCGACCGCCACCTCCTTCCCCGCACTGCCCCGCAGGTCGTCCCGCCCGACGATCACCCGCAGCGCGGGCCGCTGGGTCGGCCGGCCGGTGGTCTCGTCGTAGAAGCAGTGCGCGGCCGTCACCACCTTCGTCGGCGTGACCAGCGCCCCGCCGCAGAACTGCCCGGAGCGGGACGAGCCGAACTGCGGACGGCTGGACAGCGCCACCATCCACGGGTGGTCGCCCGTGCTGGTGCCCGTTCCCCCCACGATCCGCCGCTGCGCGGCCGCCGGAGCGGCCGCCCCCAGCACGACCAGCGGGACGGGCAGAGCGGCCACGGCGACGAGTGCGACCGCCCGACGGCGGCGCCGGGGCGCGGGCGGGTCCAGGAAGGGCACCGGGTTCTCCAGGGGTTTCGGCGTGCGGACGGGAATGCGCTGGGCGTCGTCGCACCACTCGGAATGGGGCAACCTGCCCAGCGTAGTCACCTGCTTACCCACCGTGCCGCCCCAGCCCGCGCCGGCCACTCCATCGGGCGACGTCCGGACATGCGAACGGGCCCCTCCGCCGGTGGCGAAGGGGCCCGTCCAGGTGACGAACTGTCAGTCCAGGTAGTCGCGCAGCACCTGCGAACGCGACGGGTGGCGCAGCTTCGACATGGTCTTGGACTCGATCTGGCGGATGCGCTCGCGCGTCACGCCGTAGACCTTGCCGATCTCGTCCAGCGTCTTCGGCTGACCGTCGGTCAGGCCGAAGCGCATCGAGACCACGCCCGCCTCGCGCTCGGAGAGAGTGTCCAGCACCGAGTGCAGCTGCTCCTGGAGCAGGGTGAAGGAGACCGCGTCGGCCGGGACGACCGCCTCGGAGTCCTCGATCAGGTCACCGAACTCGCTGTCGCCGTCCTCGCCGAGCGGGGTGTGCAGCGAGATCGGCTCGCGGCCGTACTTCTGGACCTCGATGACCTTCTCCGGGGTCATGTCGAGTTCCTTGGCCAGCTCCTCCGGGGTGGGCTCGCGGCCCAGGTCCTGGAGCATCTGGCGCTGCACGCGGGCGAGCTTGTTGATGACCTCGACCATGTGCACCGGGATGCGGATGGTGCGGGCCTGGTCGGCCATGGCGCGGGTGATCGCCTGCCGGATCCACCAGGTCGCGTAGGTGGAGAACTTGTAGCCCTTGGTGTAGTCGAACTTCTCGACCGCACGGATCAAACCGAGGTTGCCCTCCTGGATCAGGTCCAGGAACAGCATGCCGCGGCCGGTGTAGCGCTTGGCCAGCGAGACCACCAGGCGGAGGTTGGCCTCCAGCAGGTGGTTCTTGGCGCGGCGGCCGTCCTCGGCGATGATCTCCAGCTCGCGCTTGAGCTTCGGGGCGAGCTTGTCGGCCTGGCTCAGCTTGTCCTCGGCGAACAGGCCGGCCTCGATCCGCTTGGCGAGCTCGACCTCCTGCTCGGCGTTGAGCAGCGGGACCTTGCCGATCTGCTTCAGGTAGTCCTTGACCGGGTCGGCGGTGGCGCCGGCCACCGCGACCTGCTGCGCCGGGGCGTCGTCCTCGTCGTCGTCGGAGAGCACGAAGCCCTGGTCCGACTCCTCCTCGGGGCCCTCTTCCTTGCCGTCGGCGGGCAGAGCCACGTCTTCGAGGAGTTCTTCCTCGCCGACGATGTCCTCGTCGCCCTTGGCACCGGCCTTGCCGGCCGCAGCGGTCTTCTTGGCGGCGGTCTTCTTCGCGGGGGCGGCGGCCTTCTTGGCCACCGTCTTCTTCGCCGGGGCGGCCTTCTTGGCGACCGTGCGGGCCTCGGCGAGACCGATGGTCTCGACGACGGTGACCTCACTGGTCGTCACGGCGGCGGCCACGGCCACGGTCGGGGCGGGCGCGCCGGGGGCGATCCGCACCGGGGGCTTGGTCTGGGCGACCGGCGTGCGGGTGGTGACCGCCTTGGTCGCCGTGCGCTTGGTGGTGCTCTTGGCCGCGACGCTCTTGCGCTTGGCGCCGGCCGGCTCGGCCGCGCTGACCATCAGCTCCACCCCCTCCTCAATCAGCACCTGGTTGAGGCTGCGCATGACGTTCTTCCACTTGGTGACCGGGATCTGGTCCGCCTCGAACGCGTGGCGCACGTCGTCACCGGCGATCTGCCCCTGGGCCTTGCCCCGCTCGATGAGCGCCAGCAGTGCCGCGGACTCGGCGATCTCGGGGGGAAGCGAACGGGATGTGCTGGCCGACACGAACAACCTCTCGGACGATGAGTGGACGATCCCGCACCGACCACCCGAGCGACTCGGGTGGGTGGACGATGATCGGGGTCTGCAGGACGGCAGCAGCGCCGCGCACCAACACAGCCATCTGGCCTGTGGTGGTTATTCCGGAGCTGCTTCCGCTCCGTACACATCGCTGCCGCCACTCAAGTGTTACGCATGCCCGTCGTGGCGCCCGTCACACCACCCGGCGGCCGGTACCGGCTGCCCCCGGGCGGCCTATCGGCGACCGGCTCCACGAGGCGTTCGCACCGGGCCGGGACGGGCCGGCACGGGCCGGCACGGGTCTCCGACGGTGTGTCCGGGGCAACTGTGTGGGACGCGACACGCCGATGGCCCCCCGGCTGCGGGTGGAGCAGCAGAAGGGCCATCCGTTTCGGAACGGGCGGGGCTGGACTCGGCCGAGCCGCTCAGTGCTCCCGCGGGGCCGGAACGGCGTGCTCGACGTCCGGGTGAACGGTGAGCAGCGCGCGGACGGCGGCCTCGGCGGCGGTGCCGTCCCCGGTGCCGAGCGCGTCGACCAGCCGGCTGTGCAGGCCGACCGACGTCTCGGACGGGCGCTCGCAGGTGGTGCCGGCGCCGCCGGACACCTGGAGGGCGCCCGCCACGATCCCGGACAGGTGCTCCAGCATCCGGTTCCCCGCCATCTGCAGCACCAGGCTGTGCAGCTCGGCGTCGGCGCGGGCGTAGCTGACCAGGTCGCCCTGGCTGCCGGCCTGGGCCATGATCTCGGTCAGCTCGGCCAGCCGGTGCTGGACGTCCTCCCGGCCGTGGCCGGCGGCGAGGCGGGCGGCCAGCGGCTCGATCGCCCAGCGCAGCTCGAACAGCTCGCGGCGCTGCTCGTCGCGCTGCGGGCCGAACGCGCGCCACTCGATGATGTCGGGGTCCAGCAGGTTCCAGTCGCTGACCGGGCGGACCCGGGTGCCGACGTTCGGCCGGGCCGAGACCAGGCCCTTGGCCTCCAGCACCCGGAGCGACTCGCGCACCACGGTGCGGGAGACCTCGAAGCGCTGGCCGATCTCCTCCGGCACCAGCGGGCGGTCGGCGCCCAGGTCTCCGGAGACGATCATCTGGCCGAGCTGCTGGACCAGCTGGCCGTGCAGGCCGCGGCCGCGGCTGCTGGTGGTCTTCCGGCCGGCCCGGGCGAGTTCGTGCTCCGCCCCCTCCCAGCGGGGGGCGGGCGGCATCGGGCGGTCGGCGTACGGGAAACGGTCCAGCTCGGAGGCGGAGATCGACTCGGCCTGGCGAGCGGCGGTCACGGTGGGGTGCGCAAGGGTACTCACGCCATCCTTTGTCGGCGATCGGCGGGGCCGTCTTGAGCATTCTCCTGAAAAGCACACGAAAGGGTGATCGGCCGCGTCTGGATAATTGACTTCTTATCAGCAAGAAATGCGCATATCGGTCATCCCGGCGCGGATTCAACTGCCATTCCGGACACCGCTTCGACCGGCCTCCGCAGGGTCCGCGGGGTCCGCGGGTCCGCGCGGAGACGGGACCGGCTTGGTTGTCGGGCCGTCAGCCCCGGGTGCCGAAGGGGCCGACAGCCGTGGGGGTTACAGCGCGCGGCGGCGGAGCTGGGCCACCAGCACGGCCAGCACCAGCAGGGCGGCCGGGGCCAGCAGGGCGGCGATCACCATGCCGTCCAGCGCCGCCGCCGTCCGGTCGGCCGCCTCCCGCACCACGTTCAGGCCGTACTGGAAGGGCAGCAACTCCCGTACCCACACCGGCCAGTTGAGGCCGAGGCGGTGCAGCAGCAGACCTGCGGTGGGCTCCAGCAGGGCGGGCGTCGCGCAGGTGAGCAGCACTCCGACGAGGGCGCTGCGCACCAGGGCCGTCAGCAGCAGGCCCGCCCAGCCGCCGGCCACCGCCAGCGCCAGGTACGCCGGGAGCGGGCGACCGACCCCGCCCACCGCGAACGGCCCCGCCGCCGGGGCGGGCGCCAGTCCCGGAGGGGCGGTCAGCTCCGCGGGGTGCGGGAGGGACAGCAGCGCCGAGGCGTCCACCGCGGCGGGCAGCGCGAACCGGACCACCAGGGTGTTCACCGCGAGCGTCAGCACCGCCAGCAGGACCGCCGTCGCACCGACCACCAGCAGCTTCGCCAGCAGCGCGCCGAACCGGCGGACCGGGTTGACCCGGGACGCGGCCAGCCCCGGCCAGCGCATCTCGTTGCTGTACACCAGCGCGCCGAGCACCGCCGCACCCAGCGCCGTCAGCGGGAGCGGCAGCCACGGGGCCACGCCCGCCATCGCGCGCACCGCGCCCGTCGCCGTCAACTCCCCTGCCGGGAAACGGCGGGCCGACACCGCGGCCAGCGCCGCGTTCAGCAGCAGCACCGCCGCGACCACCACCCACGTGGAGCGCACCCCGCGCAGCCGACGCACCTCACAAGCCACCAAGCGCACGGTCTCACTCACTCCCGTTCTCGTCACCGACGGCACGCCTGCGCACCGCACTCGCCCCGCCCTCGCCCGCCACCGCCTGCGCCCGGCCCGCCGCCGGACCTGCCGCCGGACCTGCCGCCGGACCTGCCGCCGGACCTGCGTGGCCTGTCTGGCCGAATTGCCCTGCCGAGCGCAACTCGGTGGCGTGGACGGGCCGAAGGCGTACCTGCGCCCGATCCTGGTCCGACGCCGGGGCCGGTGTCGGGGCCGACGCCGGGGTCGGTGTCGGAGCGCGTCCGGAGGTCCGGCCCGGAGTGGGTGCGTGGCCGACTCCCGCGATCCGGGCGGGAGTCAGCAGCTCCGCGTCGGTCGGATTGGCGGCCAGTTGCTCGGCGTCGAGCACAACCGGCGTGGGCGCAGAGGGAGTTGGGGCGGGCGCGGGGGCATTGTCGCCAGGCGGGCGGCCGAGCGCGGAGGCACCGCGGGGCGTCCGTCGGGTGAGGTCGACGGCGGGGACCTCGGGCGGGGCCGACGGGGCGGGCAGGGCCGACGGGTCGGGTGCGAGGGCGGCGGCGGCCCAACGGCCGGCCTGCAGGGCGCGGTGTCCGCGGGCGCGGTGCTCGTCGGTCCGCTCGTCGATCCGCTCGTCGGTCCGCTCGTCGGTCCGCTCGTCGCCGGGGGCGGCGGCCGGGCGGCCGACCGTGGCGGTCCGCTGGGCGACGGGGAGTTGCTCACCGGCGTTCCGCTCGCCGGTGAGCTGACGGACCGTCCGGATCACCACCTCGCCGGAGTGGCCCGAGCCGCTGGGCAGGGCGGCCGGGAACGAGAGCGGACGCTGCATCACCCGGTCGGCCAGCTCGTGCAGCAGGACGCCGTTGCGGTAGGCGAGTTCGCCGATCTCGGTGCGGCCGATGCCGCTCACCGCGATGCCGACGCCGCTCTCCCGACGGACCTGCGCGCCCTGGGCGACCAGCAGGTCCGCGAGGCGGGCCATCTGCGGGCCCCGGACCAGGACTTCGGGGTGCAGCCGGGTACGGCGGAACTCCACGACGGGCTGGTCGGCGGCCAGTCGGCCCGCGTCCAGGGTGACCACCCGGTCGGCGAGCGCGGCGGCCTCCTCCGGGCTGCGGGTGGACACCAGCACGGTGCCGCCGGTCAGCGCGAAGGACCGCAGGAAGCCGTGCAGCCACTCCTCGCTGCGCGGGGACAGGCCCTCGGCCGGGGCGTCCAGCAGCAGCGTCGTGGGGTCGCCGAGCAGCGCGGCGGCCAGGGCGAGGCGGCGGTGCATTCCGGGCGAGAAGGTGCCGATCCGGTGGTCGGCGACAGGGGCGAGGCGGACCTGTTCCATCAGGTCGTCGGCCCGCCGCGTCGGGACGCCGACCGCCCCCGCCAGCATCCGCAGGTGCGCCCTGGCCCGCTGGCCGGGGTGTCCCGCCTCGGGCCTGCCGGAGGAGAGCAGCACGCCGATCTCCCGCTCCGGACGCCGGATCCGCCGATAGGTGCGCCCGTCGAACAGGGTGAGGCCGTGGCCGCGTTCGAGTTCCACCATCAGCCGGAACGTGGCGGACTTGCCCGCCCCCTCGTCCCCGAGCAGCGTGGTGATCATCCCTGGACGGGCGTCGAAGGTCAGGTCCAGGACCGCCGGGGGGTGGCCCCTCCGGTACGTCTTGGTCAGTCCGGTGATCTGGATCATCGCCGCCCGCTCCCTCGCCCGCCGACAGGCCGGCGTTCGTCCGCCATGCCTGAGCCAGCACAGTAGGACGCGGAAGCGGTGAAACCAGGCATTCCGGATGGATCGTGGACGGTGTTAGCGCCGAGCTCACCCGAACAGGGGACAGCGCTCTCACGCCACTGACGCCTCCCCCTCGAACCCTCCGAGCCCTCGACCCCTCCGAGCCCCCGAGCTCAGCGCTCAGCGCACATGACTCACGGGCTCACGGGCTCACGGGCTCACGCTTCGGGACGGAGCATCGGCGGGTTGAGCACGGTGGCCCCGCCGGCGGTGAACAGCTGGGCGGGACGGCCGCCCTGACGGGTCGTCGTGCCGCCGGAGGGCAGCAGGAAGCCGGGGGTGCCGGTGACCTTGCGGTGGAAGTTCCGCGGGTCCAGCACCACGCCCCAGACCGCCTCGTACACCCGGCGCAGCTCGCCGACGGTGAACTCCGGCGGGCAGAAGGCCGTCGCCAGCGAGGAGTACTCGATCTTCGACCTGGCCCGCTCCACACCGTCCGCCAGGATCTGCCCGTGGTCGAAGGCCAGCAGCTCGCCGTCGTTCCGGTCCTCGCCGAACAGTTCACTGACCGGCGCCCACCGTGCGCTGCTCGCGTCGCCGCCCGCGCGGGGCGAGGGCAGGTCGGGGGCGAGCACCAGGTAGGCGACGCTCACCACCCGCATCCGCGGGTCACGCTGCGGGTGCCCGTAGGTGGCCAGCTGCTCCAGGTGCGCACCGAACGGGTTCTGCCCGGCCAGCACCTGGCCCGGCGCGGACTGTGCCCGCAGCCCCGTCTCCTCCGCCAGTTCCCGGGACGCCGCCTCGGCCAGCCCCTCGTCGGGCCGCACGAACCCACCGGGCAGCGCCCAGTAGCCCTGGAACGGTGCCTCGCCACGCTTCACCAGCAGGGCGCACAACTCATGGTCGCGCACCGTCAGCACCACCAGGTCAACCGTGACTGCGAACGGGGGGAAGGCCGACGGGTCATAACGCGACATGCCGCCGATCTTAGTCGTCTCTCTGACGATAATCACAGACCACGAACCTTTTCCGGCCTCCTTCCCCGCCTCTCCGGCCGCCTCCGGCCCGCTCCCTTCCCGTGTCCTTCCCTTCGCTTTCCCGCCTGCCGAGCCGACTGCCGAGCCGACTGCGGGCGGTCAGCTGGCGGTCAGTTGCAGGAACGAGGGCGCCTCCTCGACCACCGCGACACCGATCCGGCTGACCCGGACCGAGAACGGCTCCCCGGCCACCCGCAGGCCGGTCAGTTCCAGGGCGCCCAGGGGCGCGGTGGTCGCCGGGTGGGTGGCCACCCGCCCTGACGGGACGTCCGGCCTGACGCCGGCCAGCGAGAGCACCAGGTGAACCGCTGCGGCCGCCGACATCGCGGCCGGACGGCAGGCCGCCGGGTGCGGCACCGGTGGGCAGTCGGCGACCTTCTGCTCGCCCGCGTACATCTCCGGCAGCCGGTACTCGAAGTACGCCGACGCCTCCAGCAGACCTTCGAGCAGGATCTCGGCCTCCCGCTCGAACCCGGCGTCCACCAATCCGCTCACCGCGAGCGCGGTCTCCTGCACCCGCACCACGCCACTGCGGTGCCCCAGCGGGTTGAACCGCGGGGACTTCGCGCTCAACGTCCGCAGGCCCCACCCGCAGTCGAGCTCGGGCGTCACCAGCCGTTGCGCGAGCAACCTGGTCTGCTCCCTGTCGAGCAGGCCCTCGTGCAGTTCGCCCTCGGCGGCCAGGCCGACGTCGAACAGGTGGACCAGGGTGGAGGCGAGGGCCGGCACCGGCCGGTCCGGTGCCAGCAGTGCGGCCGCCGGACGGCCGCCCGACAGGTCGTCGATCCAGAACTGCTCGCGGAACCGTTCCCTCAACTCGGCCGCCCAGGCCCGCCACTCGGCTGCTCCGGGGCGGTCGAACGCCTCCAGCAGGTCCGCTCCCTGGAGCGCCGCACGGTGTGCCTGCGCCTGGACCTCGCACCGGGCCGGACTCGGCCGCACGACCCGCTCCTCCGCCGTCCGCCCGAGGTCGGTGACGAACCCGACCGGACCGTCCGGCCCCTCCGCCACCGCGGCGCGCAGCGCCCCGAGGGCACGCTCCGCGGCCGGGAGCAGCTCGGCGACCTCGGCCCGGGGCATGCCCCAACGCCAGGCCTCCGCCAGCACGGTGACGAACAGCAGGGTCGCTTCCGTGGCCGTGCAACTCGCCGGCAGTTCGGGGCCGCCGTGCCGCAGCGGCCCGGGGATCACGCCGTCCATCGCCTGCGCCGGCGACCCGCTCTCGGTGCCGACGGCCGGCGGATTGCCCGCGCTCTGGGCCGCAGTGGGCGGCGCTGCCGGAGCACCGCCGGTACCGCCTGCCGCCGACTGGCCCGCGGTCTGCGACGGGCCGGTCGTCGACGGGCTCGACGCGCCGTCGGTGGGGCCGCCCTCGGCCGGACGGGCGGTGCCTGCCCCTGCCGGTGGCTGGGGCGCGAGGTGCTGCCGGCGGGCCGTCGCGCGGAGCGTTCCGGCCGCGAGCCGGGTGCCGAGCGGCAGCGTCATCCTGGCCGCCCAGAGCGCGTCCGCGGCGGTGAGGCCGAAACGCCAGGGCGCACCCGACGCGGTGTAGAGGTCGGTCGGACGGTCCGCGTCCGCGAGCAGCAGCCCGCCCAGCGTGTCCAGTGCGCGGCCGACGAGGCGTGCGGCGCGGCGGTCGTCAGCCCGGATCTCCGGCTCGGACCACGGCAGTGGCACACCCGGGCCGCGCCCGGTCGGCGGACGTCCGGTCGACGGGGCCTCCAGCTCGACCTGCAGGTCCACGGACCAACGGGCGCCGGGCTGGACCTCCAAGTCCCACCGGAGCACACCCGCGCCGGCCAGTACCGCGTGCGGCGAGGGGCGGGCGCTGACGGTGGCCGCGCGCCCCTGCCCGGCCCAGCGCAGGCCCGAGGACTGGACCTGGCCCGGCAGGTCGGGCGAGCGTCGGCCCGCCGCGATCTCGGTGAGCTGGCCCAGGTCGGTACCGAGGGCGATCTCCAGCGGGAGGCGGGCCGGGCGGGCACCGGTGTTCCGGACTGTCACCGTCTCCGCGCCGTCGGCGTGCCGCAGCCGTTCGACCGTCAGCGCCGGATCCGGATCGAGATCACCCGGCACTCGGACCGAACCGACGAAGCGCGCCGCCGCTGCGGACGTCAGGGTGCCCTGGAGCGGCACCGGTTCCATGCCGCCGAGCCGCAGCTCCATCCGGGCCAGGGCGCGTACCCCGTGCCGGAAGAAGCCGTGCAGGCTCTGGCCGCGGAGCTGCCCGTCCGGGCCGGAGGTCGCCATACTCGGGGCGTTGACGCACAGGATGTCGTGCGCCGCCGAGGGCTGCGGCCGTGGAGCCACCGCCGGGCCCGGCTGCCGGCCCGCCGCGGGAGCGGCCGCACCGGCCACCTGCTCCGACCGCACGCCCGCCCCACCGCGCCCGGCTGCCGTCGCACCCGGGCCCGGCGCGCCGGGGCCCGGCCGGGTCGGAGTGCCGTACGGCGGGGTCGGAGTGCCGTAGGGCGGGGTGGCTCCCGGCGCGTAGGGCGTGGGCGTGGTGAGCGTGCCGTACGGCGGCGTGGCCCCCGGCAGGTGCGGCAGCGGTGTGCCGTACGGGGGGGTGGCGAGCGGGGCCCCGTGCTGCTGGGCTGTGCCGGCGAGCGGTGCGCCGTGCGCCGGGGCGCCGGGCGCTTGGACCCCGGCCGTCTGGATGCCGGGAACGACCGTGCCTGCCCCGGGCGTTCCGGAGGCATGGTCGGTGGGTGCCGGGGCGCCGGTGGGCGTGCCGAACGGGGGTGTGGCCTGGCGGGGGTACGGCGGGCCGGCCAGGTGTGGGGGAACAGCGGGAGCCGAGGCTCCGGTCGACACCGGATCGCCGCCCGGTGCGGGCGGGTTGGCGGGTGGCAGCGGTTGGGACGCTGCTTGGGGTGGCCTTGACTCGGTCACCAGGCTCTCCTCCCCTCGGCCGGCCGACGGCTGCGGGCTCGGCCGGCCGCGAGCGTGCTCGATCGCGGACTGTGCTGCTCTGCCGCCGGAACACGCGGCTCCGACCTGGGCGGGACCGGATCGCCGGTGCTCCGCCCCGGCCGGGGTGGTGGCCCGGTCCGAACGCCAAGGCCGCCCGTGGCCCGGTCGCGCCGGGTCGAGCGACACGTGACCGGTGCCCGGCGCGGTCGCCCTGGCCGCCGGCCCTGCTGTGCCGGTTCGGGTGATGGCGTTCCGCAGGTTGAACGCAGCACACCTGCCCCAGGTCACGCCCGTCCGGCGGACCTCCGGTCGAATGCGGCCACGCACCGTCGGTCCTTCGGCGGTCTGCGGCCGACACCCGGGGTGCCCACTGTGTCGTGGCGCCGTTCGGGGTTCTCCGCATGTGGCGGACGCCCCCCGGCGGCTCCTGTCCGCCGTCAGGATACGGTGCGAGCACGATGCCGGAACCATCGGTGACCTCGGTGACCGGCCACGCAACCAGCCTGTGACCTGCTCATACCTAGGAGTTGCATGTCCTCCCCCAGCCGCATCCCCGGGATCGTCACCACGGACCACGTGTTCCGGGTGCCGTTGGACCACGGAGCTCCGGGCGGCGAGGCGATCAAGGTCTACGCCCGCGAGGTGGTGGCCGCCGGACGCGAGCACGACGAGCTTCCGTGGCTGCTGTACCTGCAGGGCGGTCCGGGCGGCAAGGCCAACCGGCCGCTGGGCCGGGACGGTTGGCTGGACCGGGCGCTCGACGACCACCGGGTGCTGCTGCTCGACCAGCGCGGCACCGGCCGATCCACCCCTGCCAACCGACAGACCCTGGCCCGTCGCGGCGACGCCCGCCGCCAGGCCGACTACCTGGCGCACTTCCGCGCCGACTCGATCGTCCGGGACGCCGAGCTGATCCGCCGCCAACTGCTGGGCGAGGACGGCCGGTGGAGCCTGCTGGGGCAGAGCTTCGGCGGCTTCTGCACCCTCACCTACCTCTCGCTGGCCCCGGAGGGCCTGCGAGAAGCGTTCGTCACCGGTGGGCTGGCCGGTCTCCGCCGCTCGGCGGACGAGGTCTACCGCGCGGCGTACCCGCGCGTCGCCCGCAAGAACGCCGGGCACTACGCGCGGTTCCCCCAGGACGTGGCGGCGGTACGGCGAATCGCGGCTCACCTGATCGAGCGGCCCGCGACCCTGCCGGACGGCGGGGTGCTCACCGTCGAGGCGTTCCAGGCGCTGGGCATGATGCTGGGCAGCGGCACCGGCTCCTACGTCCTGCACTACCTGCTGGAGGAGGCCTGGGTGGAGGAGCCGGACGGGCCGGAACTCTCCGACACCTTCCTGGCGGGGGCGCAGTCCCACCTGTCCTTCGCCCACGGGCCGCTGTACGCCGTGCTGCACGAGTCGATCTACGGGCAGCGCTCGGTCGACTCCGGAGCCACCGACTGGTCGGCGGAGCGGGTGCGCAAGGAGTTTCCGGAGTTCGACGCCGCAGCGGCGCTCGCCGGGGACGGGCCGGTGCTGCTCACCGGCGAGATGATCTACCCCTGGATGTTCGAGACCGACCCGTCGCTGCGGCCGCTGCGCGAGACGGCGCAGCTGCTGGCCGAGCGCACCGACTGGCCCGACCTGTACGACCCGCAGCGTCTGGCTGCGAACCAGGTACCGGTGTACGCGGCGGTGTACCACGACGACATGTACGTGGACACGGCGCACTCGCTGGAGACCGCGGACGCGGTGGCCGCCCTTCGGACGTGGATCACCAACGAGTGGGAGCACGACGGCGTCCGGGTGAGCGGCCGCCGGGTGCTGGCCCGCCTGATGGGGATGGCCCGCGGCGAGATCTAGCCGCTCGCCGCGCGGGCGGGGGATGAACGTACGCATGTCAGCCTCCGGTGGACTGCCGGTGTCGGGGGTCCCCGCAGCGGGGCCTGGGGATCAGGGGCGGCACGGCCCTGAGGCGGCACGGTCGGCGCTCGCGGCCGGGGCGACGGACGGCGGCTGACACGGCGTCGGCCGAGGCTGTCGGCCGACCGCCGGCTGGGCTGCCGTCCTCGCCGGGCTCGGAGCCGACCGGCCCGGGCTCGGAACACGCCCGCTCCGCCCCGGCTTCGCTCCGCCCGGCCCCGGAGTCCTGCGCCGGATCGACATCGGCGCGGGGCGCGGGAACGGGCGGGGCGGCAGGCCCCCGCGAGGAACCGCCGGGCGGCGGGGGCTCAGGGTGTCGCCGGATCCCGGCCCTGCGCAGCCGGCCGGCGCGTTCGCTCCGGACCACCCGGAGCAGGGCCTCCGGGGCGATGCCGGCGTTCAGCGATTCGTAGAGCAGTTGAGCCAGGGTGTAGCCCGGATCGAGCTCCAGCGCCCTGGCCAGCACGACCCGTGCCGTGGCGGGGTCGTCGGCCAGCCAGGACGTCCAGGCCAGCAGGGTCATCGGCGGGGCGGCGAGGTGCTCGAACGGGTCGACGCAGCGTTGGACGAGGTACCGCCAGAGCTTCTGGGCCGCGGCGAGTTCGTGCGGTTCGACGTACTCGGCGGCGCGGTCACGGCCGAGTTTGTCCTGCAGGCCGATCAGGATGCGGGCCGTCCGTCTGGTGTCGAGCTCCCGGGCGCCGCTGCGGAACTCGGCCATCGCGCTGGCCAGCAGCTCGTCGGTGCGCTCGACTGCCGCATGGCGGCCGTCGGGGCCGGCCAGCTCGCGGATGAACGGCGGCCCGGCATCCTCCAGCGCACGGCGCTGCACCTCGCAGAGCGGCGGGCCCACCGGGGCCAGGCCGGCCACGATCGCCTTGCGGCTGCCCCTCGGGGCGAGGCCCGCGAAGGTGGCCGCGACGGCAAGCGGGCTGGGCTGGTGGGCGGCACGGACCGGAGTGCCGTCCGGCGGACAGCAGTCGACTCCGGTGCACAGGAAGGACCACCAGTGGCTGGCAGAGACGCAGAGCGCCTCTTTGACGATCACCTGCTCGTCCTGGAAGGCCCGGACGAGTGCGGCCGCCAGCGGGCGGAGCTCCGCCAGCATGGCCTGCCCTCCCTCGGGCCCGGGCGTGCCCTCGTCGGGATCCCGGCACAGGTACAGCAGGACTTGGGCGGGGCGGCGGTCGCGCTGTTCGGACAGCTCGATCAGCAGCCGGGCGGATTCTTCGGCGGTCCGCTCCCAGGACTCCGGATCCGCCGGGATGTCGATCCGGATCACCCCGCCCTGGTCGAGCGCGGGGCCCTGCAGGCCCACCGCGACGATGCTGTCGTCGGGGAAGAAACCCAGCAGGTAGGGGAGCATCTCCGCCATGTCGGCGGGGCCGCGCAGCCGGACCGGGAGGTGGCCGGGGCGCGGGGAGGGCTTGGTGGTGCGGTCGTCTGCGGTCATGGCGGAAAGACTGGACCCGATTCCGCCGCCACCGCGGATATTTCGCCCGCCCTGTGGATAAACCGGGGGGTTCAGCATCAGCTACCCCAAATGGCGGACAATTCCGGCCCGAACAGCCCCATTTGACGGCATATCAACCGACAAGATCCAGGTTATCCACAGCCTGCCATTCGCGGTCCGTCCGTGAAGCACGGTATCCATGACCTCATGCAGACGCGCGAACCCCACCCGACCACTCCAGCCGACCGCGAAGCCGTCCGGGCTGCCGCGGAAGCCGTGCTGCACAGCCTCGCCGGGCCCGCCGCGACGCTGCGCGAGGACCAGTGGAAGGCCATCGAGGCCCTGGTGGTGGACAGTCGCCGCGCACTGGTGGTGCAGCGCACCGGTTGGGGCAAGTCCGCCGTCTACTTCATCGCCACGGCGCTGCTCCGGCAGCGCGGCGCCGGCCCGACGGTGATCGTCTCCCCGCTGCTGGCACTGATGCGCAATCAGGTCGAATCGGCCGCCCGGGCGGGCATCCACGCCCGGACGATCAACTCGGCCAACCCGGAGGAGTGGGAGGAGATCCAGCAGGAGGTCGCCGACGGCCGGGTCGATGTCCTGCTGGTCAGCCCGGAGCGGCTCAACAACCCCGACTTCCGCGATCACGTGCTGCCCAAGCTCGCCGCCTCCACCGGCCTGCTGGTGGTGGACGAGGCGCACTGCATCTCCGACTGGGGTCACGACTTCCGGCCCGACTACCGGCGGCTGCGCACCATGCTCGCCGAGCTCTCCCCCGGCGTCCCGGTGCTGGCGACCACCGCGACGGCCAACGCCCGCGTCACCGCGGATGTCGCGGAGCAGCTCGGCACCGGCGTCGGTGACGCGCAGGCCCTGGTGCTGCGCGGCCCGCTGGACCGGGAGAGTCTCAGTCTCTCGGTGCTGTCGCTGCCCGACCCGGCGCACCGGCTGGCGTGGCTCGCCGACCACCTGGCCGACCTCCCCGGCTCCGGCATCATCTACACCCTGACGGTCGCCGCCGCCGAGGAGGTCACCGAGTTCCTGCGCGAGCGCGGCTACCCGGTCGCCTCCTACTCCGGCCGGACGGAGGACGCCGAACGCCGCGAGGCCGAGGCGGCCCTGCTGGCCAACCGGGTCAAGGCCCTGGTCGCCACCTCCGCACTCGGCATGGGCTTCGACAAACCGGATCTCGGCTTCGTGGTCCACCTCGGCTCGCCGAGCTCCCCGATCGCCTACTACCAGCAGGTCGGCCGAGCCGGCCGCGGCGTCGACCGCGCCGAGGTGCTGCTGCTCCCCGGTCGGGAGGACGAGGCGATCTGGCGGTACTTCGCCTCGATCGGCTTCCCCGCCGAGGAGCAGGTCCGCCGGACGCTCGCCGCGCTGGCCGAGGCCGGCCGGCCGCTCTCCACGGCGGCCCTGGAGACCTCCGTCGACCTCCGGCGCAGCCGGTTGGAGACCATGCTCAAGGTGCTCGACGTGGACGGCGCGGTCCGCCGGGTGCGGGGCGGCTGGGAGTCCACCGGCCGGCCGTGGCAGTACGACGCCGAACGGTACGCGAAGGTCTCCAAGGCCCGCGCGGCCGAGCAGCAGGCGATGCGGGACTACATCGCGACCGAGGGCTGCCGGATGGAGTTCCTCCGACGCCAGCTCGACGACCCGGAGGCTGCCCCGTGCGGGCGCTGCGACCGGTGCGCCCGGGCCCAGCACTCCACCGAGGTTTCCGCCGAGGCCACCGGTGCGGCCCGCGCCGCCCTCGGCCGCCCCGGCGTCTCCTTCGAGACCAGGCGAATGTGGCCGACCGGCATGGAGTCCCTCGGCATCCCGCTGCGGGGGCGCATCCCGGCCACCCAGCAGGCCGAGCCGGGGCGCGCCCTCGGCAGGCTCTCCGACATCGGCTGGGGCACCCGACTGCGCGCACTGCTCGACGAGCGCGCCCCGGACGGCCCGCTGCCGCGCGAGGTGCTGGACGCCGTGGTCGGCGTGGTGGCGGACTGGGCACGCGGCCCGGGCGGCTGGGCGGGCCCGGCCGGTCCGGACGGCACCCGACTGGAGCGCCCGATCGGCGTGGTCGCCCTGGATTCCGCCACCCGACCACAGCTGGTGTCGGACCTCGCCGGGGGCATCGCCTCGATCGGCCGGATGCCGCTGCTCGGCCGAGTCGGATACGCCACCGGGGAACCCCCGCACGGGCCGCGCAGCAACAGCGCCCAGCGGCTGCGCTCGGTCGCCGGAGCACTCGTGCTCTCCCCGGGTCTGGCCGACACCCTGGCCGCGACTCCCGGCCCGGTCCTGCTGGTCGACGACCTGGTCGATTCGGGTTGGACGCTGACGGTCGCGGCCCGCCTGCTCCGCCAGGCCGGCGCCACGGCGGTGCTCCCCCTCGTCCTGGCCGTCCGGGGGTGAGGGCGATGCGATCCGACTCACCGGCCGTCCGGGCCTGCGGGCGTCCCTGGACGCCGGGCCCCGTTCACCGGACGGCTTCTGCCCGTACACGCCTCGCTCACCGGAGGGTCAGCCGAATGGCCCTGCGGCAGGCCGGGGACATGTCGGGCAATTAGGCCGGTTCCGGGCGGGCTTTGTCATTTCATCATTGCCGCTCGGTTGCTCGCGCCCGAGAATTGGAAGGTATCCAACGCCCGGTCCGTCGGACCCGGCCTTCGGCGTACGCCCGCGCACCCTCGGGAGCGCGGGCACGGGAAGGAGGATCGTGATCAATGGCATCGACCGAGGTCCTTCCCCATACGACGGCCGCCGGACCATCACCCTGCAGGAGTGGGAGCGCCTCGATGTGCCCCTCCTTCACGCACCCCGGGAGTTCGTCACCGAGCTTCACCAGCGGCACCTCCCGCAGCCCGGCACCACCGTGGTGGCGGTGCTCGACCCCGGGCACCGGGTCGTGGCTTCGGCGTCCTTCGGCGTGCGCCCGCAGTTCAGCGACGGCTGGGACCACCGGAACGCGCTGCTCGGCCACCTCCGCCGAGTCACCCCGCACGACCTGAAGCGGATATCCCCGAGCCGCACCGCCGTCCTGTTGCGCTGCCGCGATGGCAGGCCGGACTGGAACGAGCAGGACGGGGCCTGGATGTGGGCACTGCGCGCCGCCGCCGAACTGCACGGACTGCGCTGCGGCTCGTACCTGACGCTCACCCCGGCCGGCTGGCTGTCGCTCGGCGACGGCAGGCACGGGCGCAACCCGCACTCCGGGTCGTGGGCCCTCGGCCCGATCCACACCGTCACCGAACTGCCGCCGCGCACTCCGCCGGGCACCGGGCCCGAACGAGCCGCACCGGCGGAGCCACCGGTCGCCCCGGTCACCTCGCTGGACACGGTCCGCACCCTGGAGAGCGGCCGTGACAGCCGGACGATCCGCCGAACTGCCGCCCGCTGAACGGTCGTCCACCCACGACAACCCGCACACCGAAGCGACAGATCGACCGGTCGGCCGACTGACCGACCCGGCACCTCGCAGCCCCAACCGCGGTGCACCGGAAGGGTATCGGCGCACGGCAAGGCCCCGGCTCCGCCCGTGGGCGGAACCGGACCGGTGCGACGAACCGGCGGTCAGGCGAACAGCGGGGCGACGATGTCCGTCTCGCCGCAGACCACCAGCAACTTCGCGGCCCGCTCCAGCGCCTTGCGCGCCGCAGCGGCCGCCCGCTCTGCGTGGTTCTCGTTGACCACCAGCACCACCACGTCACGGCGCAGCGTCCGGTTCGTGGCGGCGTCGGCGTAGAACACGTCGCCGCCGTCGGCGAGTTGAGCCCAGTAGCGCTCCTCGCCGAAGCTGCGCTCGTGGTCCTGCCAGGGGTGCGCGGCACCGACCGTCAGGACCAGCACGTCGCCGGGGCGACGGCCGGACTCCAGCAGCGCGTCGACTGCTTCGTCGGCCCGGTCGAGGGCCTCGGTCGCGGCGACGGACAGGAGTTGGACGGTCGGCCGGCCGGGGCGCGGCGCGGGGCCGGGCTTGGGCCGGGGTGCGGGCCGCTGACCGGGAATCGGGCGGTCCGCACGGGGCGGAACGGGGCGCGGCGGGCCGGGGCGAGGGCCCGGGACCTGAGCGGCGACGGCGGTGGAGGAAGGCATACGGGGGGCGGGTGCGTCCGACTTGTGGGGAAGGGGAACGCCGGGGCCCGGGATCGTCTCGTGAATCTCCGGCTCCTCGGGGAAGACAGGCATACCCGGATTCCTATCAAATGCCGGTCGGATGCGCACGGGCACCCCACCACTTGAAAGTCCGGCCGTTCGTGCACGGGCATGCAACAGCGCCCGAGCGACGGGTGGATGAATGATGACGAACCGTCAGAAGCGGCGGATTTGGCAGCCCCCAGGCCCCCCAGTGGTCGCTCGAAAGTCATGGCGAACCATCGGATTGTTCGACTGCGTGAGGGCGCGTTTCCGCCCCGAGGGCGCGTCGCGCGGCGCCGAGGGGCGCTCAGAATCCGAGCGAGAGCTGTTCGCCGGTGTCGACCGGAGTGCGCTGCCGCTTGAGGTGGCTCCAGCGCGGCAGGGCGTCCATGTACGCCCAGGACAGGCGGTGGTGCTCGGTCGGGCCGAGCTCCTCCAGCGCCGCACGGTGGGTCGGCGAGGGGTAGCCCGCGTTCTCCTCGAAGGCGAACGCCGGGTGGTCCACGCCGAGTTCGGCCATCAGCGCATCCCGTCGGACCTTGGCCAGCACGGAGGCGGCGGAGACGCAGACGCACGACTGGTCGCCCTTGATCACCGTGCGGACCCGCCACGGGCCGCCCAGGTAGTCGTGCTTGCCGTCCAGGATCACCGCGTCGGGATGCACCGGCAGCGCTTCCAGGGCGCGGACGGCGGCCAGCCGCAGCGCGGCGGTCATGCCGAGGTCGTCGCACTCCCGGGGCGAGGCGGCGCCGATCGCGTAGGCGGTCACCCAGTCCTCCAGGATCGGGACGAGCGCCTCCCGGCGCCGCTCGGTGAGCAGCTTGGAGTCGGTGAGGCCCTCCGGGGGGCGGCGCAGCCCGGTGACGGCGGCGCCGACCATGACCGGTCCGGCCCAGGCCCCGCGGCCCACCTCGTCCAGCCCGACCACCAGGCGGGCTCCGGCCCGGCGCAGGGAGCGCTCGACCGAGTGGGTCGGGGGGTCGTACGGCATCGGGGTTCCTTCGCTGGACAGGGCGGCGGCCGGGACCGCGCCCGAGGGCGCTCCCGGCTCCTTTCAGCGTACGCCGCCACCCGGACAGCCCAGCCTGCCCGAGCACCCCACCGCGCCGGAGGCCGACCCGCACCGGGGCCCGCCCCCGCGCAGCGCTACGGCCGGATCATCGGCAGCAGCACCTGTTCGAGCAAGTCCTCGCCGAACTCCTCGTCGAACGCCCCGGCGCAGAACTTGGCCCGGTACAGCAGCATCGCCGGCATCACATCGGCGACCGTCGCCACCGCGGCGCCGCGGCGGACGTCGCCCCGGGCCTCGCCGCGGCGGAGGACGCCGAGGATGCCGCCGGTGGTCGGCTCGACCACCCGCTCGTGCAGGAAGCCCTTGAAGAACTCGGCGCGCTCGTGGTCGAGTTCGCCCATCAGGCTCCGGACGGCGGCACCGATCCGGGAGTTCAGCACCACGATGTAGCCCTGGACGACGTGCCGCAGCTCGGCCTCCGCGGAGCCGAGGTCGGGGATGTCGGCGGGCGGCGGCATGGCGGCGACCAGGGCGTCCATCACCAGGTCGGCCTTGGAGGCCCATCGCCGGTAGAGCGCGGCCTTGCCGGTCTGCGCGGCGCCGGCCACGCCTTCCATCGTCATCCGGGCGAACCCGCCGGACGTGAGCTGGTCGAGCGCGGCCTCGAGAATCGCGGTCTCCAGCGCCTTGCCACGCCTACGCAGCGGGGCCCCCTCCGTGGGGCCGTCGGCCGATCGTCGCAGGTCCGGCTGATCCATCGTCATCCACCCTAAAAAACGGTTGCGTTCACTATCGGTGCCGCCTAATGTCCCCCACAGTGAACGGCACCGTTCACTATTCGCACCATCGAGCACTTTACCGAGCCAGCAACCGATAGCAGTAGCCGGCAGGGGGCACAACAGTGGCAATCTCCGACATGCTCAGCAAGTCGGCTCCGGCGGGGGCCGGTCGCGACCAGCACAAGGGCATCACGCTCACGGTCATCGCGGCCACACAACTCATGGTCGTCCTCGACGCGACCATCGTGAACATCGCGCTTCCGCACATCCAGGACGCGTTGAAGTTCTCCACCACCAACCTGTCCTGGGTGATCAACGCCTACACCCTGACGTTCGGCGGCCTGCTGCTGCTGGGCGGCCGGGCCGGCGACATCCTCGGCCGCCGCCGGGTGTTCATCGTGGGCGTGCTGCTGTTCGGCCTGGCCTCGTTGCTCGGCGGTTTCGCGCAGAACGGCGGCATGCTGCTCGCCGCCCGTGCGCTGCAGGGCATCGGCGGCGCGATCTGTTCACCGACGGCATTCGCGCTGATCGCCACCAACTTCCGGGAGGGGCCGGAACGGAACCGGGCCTTCGGCGTCTTCTCGGCGGTGGCCGGCTCGGGCGCGGCGATAGGCCTGCTGGCCGGCGGTGTGCTCACGGAGTACCTGAACTGGCGCTGGGTGTTCTTCGTGAACGTGCCGATCGCCGTGCTGATCGCCGTCGCCGCGCCGCGCTGGATCAGCGAGTCCGAGCGGCGCCCGGGCGCTTTCGACCTGCCCGGCGCCCTCACCTCCACCGTCGGCCTGCTCAGCCTGGTGTACGGGTTCATCCACGCCGCGGATCCGAAGGCCGGCTGGGGCAACGGCGTGACGATCGCCTCGTTCGCCGTCGGCGCGGCCCTGCTGGCCGCGTTCACGGTCATCGAGCAGCGCACCGCGCAGCCGATCACCCCGCTGCGGCTGCTGCGGAGCCGCAACCGCGCCGGCGGCCTGATCATGATGCTCTGCCTGACGGCGGCCATGTTCGGCATCTTCTTCTACGTCACGCTCTTCGTTCAGCGCGTGCTCGACTACAGCGCACTCAAAGCGGGTGTGGCCTTCCTGCCGATCAGCGCGGCGATCATCGTCGCCGCGCAGCTCGCCTCCGCCCTCCAGGCCAGGTTCGGACCCAAGCCGTTCCTGGTCACCGGCAGCGTCCTGGTGACGGTCGGGCTGAGTTGGCTGACCCGGACGGACGTGCACAGCAGCTACCCGCTGGGCGTGCTCGGCCCGACGGTCACCTTCGGCTTCGGCATGGGCCTGATATTCGTCCCGGTGATGCTGATGGCGGTCTCCGGGGTCGCGGCACACGAGACGGGTGCCGCCTCGGGCCTGCTCAACTCGGTGCAGCAGATCGGCGGTTCGGTCGGCCTGTCGATACTCACCACGGTCTTCGCCAAGGCCGCCACCTCCGAGGGCAACCGCCGGCAGCCGGACTTCCTCGCCCACGCAGGCCCGGCCGAGCTGCAGTACGCCCAGCAGCACCAGGCCTTCCCGCCCGGCAGCACGTGGGCCGACGAGGTGCTGGCGTACGCCGTCTCTCACGCCTTCGTGGTGGGTGTGGCGTTCTCGGTGGCCGCGCTGCTGTCCGCGCTGTTCGTGGTCAAGGCGAAGGCCTCCGACCTGCCCGCCGAGGCCCCTGCCGGAATGGCGATATGACGCCCCGCCGAGCGGGCTGACACACCCGGAAGGTGGAGGCGGGACCCCAGCCCCTCCCCCACCCTCCGCCAGCAACCAGCAACCAGCAACCAGCAGGCCGACCGCCAACGGCCGGCCGCCACCGAAGCCAACGGTCAGCGGTACTCGCTCCGCCCGTCGAGCAGCCCGGCCCGCCGGCAGGCCTGGCCGCCGTCCCAGGTCACCGGGTGCGCCGCGAGGATCTCCCGGGCGCGGGCCTCGGCCCGGCTGATGGCGTACCAGGAGGGCGCGGGCTCGTTCGCCAGCTCGGCGGCGATGGGCTGGAGGGCACAGGTGCGCAGGTCGTCGGGCAGCCGGTCGAGGGCGGGCACGGCGTCGACGGAGAGGCCGCGCAGGTAGTTGATGTCGAGGTGGGCCGCGGAGGTGCGGTAGCGGTCGACGTTCTGCTCGGCGATCAGCCCGTCGGTCCGCAGCAGGCCGAACAGTGCCACGGCGAGGGCGGCGCTGAGCACCACCGCACGGGGCAGCCAGCGCCGAGTGGAGAGCACCGAACCGAACAGCACCATCAGGAAGACCAGCCCGAGCCAGATCTCCACGGCGGCGACGTTGACCCTCAGGCGGGTGAGTCCGAAGGCGTCCATGTACAGGCTCATGCGGACCAAGGCGCTGCCGACCACGACGAGGGTGAGGGTGCAGAGCAGGCCGAGCATCACCTTGACCAGCCGCCGGTCCCCCGGAGTGCTGCGCGGCGCCCAGTACTTGGCGAGCGCGACGACCAGGAGGGTGAGCACGGCGATCCAGAGCAGCTGCCAGAAGCCTTGGCGGGCGTACGCGGCGGGGGTCATCCCGGTGCGGCGCATGATCGAGCCGTGGCCGCCGATCAGCACCACCAGCTGTACCGCCACGAAGGTGCCGAACAGCAGGTTCATCACCGCCAGCGGCATCGCCCACTCCAGGCGTCCGCGCTCCTTACCGGCGGACGTCCTGGTGCGGTCCCAGCGGCGTGGGGCGGCGGCGGTGTGCGCGGCGCCCAGCGCCAGCACCGCTCCGCCGACGAAGAACACGAAGCGCAGCGGGGTCTCCCCCGGCTCCACCGAGGGGACGAGGTGGCCCAGCAGGTCGGCGACGGTGGAGTCGGCTCCGGCGAACAGCGCGCCGAAGACCACCAGCAGCAGCAGCGAGACCCCGGCGGCCTTCACCACCTGTCCGACGCGCGCCTTGGCCGGAAAGCGGCGGTCCTTCAACGCCCGGAAGCCCCAGGCGAGTCCGGGCAGGAAGTGCGCCCAGAGTCCTATCGATCCCATCGCGACGCCGACCCAGCGGGTGCCGCCGTGCAGGGTGAGCGAGCCGACGCAGATCGCGGCGATCACGGCGAGCGTCGCCGCCCCGCCCGAGCCGCTGACGGCCGGCACCAGGCAGAGCAGCAGCGCGGCCACGGCGAACGTCAGATGCCAGGGCTTGATCCGCCGCCCGGTGCCCAGCGCAGTCATCGCCGCGCCGACGGTGCCCGCGAGGGCGCAGAGCAGCAGGTTGACGCCGATCCCGTCGCCGAGCACGGCCGCGCTGACCAGCCCGGACACGCCCGCCGCCGCCAGCACCCGCAGCCTGGCGGGCGCGGCGGCCCGGGCCTTACTGGGCCGCAGCCACTCCGGTTCGGGCAGCGGCTGCTGCGGCCGGTACTGGTACGGGTTGGCACCCACCGGGCCTGCCGGGCCCGCCGGCCCCGCCGGTCCCGCCGCAGCGACCCCCACCGGCGTCCCCTTCCCGAACGCCCCCGGCCGCGGAGCCGTCCCCGTCACCCACGCCGCTCCTGCCGCTCCCGCCGCTCCCGCCGCTCCCGCCGCTCCCGCCGCTCCCGGAGGGACCCTGAACGGGTCGGCCGGTGCCGACGCCCCGCTCGCACCCTGCCCCGCCGAGGGCGCCCCGTGCGCACCCGCCCCGGCCGGCGGCTGTCCGCCGGATCCGGCGGTGCCGCTGGTGTCGCTGGTGCCGCTGGAGTCGGACGACTGCGACATGAAACCCCCTCAGAATGCGGGCATGCGAAGGTTTTCGGCCAGTCGCATGCCTGGTCGTGCCGGTGACTCTAGAACCGTAGACCCATTTCTGAACAGGTTCAAAAAGCCGCCGGGGCGGCTTGGTCACAGAGTTGTGACACAAACCGCCCCGGCAGGGGTGGAGCAGAGCCCGATCAAGCGGAGACCGATCAAGCAGGGCCCGATCGGGCAGAACCGACCAGGCCGATCAGGCCGATCAGTAGGCTCCGTACAGCGAGTACACGAGGTTGTCCTTCACAGCGGTTCCGAAGCTCGCGGGGAAGGTGCCGAACGGCACGCTCGCGCTGCTGTAGACGCCGGACCCGGCGGGTCCGGAGCTGTAGTGCATGTTGTTGACGGTGGAGCTGGTGCCGTTGGAGTTGTAGACCAGCCAGTACGTGGTGTTGGCGGCCAGGGTGTAGCTGATGGAGGCGGTGTTCCAGGCGTTGGCGCTCAGCGAGCCGACCGAGCTGGTGGCCAGCAGGGCGTCCGGCGAGCCGCCGTTGTCGCTGTAGACGGCGATCTGGAACTGGTTGTTGGGCGAGGCGCTGGTCTGGCCGATGTGCACGTTCAGCGAGGTGAGCGCGATCGGCGCGGCCCCGGTGGTGATCTTCGAGCCGTTGAGGTGGTTGGAGTTGGTGTCGTCGAGCAGGGTGCCGACGGCGTTGTTTCCGATGGTCTGCGGCGGTGCGCCGGCGGTGGTGAAGGCCGCGGTGTAGGCCGCCGTCTGGGTGTTGCCCGCCAGGTCCTTCACGTTGGCGACGCTCAGCGTGTAGCCGGTGTTGAGCGAGAGCGCGGCGTTCGGGGTGAAGGTGACGGTGTTGGTCGCGGAGTCCAGCGCGACGGTGCCGGCCACCGCGGTGCCACCGGTGGTGGTCTTCAGGGTGACGTTGGCGGCGGTGACGGTGGAGGCCTGGACCGGCTCGCTGAAGGAGGCCTTCACCGGAGCGGTGGCGGCGACGCCGGTGGCGCCGTTGGCCGGCACGGAGCCGGTGACGGTCGGCGCGACGGTGTCGGTGCCGTACGTGGCCGTGTAGGAGCCGACGTTGCCGTCGAAGAACGCGTAGGTGATGCCGTGGATGGTCTCGATCCGGTAGTTGACGGTGGTGGCGCCCTGCTTGATGCCGGTGAGGGTGCCGCCCGCCGAGTTGACCGGGACCATGGCCCGCAGGCCGTTGGCACCGCCGGTGATGCTGAAGCTCAGCGTGTTCGCGCTCCACGCCATCCCGGAGAACGCCGAACCGTTGCGGAAGTCCAGCCAGTTCAGCAGCTGGCGGCCGGAGACCACGGGCGTGCCGTGCGCCTTGGCCGAGGCGACGACCTGGTCGGACGCGGTGGACGCCGCGTAGTCGGTGTGGATGTTGGCGGTCAGGACGGTGTAGTAGCCCTTGGCGTTGTACGCGTTGTCCAGCAGCGTGTTGACGGTGCCGGGCATGGACTGCCCGGACTCGTCGGTGAGCTGGGTGGTGGCCTGGTACTCGTTGATGGTGGCGCCGTTGGTGTCCGCGTACTTCATCGGCAGGCCGGTGCCGTTGAAGTAGCCGGGCCGGTCCTGCACGAAGCTGCCCGGGTAGTAGTAGTAATCGGTGTCCAGCCGGATGCCGTTGGCGAGCTTGGTCTTGGCCTGGGTGGCCCAGTCGTCCCACTCGACGCAGTGGGTGCGGGTGCTGTCCGGGTTGGGCAGCGAGGGGTACTTGGCCTTCCAGGCGGCGAGTTGGGTGGTGTAGACGTTCGCCAGGTCGGTGGGGGCGCCCCACGGCGTGCAGTTGGTGGTGATGTGGGTGCTGATCTCGAAGCCCTGGTCGGAGTAGGCCTTGGCCTGGGCGTCGGTCATCGGCCCGCTGGCGTAGACGTTGGACGAGGCGCGCACGCACTCCCAGTTGGCGACGTTGCAGCCGGTCGGGCTCTGCGCGATGTAGCCGTCGAAGCGCCCGGTGGTGCCGCCGATGCCGTGGTCGTCACCCGTCATCACGACGACGGCCTTGACGTCGCGGGGGAAGTACCAGAACTTCGGCAGCGGCTTCTTGGCGGCGTCCATGGTGGTGATCAGGTTGCCGAGCAGGCGCTGCTGCTCGTCGGCGATCGGGATCTGCGCCTTGTCGAGGTTGTTCCAGTTGAGCTGTCCGCCGGTGCCGAAGAACATCTCGCTGGCCTCGATGCCGTCCACGTTGTCGCGCTGCTGACCGCCCCAGGCGATGTTGCCCTGGCGGGTCTGCACGACGGACTTGGCGAGGTCGAAGGTGAACGCGGCGGCCTGGCCGGTGCCGACGGTGCGCAGCGTCACGGCCGGGTTGGTGGTGGCGACGGCGGTGTCGCTGTACAGGGTGGCGACGGCGGTGGCGCCGTTCAGCGTGTACTTGTCCGCGGTGCCGTGGTAGCCCATGGTGTCGGAGGTCAGTCCGGTGCCGGGCGCGGCCGTGGTGTCGATCTTCAGGTAGGAGTCGGCCAGCGTGTCGGTGGTGGCGGTGAGGCCGAGCAGCCCGGCGAGCTGCTTGTCGGGCCGCATCGCGACGAGCCGTCCGCCGCCGTTGACCCAGGTGGTGAACATGGTGGTCTGGGCGGCCGTCAGCTGGTTCTCCGCGAGCAGCACCACGTCGTACGAGGCGAGCGTGGTGGAGGTGACGGTGCCCAGGTCGGCGGTCTTGTAGTAGTTCAGGCCCTCGGCCTTGAGGATCTCGCCGTAGTACGAGGTGTACGGGTTGGCCGGGTCGGTGACCAGCAGGATCGGGCCTTCGTTGCCGGGGCCGTTGCCGGGCGTGGTGCTGCCGCCGCCGGACGGGGTGTAGGTGGCGTAGATGGAGTAGTTGAGGCTGCCGGTGGAGACGGCGCCGAAGCTGCTGGGCCAGGTGCCGAAGGCCTGGCCGCCGGTGGAGTAGCCGCTCTGGCCGCCGGTGGAGTAGTTGAGGTTGTTGACCGCCGCGGAGACGCCGTTGGAGTTGTACGCCAGCCAGTAGGGCGTGTTGGGCGCAAGGGTCGCGGTGACCGGCAGGGTGTTCCAGGAGTGCGCGGTGAGCGTGCCGGATGCGGAGGAGCCGAGCAGCGGGCCGGGCTTGCCGGCGACGTCGCCGTACACCGCGACCTGGTACTGGTCGTTGGGCGTGGCGCCGACGGCGCCCACGTACACGCTGACGCTGTTGACGGCTCCGCCGCTGGAGCCGGTCACGAAGCGCGAGGTGTTGATGTAGTTGGAGTCACCGGAGTCGGTGGCGGTGCCGGTCGTGTTGTTGCCGAGGACGGCGGTCGCCGCGTGTGCCGCGGGCGCCGCCATCAGTCCGGTGGATGCGAGCAGGGCAACGAGCAGCCCGGCGAGTCGTTTTCTGAACCTCAACGCCAACCCCCCAAGGTCGGATGACCGGATGAACGGCAGAAGTGCCGCCCTCCGTCCTATCGGCTCCGACCCCGGCGCGTCCGCAGAACCCTCACATCACAGCCACGACTTCCGGCCAACTCGAACGCGAATACTCCGCATCCGACCGGTTTGTCTGCACACCTTCAACACGCTTCGTCGCGTTCAACAGTTGAACGACCGCCCAGCCTTGCCCGGCAGCCGTCCGACCGACCGCCCAACCCTGCCCGGCAGCCGTCCGAGCGACCGCTCAGCCCTTCACCGATCCGGCGAGCAGCCCGCGGACGAAGTAACGCTGGAGCGCGAAGAACACCGCCAGCGGCACAACCATCGACAGGAAGGCGCCCGCGGACAGCAGTTCCCAGCGGCTGCCGTTGGAGCCGGACAGCTGGGCGAGCCGGGAGGTCATCGGCGCGACCGTCGGGTTGCCGCCGGCGAAGGTGAGCGCGACCAGCAGGTCGTTCCACACCCACAGGAACTGGAAGATGGCGAACGAGGCCAGCGCGGGGGCGCTCAGCGGCAGCACGATCGAGCGGAAGATCTTGAAGTGCGAGGCGCCGTCCACCACCGCGGCCTCCATCAGGTCGCGGGGCAGCTGGGCGATGAAGTTGTGCAGCAGGAAGATCGCCAGCGGCAGCGCGAACATCGTGTGGGTCAGCCACACCGGCAGGTAGGTGTCCTTCAGGTTGAGCGCCGGGATCACCGTCACCGAGCCGAGGTGCGCACCGCCGGAGAACAGCCTCAGCAGCGGGATCAGCGCCATCTGCAGCGGCACGATCTGCAGCGCGAAGATCACGAAGAACAGCGTGTCGCTCCCCTTGAACCGCACCCAGGCCAGCGCGTACGCCGCCATCGCGGCCAGCACCAGCGGGAACACGGTGGCGGGGATGCTGATCGCCACCGAGTTGACCAGGTACGGCATCAGGCCGCCGGAGGTGCCGAAGGAGTTGTCGAACAGCACCGACCGGTAGTTCTCCAGCCCGAGGTCGGGGTGGACGAACGCCTCCCACCAGCCGGTGGAGGCGACGTCGCCCTTGGGCCGCAGCGAGGTGACCAGCAGGCCGACGGTCGGCAGCGTCCACAGCGCGGTGACGGCGACCACCAGGATGCTCGCCAGCGGGCTGCTGAAGGACCGTCGGACGGCCTTCGCGGGCGGCAGTTCGGGCTTCGCGGCCGAGGTGGGGGCGAGGGTGGGCTGGGCGCTCATCGGGTCGCACGCTCCTTGCGCAGCAGGGCGATGTTGTAGACCACCAGCGGGGCCACCGCGAGGAACAGGATCACCGCGAGGGCGCTGCCTCGGCCGTAGTTGTACTGCTCGAAGCTCTGCGAGTACATCTCGTTGGCGAGCACCTGGGTGCCGAAGTTGCCGCCGGTCATGGTGCGGACGATGTCGAAGGCCTTCAGTGTGATGATCATGATGGTGGTGAGCACCACCACCAGCGTGGTGCGGATCATCGGCACGGTGACGTGCCGGAACAGCCGCAGGCCGGTGGCCCCGTCGAGCCGGGCCGCCTCGGTGATCTCGTCCGGGATGGCCTTGATGGCGGCGGACAGCACCACCATGGCGAAGCCGGTCTGCACCCAGACCAGGACGGCCATCAGCAGGAAGCTGTTCAGCGGCTGGGACAGGATCCAGTTCGGCGGGTCGTCCCAGCCGACCGCGACGGCGAGTTGGCTGAGCAGGCCGACCTGGCTCTGCCCGCTGCCGCGCGACTCGTACACCAGCTTGAAGACGATCGAGGCGGCCACCAGGGAGACCGCCATCGGCATGAAGATCAGCGACTTCCAGACCGCCTGCCCGCGCATCCGGTCCACCATCAGGGCCAGCGCGAGGCCGAGTCCGGTGGCCGTGAGGGGGGCGACGACCAGCCACAGCAGGGTGTTCAGCAGCACCCCGTGGATGGGTGAACTGGTCAGCGCCCAGCCGTAGTTCTTCCCGCCGACGAACTTTGCGCCGTCGGCGTCCAGGAAGCTCAGCACGACGGTGCGCAGCAGCGGCACCACCAGGCCGGTGAGCAGCAGCACGATCGCCGGGCCGAGCATCAGCACGATCGCCAGCGGCCGGGAGAAGCGTCCGGTGGCGCGGCCGGCCGCGTAGAACACGGCCAGCAGGACGCCGACGAAGCCCAGCACGGCGCCGGCGGTGTTGCCGAACTTGACTGCCGCGTCCTGCCAGAGCGAGTCCGCGAGCTGGAGCGCCGGCCCGGCGAGCCGGGTGTCGGTGGGCATGCGCAGGGTCCTTCCTCAAGACCTGTGGGATCTCGGGACGTTGTGGCCTCGGGGCACGGGGAGGGCAGCGCGGGCAGGACCGCCCGCCCGCGCTGCCCGGGGGCCTCGGCCTACTGCGGCCAGGCGGCGTCGATGTCGGCGGCGGTCTTCTGGATCGACTGGCCCTCGGCGAACCAGGCGGTGAGCGCCTTCCATTCGGCGCCCGCGCCGACCGCGGCGGGCATCAGGTCGGACCCGTCGAAGCGGAAGGTGGCCGTCGGGTCGGTCAGCGACTCGGCCGACAGCTTGTCGATCGGGTCGGTGTAGAGGCTCTTGTCGACGCCCTGGTTGGCGGACACCCAGCCGGGCGAGACCTTGACCCGGCTGCTCGCCCAGTCGGAGCTGGACAGGTAGTTCTGCACGGCCTGCACCTCGGGCCGGTCGGAGAACGCGGCGGCGAACTCGCCGCCGCCCTCGACCGGGCTGGTGACCTGCGGGTTCACCGCGGGCAGGTGGAAGGCGAAGACGTCGCCGTCGGGGCCGATGGCGGTGCCCTTGGGCCACTGCGCCCGGTAGAAGGACGCCTGCTGGAGCATCGCGCACTTGTTGCTGAGGATCGGCGTGCCGGCGTCCTGGAAGGTGGTGGTGGCGATCGACTTGACGTCGCCGAAGCCGCCGTTGACCCAGGCCGGGTTCTGCATCCAGTCGGCGACGGTCTTCATCGCGGTGGTGATCTTCTCGTCGGAGAACTTCACCTTGTGGCTGACCCACTGGTCGTAGACGTCGCCGCCGTAGGAGCCGAGGACGACCTCCTCCAGCCAGTCGGTGGCCGGCCAGCCGGTGGCGGTGCCGGAGCCGATGCCGCCGCACCAGGGCTTCGTCGTCCCGGCCTTGGCGATCTTGTCGCTGAGCGCCATCAGGTCGGCCCAGGTCTTGGGGACTTCGTACCCGGCGGCCTTGAAGGCCTTCGGCGAGTACCAGACCAGGGACTTCATGTTGGCGCTCATCGGCGCGGCGTAGAAGGTGCCGTTGACCGACCCGTAGGTCTTCCAGATCGGCGACCACTTGTTCTCGTTGTCGACGGTCTGCTGGGCGGGCTTGACCACCTTGCCGGTCTTCACCATCTGGGCGAGCAGGCCGGGCTGCGGGATGATCGCCAGGTCGGGGGCGTTGCCGCCGGCCACCCGGACCGGCAGCTGCGACTCGAAGTCGTTGGAGCCCTCGTAGACGATCTTGATGCCGGTGCAGGAGCTGAAGTCGGCCCAGGACTTCTCCAGCGAGTCCGACTCGGGCGCCAGGATCGACGCGTACATCGACACCTTGGTACCCGAATGGCCCGCGTAGGGCTGGTACTTGGCACAGTCACCGGTGAGCGCGGCGGCGGACGAGCCGCCCCCGCCGCCGGACGAGGAGCTGTTGGAGCAGGCGGCTGTCAGTGCCAGTGCCAGAACTGCCGGTACGGCCAGCAGCCTCCGGCGTCCAGTGGTCACGGGGGTGGTCAATGCGGTCCTCCTAGCCAGGGCATGGACATGCCAGCCGTAAGACGAACAACACTGCGCTGTACCGGAGATGGAGGGTGTACCCAGCTGATCGCTGGCTCAAAGACGTTAACCCAGTGACCGACCCACGCCAAGGAGCGCGTTCGACCTTCATCCACCAGCACCCCAGTTGTGACCGTGCCGTGCTACGAGGCCGCCGCCCGGTCGTCGGTCGGCAGCGCCTCGGCGTCCCGCTCCAGGGCCGCCAGGTCGACGCCCCGCTCGCGCAGCAGTCGCACCGCCGTGCCGCCGCCCTCGCGGATCAGGCCGAGCAGCAGATGGCCGGTCCCGATCCGCCGCACCCGCCCGTCGGCCGCGGCGCGCAGCGACAGCGCCATCACCCGTTTGGCCCGGTCGGTGAACCGCGGCCCGCTCCACCGCGAGCGCCCGCCGGCCGGCGGGGCGTCCAGCGCGCCCGGGCCGAACGTCGACTCGACGGCCTCGCGCACCGCCGCCAGGTCGATGCCGATCGCCGCCAGCGCGGCGCCGTCGCGCTCGGGGTCCGGGCCGCCCGGCGCGCGGGCCACCGCGAGCCGGCCGGCCTCCAGGTCCAGGCCGAAGCGGCCGAGCAGCCGGGCGGCCGGATCCTGCGGCTGGGCCAGCAGGCCGAGCAGCAGGTGCTCGGTGCCCAGGTGGCGGTGGCCCAGCCGCTGCGCCTCGTCGCCGGCCAGCGTCACCGTGCGACGGGCCTCCGTCGCGAACCGTTCGAACATGTCAGTCCCCTCCCCGGGCGGTCGTCCGCCGTGCGTGCTTCTTGTGCACCGCCTGCCTGGTGACGCCCAGGCAGACCGCGATGTCGTGCCAGGACCAGCCCTTGCCGCGGGCGTTGCCGACCTGGAGTTCCTCCAGTCGGTCGGCCAGGTCGCGCAGGGCCCGGACGGCGCGCAGGCCGATCGCCGGGTCGCCGCTGCTCGCGTCGGCCGCGAGCTGTCTCGTCTCGCTCATGATGTCAACATAGGTTGACGCGGCCGGGGTCGTCAATCCTGGTTGACGGAAATCAGTACCGTTCCGCCAGGTACTCCGCGAAGGTGATCCGCCCGTCCGCGTGCTCCGGCGCCAGGTTCCCGCCCGCCCGCAGCGCCTTCACCGCCCCGCCCGGCGTCGGTACCCGCAGCACCGGCCGACGGCGACCCCTGGCCTGCAGGAACTCCTCCGCCAGCGCCTCCACCGGACGCACCTGCGGGCCGCCGAAGTCGGCCGCCCGGCCGACCGGCCCGGCCTCCGCGAGGTCCGCCAGCCGCTCGGCGACATCCCGCACGTCCACCGGCTGGAACGCCACGCCACGCGGCAGCAGCAGCACCGGCGCCTTCGACAGCCCGTCCAGCATGCGCACCAGCAGGTCGTGGAACTGGGTGGCCCGCAGCACCGTCCAGCCGAGACCGGAGTCGGCGACCAGCCGCTCGCACTCGACCTTCGCCCGGTAGTAGCCGAACGGCACCGCGTCCACGCCGACGATCGACACGTACAGCAGGTGCGGGACGCCGGCCTCCCGGGCCGCCGCGACCAGCCGCCGGGTGGCGTCCACGTCCCGCTTGCCGTTGGTGGTCGCGCAGTGCACCACCGTCCCGGCCCCCGCCAGCGCCGCCTCCACCCCGCGCCCGGTCACCAGGTCCGCGACCGCCCAGCCGTGCTCCCCCGGGGTGTGCGCCTGCCGGCTCACCACCCGCACCGGGCACCCCCGCGCCAGCAGCCGGCGCACCACGGCCCGCCCCAGCGTCCCCGTCCCGCCCGTCACCACCAGCTGCCGCATCGCGCTCACCCCATCTCCACCCCCAGCCTGCCCGCGCCGCCCGCCCCCGGCAGCCCGGCCCACGCACCCGGGGGAACGCGGTCACTCTGCGGTCACATGTCCTCCGGCCAGGGGTGGCCGAGCTGTTCCGCGTAGGCGGGGCTGCCGCCGCAGACCCGGCCCTGGGCGCACGGGTCCGCCGAGGTGAGGCGGTCGACGAGGTCGGCGGCCAGTTCGACCGGGTCACCGGCGGGGACGGTCAGTTCGACCAGGAACTGCAGGTAGGGCGAATCGTCGAGGCAGTCCGGCACGGCCGGGCGCCAGTAGAAGGTCAGGTCGATCCGGTCAGGGCCCGAGGGCCAGGTCCACACGGCATCGAACTCGCACTCCCAGGCGGCCAACAGCTCCGGTCGGCGGACGAGTTGGTCCTGCACGAGGCGTCCGACGCCGCGCGCGTGCCAGTCCTCGACCCCGGCGCCGGCGCGGTCGAGCTCCGCCAGGTACTGCGCGGCGTCGAACCGGTACGCCGGGAGGTCGAGGTCCTTGATGTCGGGGTTGCGCCAGCCGTCCCAGACCACGGCGCCACTCTCCTGACGAACCGTCACATACAGGGCGCCGCAGCAGTATTCAGTACACGCCGCCACATGGAGCCGCACCTCTCCGGGCTCGGGGCCGGGCAGCAGCGGGCTGTACGGCCCGAGCAGCGAGCGCGGGTCCGGGCCGAGGTGCCCGTCGGCGAAACCGGCGTCCAGCAGGTCGCGCCCGTCGACCAGCAGCCGGAGCTCGCGCCGACCCTCCGAGGCGTCCTCGATGCGGAGTTCCAGCCGATTGTTCGATGCGTCGTCCATCCCGGCATTGTGTCCGCACACGACGCAGGGCGCCGACCGAATTAACGGTCGACGCCCTGCTCGCTACTGCACGGTGACGGTGCGTCAGCTGCAGCCGCTGGTGGAGCCGCAGCCCTCGCAGAGGTAGCAGCTGCCGGCGCGGCGCATCTTGGTGCCGCAGGAGAAGCAGAGCGGCGCATCGGCGTTCAGGCCGAGGCGGATCTCGGCGAGCTCCGTGGAGTTGTGCGCGGCGGCCGCGGGCTTGGGCTGCTCGACGACCGGGAGGGCGACGTGCGGCTTCTCGGCGGCGAGCGGCGCGGACTGGGCGAGGGACTCGACGTCGAGCTCCTCCTCGATCGGCTCGTAGGAGCCGGTCTCCAGGTGCCGGGTGCGCTCCTCGACGGAGTGGATGCCGAGCGCGGAACGGGTCTCGAACGGCAGGAAGTCGAGGGCCAGGCGGCGGAAGATGTAGTCCACGATGGACTGCGCCATCCGCACGTCCGGGTCGTCGGTCAGGCCGGCCGGCTCGAAGCGCATGTTGGTGAACTTGGCGACGTACGTCTCCAGCGGGACGCCGTACTGCAGGCCGACCGAGACGGCGATGGAGAAGGCGTCCATCATGCCCGCGAGGGTCGAACCCTGCTTGGACATCTTCAGGAAGACCTCGCCGAGGCCGTCGTCCGGGTAGGAGTTGGCGGTCATGTAGCCCTCGGCGCCACCGACCGTGAAGGAGGTGGTGATGCCGGGCCGGCCCTTGGGCAGGCGCTTGCGGGTCGGGCGGTACTCGACGACCTTCTCCACCGCGGGAGCGGGCGCGGCGACCGGCTTCGCGACGGGCGTCTTGGCCTTGGTCTTGGCCGAGAGCGGCTGACCGACCTTGCAGTTGTCGCGGTAGATCGCCAGCGCCTTCACGCCGAGCTTCCAGGCCTGGAAGTAGATCTCCTCGACCTCCTCGACGGTGGCGTTCTCCGGCATGTTGACGGTCTTGGAGATCGCGCCGGAGATCCAGGGCTGGATCGCGGCCATCATCCGCACGTGGCCCATCGGGGAGATCGACCGCTCGCCCATGGCGCAGTCGAACACCTCGTAGTGGGCGGCCTTCAGGCCGGGCGCGTCGATGACGTTCCCGTGCTCGGCGATGTGCGCGACGATCGCCTCGATCTGCTCGTCCTGGTAGCCGAGGCGCTTCAGGGCGCGCGGGACGGTGCCGTTGACGATCTGCATCGAGCCGCCGCCGACCAGCTTCTTGAACTTGACCAGGGCGAGGTCGGGTTCGACGCCGGTGGTGTCGCAGTCCATCATCAGGCCGATGGTGCCGGTCGGGGCGAGCACCGAGGCCTGCGCGTTGCGGAAGCCGTGCTGCGCGCCGAGCCGGACCACGTCCGACCAGGTGTCGTTGGCGACGGCCCACACCGGCGAGTCCAGGTCGTCCAGCGGGGCGACCGCGGCGGAGGCGTCCGCGTGCTGCTTCATCACCCGCTGGTGCGGGGCGGCGTTGCAGGCGTAGCCGTCGTACGGGCCGACCACGCCGGCGAGTTCGGCGGAGCGGCGGTAGGCGGTGCCGGTCATCAGGGAGGTGATCGCGCCGGCCAGGGCGCGGCCGCCCTCGGAGTCGTAGGCGTGGCCGGTGGCCATCAGCAGCGCGCCGAGGTTGGCGTAGCCGATGCCGAGCTGGCGGTAGGCGCGGGTGGTCTCGCCGATCTTCTCGGTCGGGAAGTCGGCGAAGCAGATGGAGATGTCCATCGCGGTGATGACCAGCTCGACGACCTTGGCGAAGGTCCCCGCGTCGAAAGTGTCGTCGTCGCGGAGGAACTTCATCAGGTTCAGCGAGGCCAGGTTGCAGCTGGAGTTGTCCAGGTGCATGTACTCGGAGCACGGGTTGGAGGCGTTGATCCGGCCCGACTCGGGGCAGGTGTGCCAGTGGTTGATCACCGAGTCGTACTGGATGCCCGGGTCGGCGCAGGCCCACGCGGCCTCGGCCATCTTGCGGAACAGGCCCTTGGCGTCGACGGTCTCGATGACCTCGCCGGTCATCCGGCCGCGCAGGCCGAAGCCGGTGCCGTTCTCGACCGCGGTCATGAACTCGTCGTTCACGCGCACCGAGTTGTTGGCGTTCTGGTACTGGACGGAGGCGATGTCGTCGCCGCCGAGGTCCATGTCGAACCCGGCGTCGCGCAGCGCGCGGATCTTCTCCTCCTCCTTCACCTTGGTCTCGATGAAGGCCTCGACGTCCGGGTGGTCGACGTCCAGGACGACCATCTTCGCGGCCCGGCGGGTCGCGCCGCCGGACTTGATGGTGCCGGCCGAGGCGTCGGCGCCGCGCATGAAGGAGACCGGGCCGGAGGCGTTGCCGCCGGAGGAGAGCAGTTCCTTGGAGGAGCGGATCCGGGAGAGGTTCAGGCCGGCGCCCGAGCCGCCCTTGAAGATCATGCCCTCTTCCTTGTACCAGTCGAGGATCGACTCCATGGAGTCGTCGACGGACAGGATGAAGCAGGCGGAGACCTGCTGCGGCTGCTGGGTGCCGACGTTGAACCAGACCGGCGAGTTGAAGCTGAACACCTGGTGGAGGAGGGCGTGCGTCAGCTCGTGCTCGAAGATCTCGGCGTCGTCCGGGGAGGCGAAGTAGCCGTGCTTCTCACCGGCGGCGCGGTAGGTCAGCACCACCCGGTCGATGATCTGCTTCAGGCTCCACTCGCGCTGCGGGGTGCCGACCGCGCCGCGGAAGTACTTGCTGGTGACGATGTTCACGGCGTTCACCGACCAGAAGTCGGGGAACTCGACGCCGCGCTGCTCGAAGTTGATCGACCCGTCGCGCCAGTTGGTCATCACGACGTCGCGGCGCTCCCAGGTGACCGCGTCGTACGGGTGAACGCCAGGGGTGGTGTAGATCCGCTCCAGCCGCAGGCCGCTCTTCGCCGCCTTGGCGCCCTTCGCGGCCTTCTCCGACTTCGACCCGCGTGCGGAACCGCTCGTGGTGTCTGTCATGCCTTGCTCTCCTCCTCCTGGGCAAACGCCCGAAGTGCCCTGAAAAGTCCGGGCACGACTGGTTCGTTCTCCTGGTGCGCGGGCAGGCGGAAGCCCGACCACGGCACACGGGTACTGCGGTGATGTGAATGAAAAACGTGAAAGGAACCCGGCCTTACGGCACGGGCACCGGAACGGGGGCCGCGGGCCGCTCGGAGCGCAGCTCCGCGATCGCGGCCTCGAAGTCCTCTAGGTTGTCGAACGCCCGGTAGACGGAGGCGAACCGCAGGTACGCCACCACGTCGAGCTCCTTGAGCGGGCCGAGTATCGCCAGGCCCACGTCGTGCGTGGAGAGCTCGGCACTGCCGCTGGCCCGCACGCACTCCTCGACCCGCTGCCCGAGCTGGGCGAGCGCGTCCTCGGTGACCGGGCGGCCCTGGCAGGCCTTGCGCACACCCGAGATCACCTTCTCGCGGGAGAAGGGCTCGGTGACACCACTGCGCTTGATCACCATCAGAGTGGCGGTCTCGACGGTGGTGAACCGGCGGCTGCAGTCCGGGCACTGCCGACGGCGGCGGATCGAGCAGCCGTCGTCGCTGGCTCGGCTGTCCACGACTCGGCTGTCCGGATGCCGGCAGAAGGGGCAGTGCACCTGGAACTCCCTCCCTGCGACCCGACGGCGTACGACTCGCACCACTCTACCCGAAGCGAAACACAAGACCTGTGCCCGATCGAGGACACTAGCCACTAGATCTAGTGGCGGACGCTGCGCCACGCCGGGCGAACGGGTGAGAGCCGGGGACACCGCGCACCGGGACCCCATAGACTGTTCGAGTCGAACATGCAATCGACTTACACCCGGAGGCTTGATCACGTCAGGCAACCTCGAATAAATTCACTCGAACGTGTGTTTGGCGCAACCTTTCGATAGGGGGGCCAGTTGAGCTGGGCAGTTGGAGCACCAGTCGAGAGGGTCGCCCGCGATGTCCACCCCCAGCGCCGCCAGCGTCATGCACACCGTCGAAGCCAAGACCGCCATCCCGGTGCAGGAGCGTTCCGCGCGCACCACTGACCAGGAGAGCATGGATCAGACCATGAGCCGTAGTCAGCCGATCGAGGAGTCCCCGCTCGGTGTGCCCACCCCCGTCGTCCGTGCCCTTCCCGGCCGACCCCCCGGCATCCGCACCGACGAAGCGGGCCTGACGGATCGCCAGCGCCGCGTCATCGAGGTCATCCGGGATTCCGTCCAGCGTCGCGGCTACCCGCCGTCCATGCGCGAGATCGGCCAGGCCGTCGGCCTCTCCTCCACCTCCTCGGTCGCCCACCAGCTGATGGCCCTCGAACGCAAGGGCTTCCTGCGCCGCGACCCGCACCGCCCGCGCGCCTACGAGGTCCGCGGCGTCGAGGTCGCCCGCCCCGCCGCGGCCGAGACCTCCGGCCGGCCCTCCACCTCCTACGTCCCGCTGGTCGGCCGGATCGCCGCCGGCGGGCCCATCCTGGCCGAACAGACCGTCGAGGACGTCTTCCCGCTGCCCCGTCAACTGGTCGGCGAGGGCGAGCTGTTCGCGCTCACGGTCAAGGGCGACTCGATGATCGACGCCGCGATCTGCGACGGCGACTGGGTCACCGTCCGCCGCCAGCCGGTCGCCGAGAACGGGGACATCGTCGCGGCGATGATCGACGGCGAGGCGACGGTGAAGCGCCTGAAGCGCGAGGACGGGAAGATCTGGCTGATGCCGCACAACGTGGCGTACGAGCCGATTCCCGGCGACAACGCCACCATCCTCGGCAAGGTCGTGGCGGTCCTCCGCCGGCTTTGAGGTAGGCAGGGGGCGCACCACCAGGGGCGCGGGGAACTGCGCGAGCAACCGACAACGCAGGGCAAGGTCCGGTCGAAGACGGGAGTACCGTCCTCGGCCGGACCATGCTGTTGGGTGCCCCTGGTTCAGCGCGCCCTGACCGGCGGAGCCGAGGCGTCGATCGCGGAGAGCGACCTGCGGACCTGGTTGCGGTCGGTGGTGTACCAGAAGTCCGGCATGGAGGAGCGGAAGAAGCTCCCGTACCGCGCCGTCGCCAGGCGGGGGTCGAGGACGGCGACGACGCCGCGGTCGTCCGCCGCGCGGACGAGGCGGCCGGCGCCCTGGGCCATCAGCAGCGCGGCGTGGGTCGCGGCGACCGCCATGAACCCGTTGCCGCCGCGGGACTCGACGTCCTTCTGCCGGGCGCTCATCAGCGGGTCGTCGGGGCGCGGGAAGGGGATCCGGTCCATGACGACGAGCTGGCAGGCCGAGCCGGGGACGTCGACGCCCTGCCAGAGCGAGAGGGTGCCGAACAGGCAGGTCTTCGCGTCGGAGGCGAAGGCGCGGATGAGCTCGCCGAGGGTGTCCTCGCCCTGGAGCAGGATCGGCACGTCCAGCCGTTCGCGCAGCGCCTCCGCCGCGGCCTGCGCGGCCCGCATCGAGGAGAACAGGCCGAGGGTGCGGCCGCCCGAGGCGCCGATCAGCTCGGTGAGTTCGTCGAGCATCTCGGGCCGGTCGGGTTCCCGGCCGGGCGGCGGCAGGTGCTTGGCGACGTAGAGGATGCCCTGCTTGGGGTAGGTGAACGGGGAGCCGACGTCCAGCCCGCGCCAGTACGGCGGCGCGTCCTCGCCGGTCTCGGCGGTGGGCCCGTCGGGCGTGCGGTGGTCGGGCAGCCTGGTCTCGCCGGGCAGGCCGAGGGACGCGGCGACGCCGAGGAAGTCACCGCCGAGCTTGAGGGTGGCGGAGGTGAGGACGACCGAGCGGTCCTTGTACAGGTTCTCCCGCAGCAGCCCGGAGACGGACAGCGGCGCGACCCGCAGCGAGGCGGTGCCGAGGCCGAAGCGGTCGCTGCGTTCGATCCAGATGACGTCGTACTCGGAGCCGGTGAGCAGCCGGTCCGCCGTCTCGTGCAGGGTCTCCGCGGAGGCCATCGCCTGCTTGCGGACGGCGTCCTCGTCGCTGAGGCCCTTGTCGCGGGTCTCGCCGAGCGAGGTGATCACCTGGCGGCAGGCGTCCCGGATGCCGGCGACGGCGTAGCCGAGGTACTCGGGGAGTTCCTCGACCTGGCCGGGCTGCGCGGTCTCCATCAGGCCGTGGAAGTTCTCGGCGGCGGCCTGCAGCGCGTCCACCGCCTTCTCGTTGGCGAGTTTGGCCGCGCGCTTGACGGCCCGGTTGACCGCGCCGACGGTGAGTTCGGCGGTGGCGGCGCCGGTGACCCGGTTCACCAGCTCGTGCGCCTCGTCGATGATCAGCAGGCCGTGTTCGGGGAGGACCGGCGCGCCCTCGATCGCGTCGATCGCCAGCATCGCGTGGTTGGTGACCACCACGTCCGCCAACTTGGCGCGTTCGCGGGCCTGTTCGGCGAAACACTCCTGGCCGTAGGCGCACCGGGAGGCGCCCAGGCACTCCTTGGAGGTGACGGACAGCTGGGCCCAGGCCTTGTCGGAGACGCCCGGGGTGAGGTCGTCGCGGTCGCCGGTCTCGGTCTCGTCGGCCCAGTCGCGCAGCCGCAGCACGTCCTGGCCGAGCTTGCCGGTGGGGCCGCCGAGCGCGTCGACCGGGTCGAACAGGCCCTCGCCCTCGTCGCTCGGGGTGCCCTCGTTGGCGCGGTGCAGGCACAGGTAGTTGGAGCGGCCCTTGAGCATCGCGTACAGCGGGCGGCGGCGCAGCGTCGGGTGCAGGGCGTCGACGGTGCGTGGCAGGTCGCGTTCGACGAGCTGGCGCTGGAGGGCGAGCGTCGCGGTGGCGATCACCACGTTGTCGCCGTGGGCGAGGGCGGGCACCAGGTACGCGAGGGACTTTCCGGTGCCGGTGCCGGCCTGGACGAGGAGGTGTTCGCCCTCGTCGACGGCTGCGGCGACCGCCTCGGCCATCCGGACCTGCCCGGGCCGCTCCACGCCGCCGACGGCGGTGACGGCGGCGTGCAGCAGCTCGGGGATGTGGGCGGCGGGGACGGGAGGCGCCGATGCGTCCGGGCCGCCGGGCAGGGGTGCGGTGTCGTTCGTCATGACCTTCCCAGCCTACGGGGCCGGGGTGACAATCCGGTGCCCCTGGGCCGGGAGGTGCGCGGTGCTGTGCAGCGGGTTGTCGACCTGGCCGTGCACGGCGGCGTGCGGCCGGTCGGGCCGGTCGCGGTAGCCGTCGAGCAGCAGCCGGTTGCGGTTCAGGCAGAGCCGGTCGATCCGCGGCGCGAACAGGTCGAACAGCCGGTGCCGGTCGGCGAGTTCCGGGAAGCGGCGCTGGCAGTCGAGCACCCGTTCGCGGAGCAGCTCCCAGAATTCGGCTTCGGGGAGGCCGAGGTGCTCCTCCAGCAGCGGCGCGAGGTAGCGGTAGACGCCGATGAACAGCCCGGAGTGCAGGAACTGGCACAGGTAGTCGGGGTTCTCGCGCAGCAGGACGTCGCCGATGCCGTCGGGCAGGTCGGCGAGTTCCGGCAGCGGCTGGTCGCTGATGTTGACGTCGTCGACGAAGTCCTTGACGGCGAGCCGGACGGGCACGTCCTGCCCGTCGAAGACGATGATCGCGTTCTCGCCGTGCGGGGAGAACACCAGGCCGTACCGGTACAGGAAGTGCAGCAGCGGCGGCAGCATCGCGGCGAACAGCCGGTCGACCCAGTCGCGGACGTCCAGGCCGGAGCGGGTGACGAGTTCCGCGGTCAGCGCGCGCCCGTCGGAGCCGGTCTGCAGCAGCGCGGCCAGGGTGCGGCCGCGTTCGCCCTCGTCGAGGTGGCGGCCGAGGGGTTCGCGCCAGATCGCGCCGAGCAGTTCCTTGTACTGGTAGGGCGCGTCGGGCAGGTCCCGGTACAGCGGGTGTTCGACGGTGACGGAGGCGATCTCGCCGAGCAGGACCACCCGGCATTCGTCGCGCAGGTACGGGTCCTGGTCGCGCAGCCGCCGGATCCAGGCGGTGACGGCGGGCGCGGCGAGGGCCCGTTCGGTGGGCAGGCCGCGCCAGACCAGGGTGTTGAGGATGGCGAGCGGCAGTTTGACGGTGCACCGGTCGGGGCGGCTGAGGTTGAAGAACGAGCGGATGGACTGCTGGGGCAGCCGCAGGTCGCCGTCGCTGGGCAGCGGGACGATCTCGCCGCTGGCGATCCACGGCGCGAACAGGCCGACCACGGTCTCGTCCCACTGCCAGGGGTGCACCGGCAGCAGCCAGAACTCGGCGGCACGGTCGCCGAGTTGGGCGCGGAACGCGGGGTCGAGTTCGGTGTCGTAGATGGTCTCGTCGCCGCGGAAGGCGGCCAGGTTCTTGTGCACGGCGAGCCAGGGCAGGGTGCGCGGCAGCCGGGCCTCGGGGGCCCAGCCGGCCGCGTCGGTGGCGGAGAAGCCGACCCGGCCCTTGTTGGCGACGATCCACGGGTGCCCGCTCTGCCGGCCCTCCAGGGCGACGTGGTCGAGGTCGGCGAGTTCGGCTGCGGTCAGCGCGGTGGCCCGCAGGTGGGCGTCGGCGATCAGCGTGGCGGTGAATTCGCGGACCAGGTGGCCGGTGGTGTCGCCGGTCAACTTCAGGGTGTGCCGGGCCTGTTGGAGGAAGCGCAGCGGATCGTCCCCACCGACTATCGAGGCCGGGTCGACCTGCCAGCTGCCGTAGGCGCCCCGGCGGGCGGTGAACCGGTAGGCGGCGTCGGGGAGTTCGAGCAGGTAGTGGTCGCCCTCGGGGCGGGGGTGCAGCAGCTCCTCGTAGGCGAACTCGCCGAGCAGCTTGGCCAGCATGGCGCGCGCGGCGGCCTGCCAGTGCCCGGTGGTGAGCTGGGGCGGCAGGTGGAGTGCGGGGTCAACGGCCGGCTGCGGCACGCTCGTTCCCTTCCTGGGGTCGCGGGAGCACCGGGGCCGTGGCGGGCTCGGGTGCGAAGGTGGTCCAGGCGGTGCGGTGGGGCAGCGGGTGCAGGGTCTTGCCCGCGACGGCGTTCAGGATCACGGCGGCGCGGTGCGCGCCGAGCCCGAGGTCCGGGGTGCCGACTCCGTGAGTGTGCAACTCGGCGTTCTGCACGTACAGACCCCCGGTGAGTTCCGGCCGGGTGGCGACCCGGTGGTCGAGGTCGACCCGGTAGCGGCCCTGCGCGTCCCAGTCGATCAGCCCGGCGATCGGGTCGAGCAGCGCGGGCCGGCGGGCCCGGTAGCCGGTGGCGAGCACCACGGCGTCGGTGCGGACCAGGTGGCGGCGGCCGGAGTCGGTGTGCCGGCAGTGCAGTTCGAGTCCGCCGCAGGGGCCGGGCCGGGCCTCGGTGACGGCGGTGCCGGGCAGGATCTCGACCGGTTCGGCGTCGATCGGGCGGCCCACGGTTCGCTCGTACAGGTGATCGTGGATCTCGGCGAGGGTCTCCGCGCTGGCCGCCTTGTGCAGCTGCCACTGGGCGGGCACCAGGGCGTCCCGGACGGGTTCGGGCAGGCCGTGGAAGTAGCGGGTGTAGTCGGGGGTGAACTGCTCCAGGCCGAGCTTGGAGTACTCCATCGGCGCGAGCGCCCTGGTCCGGGTGAGCCAGCGCACCCGGGTGCCGTCGCCGGCGTGCCGGCGCAGCAGGTCGAGGAACACCTCGGCGCCGGACTGGCCGGAGCCGACCACGGTGACGTCCCGCGCGGAGTCGAGATCCTGCCGGTTCGTCAGATAGTCAGCCGAGTGCAGCACGGCGGGGTGGTGGCGCAGCGCCGCGAACGCCTCGGGCCGGGCGGGTTCGGTGCCGACGCCGAGCACCAGGTTCCGGGCGCGGTACTCCCGGCCGGCCGCCTGCACCCGGTAGTGCCGCTCCTCGGCGTCCCAGTGGACGGCGTCGACGGGGCTGTCGAAGCGGCAGTTGGGGAGCCGGTCGGCGGCCCACCGGCAGTAGTGCTCGTACTCGCGGCGCGCCAGTTGGAAGCGTTCGCTGAAGTAGAACGGGAACAGCCGCTGCTGTTCGCGCAGGTAGTTGAGGAACGACCACGGGTTGGTGGGGTCGACCAGCGAGACCAGGTCGGCGAGGAACGGGACCTGCATCCGGGCGCCGTCCACGAGCATGCCGGGGTGCCAGCGGAACTCGGGCCGGGCGTCGAGGAACAGCGCGCCGACGGTGTCGGCCCGGTCGGCGAGCGCGGCCAGCGAGAGGTTGAACGGGCCGATGCCGACGCCGATCAGGTCGTACGGCTGGGGCTGCTGGGTGATCATGGCGTCCTAGCTCTCGGGCCGCGGTCGGATCATCAGGGCGGCACGCTTGTCGGGGAGGTCGAGGTCGCCGGCGCGGGTGAATCCGGCGGCGGTGAACGCCCGGACGGAGGGCGTGTTGCGGACGTCGGGCTCGGCGAGCACCCGGGTGCAGCGGGGGTCGTCCCGCAGCAGCCGGGCGGCGATCGCGTCGAGCAGCAGGGCGCCGAGGCCCCGGCCGCGGGCGGCGGGGGCGAGCAACAGGTGCACGCCGAGGTCGTGCGGACGGGCGGGGTAGTGCGCGGCCAGCGGGTCGAGGTCGGCGCGGTACAGCTCGAAGTAGCCGGTGGGTTCGCCGTCGAGCAGGGCGAGGACGGGCCGGCTGCGGCCGTCCCCGTCGAGCTGCCCGGCGAGGTGGGCGGCGGTGGTCTCCGGCGGCCCGGCCAGCGCCCACCAGCGGTCGGTCTCCGGGTCGTTCATCCAGTCCGTGAGCAGGCCGAGGTCGTCGGCCAACTGCACGGCGCGCAGGACGAGTTCACCGGCGGACGTGGGGATGCGGAGCTCCGCCGTCACGCCCGGGCCACCGGGTTGGCGATCTCCACGTACACCGACTGGGTCTCCACCGGGCCGACCAGTTCGTCGAGGCCGTGCAGCCTGGTCAGCAGGTTGGCCTTGCAGCGCAGGGTGGGGGCGTCCAGCAGGTGGGCGGGCAGCGCGGAGCGGGTGGCGGTGGCGGCGGGGCCGGCCAGGAAGCGGCGCAGCGCGGCCAGCAGCAGGTGCTCGTCGGCGAGTTGCTGGGAGCCGAAGGCGCCGATCAGGCCGAGGACGTGGTTGATGCCGAGGTAGTAGGCGAAGCGTTCGTCGGCGACGGCGTCGGGGACGAAGGTGTCGCTGTGTGCGCCGAGGTCGGGCAGCAGCCGGTGCAGCCGGTCGGTGTGCGAGGTGCGGAAGTAGTAGCCCTGGTTGTCGCGGTAGCGGCCGCCGGTGGGCCAGCCCTGCGGGTCGAGCAGGACCAGGCTGTTCTGCTGGTGGGCCTCCAGCGCGATGCCGGCCTGTCCGTCCAGCCAGAGGATCGGCAGCACCACGGCGTCCAGGTAGCGCAGGAACCACTCGGTGGCGACGGTGTGCACGGGTCGGCCGGTGCGGGCGGCGAGTTCGCCGAGCACCTGGGCGAGTTGCGAGCCGGCCGGGTCGGCGGGCTGTTCGGCGATCAGTCCGGCCACGCACAGGGCCCGGTCGCCGGGGCCGAACGGCAGCTGCCGGAGCACGGTGTCCAGGCCGTTCGGGTCGCCGAGCGCGGGGTGGTCGACGCCGATCCAGGCCGGGTCGCGGACGATGTCGAAGCCGGGGTGGGCGGCCTGCCACTGCCGGGCCAGGCCGGCTTCCAGCAGCCGGTGCACCTCCGCGCCGCGGTGGAGTTCCTTGCGCAGGTTCTCCCGGCGGGAGTTGGTGATCCGCAGGCCCAGCGAGAGCTTGAGCATCCACGGGGTGCCGGGTCGGCAGACGGTGCGCACCGAGCTGGTGGGGTGCCAGGGCTCGCCGTGCTGGCCGAGGTCGGTGAGCAGGCCCTGGTCGAGCAGGTCGGCGACGGCCGGTCGGAGCGTCAGCTCGCGTGCCTGCCAAGGGTGCAGGGGCAGCGCCGCGGCGCCGTCGGGCAGCGGCCGGCCGTACAGCTCGGCGGTGATCCGCTCGGCGGGGGTGCCGGTGGCGGAGTCGGCGGCGAGCAGGCCGCGGTCGACGGCCCACCAGTGCAGCCGGAACGAGCCGTGCAGCTCCGGCGAGTAGGCGGCGGACTGGGCGGGGCCGAGGCCGTCGCGGCTCTTCGGGGTGGGGTGCAGGGGGTGGCCGAGCAGCAGCGACTGCTCCGCGCGCAGGAACGGGTCGGTCGGGCCCGCGGGGCCGGTCCGGCGGTGGGCGAGGATCTCGGCGGTGCGGCCGACCGAGTCGGCCACCCGGGAGGTGAGGTCGGCGAGTTGGCCGGGTTCGGGGCGGCCGGTGGCGCCGGCCACCAGGGCGGCGACGGTGACGGCGTCCACCGGGTGTTCGGCGGCGCCGGTGGAGACGGTGGCGGGGCCGAAGCGGTGCCAGCCGCAGGCCGACCAGTGCCGGACGGGCGCGGAGAGCTGGGCGGCGCCGCCGAGGACGGGGATGCGCAGCAGGTCGCCGTCGGGGCGTTCGGCGGCGGTCTCCCGGGCCCAGCACCGCAACAGGCTCTCGGTGGCGGCGTGTTCGGCGGCGACGGCCGGGTCGGGGTGGAGCAGCAGGTCCGAGCTGGGGTCTTCGGCCGACGGCCGGGCGACCGGGAGAACGTCGGTGAGGATGGTGGCCAAATCCGCTCCTTGAGCCGCGCGATTGCCTTCGGGTAAGGGTTACCTATCCCGATGGGGCGGGCACAAGATCGGCTCACTCGTTCCGGTGAGTTTCGCCCGATGATCCGCGTACCGGCAGCGCCACTGGGATCCTGACGGACCGTCACCATCACGGTTCGATGACCGGACGCCAACAGGACCGCACCGCCCGCCGGTGGCTCGCACCCGGATGAAAGACTGTCCCCCGGGGGAACGGACCGTTTCAGGGGGGTTGAGAGTTGAGGGCACGGGGGGTGCTGGCCGCGCTGACGGCGGCCGTGCTGCTGGGCGGGGTGGCGGGCTGCGGCTCGGACGGCGGGCCGGGCGGGGGCGAGGACCCGCGCAGCTTCGCCGAGTTGAAGCACTGGGGATTCACCGAGTGGGACCGCTGGGCGCAGCGCCACGGTTTCCACAACCCCGCGGTGGCGGGCGTGTGGAGCGCCGAGACGATGGACCAGGCGCCGCCGCAACAGCCCGCGCCCGCCCCGGAGCCACCGGCCCCTTCGTCCCCCGTCGCGCCCGCCCCGGAGCCACCGGCCCCTTCGTCCCCCGCCGCGCCCTCGCCGGAGTCACCGGCCCCGTCGTCCTCCACCGGGCCCTCGCCGTCCACGGGCGGACCGACGGCGGCGGTCGCCGCGCAGCCGGTGCCACGGCCGTACACCAGCTATCCGGCGTCCGGGAAGGTCTTCATGACGGCCCCGAACGGCGGCACCGGCCAGTGCTCGGCCACCGTGGTCGCCGATCCGGCGCACCCGGGGCACAGCAACCTGGTGTGGACGGCGGCGCACTGCGTCCACGAGGGCAAGGGCGGTGACTGGTACAAGAACCTGGTCTTCGTCCCGGCGTACAACAGCTCGGGCGCGGCCAGCGACCACCACCGGGCGGCGCTCGCCGATGTCGCCCCGCTCGGCCAGTGGTGGGCCGACCAGGTGATCACCTCGCCGCTGTGGACCACCGAGGGCACCCGGGGCGGGGACGCCGCCAACCAGTACGACTTCGCGGTGCTCAAGGTGCGCGGCCCGGAGGGCGAGACCCGCTCGCTGGAGGAGGTCATCGGCACCGCGGTGCCGGTGTGGTTCGACGCGCCGCGCGAGCAGTTGGCGATCCAGGCCTGGGGCTATCCGGCCGTCGCGCCGTTCGACGGGCAGGAGTTGGAGCGCTGCGACTCCGGCCGCCCGGGCTCGCGCAGCTTCGACGCGGCCCGCCCGGCGATGCTGGTGATCGGCTGCACGATGACGGCCGGCGCCTCGGGCGGCGGCTGGTTCGCGGACGGTCCGGACGGCCGTCAGCGGCTGGTCAGCAACACCTCGATCGGCACCTCGGCCCACACCGCCCTGAACGGCCCCTACTTGGAGGGCGTGGCCCGCCAGGCCCTCGACTACATCTCACGGAAGTGACCGCGCGTCACCTCCCGCCACCTTTCGACCGACCGACGACCACGGGGGAACTGCCCATGACCACCCAGCATCGAACCGCCGCGCGCCGTGTCCGCACCATCGCTGCGGCCGCCCTGGTGACGGTGCTCGCCGTCACCACCGCCGCCTGCCAGAGCAGCAGCAAGCCGAACGCGGCCCCGCCGGCCACCGGCGCCTCGAAGCCGGGCGTGGACGTGAAGGACATTCAGAACACGCTTGCCAAGGTCTCCAGCTGGACCGCCGACGACTGGTCCGACTGGGCCTCCAAGAACGGCTTCAAGCCGGAGGACCTGGAGAAGATCAAGAGCTTCTGGGACGGGAAGAAGCTCTCCGGCGCCCAGGGCGTCAAGGTCGACAAGCCGGACACCAAGCAGTTCCCGTCGATCGCGGACGTGGTCTTCCCGAAGACCATCCCGGCGAAGGCGCAGCCGCACCCGTACAGCGCGGACTCCGCGGTGGTCGGCAAGATCTACTTCGAGAGCCCGGAGGGCGGCATGGTGTGTTCGGGCACCGTGGTGTCCGACCCGAGCCACCCCGGCAAGAGCAACCTGGTGTGGACGGCTGCGCACTGCGTGCACGGGGGCAAGAACGCCGACTACTACCAGAAGCTGATCTTCGTCCCCGGCTACAACAAGTCCGGCGCGAGCAGCAACGGCAAGGTCAAGAGCGCCACCCGTGAACAGCGGGCCCCGATGGGCGTCTGGGCGGCCCGCTCGCTGTACGTGATGCCGCAGTGGACGACCCAGAAGGAGGGGCACACCGGCAGCGCGATCAGCCAGTTCGACTTCGCGGTGATCCGGGTGGCCTCGGAGGACGGCTCCACCACCCGTTCGCTGGAGGAGACCGTGGGCGGTTCGGTGCCGATCTGGTTCGGCGCCCAGCCGGGCGAGATCGCCTCGGCGTCGTCGTGGGGCTACCCGGCCGGGCCGCCCTTCGACGGCGAGGAGTTGGAGCACTGCGACTCCAGCCTGAAGCCGACCCCGTTCGTCTTCGACTCCTCCCGGCCGCCGATGCTCGCCATCGGCTGCGACATGACCGGCGGTTCCTCCGGCGGCGGCTGGTTCACCAAGCACGACGGCAGGACGATGCTGTTCTCCGACAACTCGTTCGGTGACGACACCTGGATGGCCGGCCCCAACCTGGGTTCGGACGCCAAGAAGATGTTCGACGCGTTCCTCCAGGCCAAGTAGCCCGGGACACGCGAACGGCCCGAGGAAGGGACTCCTACCTCGGGCCGTTCTGCGGACGGACTACGCGGTGACGACCGCGTACCGCTCCAGCTCGCCGGCGAGCACCGCCGCCACCTTGGCGTGCAGCAGCGTGCCCTCCGCGGTGTGCTCGGTGGAGAGCAGCTCGCCCTCCGCGTGCACCCGGGAGACCAGGTCGCCGCGGGTGTACGGCACCAGCACCTTGACCTCCACCGCCGGGCGCGGCAGTTCTTCGTCGATCAGGGCGAGGAGTTCGTCGATGCCCTGGCCGCTGCGGGCCGACACCACGATGGCGTGCGGCTCGCGGCGCAGCAGGCGCTGGAGCACCGCCGGGTCGGCGGCGTCCGCCTTGTTGATCACCACGACCTCGGGCACGTTCTGTGCGTCGACCGAGACGATCACCTCGCGGACGGCGGCGAGCTGCACCTCCGGCTCCGGGTGGGAGCCGTCCACCACGTGCAGGATGAGGTCGGCCTCGGCGACCTCCTCCATGGTGGAGCGGAACGCCTCGACCAGGTGGTGCGGCAGGTGCCGGACGAAGCCGACGGTGTCGGCCAGCGTGTACAGCCGGCCGCTCGGGGTCTGCGCCCGGCGGACCGTCGGGTCCAGGGTGGCGAACAGCGAGTTCTCCACCAGGACGCCGGCGCCGGTGAGCCGGTTGAGCAGCGAGGACTTGCCGGCGTTGGTGTACCCGGCGATCGCCACCGAGGGCACCTGGTGGCGCCGCCGCTCCTGCCGCTTGGTGTCGCGGCCCTTCTTCATGTCGGCGATCTCCTTGCGGAGCTTCGCCATCTTCTCGCGGATCCGCCGACGGTCGGTCTCGATCTTGGTCTCACCGGGGCCACGGGTGGCCATGCCGCCGCCCGAGGTGCCGGAGCCACCGCCACCCATCTGCCGGGACAGCGACGCACCCCAGCCTCGCAGGCGCGGCAGCATGTACTGCATCTGCGCGAGCGAGACCTGCGCCTTGCCCTCACGGGACTTGGCGTGCTGGGCGAAGATGTCCAGGATCAGCGCGGTGCGGTCGACGACCTTGACCTTCACCACGTCTTCCAGGTGGATCAGCTGGCCGGGCGTCAGCTCACCGTCGCAGACCACGGTGTCGGCGCCGGTGGAGGCGACCAGGTCGCGCAGCTGCTGGGCCTTGCCGGAGCCGATGTAGGTGGCCGCGTCGGGCTTGTCACGGCGCTGGATCACGCCGTCCAGGACTTCGGAGCCGGCCGTCTCGGCGAGGGCGGCGAGCTCGGCCATCGAGTTCTCCGCCTCCTCCAGCGTGCCGTCCGTCCACACGCCGACGAGCACCACGCGCTCCAGGCGGAGCTGGCGGTACTCGACTTCGGTGACGTCCTGCAGTTCGGTGGAGAGGCCGGCCACGCGTCGGAGCGCGGCGCGCTCGGAGCGGTCGTACTGCTCTCCGTCGTAGTTGTTGCCGAGGCCCTCGTCGATCGCCGCGAGGTCCTCGTCCATCAGGGCTTCCGCCTTGAGGTCGGCGAGGCGGCTGGCCGACTCGCTCGATCGGGTGCGGCTGTCGAACGTGGAGGTCATTTCATCCTTGGGTCGGTCGGGTGATGCTCTCGGACAACACGGCGGAGCCGCCGTGAATTCCCCACGATGGTCGCACGCCCGCTGTGCCCGAGTCATCCCTTTTACCAGCCGTCGCGGCGGCCCCCGCCACCGGCCCCGGTACGGCCGGCTCCGCCCCCGCCGCCGGCATCGCGGGCCGGGCCGGCAACTCCTCGGGCCCGCCCGGCCGGTAGACGTCGTACACGCCGGAGACCCGGAGCATCGCCCGCATCACGGCGGGCAGCGCGGCGGCGTCGGCCAGTTCCAGGGTGTAGCTGTGCCGGACCCGCAGCTGTCGGGGCGGCTCGACGTCGGCGGAGAAGATCGACACGCCTTCGCCGGAGATCGCGGCGGTCAGGTCGGCCAGCAGTCGGGGCCGGTTCAGCGCCTCGGCGTGCAGCGTCGCCCGGTAGCCCCACTGCGGGGCGCCGCCTGGCAGCCAGCGGACCTCCACCCGGCGGCGGCCGGCGCGCAGCATCCGGAGGCCGGTCGGACAGGGCGCCCGGTGCACCGTGACGACCTTGCCGCGCAGCACGATGCCGGTCACCTCGTCGGGCGGCACCGGCGTGCAGCAGCGCGCCAACCGGACGGCAGCGCCCGGCAGTTCGGGCACATCGGCGGGCGCTCCGGCGGCTGGCGCGGGCGGGGCGGCGGGCGTCGGGGCGCCGGGCGCGGGCGGCCGTTCGGCGGCGGGCGCGGGCAGCGGTCCGGCCGCCAGCCGGCGTTCGATGGCGAGCCGGGCGGCGGGGGTGCGGACGTACTCCAGCCACTCCGGGTCCGGTCCGCTGTCCTCGTCGACGGGGGCGGTGAGCAGGCCGAGCACGTCGCCGTCGCGCAGTTCGGTGGAGAGCGCGGTGAGCCGGCCGTTGACCCGGGCGCCGATGCACCGGTGCCCGGTGTCCTCGCCGATCAGGTACGCGGCGTCCAGACAGCTGGCGCCGGCCGGCAGGTGCAGGGTGGTGCCGTCCTCGGTGACGGCGGTGATCTCGCGGTCGTCGCGCAGGTCGGCGGTGAGCGCGGACCAGAAGGCGTCCGGGTCGGGGGTGCCCTGCTGCCACTCCAGCAGGCGGGCCAGCCAGCCGGGGCGGGCCGGGTCGGTGCGGTCCTCGGGGTCGTCGGCGGCGCCCTGCCGGTCGGTGCGCGGGTCGCCGAGCGCGACCACGCCGGTCTCGGCGACCTCGTGCATCCGCCGGGTGCGCACCAGGACCTCGACCACCTCGCCGCCGGGCAGCGCCACCGCGGTGTGCAGCGACTGGTACAGGTTGAACTTGGGGGCGGCCACGAAGTCCTTGAACTCGCCGGGCAGCGGCGTCCAGCAGGTGTGCAGTTCGCCGAGCACCGCGTAGCAGTCGGCGTTCTCCTCGACCACCACCAGCAGCCGGCCGAAGTCGGCGGGCCGCAGCCCCGCGCTGTCCGGGCCGGCCTCGCGCTTGATCATCACCCGGTGCAGCGAGACCAGGTGCCGGGGGCGGACGGTCACGGCGGAGGAGATCCCGGCCTCGGCGAGCTGGCGGCCGAGTTCGGCGGCGAACGGGGCGAGCACGCCGTCCGTCCAGCCGTCGGCCACCGCGTCGGTGCGCGCGTACTCCTCGGGGTGCAGGGTGGCGAAGACGATGTCCTCCAGCTCCGCCTTCACCACCTGGATGCCGAGCCGTTCGGCGAGCGGGATCAGCACGTCCCGGGTGACCTTGGCGATCCGCACCTGACTGGCCGGCTTCATGTGCCGGATGGTGCGCATGTTGTGCAGCCGGTCGGCGAGTTTGACCACCATCACCCGGACGTCGTCGCCGGTGGCGACCAGCATCTTGCGGAAGGTCTCGGGTTCCGCCGCCGCGCCGAAGTCGACCTTCTCCAGCTTGGTGACGCCGTCCACCAGGTACGCGACCTCCGGCCCGAAGTGCTCGGCGACCTGATCGAGCGTCACCTCGGTGTCCTCGACGGTGTCGTGCAGCAGCGAGGCGACCAGCGTGGTGGTGTCCGCGCCGAGTTGGGCGAGGATCATGGTGACCGCGAGCGGGTGGGTGATGTACGGCTCGCCGCTCTTGCGGGTCTGCCCGCGGTGGCTCGCCTCGGCGACCCGGTAGGCCCGGGCCAGCAGCGCCAGGTCGGCCTGCGGATGGTGCACCCGGTGCGCCTGCACGATCGGTTCGATGGCGTCGGGGACGGGCGTCCGCCCGGTGGCGAGCAGCGCCGCCCGGCCGGCCCGGCCGAGCGCCGCACGGCTGAAGCGGCTCGCCTGCTGCTTGGACGGCGAGCCCGCCAACTCGGAGCGGATGGTCATCTGCACCTCCGGCAGCAACACCGGAGCGACGGCCGACCCGGTGGTCCATGCTACCGAGCACAGCACGTTCGGCGAGCCCCCGCTTCGACTCCGCCACCGGCCTCACCCGAACGGGGGGATTAGCCGGATACCGGCCTGGGAAGCGGGAGCTGACGCTTCGTCCGCCTGACCTGCCGTTACAGCAGCACGCCCTCGGCGACGATCACGGCGGGGCCGGTCATCTCGATCCGGCCGTCGGGGAACTCCTCGATCACCAGCCGCCCGCCGGGCAGGTCGACCGTCCAGCTGACGGCCCGTCCGGTCGCCGCCGGGTCCAGTCCGGCCCGGCGGATCGCGGCCACCGCGACCGCGCAGGCGCCCGTCCCGCACGAGCGGGTCTCGCCGGAGCCGCGCTCGTGCACCCGCATCGCCACCTGCCGCTCGCCGCGGTCCACCACGAACTCCACGTTCACACCCTGGGGGTACACGCCCTCCGGCGCGGTGGCGGGCGCGTCGTACAGGTGCCCGGCGTGCGCGAGGTCCGCCACGAACGCGACCGCGTGCGGGTTGCCCATGTTGACGTTCAGCGCGGGCCAGCTGCGCCCGTCGACGGTGACGGTGATGTCGTCCGGGCCGGGCAGCACCGCGCGGCCCATGTCCACGGTGATCTCGCCCGGGGTGCCGTCGGCGGCGTCCTCGGCGACCCGGACCTTCTTCACCCCGCCGCGGGTGGCGACCGCCAGTTCGCCCGGCTTCGCGTGCCCGGCGTGCACCAGGTAGCGGGCGAAGACCCGCACGCCGTTGCCGCACATCTCGGCGATCGAGCCGTCCGCGTTCCGGTAGTCCATGAACCACTCGGCCTGCCCGGCCATCGCCGCCGCGTCCGGCTCGGCGGCCGACCGCACCACCCGCAGCACCCCGTCCGCGCCGATCCCGGCCCGCCGGTCGCACAGTTCGGCGACGGTGGCCGCCGACAACTCCAGCTCGCCGTCCGGGTCGGGGACGATCACGAAGTCGTTCTGGGTGCCGTGCCCCTTGAGGAAGGCCGTTCCGCTGATACCGCTGCGCTCGCTCACACCGCCGATGGTAACGGCCGGGGAGTGTCAACCACGCAGGTGGACGACCCGCCAGACGGCCAGCGCCAGGGCCACCGCCACCAGCAGGGTGTAGACCACGATGGCCTTCCAGCCGGCCCGCTCGGAGCTGCCCCTACGCGGCACGCCCGGCCACTTGTAACCGGCCCGGCGGGCGGCCATCGCGCCCCAGCCGACCGAGGCGGCGGTGATCAGCAGGCCGAGCATCCCGATCATCGCGGTCGCGCCCTCGCTGCCGAAGGCCAGCGGGAAGGCGAACATCAGCGAGCCGAGCATCACCGTTCCGGCGATCGGCAGGATCTGCCACCAGCGCAGCCGACGGCGCGGCCGGATGTCCCGCACGTGCACCACGCCCGGCGCGGCGGCCAGGTCGTCGATCGCGGGCAGGGCCACCGCGTACGAGGTGGTGGGGACGGCGAGCTCGGGCAGCGTCTCGGATCCGTCGGACCTGTCGCCCAGCAGCTCATCGGTTTCGGGGCCGGTACCCGTTGACACGCGGCCTCCCCAGATGGCTCGACGCGGGCTCCGGGAGCTCGCGGGCAGTGAGGCCGGCCCGCGTGCCGGGCCTCGGTGCTACCGATGATGGCACGTGGCAAGACCCCGACAGGGCGTCCACCGGGTCGATCGGGTGATCCGATGCCAGGACGTGATCCGGTCGTGACCGCCGGTGCCTTCTGCACCTGCGTCTGCCGGTGCAGCTGCCCGGGCGACTGGCCGGATCACGCCCCCGGAGAGCCGAAATCCGCCGGTCAGCCGGTGTCGCCGGAACGTTCCGGGCAGTCGATCAGTTCCATTGCGCGGCCCAGGAGTTCGACCGGATCGGCGCCCTCCGGACGGTCCAGCCAGTGGATTCGCGCGTCCCGCCGGAACCACGACTCCTGGCGCCGGGCGAACCGCCGGGTGGCCCGCACGGTCTCCTCCCGCGCCTCGTCCTCGGTGCACTCGCCGGCGAAGAACGCCAGCACCTGCTGGTAGCCCAGCGCCCGGCTCGCGGTCAGCCCCTCGCGCAGCCCGACCCGCTCCAGCTCCCGCACCTCGTCCAGCAGACCGGCCTCCCACATCCGGTCCACCCGCAGCTCGATCCGCCGGTCCAGCTCCGGACGCGGCACCTGCACGCCGATCTGCACCGCCTCGTACACGGCCCGCTGGGTCGGCAGGTTCGCGGTGAACGGCTGCCCGGTGATCTCGATGACCTCCAGCGCCCGGACGATCCGCCGCCCGTTGCTGGTCAGGATCGCCGCCGCGGCCGCCGGGTCCAGCTCGGCCAGCCGCCGGTGCAGCACCCCCGGCCCGACCCGCTCCAGCTCCTCCTCCAACCGGGCCCGCACCTCGGGGTCCGTGCCGGGGAACTCCATCTCGTCGATCGCCGCCCGCACGTACAGCCCCGAGCCGCCCACCAGCACCGGCACCTTGCCCGCCGCCAGCAGCCGGTCCATCTCGGCCCGGGCCAGACGCTGGTACTCGGCGACCGAGGCGGCCTCGGTCACCTCCCAGACGTCCATCAGGTGGTGCGGGATGCCGCCGCGCTCGGCCTCGGTCAGCTTGGCGGTGCCGATGTCCATGCCCTTGTACAGCTGCATCGAGTCGGTGTTCACCACCTCCCCGCCGAGCTCACGGGCTATCGCCACCGCCAGGTCCGACTTGCCGGCCGCCGTCGAACCGACCACCGACACCACCCGGCGCGGGCGTGCGGAGGACACAGAAGAAGAGGAAGAGGAACCGCTCACCCCACCAGTCTCGCAAAACCCGGGCACCTCCCGTGTCGCGCCCTCGTTGACCGGGGAAGATCAGCTATGTCTGGTACCGATCTGATGCGAAAAGCGAGGAACGCACTTCATGGGCCTGATGGACAACCTCAAGGGCAAGGCCGAGGAACTCAAGGACAAGGCCAGCGAGCTGGCCGGAAAGCACGGCGACAAGATCGACAACATGGTGGACAAGGCCGGCGAGACCATCGACAAGGCCACCAAGCACAAGTACAGCGAGAAGATCGACAAGGGCACGTCGGCCGCCAAGCACGCCCGCGACGATTTCGCCGCGAAGCCGAAGGACGACTGAACCCGTAGCGCCGCGGTGGCCTGCTGACGCTCAGCGCCAGGAGGCCACCAGGTAGCCGACGCCGTACGGGGCGTCCTCGTACCGCAGCTCGCCGCGCAGCGCGGCGCCTTCCGCCGCACCCGCCAGCACCTGCCACGGGGCCCGGCCCTCCGCGAGCAGCTCCGCCGAGAGGTCCGCGTCCAGCGCGGCCAACGCCGCCGCGTCCGCGGCGGCCAGCGCCGCCGCCACCGCGCGGTCGTGGTCCTCGGCCCGCTCGTCCAGATACCCCGGGGCCTTCACCGAACGCCGGGCACTGCCGTCGCCCATCACCAACAGGCCCACCCGGTCGGCGAGTTCGGCCAGCCCCCGGCCCAGCCCCAGCAGCCGCTCGGCCGTCGTGTCCGCCCGCACCGCGACGGCGTGCGTCGGCACCCGGACGCCCGCCTCCTCCAGCAGCCACGCCCCCACCGTCAACGCCGGCGACAGCTCCGGGCCGTCCACCCCGCCCAGCGGCAGCTTCACCGCCTTCGGCACCCCGTACCGACGGAACGACCCCGCCCCGCCCTCCGTCCACACCCCGGCCTTCTCGCCCGCCCCCACCACGACGACGAGATCCACGCCCCCGAGCTCCCGCACGGCCTCCAGACACGCCGCCCGCAACACCTCCGCCTCCCCCGCAGCCCCGGTCGCGACCTCGGGCACGAGCAACGGCGGACAGGGGCACACGGCGGCGGCAACAAGCATGTCGATCACTCTACGGTGCAGGCGCGGGGACCTGCGAGGGTGCGAACCCGGGGGCGCGTGGGGGTACCTCCCGGCCCGCCAGGGCTGGGGGAGAACTGCGCGAAGGGGAACGCACCCCACCGCAAGATCGCGACGCAGGACAATGACCTGCACGTGATCGCGACCTTGCGGACGTGACTTGCGCTTGTCGCGCAGTTCCCCGCGCCCCTAGTTGTGCACTCCTTGCCTACCCGCAGCCCCCCGGCGCCGCAGGCAGGGGCGCCGGGACGCCGACCGACGGGAGGCCGAGCATGACGCCGGCCGGCTTCGCGGGCGCAGCCTGTCGCTTCTCCCACGCGTCGCCCGCGCGGGTGCGGCGCACGCCGAGGACGGGGCCCTCCGCGAGGAGGTGGTGCGGGGCGGCGTAGGTGATCTCGACGGTCACCATGTCGCCGGGCCGCACGCCCCCCTCGGGCCGGGTGAAGTGGACCAGCCGGTTGTCGGGCGCACGGCCGGAGAGGCGGTCCGTCCGGTCGTCCTTCTTGCCTTCGCCCTCGGCGACGAGGATCTCCAGCTTGCGGCCGACCTGCTTCTTGTTCTCCTCCCAGGAGATCTCCTCCTGGAGGGCGATCAGCCGGTCGTAGCGCTCCTGCACCACGGCCTTGGGGATCTGGTTCTCCATCTCGGCGGCGGGCGTCCCGGGCCGCTTGGAGTACTGGAAGGTGAAGGCGTTGGCGAACCGGGCCTCGCGGACGACGTGCAGGGTCTGCTCGAAGTCCTCGTCGGTCTCGCCGGGGAAGCCGACGATGATGTCGGTGGAGATCGCGGCGTCGGGCATCGCGGCGCGGACCTTCTCGATGATGCCGAGGAAGCGTTCCTGCCGGTAGGAGCGTCGCATCGCGCGCAGCACGGTGTCGGAGCCGGACTGCAGCGGCATGTGCAGCTGGTGCATCACGTTCGGCGTCCCGGCCATCGCCGCGATCACGTCGTCGGTGAAGTCCTTCGGGTGCGGCGAGGTGAAGCGGACCCGCTCCAGCCCCTCGATCTCCCCGCACGCACGCAGCAGCTTGGAGAACGCCTGCCGGTCGCCGAGGTCCGAGCCGTAGGCGTTGACGTTCTGGCCGAGCAGGGTGACCTCGACGACGCCCTCGGCGACCAGTGCTTCGACCTCGGCGAGGATGTCGCCGGGGCGGCGGTCCTCCTCCTTGCCGCGCAGGGCGGGGACGATGCAGAAGGTGCAGGTGTTGTTGCAGCCGACCGAGATGGCGACCCAGGCGGCGTACGCGGACTCGCGCCGGGTGGGCAGGGTGGAGGGGAAGGTCTCCAGCGAGTCCAGGATCTCGACCTGCGCGGAGCGTTCGATCGCGGCGCGCTCCAGCAGGGCGGGCAGGTGGCCGATGTTGTGGGTGCCGAAGACCACGTCGACCCAGGGGGCCTTGCGGACGATGGTCTCGCGGTCCTTCTGGGCGAGGCAGCCGCCGACGGCGATCTGCATGCCGCTGTTGGCCTGCTTGGCGGGGGCGAGCCGGCCGAGGTTGCCGTACAGCTTGTTGTCGGCGTTCTCGCGGACCGCGCAGGTGTTGAAGACCACCAGGTCGGGGTCGCCGTCGCCGGCGGCCTTGGTGTAGCCGGCCTCCTCCAGCAGCCCGGACAGGCGCTCGGAGTCGTGGACGTTCATCTGGCAGCCGTACGTGACGACCTTGTAAGTTCGCAAGCTCTCCTCCATACCCACAGAGCAAGGGTACGGGCACCGGCCGGGGCCTCCCGCCGGGCGGTCGGGGCTGGCAGTATCCCTGCCATGGCTGCTTCGACCCGTCCGCCCCGTGCCGGTGCCGCGCTGCGTTCCGCGGCGCGCAGTCCGCTGGTGCGGGTGGCGGCCGTGCTGCTGCTGGTGGTGGGGGGTGCGGGCGGCTGGTGGGTGTCGTCGGCGCGGGCCGGGTCGGGGCTGCACGGGGAGGCGGCGTTCGCGACGGGTGTGCAGCGCGGGGTGTACGACCGGTACGGGGTGCTGCTGAAGGACTCGATGCGTTCGGCGATGCCCGGGGTGAAGGTCCGGCTGGACAACTCCCAGGGTTCGTTGGACAACCTGGAGCGGGTGCTGTCGGGCCAGGACGACTTCGCGATCGCCACGGCGGACTCGGTGGCGAGTTTCACGAATCCGCAGAAGTCGCAGCTGCGGGCGATCGCCCGGCTGTACGACGACTACATGCAGCTGGTGGTGCCGGCGGACTCGCCGGTGCACAAGGTGTCGGACCTGCGCGGGCTGCGGGTCGGGGTCGGCCAGCAGATGTCGGGCGTGAACCTGGTGGCCCGGCGGCTGCTGGAGGCGGCGGGGCTGGACCCGGACACGGACGTGCGCTCGTCGATGCTGGGCGTGGGCGACGCGGCGGACCGGTTGCGCGACAAGGACCTGGACGCGTTCTTCTGGTCGGGCGGTCTGCCGACGGCGGCGCTGACCGACCTGTCGGAGCACACCCCGATCCGGATCGTGCCGATGGGCGAACTGTCGGACCCGCTGCACCAGTTGGAGGGCTACGGGATGGACGCCTACCGGGCGGCGACCATTCCGGCGGACGCCTATCCGCTGGTGGAGCCGCAGCGCACGCCGGTGTCGACGGTGGCGGTGCCGAACCTGCTGGTGACCCGGGCGGACGTGGACCCGGCGCTGGTGGAGGCGGTGACCCGGGTGGTGATCGACAGCCGCGACCGGATCGGCGGCCAGGTGCACGCGGCGCAGCTGGTGGACCTGCGCAGCGCGGTGTACACCGATCCGCTGCCGCTGCACGACGGCGCGAAGCGCTACTACCAGTCGGTGAAGCCCTGACGGGTCAACTCCACTGACGCCGCGGCACGGTGAGCAGCACGCGGAGCCCGTTGGGTTCGGCGGGCGCGAAGCCGAGGCTGCCGCCGCCGGCCAGCAGCAGGGTGCGGGCGATGGAGAGGCCGAGGCCGGAGCCGTCGACGTTCTGGTGCCGGGAGGAGCGCCAGAACCGGTCGCCGACGCGGGCGAGTTCCTCCTCGGTGAGGCCGGGTCCGGCGTCGGTGACGGTGGCGGTGACCTCGTCCTTGGTGATGGTGAGGCCGACCCGGACCTCGCTGCCGGCCGGGGAGAACTTGAGGGCGTTGTCGAGGACGGCGTCGAGGGCGCTGCCGAAGCCGATCGGGTCGGCCCAGGCGTGTGCCATCGGCGGTCCCTGCCACTGGAGTCGGACCTGTCGCCGGTCGGCGAGCGGCTGCCAGGCGTCGGCGCGGGTGCGGACCAGTTCGGCGAGGTCGACGGGTTCGGGTTCGGGCCGGGAGCCTTCGGCGGTGGCGAGTCCGAGCAGGTCGTCGAGGACGCGGGCGAGCCGGGCGCCCTCCTCGCGGACGGCGGCGATCTCCTCCTCGCGGCCCTCGGGGAGTTCCAGGCCGATCAGTTCGACCCGCAGCAGCAGCGCGGCCAGCGGGTTGCGCAGTTGGTGGGAGGCGTCGGCGACGAAGGCCCGCTGCTGGTCGATGGCGAGCACCACGTGGTCGGCCATGTCGTTGAACGAGCGGGCCAGGCGGCGCAGTTCGGGCGGTCCGCCGCTGGGGGCGACCCGGGCGCCGAGTCGGCCGGTGGCGATGTCGTGGGTGGCCCGGTCGAGGGTGCGGACGGGGCGCAGCACCCAGCCGGTGAGGCGGACGGCCAGCAGGATGGCGACCATCATGGCGAGCGCCTCGCCGCCGGCCAGCACCAGCCAGCGGTGCAGGATCCGGGCGCGCAGCGGGCCGGTGGGCGATTCGGTGAGGACGACGGCGACCACGTCGCCGTCCCGGACCACGGGCAGGGCGACGGTGAGGGTGCGGTCGGAGGTCCAGGGCCACACCTGGGGCGGGTTGTGGCTGCGGCGGCCGGCCAGCGCCTCCCGGTAGGCCTGGCCGCCGGGTCCGTCGGCAGGGGCGCGCCAGCCGTCGGGGGCGACGGCGACGGCGCTGCCGTCGCGTTCGAAGACGCCGATCCGGGCGCCGTACAGCTCGTGGTAGCGGGCGGCTTCGCTGGTCAGGGCGTGCAGGCGGCCGCCGTCTCCGGGGCCGGGTTCGGGTTCGCCCTTGACGGCGGTGGTGCTCGCGCGGCCCTGGGTGGGGAGGTCCTGGGCGAAGCGGGCGGCGTCGTCGATCCGGTCGACGACGACCTCGGACTGCTCGGACGAGGCGATCAGGTAGGCCAGCGGCGCCCCGAGGGCCGCGAGGACGCAGGCCATCAGGGCGATCAGGATGCCGAGCAGGCGGTTGCGCACGGGACGTCAGCGCTCCGCGGCGTCGTCGGCGGGCGGGCTGTCGGGGCTGTCGGAGGTGAGCCGGTAGCCGACGCCGCGGACGGCCTCGACCAGGCCGGGCAGGCCGAGCTTGGTGCGCAGCGAGCCGATGTGGACTTCCAGGGTGCGGCCGTTGCCCTCCCAGCCGGAGCGCCAGACCTCGCTGAAGATCTGTTCGCGGCGGTAGACCACGCCGGGGCTCTGGGCGAGCAGCGCCAGCAGGTCGAACTCCTTGCGGGTGAGTGGCACGTCGCGCCCGTTGACGCTGACCCGGCGGCGTTCGCGGTCGATCTCGACGCCGCGGGAGGCCAGCGGGCCGTCCGGCTCGGGGCCGCTGTCCTCGGCGGTCCTGGGGGTGCCGCGGCGGGCCACCGCGTGGATGCGGGCGAGCAGTTCGCCCATGTCGTACGGCTTGACGACGTAGTCGTCGGCGCCGAGGTTGAGGCCGTGGATCCGGGAGCGGATGTCGGCGCGGGCGGTCACCATGATGACCGGGACGGCGCTGCCGGCCCGGATCCGGCTGCACACCTCGAAGCCGTCGCGGTCGGGCAGTCCGAGGTCGAGCAGCACCACCCGGTAGGGCTCGCTGCCGTCCGGGACGAGCGCGTCCAGGGCCTCGTGTCCGCTGCGGGCGTGCCGGACCTGGAAGCCGTGTCGGCCCAGCACCGCGACCAGGGCGGCGGCCACGCGGTCGTCGTCCTCGACCAGGAGCAGGCGCATCGGGCTCCTTCCTGTGCGTTCGTCGGTATGCGTGCGGGCCGGTGGCGCGGTCGCCGTCGGCATGGCGCGGTCCCACGCGGAACCGGGCCATCCTGGCATCCACTCCCATCCGACGTCACCAGGTCAACCGCATCGGCCGGTCCGTTACCGCTCCGGTATTCGCGGTGCTCGACTACCCGGCGTCACCGAACCGTGATGCTCAAGTTCAGCTCAGATCGGCTGACGGGGCGTCGTGTACCTGCCTAAAGTCGCCCCGTTCGGGGGTCCCGGAGCTCCGCCGGCTCCGGCCCCCGGACATCGAAGGACATCGAACGGACCATCACCGGCTCTGCGGACCACGCGAGTTGGCCCCGGGTTCGGAGGACGAGGGAGCGGACGGCGATGACCGAGAACAGTGCCGAGCTGCGCGATGCCGCGCCGCTGGTGGCCCTTCGCGGGGTGAACAAGCACTACGGCGCCCTGCACGTGCTGCAGGACATCGACCTGGAGATAGCCCAGGGCGAGGTCGTCGTACTGATCGGCCCGTCCGGCTCCGGCAAGTCGACGCTGTGCCGCACCATCAACCGGCTGGAGACCATCGACTCCGGCTCGATCGAGGTGGACGGCAAGCCGCTGCCCGCCGAGGGCCGCGAACTGGCCAAGCTGCGTGCCCAGGTGGGCATGGTGTTCCAGTCGTTCAACCTGTTCTCGCACAAGACCGTGCTGGAGAACGTGGTGCTCGCCCAGGTGAAGGTGGGCAAGGTCGCCAAGGCGGAGGCCGAGTCGACGGCCCGCGAGCTGCTGGAGCGGGTGGGCGTCGGCGCCCAGGCCGACAAGTACCCCTCGCAGCTGTCCGGCGGCCAGCAGCAGCGCGTGGCGATCGCCCGTGCGCTGGCGATGGACCCGAAGGTGATGCTCTTCGACGAGCCGACCTCCGCGCTCGACCCGGAGATGGTCAACGAGGTGCTGGAGGTGATGCGTTCGCTCGCCGCGCGGGGCATGACCATGGTCGTGGTCACCCACGAGATGGGCTTCGCCCGCTCCGCGGCCAACCGCGTGCTGTTCATGGCGGACGGCCGGATCGTCGAGGAGAACACCCCCGACGCCTTCTTCACCGCGCCGCGCACCGACCGTGCCAAGGACTTCCTGTCCAAGATCCTGCAGCACTGACTCCCGCTGTCGATCAAGCGTCAGTAGCGTCAATTCGCAGTGGCCCGGACCCCGCCGTGGCCCCTATCGAGGAGAAGAACGACCGATGAAGGCCCGTCGTACCGTTGCCGCCGCCCTGTCCGTCCTCGCCCTGACGGCGGTCGCCGCCTGTGGCAAGGACGGCTCCCCGAGCGACACCCCCACCGCCGCCGGCGGCTCGGCCGCCCCGCAGCTGCCGACCTACACCGTCAAGACCGACGCGAAGCTGGACGGCTCCCCGGTGTGGGCCGAGGCCAAGAAGCGCGGCAAGCTGAAGATCGGCGCCAAGGCCGACCAGCCGTTCCTCGGCTTCGAGGACGTGCAGACCGGCAAGCGCAGCGGCTTCGACATCGAGATCGCCAAGATGATCGCCGCCGACCTCGGCTTCTCGGCCGACCAGATCGAGTGGCAGACCATCAACTCCAGCAACCGTGAGACCGCGATCACCGGCGGCCAGATCGACTACTACGTCGGCACCTACTCGATCACCGACGGCCGCAAGGGCAAGGGCGTCGCGTTCGGCGGCCCGTACTACATCGCCGGCCAGTCGCTGCTGGTGAACAAGGACAACACCGACATCACCGGCTCCGAGTCCGTCAAGGACAAGTCGGTCTGCACCGCCACCGGCTCGACCTCGGTCGGCGGCATCCAGAAGTTCGGCGCCAAGGTCACCCAGTTCGAGAGCTACTCGCTCTGCGTGGAGAAGCTGCTGACCAAGGAGGTCGACGCGGTCACCACCGACGACTCGATCCTCAAGGGCTTCGCCGCCAAGAACCAGGGCAAGCTCAAGGTCGTCGGCACCCCCTTCACCGAGGAGCGCTACGGCGTCGGCCTGAACAAGTCCGACGCGGCGCTGCAGAAGGCGATCAACGACGCCCTGAAGGCGCACGAGGACAACGGCGACTGGAAGAAGGCGTACGACGCCACCCTCGGCCTGTCCGGCTCCGCCGCCCCGAGCGTCCCGGCCCTGGACCCGATCGCGGGCTGACGCCCGGACACACCGACTGACTGAGAAAGGAGGGCCGCCGGCATGGGACTGATATTCGAGGGCGACAACTTCTCGAAATTCGCCGAGGGTTTCCTGCGAACGATCGAACTGAGCGCGCTCAGTGCCCTGTTCGCGCTGCTCCTGGGCTTCGTGCTGGCGGCCTTCCGGGTCTCGCCCGTCCCCGTCCTGCGGTGGTTCGCCACCGCCTGGGTGATGATCTTCCGCAACACCCCGCTGACCCTGCTGTTCTTCGCGGTGACCTTCGTGCTGCCGCAGCTGAACGTGCACATCAGCAGCTTCACCGCCGCGGTGATCGCGCTCAGCGCCTACACCGGCAGCTTCGTCTGCGAGGTGCTGCGGGCCGGCATCAACACCGTGCCGCTCGGGCAGGCCGAGGCCGCCCGTTCGCTCGGCATGGGCTTCGGCCAGACCCTCGGCCTGGTGGTGCTGCCGCAGGCGGTCCGCTCGGTGATCTCCCCGATGGGCTCGGTGTTCATCGCCCTGCCCCGCAACTCGGCCATCGCGGGCGCCTTCAACGTGGTCGAACTGTTCGCCGTCCAGAAGCACTTCACCGAGATGAGCTACGGCATCTTCGAGATCTTCTTCTGGATCGCGCTCGCCTACCTGGCGATCAGCTTCAGCATCAATGCCCTGTTCTCCACCCTTGAGCGTCGAGTGGCGGTGGCCCGATGAGCACCCGTGGTGCCTCCGTCCTGTACGACGTCCCCGGCCCCCGGGCCCGGACCCGCAACCTGATACTCGGCGTGGCCGGCGCCGTCGGCATCGCCGCGCTGCTCTGGTACATCATCAGCAGCCTGAACGACGCCGGGCAGTTCGACTCCCAGCTGTGGTCGCCGTTCGAGTACACGGCCGTCCAGCAGCGCATCGTCAACGGCGCGCTGGCCACCCTGAAGGTCTTCGGCCTGTCCGCGGTCGGCTCGCTGGTGCTCGGCGCGCTGCTCGCCGCCGGCCGGCTCTCCGACCACTTCCCGGTGCGGATCGCCTGCACCGCGGTGGTCCAGTTCTTCCGGGCCATGCCGCTGATCATCATGATCTTCGCGCTGTACCAGGCCGCGTTCGGCGCCCAGCCGATGTGGGCGCTGGTGATCGGCCTGAGCCTCTACAACGGCGCCGTGCAGGCCGAGATCATCCGCTCCGGCATCAACGCCGTCCCGCGCGGACAGGCCGAGGCCGCCTACGCGCTGGGCCTGCGCAAGACCCAGGTGATGGGCCTGATCCTGGTCCCGCAGGCGGTCCGCTCGATGCTCCCGGCGATCATCGGACAGCTGGTCGTCACCCTCAAGGACACCTCGCTCGGCTACATCATCACCTACCCCGAGCTGCTGTGGGAGATGAAGCTGATCGCCTCCAACTCGGACGGCTACCCGTACATCCCCGTCGTCCTGGTCGGCACCCCGCTGTACATCCTGCTGTGCCTCGCCCTCACCGGCCTCGCCCACTGGATCGAGTCCCGCGGCCGCCGCGGCGCGAGCCGCCGCAGCACAACCGCTGCTTGACGGACACCCAGGTGATCTGTTGCATTGCTCTTCGTGACACCACCTGGGAGCTCCCGCCCGGCAACTGACGGAACAACGGCCGGCCCCGCCGGCCGGAAGGCCCCGACATGGATCCAGTGATCATCGTCGGGGCCGGGCCGGTCGGCCTCGCCCTCGCCCTCGCCCTGGCCCGCAACGACGTTCCCAGCGTGGTCCTCGACGAGGGCGCCGGCGTCTGCCCGGAAAGCCCCCGCACCGTCGTCCTCGGCCCCGACACCGCCGCCTTCCTCGCCCGCATCGGCTACACCCTGGTCGGCTCCGACGCCGCCCGCTGGGACGCCTTCACCATCTGGCGCCGCCGCGCCGAGGTGCTGCGCCTGCCGCTCGACGACAACCCGGTCCTGCACCTCGCCCAGCACCGCCTCCAGCGCGGCCTGCGCGACGCCGCCACCGCCACCCCGCTGATCCGCCTCACCCCGCGGCACCGGGTGGTCGAACTCACCCAGGACCGCGACGGCGTGACCGTCCGCACCGCCTCCGCCGCCGACGGCGGGACCAGCTGGCGCGGCAGCCACCTGGTCGGCTGCGACGGCGCCCGGTCCACCGTCCGCAAACTCCTCAAGGTCCGCTTCCCCGGCCGGCCCGCCGTCGACCGGCACGCCGTCGCCACCGTCCGCGTCGACCTGCCGTTCCCCGGCGAGGCCCGGCTGCACCGCGAACCCCCGTGGCGCGGCGACCGCGAAGCCTCCGCCCGCCCACTGCCCGACGGCCTGTGGCGACTCGACTGGCGACTGCCGCCCGGCCGCCCCCAGCCCACCGAACCCGTCGACCCGCACGCCACCTGGCCCGGCATCGTCACCGGCGACACCCTGCTCACCCGGGTCACCTCCGCGCTCACCGGCTGGTGCGGCGAACTCCCGCCCCACCAACTGCTCGCCGCCGCCGACCACACCTACCAGCAGCGCCTCGCCGGCCGCTTCCGCGCCGGCCGCTGCTTCCTCGCCGGCGACGCCGCCCACCTGCACGGCGCCCTCGGCATGCAGAACCTCGCCGACGGCCTGCGCGACGCCGACAACCTCGCCTGGCGACTCGCCCTCGCCTGGCACCTGCCGCCCACCGACGCCCCCGCCGAGAGCGCCCTGCTCGACGGCTACGAGAACGAACGCCGCGGCGCGGTCGGCGCCCGGCTGCGCGCCGTCGACCAGACCATGCCGCTGCTCCGCCCGCTGCGCGGCTGGGCCCAGACCCGGCGCTCGCTCATCTCCGGCTCCTTCCGCAAGCACGCCCCGCTGCTCGCCGACGGCCACCTCGGCACCGGCCGCTTCGGCGGCGCCCCCGCCTACCCCGCGACGCCCTCCGGTGTCGCCCCCCGCGTCCCCGAGCAGCGCGGCAGCCGCGGCACCTCACTCACCGAACAGCTCGCCCCGACCGCCCCCGGCGTTCTCGTCCCCGACCTGCCCGTGGTCACCGCCGACGGCACCGCGGACACCCTCCGGGCCCGCCTCGGCACCGCGTTCCTGCTCGTCCTGGTCGCCCCCGGCACCACCGTCTGGTCCGCCGAACACTGGCTCGGCGCCGGCCTGATGCCCCGCCTCACCGAACTCGCCGACGCCCTCCCCGTCCCCACCGAAGTCCTGGTCACCGACGCCTACCCCGGCGCCACCCCCCACACCGTCCTCCTCGTCCGCCCCGACGGCCACCTCCTCGGCACCACCCCCGGCCTCCACCCCGAAAAACTCCACACCCTGACAGCCCCGTTCGCCGCACAGGAAACGGTGGAGCACCACCAGGGGCGCGGGGAACTGCGCGAAGCGGAAGACACCGGTCGGTGAGATCGCGACGCCGGACAATGACCTGCACGTGATCGCGCCCCGACGGGGCTAGCGCGCGAACTCCGTCGCGCGCGACTCCCGCACCACCGTGATCCTGATCTGCCCCGGGTAGGTCAGTTCCTCCCGCACCTGGCGGGCCACCTCCCGCGCGATCTCCTGCGCGCGCACGTCGTCGACCATCTCCGGCTGCACCATGACCCGGACCTCCCGTCCGGCCTGCATCGCGTAGACCTTGGTGACCCCGTCGTGCGCCCGCGCGATCTCCTCCAGCCGCTCCAGCCGCCGGACGTACGCCTCCACGGATTCCTTCCGCGCGCCGGGTCGCCCCGCCGAGCAGGCGTCCGCAGCCTGGGTGAGCACCGCCTCGACGGTCTTGGCCTCCACTTCGCCGTGGTGGGCCGCTATCGCGTGGACGACCTCCGCCGACTCCCCGTGCCGGCGGGCGAATTCCGCGCCGATCAGGGCGTGGCTGCCCGCCACCTGGTGGCTGAGGGCTTTGCCGATGTCGTGCAGCAGCGCGGCGCGCCGCACCGGCTCCGGGTCGACGCCGAGTTCCGCGGCCATCATCCCGGCCAGGTGCGCGGACTCCACCAGGTGCCCGAGCACGTTCTGCCCGTAGGAGGTGCGGTAGCGCAACGTCCCCAGGGTGCGGACCAGTTCGGGCTCCATCTCGCCGGCGGCGCCGATGCCGACGGTGAGCAGCGCGTCCTCCCCGGCCCGGATGCAGAGCCGCTGGACCTCGCTGCGGCTGCGCTCGTGCGCCTCCTCGATCCGCGCGGGGTGGATCCGCCCGTCGGTGAGCAGCGATTCGAGGGTGAGCCGGGCGCTCTCCCGCCGGACGGGGTCGAAGCAGGAGAGCTGGACCAGCCCGGGGGTGTCGTCGACGATCAGGTTGACGCCGGTGACGGCCTCGAAGGCCCGGATGTTGCGCCCCTCCCGGCCGATCACCCGGCCCTTCATGTCCTCGCTGGGCAGCCGGAGCGTGGTGACGACGGTCTCGGCGGTGTGTTCGGCGGCCAGCCGCTGGACGGACGAGGCGATGATCTCGCGGGCCCGGCCCTCGCCCTCGACGACCGCCTGCCGTTCGATCTCCCGGACGGTCAGCGCGGCGTCCCGACGGGCCTCGGCCTCGGCGGTGCGGACCACCTCGTCGCGGGCCTGGGCGGACGTCAGCCCGGCGGTGCGCTCCAGCAGCAGCCGGTTCTCCGTGGTCTGTTCGGCGAGTTCGGCGCGCACCCGCTCCGCTTCGGCGGCCCGCGCGGCGAGTTCGTCCTCGTGCAGGTGCAGGCGGTGGAGTTCGGCGGTCAACCACGCCTCGCGCCGGTCGAGTTCGGCCCGGCGTCGACGCAGCGCCCGGAGCGCGCCGACCACTGCCAGGGCGAGTGCGCCGATCAGCACGCCGGCCGCCAGCAGCAGGAGCAGGGAGGAACCCGTTCCGGTGTCCTGAGCGATCCCCATCCGGCCACTCCCCGTCCTGCGCACGCTGCCGCTGCGGTGACCTCCGCGATCGTCCAGCCACTGAGTGCGAGGCTAGGCGGAGGTTACGAAACGGTCAAGATGCGATCGAGAATTGACTCCGACGATCCGATCGCCAGTCATCATGTCCGTTTGTCCGCCTACCAGTTGTCGTCCTCGCCGTCCGCCGGCTCCGCGTCCAGCGCCTCCCGGACCACCCGGAACGCGAGGCCCTCCGAGTAGCCGCGCCGGGCCAGCACCCCGACCAGGCGGCGCATCCGCACGTCCCGGTCCAGCCCGGCGGTGGAGCGCAACTTCCGTGCCACCAGTGCCCGGGCGGCCTCCGACTCGTCGTCGGCGTCGACCTGGAGCAGGGCCCGTTCCGCGGTCTCCCCGGTGACGCCCTTGGTGCGCAACTCCTGCGCCAGCGCCCGCCGGGAGAGCCCGCGCACCGCGTGCCGGGACTCCACCCACGCCTCGGCGAAGGCGGCGTCGTCGATCAGCCCGACCTCCTCCAGCCGGGTCAGCACCTGCTCGGCGACCTCGTCCGGGATCTCCTTGCGGCGCAGCGCATCGGCCAGCTGCTTGCGGGACTTGGCGGCTCCGGTGAGCAGCCGCAGACAGATGTCCCGGGCCCGCTCCGCCGGATCCCCCTGCTCGGCGGCGGCCCCCTGTCCGCATCGCTTCCCCCGCGCACCGGGCTCGGCCGCCCGCTCCGGTTCGCCCTCCGGCCGCTCGGCCTTCGCCCGCCGCTTCGGCCGCGGCCGTTCCGCCGCCGGTGCCGCGGCCGGCAGTTCGCCCAACGCGCTGCGCCGCCGACGCTGCCCCCCGGCCAGCTCGGACGCCCGCATCATCCCGGGCAGCTCCCCCGCAGGAAGCTCTGCGGGAAGCTCCGCCGACGGCTCCTCGGCCACTGCCGCGAACCAGTCCGGCGGCCCCGAGGCGTCCTCCTCCTCCGCGGCGGCCGCGAACCAGTCCGGCGGGCCGGAGGCGTCGTTCTGCTCGTCTCCCCATACGCCCGCACCGGGCCCGTCCTCGGACGGACCCGGTGCCGGGTGGTCAGTGCGGCGTGTCAACGGTTCAGCCCTTTGCGGCGGCCGCCGTCTTCTTGGCGGCGGCCTTGGCGGGCGCGGCCGCAGCCGGGATCTCCACCGCGGGGGCGTCGCCCTCGGCCTCGGCCGGCTTCGGACCGATGCCCAGCTTGCCCTTGATCTTGGCCTCGATCTCGTCGGCCAGCTGCGGGTTGTCGCGCAGGAAGTTGCGGGCGTTCTCCTTGCCCTGGCCGAGCTGGTCGCCCTCGTAGGTGTACCAGGCGCCGGACTTGCGGATGAAGCCGTGCTCGACGCCCATGTCGATCAGGCCGCCCTCGCGGCTGATGCCCACGCCGTAGAGGATGTCGAACTCGGCCTGCTTGAACGGCGCGGCGACCTTGTTCTTGACCACCTTGACGCGGGTGCGGTTGCCGACCGCCTCGGTGCCGTCCTTCAGGGTCTCGATGCGCCGGATGTCGAGGCGGACCGAGGCGTAGAACTTCAGCGCCCGACCACCGGTGGTGGTCTCGGGGGAGCCGAACATCACACCGATCTTCTCGCGCAGCTGGTTGATGAAGATCGCGGTGGTGTTCGACTGGTTCAGCGCACCGGCGATCTTGCGCAGCGCCTGGCTCATCAGTCGGGCCTGCAGACCGACGTGCGAGTCGCCCATCTCACCCTCGATCTCGGCGCGCGGCACCAGCGCGGCCACCGAGTCGATGATCACCAGGTCGACCGCGCCGGAGCGGATCAGCATGTCGGTGATCTCCAGCGCCTGCTCACCGGTGTCCGGCTGGCTGACCAGCAGGGCGTCGGTGTCCACGCCGAGCTTCTTGGCGTACTCGGGGTCGAGCGCGTGCTCGGCGTCGACGAAGGCGACGGTGCCGCCGGCCTTCTGGGCGTTGGCGGCCAGGTGCAGGGTCAGGGTGGTCTTGCCGGAGGACTCGGGGCCGTAGATCTCGACCACTCGGCCGCGCGGGATGCCGCCCACGCCCAGCGCCACGTCGAGGGCGGTGGACCCGGTCGGGATCACCTCGATCGGCTCGTTCGCCTTCTCGCCGAGGCGCATCACCGAGCCCTTGCCGAACTGCCGTTCGATCTGGGCGAGCGCGGCCTCCAGGGCCTTCTCGCGATCCGTTCCTGCCATGGCTTCCACCCTCGGGTTCTGTGCGTTGCGCTTCATCGTCATCGACGCTAGCGCGTCCCACCGACAATCGGGCCCGGGCGGGCTCGGCCTGTGGAAAACTCTGCGCCGAAGAGTACAAAGAACATACGTTCGAATCCAATCGAAGACCCCCGACCCACCACGGCCCCGCCCCGAGCGGCTGGGGCGGGGCCGCACTGGCGGGCGCCTAGCCGTTCAGCAGCTGCAGACCGGGGTCCGGCAGCTCGACGCCCTGCTTGTCGAGGAACCGCCACTTGGCGACGTGGAGCCCGGGCCGCGCCTCCACCACGGCCACCCGGTACGGGGAGCCGCCGAGCTGCGCGTCCTTCACGCCCGCCGCTCCGCTGCCCCCGTCCGACCAATCGACCACCACCTTGTCGACGTCCGGTCCGACGACCACCACGGCGAGCTCGGTCGGCAGCCCGCCGGACGTGCCCGGAGCGCCGAAGACACTGCCGCTGACGTTCTTCGCCTGCTGCGGGGAGACGTGCCCGGGCGCCGGAAAGCCGCTCAGTGTGTCGGCCTTCAGCCGCCGGCCGTCCAGCTCGGCGTAGATGTTGACGATGTCCTCGTCGGGCTTCCAGGAGTGCTGGACGGACGCCTCGGTCGGCCTCTCCAGCGAGGGGTCGACCGTGTGCCGCTCCTCCCAGATCGCCACCGCCTGCTCGTACGCCTTCTCCTGCGGGGCGGCCGGCCAGAGCGACTCCCGGAGCGTCCACTTCTTGCCATCGACGGCGCCCCCGGAAAGCTCCGCCCGCTGCGGCCGGAGCGGGTCCCGCGGGCCGGACGACGCGGGCGACGACGGCACCGACGGTGACGAGGACGCCTGCGAAGAAGCCGACGACCCGGCGTCGGGGGCGGGCGTCGCACCCCCGTCGGACGGAGTCCCGACCGGCACGCAGATGGGGCCAGTCGTCGAGTTGTAGCTCGCCCCAGAAGTCGGTCCGAAGTCCATCTCTGTCGGGCCCCACGACATCCTGACAAACTCGCACGGGTTATCCGTGGGCCCGTCGCCCGCCTGGAGTGCCGGTGCCTGCGCCGCCCCCCCGTTCCCGCCGAGGCCGTTCAGCCCCACCGCCGTGCCGCCGCCCAGCGCCACCACCGAGGCCAGCGTGAGCGCGCCGACCACCGAGCGGCGCCGACGCCGGATCCGCCGTCCGCCGGCCACGATGCCCTCGACCGGCACCGGGCCGATCGTCACCTCCGCCGCTGCCGCCGCGAGCCCGAGCTCGACCGGCAGTTCCCCGCCCGCGCCCTGCATCCCGTTCTCCCCCGCAGTCATACCGCACCCCCGACTCGTGTCATGTCCGTCAGTTCCTTCAGCCCCGCGGTCTCCCGGAGCTTCGCTATCCCCTTGGCCGCGTGGCTGCGCACGGCCCCCGTCGAGCAGCCCATGGCGGCGGCCGCCTGGCTGTCGGTGAGGTCCTCCCAGTGCCGCAGCACCACGGCCTCGCGCTGCCGGGGCGGCAGTGCGGCGAGCGCCGCCACCAGGACCCGGCGCTGGTCGGAGCGGGCGTACCCGTCCTCGGGTCCGGCCGCGTCCGGCACCGCGTCGACCAGGACTTCCGGTGTCCGGCGCCGGAAGCCGCGGGCGTGCTGGTTGATCATGATCCGGCGCACGTAGCTGTGCGCGTCGTCGGCGCGGCGCACCTTCGACCAGGCCGCGCAGGTCCGCTCCGCGGTCGACTGGGCCAGGTCCTCGGCCGCGTGCTGGTCGCCGGTCAGCAGGTACGCCGTCCGCATCAGCCACGGCCAGGCGCCGACGATGAAGGCCCGGAAGTCGTTCGGGCCGCTCTGTTTGTCCCCCATGAGCACCTCCTCACCCATCAAGAGCCCGGCGGTGGGGGAAACCGCTTACTCCCGCCGGAAGAACCACGGCGGGGGCCGGGAGACGGGTGAGGAGGCGGCCGGTCAGCGGTCGGAGCGCGGCGTCTCCGTCGGTTCCCCGCCGGAGACCATCTGCCGCAGTCGCCGCACGGCCTCCCGTCGCCGGCTGCGGCGCTCCTCGCCGCGGTCGATCCGCGGGTCGTCCTCGACCTCGTAGCGGCGCACGTAGGTGCCGACGAAGCCCTGCAGGGTGGCGGCGGCCGGGATGGCGATCAGCGCGCCGACCGCGCCGAGCAGCGCGGCGCCGGCGATCACCGCGCCGAAGGCGACGGCGGGGTGCACGTCGACGGTCTTGGCGGTGATCCGCGGGTGCAGCAGGTAGTTCTCGATCTGCTGGTAGACGGTCACGAAGACGAGCACCCACAGGGCGTCCACCGGCCGGCCGGTGAGCGCGACCAGGACGGGCAGCGCGCCCGCCAGGTAGGTGCCGATGGTGGGCACGAACTGCGACATGACGCCGACCCAGACGGCGAGCGCGGCGGCGTACGGCAGTCCGATGATCTCGAAGAAGGCCCAGTGCCCGAGGCTGGAGACCAACGCGAGCACCGCGCGGGAGTACAGGTAGCCGCCGGTCTTGGCGAGGGCGATCTCCCAGGCGCGCAGCACCTCGGCCTGCTTGGTGGGCGGCAGCATCGAGCAGACGGTGCGCCGCACCCGGGGGCCCTCGGCGGTGAAGTAGAAGGTGAACAGGCCGACGGTGAAGGCCTGGAAGAGTCCGCCGACGACGGTGCCGGTGACGCCCCAGACGTTGTCGGCGGCCTGCTGGGCGTACTTCTCGATGGTGCCGGAGTCCTTGAGCACCTGGTGCTGGAGCTGGTCGAGGGACAGCTCGGTGTGGAAGGTGTGGTTGATCCAGTCGATCAGGTCGTGCAGCATCTGCGGCAGCTTCCCGGCGACCTGGGTGACCTGGTCGACGAGCAGGGTGCCGAGCGCGGTGACGAAGCCGGCGACGGCCAGGCCGACGCCGATGAACACCAGGAAGGTGCCGAGGCCGCGGCGCACGCCGCGGGCCGCCATCCGGTCCACGGCGGGTTCCATGGCGAGCGACAGGAAGAACGCCACCAGCAGCATCACGAGCAGGTTGATCAACTGGTGGAAGGCCCAGTCGGCGAGCTGGAAGAGGCCGACGCAGACCAGCGCGAGCAGCATCGCCCGGGGCAGCCAGCGTGGCATCGAGCGGCTGCTCCAGTCGCCGCGGCGCGGCTGCGGGTCGGCGGTGTCGCCGCCGTCGCGCGGGCCCGGTGCGGTGCTCGCGGGGAGGTCTTCGTCGGACATCAGGTCGGGGGTCTCTGCACTGCTGGACACCGAGCAAGTCTCACCCACCGGCGGGCGAATCGGGTCATCGCAGCCGAGATGACACTCCCTGGGTGACGCAGACCACGCGCCACACGTCCTTGGCCTCCCAGCCGTCGTCCAGGGCCTGGCGCACGGTGCGGCCGCCGAGTTCGGCCATCACATGGTCCTGCGCGAAGGACTCCGCGTACGTCTCGCCGAAGTGCAGGTACATCCGTCGCCAGAACTCGGTCAGCCTCATGCGCCAAGTATCGGGCACCGGCCGGTCGGTGCGGCGGCCGTCGCACACCGGTCGGCCGACGCCGCAGCCGTCGCGCACCGGCCGGTCAGTGCAGCGGCCGTCGCACACCGGCCGGTCAGTGCGGCAGCGCGAGGATGCCGGCGCCGTAGTAGTCGTGGTCCTGGCAGCCGACGGGCAAGGTCTGCACGCAGTTGCCGTCGGCGGCGCGGGCGAGCGCGGCGGTGATCTTCTCGGGGCCCCAGTCGGGGTGCTGGGCGGCGGTGACGGCGACGGCGCCGGTGACGTGGGCGGCGGACATCGAGGTGCCGGCCAGGGCGGCGTACTTGCCGTCGGGCCAGTCGGAGACGACGGCGCCGTCGGTGCCGCTGTCGGGGTCGCCGCCGGGTGCGGCGAGGGAGATCCGGCCGCGGCCGTAGTTGCTGTAGGAGGCGGGCAGGCCGTTGCGGTCGACGGCGCCGACGGTGACCACGCCGGGCAGTTCGCCGGGCAGCCGGATGCATTCGGTGCCGAGTTCGCGGTCCTGCGGGGGGCCGGTGGTGCGGTCGTTGGGGCTGCGGTGGTCGGGGCGGGCGGCGGTGAGGTCCTGGCCGTCGTTTCCGGCCGAGGCGACCACGACGGCGCCCTTGCGCTGGGCGTAGGCGACGGCCCGGCCGACGGCGGCGATCAGCGCGGCCTGGTCGGCGTCCTCGGGGCAGTTGTACTTCCACGGGTCGGCGAAGTAGCTGTCGTTGATGGCGCGGGCGCCGTGGTCGGCGGCCCAGAGCATGCCGCAGACGATGTTCTCGGCGTAGTACTGGCCGAGCGAGCCGAGCAGCCGGACGGCGGCGATCCGCACGCCGGGGGCGACGCCGGTGACGCCGTGCCCGTCGCGGGCGGCGCCGACGATGCCGGCGACGTGGGTGCCGTGGCCGCTCTCGTTGATGGCCGCGTCGGGCCGCCAGGCGCCGCTGCGCGAGTCGGGGCGGCCGTCGGCGCAGGACGCGGAGGCGGCGGGGTCGACGGCGGCGCGCAGGTCGGGGTGGGTGTCGTCGACGCCGGAGTCGAGCACCGCGACGGTGACCTGGGCCAGCTGCTGGGCGGTGGGGACGGCGCCGGTGCGGTCGGCGGAGCGGTCGGCCGGGCGGTCGAGCGGCGGGTGCAGCAGCGCGGCGTGTCCGGCGGGGCGCTCGACGGCGCCGATCATGGCGAGGTTCCAGTCGCTGTGCTCGCCGGGGTCGGGGACGGTGGCGGTGCTGTCGTCGTGGCGTTCGACGGCGTCGGCGGTCGGCCGCCCGGGGTCGAACGCGGTGCCGGCCAGCGGCCTCGGCGGCGAGGGCACCGGGACGGTGCGGGTGGCGCCGACGGCGGCGGTCCCGGGCCGGCCGCGGAGCTTCTCGGCGAACCGGCCGCCGGCGTAGGCGAGCACGGCCCCGATCTGCGGGTACTCCTGGACGACCTGCCCGCCGGCCGACCGGACCCGGTCGGCGGCGTGCGCGGCGCCCTCGGCGTCGGTGCGCTCGTCCAGCACCAGGTAGCTGAGGTAGCTGCCGTCGGTGCCGGTGACGTAGGGGACGGCGCCGCCGATCAGCAGCCCGGAGAGCAGGGTCGCGCCGAGCATGCGGACGCTGCGGCGACGCCGGGGGGTGCTGTCGGGAGCCTGGTTCACCTGCTCCATCGCGCGTTCTCCGCTCGTCGGCCGGGCCGGGTTCCGGTGGAGGCTGGTCCGGTTCATCACCATATGGGCGATTTGTACGACTTGCCGGGCGGGTTGCGGCAGACGGTGACCGCCCCGTGACCTGTCAGCCCGTCGGGGCACCATGGGTGCATGGCCACCTCCGCCCCCGACGCGCCCGGCACCCCGAACCCGCTGGACGGCTTCGCCCCCGCCACCCGGTCCTGGTTCACCGGCGCGTTCGCCGCCCCCACCGAGGCGCAGTCGCGGGCCTGGGCGGCGATCCGGCTGGAGACGGACGTGCTGGTGGTCGCCCCGACCGGCTCCGGCAAGACCCTGGCGGCGTTCCTGTCCGCACTGGACCGGCTGAGCTCCACCCCGCCCCCGGCCGACCCCAAGCGCCGCTGCCGGGTGCTCTACATCTCCCCGCTGAAGGCCCTCGCGGTCGACGTCGAGCGCAACCTGCGCGCCCCGCTGGCGGGCCTGCGGCAGGCCGCCGTCCGACTCGGCCTGCCCGAGCCCGAGGTGCAGGTCGGCATCCGCTCCGGCGACACCCCCGCCGCCGACCGGCGCAAGTTCGCCACCCACCCGCCGGACATCCTGATCACCACCCCCGAGTCGCTGTTCCTGCTGCTCACCTCCGCCTCCCGGGAAGCGCTGCGCGGCATCGACACGGTGATCCTGGACGAGGTGCACGCGGTGGCCGGCACCAAGCGCGGCGCGCACCTGGCGCTCAGCCTGGAGCGGCTGGACGAGCTGCTGGACCGTCCGGCCCGCCGGATCGGCCTGTCCGCGACCGTCCGCCCGGTCGAGGAGGTCGCCCGCTACCTCAGCCCGCAGCGCGGCGCGGCGATCGTCCAGCCCGGCAGCGACAAGCGCTTCGACCTGTCCGTGGTGGTGCCCGTCCCCGACCTCGACGACCTGCCCGCCACGCCCGCCGAAGAGTCCGACCCGCAGCGGCAGTCCTCGATCTGGCCGCACGTCGAGGAGCGGATCGTCGACCTGGTGCAGGCGCACCGCTCGACCATCGTGTTCGCCAACTCCCGCCGCCTCGCCGAGCGGCTGTGCAACCGCCTGAACGAGATCGCCTACGAGCGGGCCACCGGCGCCCCGCTGCCCGGGTCGCACGCCCCCGCCGAGCTGATGGGCGGTTCCGGCGCGGCCGCCGGCGCCCCGCCGCTGCTCGCCCGCGCCCACCACGGCTCCGTCTCCAAGGAGCAACGCGCCCTGGTGGAGGAGGAGTTGAAGGCCGGCCGGCTGCCCGCCGTGGTCGCCACCTCCAGTCTGGAGCTGGGCATCGACATGGGCGCGGTCGACCTGGTGGTGCAGGTCGAGTCACCACCGTCGGTCGCCTCCGGCCTGCAGCGCGTCGGCCGGGCCGGCCACCAGGTCGGCGCGGTCTCCACCGGCGTGGTCTTCCCCAAGTACCGGGGCGACCTGGTGCAGTCCGCCGTGGTCACCGAACGGATGCGCTCCGGCGGCATCGAGGCCCTGCGCGTCCCCCGCAACCCGCTGGACGTGCTCGCCCAGCAGATCGTCGCGACGACCGCCCTGGACACCTGGGACGTGGACGAGCTGCTCGCGCTCTGCCGCCGCGCCGCGCCGTTCGCCACCCTCCCGCAGTCCGCGTTCGACGGCGTCCTCGACATGCTGGCCGGCCGCTACCCGTCCGACGCCTTCGCCGAACTCCGCCCCCGCCTGGTCTGGGACCGCGTCGCCGGCACCGTCACCGGCCGCCCCGGCGCCCAGCGCCTCGCCGTCACCTCCGGCGGCACCATCCCCGACCGCGGCCTGTTCGGCGTCTTCATCGCCGGCACGACCGGCTCCGATTCGAAGACGGGGAAGAAGGGCGGCGGCCGGGTCGGAGAGCTCGACGAGGAGATGGTCTACGAGTCCCGCGTCGGCGACGTGTTCACCCTCGGCACCACCTCCTGGCGGATCGAGGACATCACCCACGACAAGGTGCTGGTCACCCCTGCCCCCGGCATCCCCGGCCGACTCCCGTTCTGGAAGGGCGACTCGCTCGGCCGCCCCCTCGAACTCGGCCGCGCCGTCGGCGCGTTCGTCCGCGAGGTCGGCGCGATGGAACCCGCCGCCGCCACCGCCCGCCTGCGCGAGGCCGGCCTGGACGACTGGGCGTCCGCGAACGTGCTGTCCTACCTCGCCGAACAGCGCGAGGCCTGCGGCCACCTGCCCGACGACCGCACCATCGTCGTCGAACGCTTCCGCGACGAACTCGGCGACTGGCGGATCGTCGTCCACTCCCCCTTCGGCGCCCAGGTGCACGCCCCGTGGGCCCTCGCCATCGGCGCCCGCCTGCGCGAGAAGCACGGCCTGGACCCGCAGGTGATGCACGCCGACGACGGCATCGTGCTGCGCCTGCCGGACGCCGACCTGCTCGCCGACTTCCCCTCCGCCACCACCTCGCACGGCAACGCGGCACCGCCCGCCGACGAGGCCCCGGTCGGCGCCGACGCCGCCGTCTTCGACTCCGCCGACATCGAACAGCTCGTCACCGACCAGGTCGGCGGCTCCGCCCTGTTCGCCGCCCGCTTCCGCGAGTGCGCCGGCCGCGCCCTGCTGCTGCCCCGCCGCAGCCCCGGCAGGCGCACCCCGCTCTGGCAGCAGCGCCAGCGCGCCTCCCAACTCCTCGAAGTGGCGGCCGAGTACGGCTCCTTCCCGATCGTGCTGGAAGCCGTCCGCGAATGCCTCCAGGACGTCTTCGACGTCCCCGGCCTGGTCGAGCTGATGCGCGACCTCGAATCCCGCGCCGTCCGCCTGGTCGAGGTCACCACCCCCGAACCGTCCCCGTTCGCCCGCTCCCTGCTGTTCGGCTACGTCGCCCAGTTCCTGTACGAGGGCGACTCCCCGATCGCCGAACGCCGCGCCGCCGCCCTCTCCCTCGACTCCCGGCTGCTGTCCGAACTCCTCGGCCAGGCCGAGCTGCGCGAACTCCTCGACCCCAAGGTGCTCGCCGACCTGGAGGCCGAACTCCAGCGCCGCACCCCCGAACGCCGCATCAGGGACGCCGAGGGCGTCGCCGACGCCCTGCGCCTGCTCGGCCCGCTCAGCGAGACCGAACTCACCGAACGCGGCGCCGAACCGCTCTGGGCCCTGGAACTCGAATCCGCCCGCCGCGTCATCCAGGTCCGGATCGGCGGCGAACTCCGCTGGTCCGCCATCGAGGACTCCGGCCGGCTCCGCGACGCCCTCGGCACCCCGCTGCCCGTCGGCGTCCCCGAGGCCTTCACCGAACCCGTCAAGGACCCCCTCGGCGACCTGCTCGCCCGCCACGCCCGCACCCACGGCCCGTTCACCGCCCACGACGCCGCCGAACGCTTCGGCCTCGGCACCGCCGTCGTCACCGGCACCCTGCACCGCCTCACCGCCGCCGGCCGCCTCGTCCAGGGCGAGTTCCGGCCCGAAGCCACCGGCACCGCCCCCGAGTGGTGCGACGCCGACGTCCTGCGCCGCCTGCGCCGACGCTCCCTCGCCGCCCTCCGCCACGAGGTCGAGGCCGTCTCCCCGAAAGCCCTCGCCGCCTTCCTCCCGCAGTGGCAGCACCTCGCCGGCCACCGGCTGCGCGGCGCCGACGGCCTCTACCGCGTCGTCGAACAGCTCCAGGGCACCGCCCTGCCCGCCTCCGCCCTCGAAAAGCTCGTCCTCCCCGCCCGCCTCACCGACTACTCCCCCGGCCTGCTGGACGAACTGATGGCCGCCGGCGACATCGGCTGGTCCGGCGCAGGCGCCCTGCCCGGCAAGGACGGCTGGATCAGCCTCCACCTCCCGGAGAACGCCCACCTGCTGCGCCCCGAACCGCTCCCGCTCACCCCCGGCCCGGTCCACACCGCCCTGCTGGAGGCCCTCACCGGCGGCTACGGCGCGTTCTTCCGCCAGCTCGCCGAACGCGTCCCCGACACCCCGGACGCCGAGATCGTCGACGCCCTGTGGGATCTGGTCTGGGCCGGCTGGGTCACCAACGACACCCTCGCCCCGCTGCGCAACCTGCTCGGCTCCGGCCGCACCGCAGGCGCGACCGCCCACCGGGCGCCGCGCTCCACCCCGCGCGGCCGCTACGGCGGCGCGGCCCGGGGCCTGGCCCGCCCGAGCTCCCGTTCCGGCCCGCCGACGGCCGCCGGCCGCTGGTCACTGCTGCCCTCCTTCGGCGGCGACCCCACCGTCCGGGCCGCCGCCCAGGCGCAGGCCCTGCTCGACCGGCACGGCATCCTCACCCGCGGCACCGTCGCCGCCGAACGCGTCCCCGGCGGCTTCGCGGGCGTCTACCGGGTGCTGGCCGCCTTCGAGGAACGCGGCAAGGCCCGCCGCGGCTACTTCGTGGAGGGCCTCGGCGGCGCGCAGTTCGCCATGGAGGGCGCGGCGGACCGCCTGCGCTCGGTCAACTCCCGCCTGGAGCGGACGAACGGCGACTGGTCCACGACCTCCCCCGCGGACGCCCCGCAGGCCGTCGTCCTGGCCGCCGCCGACCCCGCCAACGCGTACGGCGCGGCACTGCCCTGGCCCGAACCCCCCGCGGACACCACCGGCGCCCACCGTCCCGCCCGCAAGGCCGGCTCCCTGGTCGCCCTCGTCGACGGCGAACTCGTCCTCTACCTCGAACGCGGCGGCAAGTCCCTGCTCACCTGGTCCACCGAGGGCCCCGCCCTGACCGCCGCCCTCGCCGCCCTGTCCAAGCCCCTCACCATCGAACGCATCAACGGCCACCCCGCCCTCACCAGCCCCCTGGCCCCCCACCTGGAAACGGCCGGATTCCACCCCACCCCCAAGGGCTACCGCATCAGATGAGGGCGCGAACACGTGCGAGTCATTGCCCGGCGTCGCGATCCTGCGGTTGGGCGCGTTCCCCCTCGCCCAGTTCCCCCTCGCGCAGTTCCCCTTCCCGCAGTGCCCCGCGCCCCTGACGGTGCTCTCCCTGCGTGCGCGCGTGCACCGGAATGAGCCCGATCCCCCACCAGCCGGCGGCGAGTACGCCAAGGGCGGCACCGCCGGAAATCGCGGTGCCGCCCGTAAGCAGCAGTATCAGACCCAGGCCCACCAGTGCCGTCGCACCCAGCAGTAGCGCCTTTCGCATCGCGGCCCTCCTTCACTCGCCGCCCCCGGAAACGGAGGGCGGAATCGAGGTCCGGTCAGGCCGCCACCACGTCCATCGCCGCCTTGGGCGAGATGGATCCGGACCGGTCGACGCCGGGGGCCGGCAGCGGAACCGGTTCGAGCACCGGCCTCAGCAGATCACCCTCGGAGAGGGTGGCCATCGCCGCAAGTTCGGCGAGCGACAGTTCGTCGCTGACCTCGCGCATGACCTCCGACATCCGGACGTCGAGCGCGTCGCAGATGGCGGAGAGCAACTCGGAGGACGCCTCCTTCTGACCCCGCTCGACCTCGGAGAGGTATCCGAGCGAAACCCTGGCGGCTGCCGACACCTCGCGGAGTGTGCGGCCCTGGCGCTGGCGCTGCCGACGCAGCACATCGCCCAGCAGGCGACGGAGCAGAATCATCGGTGCCTCCCTCCTCGGACTGCGGATCGAGATGTCACGACCCCACCGTACCGCCTTGTCCGTGTCCCGTGCGGGGACCGGGGTCGTGTTCACTCTGGGCTGCAAGGCGTCCCCTCCCCTGTTCTTCCCCTTCCGGGCCGTCGAACCACCCGTGACGGGCAGATGTCCGGCTCCGGACGTCCGGTCGACTCCTGGTCGACGCGGGGGCGGTCCGGCCGGGTTCGGCCCGACCGGAGCATCCGGTCTAACACGTTCCTCCATCGGGTGCGGCGGGTTCGTGGGATTCCACCCGACCCGCCCGTTCGTCGGTCATGATCAGCGGTCGGTGCCCGTGCCGGTCAGCCGACTCAGCAGCAGGTCGAGCGCGGCCTCCACCGACCCTTGCCGGATCGTGTCACGCGCACCCGACAACCGGAGCGGGAGCGCTTCTGTTCCCCGGGGCCCGGCGAGGGCGACGTACACGGTGCCGACGGGCTGCCCGTCCTGCGGGTCGGGCCCGGCGACGCCGGTGGTGGCCAGCGCCCAGTCGGCGCCGAGCAGCCGCCGGACGCCTTCGGCCATCTGCCGGGCCACCACGGGGTGGACCGGGCCGCGCACGTCGAGCAGGCCTTCGTCGACGCTGAGCACGGACGCCTTGAGGTCGGTGGCGTACGCGGTGACCGAGCCCCGGAACACCGCGGAGGCGCCGGGGACGTCGACCAGGGCAGCGGCCAGCAGGCCGCCGGTGAGCGACTCGGCGACGGCCAGCGTCGCGCCGTCCGCCTTGAGCGCCGTCAGCAGGCGGACGGCGAGGTCACTCACCGCGGCGCTCCCGGGCGATGCCCTCGCGGCGCAGCCGGACGGCCTGGACCACGTAGTCGAGGCCGGTGCCGACGGTGAGGACGACGGCGATCCCCATCATCACGGCGCGGGAGGTGGCCAGCGGCCCGGTGAGCACCAGGACGTACATGCCGACCGCGATGCCCTGGGTGAGGGTCTTCAGCTTGCCGCCGCGGCTGGCCGGGATGACGGCGTAGCGGATCACCCAGAACCGCATCAGGGTGATGCCGAGCTCGCGGGCCAGGACGACCGCGGTGACCCACCAGGGCAGGTCGCCGAGGATCGACAGGCCGATCAGGCCCGCGCCCATGATCGCCTTGTCGGCGATCGGGTCGGCGATCCGGCCGAAGTCGGTGATCAGGCCCTTGCTGCGGGCGAGCGCCCCGTCGAACACGTCGGTGATCATGGCGACGGCGAACGCCGCCCAGGCCAACGCCCGCCACTTGGGGTCGTGCCCGCCGTCGGCGAACAGCAGCGCGACGAAGACCGGCACCAGCAGCAGCCGGAACATCGTCAGCACGTTGGCGATGTTCCACAGGCCGGGCTCCGGCGGGACGGCGGCCGGGGTGGGCCGGGTCGCGGCCGGGGCCCCCGGCCCCTTGGTCATACGTCGGCTCCGAGCAGCGTGATCGCCTCGGCGACCAGGTCGACGCCCTCGGTGCCGACCACGGTGGCCCGGTAGAACTGGCCGATCTCGGCGTCGTCGGCGCCGAGCAGGGTGGTCAGGCCGTCGGTCTCGGGGGCCTGGTGGGCGGCGCGGCCCTCCACGACACCGTCCTCGATCGACTCGACCAGGACGGTGACCTCCTTGCCGACGCGCTGTTCGGCGCGCTGCGCGGTGAGTTCCTCGGCGAGCTTGGAGAGCCGGGTGACGCGGTCGTCGACGACGTCCTGGTCGAGCTTGCCGTCGTAGCCGGCGGCCTCGGTGCCGTCCTCGTCGGAGTAGCCGAAGACGCCGATGGCGTCCAGGCCGGCGTGGGTGATGAACCGTTCCAGCTCCGCGAAGTCCTCCTCGGTCTCGCCGGGGAAGCCGACGATGAAGTTGGAGCGGGCGCCGGCCTCGGGGGCCTTGGCGCGGATCGACTCCAGCAGGCCGAGGAACTGCTCGGTGGAGCCGAAGCGGCGCATCCGGCGCAGCACGGCGGGCGCGGAGTGCTGGAAGGACAGGTCGAAGTACGGCATGACCTTCGTGGTGCCGGTCATCACGTCGATCAGGCCGGGGCGCATCTCGGCGGGCTGAAGGTAGCTGACCCGGACCCGCTCGATGCCGTCGACGGCGGCGATCTCGGTGAGCAGGGTCTCCAGCAGGCGGATGTCGCCGAGGTCCTTGCCGTAGGAGGTGTTGTTCTCGGAGACCAGCACGACCTCGCGGACGCCCTGGCCGGCCAGCCAGACGGCCTCGTTCAGGACGTCGCTGGGGCGGCGGGAGATGAACGAGCCGCGGAAGGCGGGGATGGCGCAGAACGAGCAGCGGCGGTCGCAGCCGGAGGCCAGCTTGATGGACGCGACGGGGGCGTCGTCGAGGCGCTTGCGCAGGGTGCGCGGGCCGGAGGCGGGGGCGAGGCCCTCGGGGAGGTCCTCGGGGGTGCCGTGGCCGGGCAGCGCGACCTCGGCGGCGGCGGCCTGGCGTTCGACGGGGGTGAGCGGGAGCAGCTTGCGGCGGTCGCGGGGCGTGTGGGCCTCGACGTGGCCGCCGGAGAGGATGGTGTTCAGGCGGGTGGAGATGTCGGCGTAGTCGTCGAAGCCGAGGACGCCGTCGGCCTCGGGGAGGGCGTCGGCGAGTTCCTTGCCGTAGCGCTCGGCCATGCAGCCGACGGCGACCACGGCCTGGGTACGGCCGTGGCCCTTGAGGTCGTTGGCTTCGAGGAGGGCGTCGACGGAGTCCTTCTTGGCGGCCTCGACGAACCCGCAGGTGTTGACGACGGCGACATCGGCTTCGCTGGCGTCGTCGACCAGCCGCCAGCCATCGGCCTCCAGTCGCCCGGCGAGTTCCTCGGAGTCGACCTCGTTGCGGGCGCATCCGAGCGTGACCAGGGCGACAGTGCGGGGTTCAGGCATGACGCCAAGATTAACGCGCGCCCCCCGGTGGAGTTCCCCCCGGAGGGCGCGCGGTTTGTTCGAGCGGCCGGATCAGCCTGCCTGCGGGTCGCCCGGGGTGTAGGTGAGATGCACCACCTGGCCGTCCTGACCGGCCGGACCGAGGTCCTTTCCGTTGACGAACAGGTGCACGGCCCCGCCGTTGCCGATCACCAGGGTGATCTTCTTCGGGTCGGTGAAGGTCTGGTCCTGGCCGGCTTCCAGGTTGTTGGAGAACAGCGACTTGCCGTTGCCGTCCTTGGCGGTGACCCAGCTCTTCTCCTGGCCGGCGACCAGCTTCACGGTGACCTTGTCGGCGGGGACGGCGGCGACCGCGCCGCCGCCCGTCTCGGGGGCGGGCGGCTGGGCGGAGGCCGACAGGGTGGCCGGGGCGGAGACGCCGGAGGGCAGCGGGGCGCTGGCCGCGCCGGGCCCGTTGCCGTCGGAGGACGAGGAGCCGACCAGGTTGTAGCCGATCAGCACGACCACGGCGACGATCGCGGCGACCATGGCGGCCGTCCAGTTCGGGCGGCGGTGGTCCTTGACCTTGATCGGCCCGACGTCGAACAGCCGGGCGGCGGGCGCGGCGGCGCCCCCGCCGTGCTCGGCGTCGTAGCGGGCGACCAGCGCCTCGCCGTCCAGGCCGACCTCGCGGGCCAGCAGCCGCAGGTGGCCGCGGGCGTAGAAGGCGCCGCCGCAGCGGTCGAAGTCGTCGGACTCGATGGCGTGCACGATCGGCACCCGGATCCGGGTACGGGTGCTGACCTGGTCGACCGTCAGGCCGGCGTCGATGCGGGCCCTGCCGAGCAGCCGCCCGATGCTCGGCCCGTCGGCGGCGTCACTCGGCTCCGCGGGGTGCTCCGTGCTGGCGGAGGCGGGCGCGGAGGAGCCGGGGGCGGAGCGGCGGGGGGACTTGCCGATGGTCACTGGGCACGCCTTTCGAGCGGAGGCCACCTGCTGAGGAACCAGTCTAGGGGTGGTGCCGTAACGTTTCTCAACCGGAGGGGGCCCGAACGTGCCACAGTTCGGCTGCCGAAGTTGACGGGTGGTCACCTTGCGTTCCGGCCACCGGGACCACCCGTCGCTCACCCGCGCAGGGTGATCAGGACACCGTCCAGTTCGTCCGGTTTGACCAGCACGTCGCGGGCCTTGGAGCCCTCGCTGGGGCCGACGATGCCGCGCGACTCCATCAGGTCCATCAGCCGGCCGGCCTTGGCGAAGCCGACCCGGAGTTTGCGCTGGAGCATCGAGGTGGAGCCGAACTGGGTGGTGACGACCAGTTCGACGGCCTGGACCAGCAGGTCGAGGTCGTCGCCGATCTCCTCGTCGATCTCCTTCTTGGGGCCGGTGCCGACCACCACGTCGTCCCGGTAGCGGGCCGTCAGCTGGTCCTTGCAGTGCTGGACGATCTTGGCGATCTCCGCCTCGGTGACGAACGCGCCCTGCATGCGGACCGGCTTGGAGGCGCCCATCGGCAGGAACAGCGCGTCGCCCTTGCCGATCAGCTTCTCCGCGCCGGGCTGGTCGAGGATGACCCGGGAATCGGCCATCGCCGAGGTGGCGAAGGCCAGCCGGGACGGCACGTTGGCCTTGATCAGGCCGGTGACCACGTCCACCGAGGGGCGCTGGGTGGCCAGCACCAGGTGGATGCCGGCGGCGCGGGCGAGCTGGGTGATGCGGACCACCGAGTCCTCGACGTCGCGCGGGGCGACCATCATCAGGTCGGCCAGCTCGTCGACGATCACCAGCAGGTAGGGGTAGGGCGTGAGCTCCCGTTCGCTGCCGAGCGGCGGCTGCACGGTGCCGGCCCGGACGGCGGCGTTGAAGTCGTCGACGTGCCGGAAGCCGTAGGCCGCCAGGTCGTCGTAGCGCATGTCCATCTCGCGCACCACCCACTGGAGGGCCTCGGCGGCCTTCTTCGGGTTGGTGATGATCGGCGTGATCAGGTGCGGGATGCCCTCGTAGGCGGTCAGCTCGACCCGCTTGGGGTCGACCAGCACCATCCGGACCTCGTCGGGGGTGGACCGCACCAGCACCGAGGTGATCAGGCAGTTGATGCAGGACGACTTGCCCGCGCCGGTCGCGCCGGCCACCAGCACGTGCGGCATCTTCGCGAGGTTGGCCATCACGGTGTGGCCCTCGACGTCCTTGCCCATGCCGACCACCATCGGGTGGCTGTCCTCGGCGGCGGTGCGCGAGCGCAGCAGGTCGCCGAGGGTGACCATCTCGCGGTCCCGGTTGGGGATCTCCACGCCGACGGCGGACTTGCCGGGGATCGGCGAGATGATCCGCACGTCGGGGGTGGCCACCGCGTAGGCGATGTTCTTCGCCAGCGCGGTGATCCGCTCGACCTTCACGGCGGGGCCGAGCTCGACCTCGTAGCGGGTGACCGTCGGGCCGCGGCTGAAGCCGGTGACCTTGGCGTCCACCTTGAACTCGGCGAACACCCCGGTGAGCTGGGCGACGATGTCGTCGTTGACCTGCGAGCGGGCCTTGGCGGGGGCGCCGCGCTCCAGCAGGTCCAGGGACGGCAGGGAGTAGGCGATGTCGCCGGACAGCTGGAGCTGTTCCATCCGGGCCGGGGCCTCGTCGTGGCCGTCGGGGGCCCCGGCGGCGGGCGCCTCGGACGGCCAGAGCTCCTCCGGGGGCGCCGTGTTGTCCTTCACCTGGCCGACCATGCTGGCCACGGCGGGCGAGCCGGCCACGCCGAACAGCAGCGCGCCGTCCACCAGGTCCGCGGCGGCGCCGGCGGCCAGGTCGCGGGTCTGGTACGGGTCCTTCTCGAACGAGACCGGCACCGGGTCGGACGCCCGGTCCTCGTCGCTCTTGCGGCGGCGGCGTCGGCGGGGGGCCTCGTCCTCGATGGTGATCGGCAGCGCGTCGGGGTCGGCGTCCTCCGGCGGGGCGGTGGAGTACTCGCGGTCCTCGGCGCCCGCCGCGGCGTCCTCGTAGTCGCCGGGCAGCGGCTCGGCGACGCCCAGCCGGACGCCCAGCAGGCGCAGCCGCTGCGGGATGCGGTTGATGGGGGTGGCGGTGACCACCAGCAGGCCGAAGACGGCGAGGAGCAGCAGCAGCGGAACGGCCAGCGGCGGGCCGGCGGCGGCCATCATCGGGGTGGACCCGGCCCAGCCAATCAGGCCGCCGGCCTGCCGGATCCGGGTGGCGCCGGCGCCCATGGCGGGCGCGCCGCAGCCGATGTGGACCAGGCCGAGCACGGCGACCACCAGCGCGGTCAGGCCGATCACTATCCGGCCGTTGGCCTCGGGCAGCTCGGGGTGGCGCATCAGGCGCACCGTGACGGCGGCCAGCAGGAACGGCACCAGCACGTCGAGCCGGCCGAACAGGCCGGAGACCACGGCGGTGGCGGCCTCGCCGAGCCAGCCCTGCGGGCTGAACCAGGTGCCGACCGCGGTGACCAGGGTGAGCGCCAGCAGCAGCAGCGCCACGCCGTCCTTGCGGTGCTCGGGGTGCAGGTTGCGGGCGCCGTGCCCGTAGCTGCGGAACACCGCGCCGACCGCGTTCGCCAGGCCGAGCCAGAGCGCGCGGACGGCCCGGAAGAGTATCGGCCGGGGCGGGGGCGGCGGGGGTGCCGCCGCGGACGCCTTCTTGGCCGGGGCCTTCTTCGTCGGCGCCTTCTTGGCGGCCGGTTTGGCCTCGGCGGGCTTCTTGGCGGGTGTCTTCTTGGCCGGCCCGGGCTTGCTGGTGCGTGCGGAGGCGCTTCCGGGCGTTCGTGTGGCCATGGGAGGCAGCCTACCGGCGCGGACGGGCCCCGGACATGCGCGGGCGCACTTCGGCGGGTTGCCCCGTCAACGTGCCGTCAGCGCCCCGGGAACCACCCGTTCGAGTGACGCTGACGGGCGCTCAGCTCGCGCCGGGGCGCAGCGCGTCCAGTGCCCGGCGCAGGCCGACCAGTTTGCGCTCCAGGTGGGCGGCGGTCGCGGCGGCGCCGGTGCTGTCGGCGCCGGCGTCGAGCTGTTTGGTGAGCGCCTCGGCCTGCTCCTCGACGGCGGCCAGCCGGGCCGACAGCTCGCCGAGCAGCGCCCCGCCGATGGCCGACTGCTCCTCGTCCGTCTCCAGTTGCAGGCGCAGCAGTGCGGCCTGCTCCTTGAGCTGGGTGTTCTTCTGGTAGAGGTCGACGAAGACCGAGACCTTGGCGCGCAGCACCCACGGGTCGAAGGGCTTCGAGATGTAGTCGACCGCACCGGCCGCGTAGCCGCGGAAGGTGTGGTGCGGACCGTGGTTGATCGCGGTCAGGAAGATGATCGGAATGTCCCTGGTCCGCTCGCGACGCTTGATGTGCGCGGCGGTCTCGAAGCCGTCCATGCCAGGCATCTGGACGTCCAGCAGGATGACCGCGAAATCGTCGGTGAGGAGCGCCTTGAGCGCCTCCTCGCCGGAGGAGGCGCGCACCAGCGTCTGGTCGAGCGCGGAGAGGATCGCCTCCAGGGCGAGCAGGTTCTCCGGACGGTCGTCGACCAGGAGGATCTTCGCCTTCTGCACCACGACCCGCCCTCCTGCCGGTTGTTTCCCCAGAGCGGGCACCTTCGTGCCGCCCATCACTGCCCCGGTCATGCTAGCCGTACCCCCTTGCCTGCCACAGGCCCGGTGCCGGGCGTCACCGTCCGGTCACTGTTGGCAACGACGGGTGACCTTACCGGGTTCCCGGTCGGGGCCGCCAGCGCGGGCGGCCCCGTCGGGCGGCGGTTACCTGACGGGCAGGTGCTGGCGCATCACCGCCAACAGGTGGTCGGTCTCCACGGGTTTGGTGATGTGGTCCGTGGCACCTGCCTGCAGGCTCTTCTCCCGGTCGCCCTTCATGGCCTTGGCGGTCAGCGCGATGATCGGCAGGCCGGCGAACCTGGGCATCCGGCGGATCTGCTCGGTGGTCGCGTAGCCGTCCAGCTCCGGCATCATGATGTCCATCAGCACCAGGGCGACCTCCTCGTGCTGTTCGAGCATCTCGATGCCCTCGCGGCCGTTCTCGGCGTACAGCACGGTCAGGCCGTACTGCTCCAGCACGCTGGTGAGGGCGAACACGTTGCGGATGTCGTCGTCGACGATCAGCACCCGCTCGCCGTCGAAGCGGATCGGGGTGCCGGCGTTGGTGCGCACCGGCTCGCCCTGGCGCGGGATGGTCTCCTCGACGGGGCGGGGGGCCTCCTCGGGGCGGGCGGCGCGGCGGCGCTCCAGGGTGGAGCGGCGGCGTTCCTCGACCAGTCCGCGGGCCTCCTGGGTCCACTGCTCGGCGGGCGTGCGGGAGGGCTCCAGGGCGCGCGGCGCGGCCCCGCGCTCCAGGGCGACCGGCTCGGGGCCCTCGCTGCGCAGCGGCAGGTAGAGGGTGAAGGTCGAGCCGCCGCCGATCTCGCTGGCCACGTGGATCTCGCCGCCGAGCAGCCGGGCGATCTCCCGGCTGATGGACAGGCCGAGGCCGGTGCCGCCGTACTTGCGGCTGGTGCCGCCGTCGGCCTGCTTGAAGGCCTCGAAGATCTCCCGCAGCTTGTTGCCGGGGATGCCGATGCCGGTGTCGGAGACCGAGAAGGCGATCAGCTGCTCGTCGGGGTCGGCGATGGTGCCGGTCTCCAGCAGTTGCTCGCGCACGTGCTGGGGGGTGTCGGGGCCGGCCACCGGGCGGATCATCAGCTCGACCGCGCCGGCGTCGGTGAACTTCACCGCGTTGGACAGCAGGTTGCGCAGCACCTGCTGGAGGCGCTGCTCGTCGGTGTGCAGGGTGATCGGCAGGTCCGGGGAGACCCGGACCGCGAAGTCGAGGTTCTTCTCGGCGGTGAGCGGCCGGAACGCGGCCTCCACGTAGTCGACCAGCTGGACCAGGGCGATCCGGGCCGGGCGGACGTCCATCTTGCCGGCCTCGACCTTGGACAGGTCGAGGATGTCGTTGATCAGCTGGAGCAGGTCGCTGCCGGCGCCGTGGATGGTCTCGGCGAACTCGACCTGCTTGGCGGACAGGTTGCCCTCGTTGTTGTCGGAGAGCAGCTTGGCCAGGATCAGCAGCGAGTTGAGCGGGGTGCGCAGCTCGTGCGACATGTTGGCGAGGAACTCGCTCTTGTAGCGGGAGGCCAGCGCGAGCTGTTCGGCGCGCTCCTCGAGGATCTGCCGGGCCTCCTCGATCTCGCTGTTCTTGATCTCGATGTCGCGGTTCTGCTGGGCGAGTTGCTCGGCCTTCTCCTGCAACTCCTCGTTGGTGCGCTCCAGTTCCTCCTGGCGGGCCTCCAGCTCGGCGGAGCGCATCGACAGTTCGGCGGTCAGCCGCTGGGATTCCAGCAGCAGGCCCTCGGTCTTGGTGTTGACCGAGATGGTGTTGACGGTGACGCCGATCTGGTCGGCGATCTGGATCAGGAAGTCCAGCGCGACGGTGGTGAAGCTGGAGAAGGTGGCGAGTTCGATCACGCCGAGCAGCCGGTCCTCGAACAGCACCGGCATCACCACCACGTGCGCCGGGGAGGACTCGCCGAGGCCGGAGGAGATCTTCAGGTACCCGGGCGGGGTCTCCTTGAGCACGATCGGCCGCTTCTCCACCGCGGCCTGCCCGATCAGGCCCTCGCCGAGCCGGAAGGTGGTGGGCATGGTGCGCCGGTGGTAGCCGTAGGAGCCGATCAGGCGCAGCACGATGTCGTTCTCGTCGTCGTCCTCGGTGACGAGTTCGGCGGTGCGGCCGGCGGGTTGGGCGAGGAAGAATGCGCCGTGCTGGGCGGAGACCACCGGGGTGAGCTCGCTCATGATCAGCGAGGCGACGGCGGACAGGTCGCGGCGGCCCTGCAGCAGGCCGGACATCCGGGCCAGGTTGGACTTCAGCCAGTCCTGTTCCTTGTTGGTCCGGGTGGTCTCGCGCAGGTTGGCGATCATCTGGTTGATGTTGTCCTTGAGCTCGTCGAGCTCGCCGGACGCGTCCACGTTGATTCGCAGCGACAGGTCGCCCCTGGTGACGGCGGTGGCGACCTGGGCGATCGCGCGCACCTGCCGGGTCAGGTTGTTGGCGAGTTCGTTCACCGATTCGGTGAGGTCCTGCCAGGTGCCGGCGACGCCGGGGACGCGGGCCTGGCCGCCGAGGCGGCCGTCGGTGCCGACCTCGCGGGCGACCCGGGTGACCTCGTCGGCGAACGCGGAGAGCTGGTCGACCATGGTGTTGATGCTGGTCTTGAGCTCCAGGATCTCGCCGCGGGCGTCCACGTCGATCTTCTGCGAGAGGTCGCCGCGGGCGACGGCGGTGATGACGAGGGCGATGTTGCGGACCTGGCCGGTGAGGTTGTTGGCCATCAGGTTGACGTTCTCGGTCAGGTCCTTCCAGATGCCGGCCACGCCCGGCACTCCGGCCTGGCCGCCCAGCATGCCGTCGGTGCCCACCTCGCGGGCGACGCGGGTCACTTCGAAGGCGAAGGCCGACAGCTGGTCGACCATGGTGTTCAGGGTGTCGGCGAGCGCCGCGACCTCGCCGGCCGCGTCGACGGCGATCTTCTTGGACAGGTCGCCGCGGGCCACCGCGGACGCCACCTCGGCGATGTTTCGCACCTGGGAGGTGAGGTTGGACGCCATCAGGTTGACGTTGTCGGTCAGGTCGCGCCAGATGCCGGACACGCCGGAGACCCGGGCCTGGCCGCCCAGCATGCCGTCGGTGCCGACCTCACGCGCCACTCGGGTGACCTCGTCGGCGAACGCGGACAGCTGCTCGACCATGGTGTTGACGGTGGTGACGAGCTCGCGGATCTCGCCCTTGGCGTCGACGGTGATCTTCTTGGAGACGTCGCCGCGGGCCACCGCGGTGGTCACCTCGGCGATCGAACGCACCTGGCTGGTCAGGTTGTTGGCCATCAGGTTCACCGAGTTGGTGAGGTCCTTCCAGGTGCCGGAGACCCCGGGCACGCTGGCCTGGCCGCCGAGGATGCCCTCGGTGCCGACGTCCCGGGCGACCCGGGTGACCTCGTCCGCGAACGCGGAGAGCTGGTCGACCATGGTGTTGATGGTGTTCTTGAGCTCCAGGATCTCGCCGCGCGCGTCGACCTGGATCTTCTGCGACAGGTCGCCCTTGGCGACCGCGGTGGTCACCTGCGCGATGCCGCGGACCTGCGAGGTGAGGTTGTTCGCCATCGAGTTGACGTTCTCGGTGAGGTCCTTCCAGACGCCGGCCACGCCCGGCACCTGCGCCTGGCCGCCGAGGATGCCCTCGGTGCCGACCGCGCGCGCCACCCGGGTCACCTGCTCGGCGAAGCCGGACAGCTGGTCGACCATGGTGTTGATGGTGTTCTTCAGTTCGAGGATCTCGCCGCGCGCGTCGACCTCGATCTTGCGCGAGAGGTCGCCCTTGGCGACCGCGGTGGTCACCTCCGCGATGTTGCGGACCTGCGCGGTCAGGTTGGCGGCCATGAAGTTCACCGAGTCGGTGAGGTCGCGCCACACGCCGGCCACGCCCGAGACCTGCGCCTGACCGCCCAGCCGGCCCTCGGTGCCCACGTCGCGGGCCACCGTGGTCACCTGCGCCGCGAAGGAGTTGAGCTGGTCCACCATGGTGTTGACGGTGTTCTTCAGCTCCAGCATCTCGCCGTCGACGTCGACGGTGACCTTGCGCGACAGGTCGCCGCGGGCGACCGCGGTGGTCACCTCGGCGATGTTGCGGACCTGCGCGGTCAGCCGACCGGCCATGGTGTTGACGGAGTCGGCGAGGTCCTTCCAGGAGCCGGAGACGCTGCGCACCCGGGCCTGCCCGCCGAGCTTGCCCTCGGTGCCGACCTCGATCGCCACCCGGGTCACCTGTTCGGTGAACTCGCTGAGCTGGTCGACCAGCCCGTTGACGGTGCGGCCGACCTTGAGGAACTCGCCGCGCAGCGGATAGCTGGCGCCGGTGGTGTGCACCGAGCGCAGCTCCATGGTCTGCGTCAGGTCGCCCTCGGCGATCGAGGACAGCACCCGCCCGACCTCGGCCATCGGCCGGGCCAGGTCGTCGATCAGCGCGTTGCAGTTGTCGACGGCGGCCATCCAGGCGCCCTCGCCGACGCCGGTCTCCAGCCGCTCGGACAGCCGGCCCTCGCGGCCCACCGCCCGCCGCACCCGGGCGAGTTCACCCGTCAGGTGCTGGTTGCGCTCGGCGACCTCGTTGAACACCGCGGCGATCTCGGCCAGCAGGCCGTCGCCGGGAAAGGTCAGCCGGCGGCGGAAGTTGCCGTCGCGCATCGCGGTCAGCGCGGCCAGCAGCTTGCGCAGCTCCGCGGGCTCCGCGCCACGCCCGGGGCCCTGGCGCCGGCCGCCGCCGGCCCGCGAGGGCGGCGCCGACCGCGTGCCGCGCGAAGCGGCCGTCGTGGTAGCGGACACGTCCTTGGTCGCCGAACTCAACGAGGCCCTCCCAGGTCCTGACTGTCACCGCGGCGGAAGGGCCGGTGAACGGCCCGTCGATTCCCCGCCGTCCCCTCGACCGTACTGCGGTGGCGACGGCACACGGACCCCCCAGTGTGACAGCACTGGCACCCGGTGTCGGACCGGTTGCGGAGGGTTCCCGGGAACGACCAGGGGAACAGCCGGAGAAACTCGTGAAGGAAATCACCCCCAGGGGCTTGTTTCAGCGCCCCGCCCCCGCGGGGTACCAACCGGAAAGTAGGGTGGAGGGCCGCACCGGCCCGAGGCGACCCCGCCCCGGACCTCCGCAGGTCCTGACCCCCCACCCGCCGTACCAGCAGCAGAGGAGACGTGGCCGTGGTCACCGCGCGCGCAGCCGCCACCTTCGAACCGGTCGACCGGTCGGCCGCCGCGGCCCGCGGCTTCGTCCGGGACGCCCTGCTCGGGTGGGACCTGCCCGAGGTGGTGGACGACGCCGTGGTGCTGGTCAGCGAACTGGTCACGAACGCCGTGGTGCACGCCGGGACGGCCGCCGAGGTGGCCTGCCTGCGCGAGGAGGACACCGTCCGGATCGAGGTCAGCGACCGGCACCCGGAGCGCGGCCAGGACTCCTTCGCCAACGTGACGCTCAACTCGGACCGGTACGCCGACCCCGACGGCGAGGGCGGCCGCGGCCTGCTGATGTGCTCGGCGCTGTCCAGCAGTTGGGGCGTCGAGTACGCGGCCGGCCGGAAGACCGTGTGGTTCCGGCTCGCCCTGCCCGCGCAGCAGCCCGGCACCCGGTACGCGCTGCCCAGCCTGCCCGGCGGCGAACTGCCCGCCACGGACGGACCGCTGCGGGTCGCCGTCGTCCAGCTCGACGACCACGGCCGGATCCGGCACTGGAACGCCGACGCCGAGTCGCTCTTCCACCGCCCCGCCGACGCCGTGTTCGGCCGCCCCTGGGCGGAGCTGGCCGTCTGGCCGCAGACCCCCGGCCTCGGCCTCGGCGACACCCTGCGCCTGGCCCGCTGGGAGGGCAGCTACGCGGTGCGCGGCGGCGACGGCGCCACCCGCGAGGTGTACGGCACCCACGTACGGCTGCGCGACAGCGGCGGCGTGCCGGTGGTGCTGTGCCTGCTGGTGCGCGAATCCGACCGGGCGGTGCTGCGCACCCCGGGCACCGGCGCGTCCACCGAGGCCGCCACCACCGCCGTCGAGCCGCTCGACCTGCTGGTCGGCCCGGTCTCCCCCGACGACCTGTCCAGCCTGCTGCAGCGGATCGTCGAACGCGCCCGCGACCTGCTCGACGCCGACGCCGCCTACCTGATGCTCACCAGCGAGGACGAGACCGAGTTCGAACTGCGCGCCGCCACCGGCCTGGCCGGCCCGGCCCGCCGCTTCTCCCGGCTGCCGATCGACGGCGGCGCGGGCCGCTTCGACTCGGCCCGGCTGCCGGCCGTCCACGAGGACCTGGCGGTGCGGCCCGGCGCCGCACCGCTGCTGGCCGGCACCGACCTGCGGTCGCTGATCACCGTCCCGCTGAAGGTCGAAGGCCGACTGACCGGCTCGCTCGGGGTGGCCGCCGCCCCGCCGGGCCGCTACGACAACGAGGACGCGCTGCGCCTGCAGTTCGCCGCCGACCGGATCGCGCTGGCCCTGGAGTCCGCCCGGCTCGGCGAGTTGGAGCGGCTGCGGCGCGGCTCGCTGTCCTTCCTGGTGGAGGCCTCCGACCTGCTCGCGGGCACCCTGGAGCACGAGCAGACGCTCGCCCTGATGGCGCAGATGGCGATCCCCACCCTGGCGTCCTGGTGCGCCGTCTACACCACCGCGGACGCCGCCGCGGGCGCCGAACTCGCCTTCGTGCTGCACGAGGACGAGGACCGGATCGACCCGCTGCGCGCCCTGCTCGACAAGTCCCCCGCCCCGGAGGCGGTGTTCAGCCCCGGCGCCCGCACCTGGACGGCACCCTCCGACACCGCCCGCGCACTGGGCCTGGCCGACAGCCCCGAACTGGCCGGGCTGCTCGGCGAGACGGTGGTGCTGCCGCTGTCCGCCCGCAACCGGGTGATCGGCCTGCTGGTGCTCGGCACCCGGCGCGGTGTCCGGTTCCGCCAGGAGATCCTGGAGCTCGGCGAGGACCTCTCCCGCCGGGCCGCCCTGGCGCTCGACAACTCCCGCCTCTACTCGGAGCGCACCGCCACCTCGCAGGCCTTCCAACGCGCCCTGCTGCCGCCGGAGTTGCCGAAGATCCCGGGCGTCGAGGTGGAGGTCTTCTACCAGGCCGCGGGCGAGGGCAACGAGGTCGGCGGCGACTTCTACGACCTGTTCCCGATCCGCGAGGGCACCTACGGCTTCGCCATCGGCGACGTCTGCGGCACCGGCCCCGAGGCCGCCTCGGTCACCGGCCTGGCCCGCAACTCGCTGCGCCTGCTGGCCCGCGAGGGCCTGAGCGCCCCGCAGGTCCTCACCCGACTGAACGCGGCGATCCTCGACGAGGGCAGCCGGGCCCGCTTCCTCACCCTGCTGTACGGCGAGTTGACGCCCCGCGAGGACGGCTCGACCGTCCTGTCGCTGGTCTGCGCGGGCCACCCGCTGCCCCTGCGGCTGCGCACCGACGGGCAGGTCGATCAGGCCGCGTCACCGCAGCCGCTGCTCGGCGTGATGGACGAACTCGACCTGACCGCCGAGGAGTTGGTGCTCGCCCCCGGCGAGGTGCTGCTCTGCGTGACGGACGGCGTCACCGAACGCCGGGAGGGCCGCCGGATGCTCGGCGACGAAGGCCTGATCGAGGTCCTGACCGGCTGCGCGGGCCTGACCGCCGGCGCGGTCGCCGCCCGCGTCCACCGCGCGGTGGAGCGCTTCGCCCCGGAGCCGCCGTCCGACGACATGGCGATCCTGACGCTCCGCATTCCGACGCAGCGTCAGAACTAGTCACGGTTTGCTCACACTTGCTCGCCCCCGGCGGTTCACAAGGGTACAAGTCGCGGGAGTCGGGTAGACCGTAGGCACCGGGGGGTCCACCCCGGAGGGCATCGACCGGCGGCTCGGCCGCCGGCTCTCTCGTATCGCCGCAGCCGCCCGCACCCTTCTTCGGTGCGCCCACGACCCGGCACCCGGCACCACCTCTCGCACACTCCACTTTTCACCGCGATCTCGCCATGCCCTGGCGCAGAGTGAAAGGAGCCTCCGGTGAGCAATGAAGCCTCCGGGGCGAACGCCCGATCCGCAGACGCGGGTCCGCTCGGTTATCTGGCCCTCGGTCTCACCCTGCTCGCGTACGGCCTGCTCGGCACCGGTGTCCTCAGCGGCACCTCGTCCGGCGGCGCCGCCTCGCTGGCCCACCTGGTCGGCGGGGTCACGCTGTTCGTCGCCGGCCTGTGGCAGTTCTACGGCGGCAACCGCTTCGACGGCACCGCCTTCACCGCCCTCGGCGCCTTCTGGGCGACCTCGGCGGCGGCCGGCGCGGCCGGCAAGAACACCATCGGCCTGTTCCTGCTGCTGTGGGCGCTGCTGGCGCTCACCCTGACCGCCGCCGCCTGGGGCGCCGGCCAGCTGATCCGTGCGGTGTACGGCCTGCTGACGCTGGCCCTGCTGCTCGACGCCATCGGTGTCCTCAGCGGCTCCGGCGGCTGGGGCAAGGTCGGCGCCTGGGTCGCCGCCCTCTCCGGCCTGGCCGCCTGGTACTGGGCCACCGCCGCTCTCACCGGCGGACGTTGGGGCCGGGTGGCACTCCCGGTCAAGTAACCGCCGCAGTCCCCGAGGCCCGGACGCCACCCCCACGGCGCCCGGGCCTCGGCATGTCCGCCTGTCCGCATGTCCGCATGTCGTTCTCGCAGCTCAAGGCCCTTTACTTTCTTATGACTTGACGGTCCGTCGGATCGCCAGTTCTATAGTGCTAGGAAGCTAGATAAATGAGGTTGTGGTGATCGAGTTCCACATCGAGCCCCGGTCCGGTGTCGCCCCCTACCTGCAACTGGTCCACCAAGTACGGCAGGCGCTCCGACTGGGTCTGCTGCACCAGGGCGACCGGCTGCCGAAGGTCAAGGACGTCGCAGCCAAGGTCGCGATCAACCCCAACACCGTGCTCAAGGCTTACCGCCAGCTGGAGAACGAGGGCCTGGTCTCCCCCAAGCCGGGCGTCGGCACCTTCGTCACCGGCACCCTCGGCGACCCCGCCACGTCCGAACACGAGCCGCTGCGGCAGGAGTTGCGCCGCTGGCTGGCCTCGGCGCGAGCCGCCGGACTGGACCCGGAGTCCATCGAGGCCCTGTTCCACCAGACCTTCCGAAGCACCGTCGAAGAGGAGCGATGACCGCGATCGTCGAAACCCGGGCGCTGACCAAGCGCTACGGCCGCCGCACGGCCCTGGCCGACTGCACCCTGACCGTCCCCGCCGGACGCGTCGTCGGGCTGGTCGGGCCCAACGGCGCCGGCAAGTCCACCCTGCTCCAGCTCGCCTGCGGCCTGCTCACTCCCACCAGCGGCACCGTCGAGGTGTTCGGCCGCCCGCCGGCCGCCGACAGCGCCCAGCTCGGCCGGGTCGGCTTCGTCGCCCAGGACACCCCGACCTACGCCGCCCTGACCATCGCCGACCACCTGCGCCTCGGCGCCAAGCTCAACCCGCGCTGGGACGCCGCCCTCGCCGACCGCCGCATCCGCCGACTCGGCCTCGACCCCTCCCAGCGGGCCGGCCGCCTCTCCGGCGGCCAGCGCGCCCAGCTCGCACTCACCCTCGCCATCGCCAAGCGGCCCGAACTGCTGCTGCTGGACGAGCCGGTGGCCGCCCTCGACCCGCTCGCCCGGCGCGCCTTCCTGCAGAGCCTGATGGAGTTCGTCGCCGAGTCCGAGTCCGAGGCCACCGTGGTGCTCTCCTCGCACCTGGTCTCCGACCTGGAACGGGTCTGCGACCACCTGATCGTGCTGGCCGGCTCCCGCGTCCGGGCCGACGGCGAGATCGACGACCTGCTCGCCACCCACTTCCGGCTCACCACCGCCCGCCGCGACGCCGACACCCTGCCGGCCGGCATGCGGGTGATCCACGCCGAACACACCGAACGCCAGAGCACCTTCGTGGTCCGCGCCGACGCCGCCGTCGACGACCCGTCCTGGGCGATGGAACCGCTCGGCCTGGAGGACCTGGTCCTCGCCCACCTCGAAACCGCCGCCGACCTCCGACCCGCCCTGGAGCCCCAGCGATGATCTGGCTGACCTGGCGTCAGTTCCGCGCCCAGTTCCTGGTGGCCGCCGCCGTACTCGCCGCCGCCACCGCCTTCCTGCTCATCTCCGGCCTGGACCTGCGGGACAAGTACCACGACCTGACGGCCGGCTGCCCCGACGGCGGCTGCGCCGACGGCAACCAGCTGCTCGACACCTACACCTTCCCGTACTGGACGGGCAGCGCCCTGGTCCTGCTGGTGCCCGCGCTGATCGGCGCGTTCTGGGGGGCGCCGCTGATCGCCCGCGAGCTGGAGACCGGCACGTACCGGTTGATCTGGAACCAGGGCATCGGCCGCGGCCGCTGGCTGGTCGTCAAACTGCTGCTGGTCGGCGCCGCCGCGGTGACCGTCACCGGACTGCTCAGCCTGCTGGTGACCTGGTTCGCCGCCCCGCTCGACCGCCTGAACCACGACCGCTTCACCCCGCTGCTGTTCGCCTCCCGCGGCATCGTCCCGCTCGGCTACGCCGCATTCGCGGTCGCCCTCGGCACCTGCCTCGGCCTGTTCCTGCGCCGCACCGTCGCCGCGATGGCCGCCACCCTGGCCGTCTTCGCCGCCGTACAGGTGCTGGTTCCGCTCGCCGTCCGACCGCACCTCGAACAGCCCGTGCACGCCGTGGTCGCGCTGGACGCCGAGACCCTGAAGTCCACCCGGACGCTCGGCTTCACCGGCGCGCACGGCCCGGCCGCCGAGTTCGTGGCCGGCATCGACATGCCCGGCGCGTGGATGCTCTCCGACACCTCGCCCGTCCGCGACAGCACCGGCCGGTCGCTCACCCTCGGCACCCAGCCCTGCGCGAACGGCGGCCACGAACCGCCGTCCGAGGACTGCCTCGCCCACGCGAACCTGCACATCGCCGTCGACTACCAACCCGCCGACCGCTACTGGCCGTTCCAATGGATCGAGACCGCGATCTACCTCGCCCTCACCGCCGCCCTCGCCGCCCTCACCACCTGGGGCCTGCGCCGCCGCCTGGGCTGACCGACCGAACAACCGCGGCCGAAGCCAACGCAACTGGCTTCGGCCGCACCCGTTCACCATACGGCGCTCCGCAGCGACGGTGCCCCGCCGACGGCCTGCTCCGCGCAGGCGAGTGCCCCTGCGCTCCCGGGCCGCTCGGGTGATCCCGCAATCCCCTCCCGTCGCACCGGCCGGTTGCTAGGGTCTCCGTTCGGAGGGGACTCATGGGCCAGTGGCAGGTGGGCACGGAGACGCTGGCCGCATGCCGTTTTGCGTTCTCGCCGCTGGTGGAGACCGTCGCCACGCTCGGCATCCTCGCCGAGATCCGGCCCGAGCCCTGGCGCCGTGCCTGGCTCGCCGTCCACCGGCCCGCGTTCCACCGGCGCCTCGCCGACGCGCCGCATCTCACCGACTGGCTGACCGGCCGCCGGCCCACCCACTGGCCCGGCGAGTTCCGGCTCCCGCCGCCCGACCCGGACGCGGTCCCGCACGGGCTCGACCTCACCGGACTCGACCTGGCCGCCGAGCTCGCCGAACTGCTCGACTGGACGTGGCGGCACGTCGTCCACCCCGAATGGCCCGCCCGCCTGCGTACTCTCCGCGCCGACGCCACCGCCCGCCGCCGCCTCGCCGACCACCACGGCTGGCCCGCCGCCCTCCCCGCGCTCGGCCCCCAGCACCGCTGGCTGTCCACCGGCCGACTCCGACTCGCCACCCCCGCCGACGTTCCCGCGGACGCCGAGCTGCTGTTCGTCCCCACCGGTGCCCGCCTCGGCTGGGTCATGCAGGACGCGGGCCGCGTCGCCGTGGTCTACCCGGTCTCCGCCGCGCCCGTCCCCACCCCGCGCACCCCGCCCGCCAGTCTGGGCCGCCTGTTGGGCAGCGCCCGCGCCGAGCTGCTCGCCGGTCTCGACCGCCCGCGCGACACCGTCCAGCTCGCCACCCTCACCGGCCTCAGCCCCGCCGCCGTCGGCGACCACCTCACCGTCCTGCTCGACGCCCGCCTGGTCGCCCGCGCCCGCTCCGGAACCGCCGGCCGCTACTACCGCACGGCCCTCGCCGACGCCCTGCTCGCCGCCCAGCCCGGCTGAGCCGCACCGCGCGCTCCGTCAGCCCTGCACCGCGCTGTGCTCCCGCTCCTCCGCACGCGCCGCCACGGCCTCGCCCTCCTCCGGCCGGCGCCACCCCGACGCCACCGCCTGCAGCAGGTACACGGTCAGCAGGATCGCCAGCGCCACCAGCCCGTCCGCCCAGAAGTGGTTGGCCGTCACCACGACCACCCACACCGTCACCAGCGGGTGCAGCACCATCAGCCACCGCCACGGCCCGCGCGCGACCGCGATCACCGCCACCGCCGTGATCACGCACCACGCCACGTGCACCGAGGGCATCGCCGACAGCTGGTCCGCCACCACCCCCGCCACCGCGTTGCCGTACACCGACTGCCCGTACTGCGCCGCCAGGTCGACGAACCCGTTCGCCGGCAGCATCCGCGGCGGTGCCACCGGAATGAACTGGATCAGCAGACACACGGCCGTGGTCGCCACCACCGTGGTCCGCACCCACGCGTACCGCTGACGGTGCCGCAGGAACAGCCACAGCAGCACCACCAGCATCACGCCGAAGTGCATCGTCGCGTAGTAGTAGTTCGCCGCCTGCACCAACCACGGATGCCCCACCACGGCCCGCTGCCAGGACGCCTCGTCCGGCAGCCCGAAGTCCGCCTCCGTCCGGTGGATCCAGTCCGCCCGATCCAACGCATGGTCCGTCCCGACCAGCGACAGATGCCCGACCACCTGCCACAGCGCGAACAGCGCCAGCAGCGTCCCCGCCTCCCGCAGCACATCCGCCGCAACCCGCCCCCGACGCCACTCCCCCGCCCCGGCCCGCCGCGCGGCCACCCGCCCGACGGTGAACGCCGCTCCGTACAACGCCGCGGAGGCAGCGGCCGAGGTTTGCCAGGTCAGGGTCAGGTTCTGCATTTGCGAAGGTTATCCGGAAATTTGCCGGCCGGGAACGCAAAGAAGCCCCCTGACATCCCGTCAGGGGGCTTCTTTGGAATGATTGTTCGGCGGCGTCCTACTCTCCCACAGGGTCCCCCCTGCAGTACCATCGGCGCTGTGAGGCTTAGCTTCCGGGTTCGGAATGTAACCGGGC
>NZ_JBHWID010000019.1:0-39704 GCF_042732175.1 Kitasatospora sp. NPDC059795
GGGGACCCTGTGGGAGAGTAGGACGCCGCCGAACAATCTTTCAGGGAAAGCCCCTCGCCTCACGGCGGGGGGCTTTTTCGCGTTCCCGGACCATTTCCGAGGCCCTGGCGGCCGGCCCTGCGTTTTCGGTGATCACGGCCGCGAGTCTGCACCTGGCCGCGCAGGGTTCAGAGGTGGGAGCCGCCGGTGGCGTCGATGGTCTGGCCGGTGATCCAGCGGGAGTCGGGGGTGGCGAGGAAGGCGACGATGTCGGCGATGTCGTCGGGCCGGCCGATCCGGCCGAGGGCGGAGAGCGACGAGGCGTGGGCCTGGGCGGCGGGGTTGTCGCGGAGCCAGGAGGCGTTGACGTCGGTGTCGACTATGCCGGGGCGGACGGAGTTGGCGGTGATGCCGCGGGGGCCGAGCTGGGCGGCGAGGTTGAGGGTGAAGTTGTCGAGGGCGCCCTTGGTGGCGTTGTAGGCGATGATCTCGGGCATCGCGATGCGGGCGACGCCGCTGGAGATGTTGATGATGCGTCCGCCGTCGCGCAGGCGGGGGAGGGCGTGCTGGACGAGGAAGAACGGGGCGCGGACGTTGACCGCGAAGACCTCGTCGAACTCCTCCTCGGTGAGCTCGGAGAGCGCGGAACTGCGGCCTATGCCCGCGTTGTTGACCAGGATGTCGATCCGGCCGTCGGGGGCGTACTCGCGGCCGGCCTCGTCGAAGGCGGCCCAGAGGCGGGCGGCGTCGCCGTGGCTGCCGAGGGGGGCCCGGACCAGGAAGGCCTTTCCGCCGTTGGCGCGGATCTTCTCCAGCACGGTGGTGGCGGCGTCGTGGTCGCGGGCGTAGCCGATGGCGACGGTGGCGCCGTCGGAGGCGAGGCGCTCGGCGATACCGCGGCCGATGCCCCGGGAGGCACCGGTGACCAGGGCGATCTTGCCGTCAAGTGTGCGTGCGGACATGGTGGTTGACTCCGTCTCAATTCTTGAGTGTTCGTTCAAGAAAGACCGTAGCACGGCCCGGTGCAGTTGTTGAGTGATCGCTCTAAAATAGATGCCATGACGACGAGTGCAGGTGCGAGACGGGGCCGCCCGCCGGCCTTCGACCGGGCGGCGGTGCTGGCGGCGGCGACCAGGCTGTTCTGGGAGCGGGGCTACCAGGCGACCTCGGTGGGCGAGCTGACCGGGGCGATGGGGATCAAGCCGGGCAGCCTGTATGCGGCGTTCGGCGACAAGGAGTCGCTGTTCCGCGAGGTGGTGCGGGCCTACCAGCAGTCCCCGGCGGGGGAGTTCACGGGGCTGGCGTTCGCGGAGGAGCCGACCACCCGGGCGGCGTTCGTCCGGATCCTGCGGGACGCGGCGCGGATCTACTCGGACCCGACGCACCCGGCGGGCTGCCTGGTGATCAGCGCGGCGGCCAACGTGGCGGTCCAGGACGACGAGGTGGCGGTGTTCCTGCGGGAGCTGCGGGCCTCGAACCTGGCGGCCTTCGAGGATCGGCTGTTCACCGCGAAGCGGTTCGGGGAGCTGGCGCCCGATGCGGATCCGGCCGCGCTGGCGCGGTACTTCGGGGCGGTCCTGCAGGGCATGTCGCAGCGGTCGCGGGACGGCGCGGACGCGGCGGAGCTGACGGCGACGGCCGAACTGGCCATGGCGGCCTGGCCGGTGCTGGACGCCGACGCGGCCGCCTCCTGAAAGCGGGCCGGAGGACGTACGCTCGGCGGTATGCAGACTGCTGAGAACACGTCAGGTGGCGGCCGGGTCGAGCGCGTCGAGGCGCTGACGGGGGAACAGGTCGAATCGGTGCGGGAGTTGCTCGCGGAAGCGGCCCGGACGGACGGCCGGGAGGCGGTCTCGGAGGCGGGCCGGCTGCGTATCCGTCCGGACAGCCCGCGCCCGGGGGTCGGCCACCTGGTGCAGGTGGCGGACGGCCGGGTGACAGGGTACGCCCAGGTCGAGGGCGAGCGTCCGGGGACGGTCGAGCTGACGGTCGCCCCGGCCGACCGCGGCCGGGGCCTGGGCGGAGCGCTGGTGCGCACCGTGCTGGCCGGCGCGGACGGCGAGCTGAACTTCTGGGCGCACGGCGGCCTGCCGGCGGCCCGGCACCTGGCCGAGGTCCACGGGGCCGTACTGGTAAGGGAGTTGCGGCAGATGCGGCGCACCGCCGAGGCGCCGGAGCCGGTGCCGACGCCGGCCGGCGTCGAGCTGCGGACCTTCGAACCGGGCCGCGACGAGCAGGCCTGGCTGGCGCTCAACGCGCTCGCGTTCGCCCACCACCCGGAGCAGGGCTCGTGGACCGAGCAGGACCTCGCCGAGCGGATGGCCGAGCCGTGGTTCGACCCGAAGGGCTTCTTCCTGGCCGAGCGCGACGGCCGGCTGGTCGGCTTCCACTGGACGAAGACCCAGCCGGACGGCCTGGGCGAGGTCTACGTGGTGGGCGTGGACCCGGCCGAGCAGGGCGGCGGCCTCGGCAAGGCGCTGACCGCGGTCGGCCTGCGGCACCTGATCCTGGAGCGCGGCCTGCCGACTGTCATGCTGTACGTGGACGCGGACAACGCGGCGGCCGTCCGGGTGTACGAGCGCCTGGGCTTCGCCGTCCACGAGGTGGACCTGATGTACCGCTGGGAGCCGGCGGCAGGCCACTGACCTGGGCGGGGACCGGGCGGGAACCGGGCAGGGGCCGACCAGGTGCGGGGCCGGTGGCGGGCGGACGGGGCCGTCCGGTAACCGCCACAGGGGTGACGGACTCAGCTTTCCTCCCGGCCATGCGGTGTTTACCGTGGATTCAATTGGCGCCGCGAAGATCACAGAATGTCGCCCGTATTGCCCCGTCCGCGTCACCGCTCCACCCGCCGCCCGGCCGGGCCGGTTCCGGCTGCGCCGGGTGGGTGGCCATGGGTCGACGAGGACGAACATCGTGCGGAGGCGTGTCCTTCGTCCCGCCGGGACCACGTCCTGCAGGAGGAGCTGGAACCGATGAGCATCCCGCGCCCCGCCTCCGATTCGGCCGCGGCCGAGTCCGGCACCGAGCAGAAGCCGACCGTCAGGTCCGCTGGGAAGACCAGGTCCAGGGCCGCGGCCAAGGATCCGGCGAAGGAGTCGAAGCCGCGGCCCGCAGCCCGGGCCAAGGCCGAGCCGCCGGCGTCGCCGGTCGAGCCGGTGCGGGCGACCTCCGCGCTGCCGGCCGCGGTGGCAGCGACGTTCCTGGCCAGCAGCACGGGCAGCACGGGCAGCACGGACGGTGCGCGCGGCACGGAGGGCGGGGAGCTGCCGCAGGGCCGCTTCCTGGACCGTGAGCGCAGCTGGCTGGCGTTCAACGAGCGGGTGCTGGAGCTCGCCGAGGACACGAACATCCCGCTGCTGGAGCGCGCCAAGTTCCTGGCGATCTTCGCGTCCAACCTGGACGAGTTCTTCATGGTGCGGGTCGCCGGCCTGAAGCGCCGGATCGCCACCGGCGTCGCCCAGCGCTCCGCGTCCGGGATGCAGCCGCGCGAGGTGCTGGACCAGATCTGGCGCCGCTCGCGCGAGCTGATGGCCCGCCACGCGGCGACCTTCCAGCAGGAGGTGCTGCCGGACCTGGCGGCCGAGGGCATCGAACTGGTGCGCTGGCCGGACCTCGCGGAGACCGAGCAGGCCCGCCTGCACACGCTGTTCCGGCAGCAGATCTTCCCCGTCCTGACGCCGCTGGCGGTCGACCCGGCGCACCCGTTCCCGTACATATCGGGGCTGTCGCTGAACCTGGCGGTCGTGGTGCGCAACCCGGTGTCGGGGCACAAGCACTTCGCCCGGGTGAAGGTGCCGCAGCTGCTGACGCGCTTCCTGGAGGCCTCGCCGCAGCGGTACGTGCCGCTGGAGGACGTGATGGGCGCGCACCTGGAGGAGCTGTTCCCGGGGATGGAGGTGCTCGCCCACCACGCGTTCCGGGTCACCCGCAACGAGGACCTGGAAGTGGAGGAGGACGACACCGAGAACATCCTGAAGGCCCTGGAGAAGGAGCTGATGCGGCGCCGCTTCGGGCCGCCGGTGCGCCTGGAGGTCGAGGAGTCCATCGACCCGTACATCCTGGACCTGCTGGTGCGGGAGCTGAACATCACCGAGGCGGAGGTCTTCCCGCTGCCCGGCCCGCTCGACCTGACCGGCCTGTTCGGCATCGCCGACCTGGACCGGCCCGAGCTGCGCTACCCGAAGTTCGTCGCCGGCACCGCGCGCGGCCTGATCGACGTCGAGTCGGCCTCGCAGCCCGACATCTTCGCCGCGATGCGCGAACGGGACGTCCTGCTGCACCACCCGTACGACTCGTTCTCCACCTCGGTGCAGGCGTTCCTGGAGCAGGCCGCCGCCGACCCGCACGTGCTGGCGATCAAGCAGACGCTGTACCGCACCTCCGGCGACTCGCCGATCGTGGACGCGCTGACCGACGCCGCCGAGTCCGGCAAGCAGGTGCTGGTCCTGGTGGAGATCAAGGCGCGTTTCGACGAGCAGGCCAACATCAAGTGGGCCCGCAAGCTGGAGGAGGCCGGCTGCCACGTGGTCTACGGCCTGATCGGGCTGAAGACGCACTGCAAGCTGTCGCTGGTGGTCCGCCAGGAGGGCGACACGCTGCGCCGGTACTCGCACGTCGGCACCGGCAACTACCACCCGAAGACCGCCCGGCTGTACGAGGACCTCGGGCTGCTGACCTCCGACCCGCAGGTCGGCGCGGACCTCTCCGACCTGTTCAACCGGCTGTCCGGCTACTCGCGCCGCGAGTCGTACCGCCGGCTGCTGACCGCGCCGCGCGGCCTGCGCGACGGCCTGGTCGCCCGGATCAACGGCGAGATCGCCCACCACCGCGCCGGACGCCCGGCCTTCGTCAAGATGAAGGTCAACTCGATCGTCGACGAGGTGGTCATCGACGCCCTGTACCGCGCCTCGCAGGCCGGCGTGCCGGTCGACGTGTGGGTGCGCGGCATCTGCGCGATCCGGCCGGGCGTGCCCGGGCTGAGCGAGAACGTCCGGGTGCGGTCCATACTCGGCCGGTTCCTGGAGCACTCCCGGGTGTTCGTGTTCGGCAACGGCGGCGACCCCGAGGTGTGGATCGGCAGCGCCGACATGATGCACCGCAACCTCGACCGCCGGATCGAGGCGCTGGTCCGGGTCACCGACCCGGCGCACCGGGCCGAACTGAACGGGCTGCTGGACCTCGGCGTCTCCGACGACACCGACTCCTGGCACCTCGGCCCGGACGGCACCTGGATCCGCCACGCGCAGGACGCCGAGGGCCGCCCGCTGCGGCACGTCCAGGACCTGCTGATCGACTCACGCCGCCGCAACCGCGGCTCCGCCGCCGCGCGCTGAGCGGCACCCCGCCCGCGCCGGGAGCCTCCCGGCGCTGGCGGCATGCAGCCCCGGGGCAGGCCCGGGGACGGAATCGGGGAGAGCCACAGCCATGACCGATGCGCCGACGACGGCCCCGGTGGCGCGCGCCGCGACCGCCGGGGAGGTCCTTGCCGGCTACCTGACCGCCCAGGCGGGCGCGTTCCTGCGCGCCCTGCCGCAGGCGGTCGGCGAGGCGGGCTCCAGACCGGGTGCGCTCCCGGCGTCGGCACAGGCCGCGGACGACCTGCTGCGCGCGGTGCGCCGGATCGGCGGCGCGCTGCACACCTTCGGGCCGGTCTTCGACCCGGTGTGGGCGCAGGAGTCGCGCACCGAGCTGCGCTGGCTGGTCGAACTGCTCGCCCAGGAACCCGGCTACCGGTGCCGCGCCGACCGGCTGCTCGGCGCCCTCGACTCGCTGGCCGACACCGCCCCCGCCGGGGCCGGCATGCTGGCCGGCCACCCGGGCGCGCCCAAGGCCCGGGCGCTGCTGGAACGCCAGCTGACGCTGGCCCGCACCCGCGCGCACACCGCGCTGCTGCAGGAGCTCCGCTCGGCCCGGCTGCACGCGCTGGCCGACCGGATGACGCTGCTGGCCGGCGAGGTGCCGCTGGTGCCGGAGTCCGCCGCCGAGTCGGCGACGACGCTGCTGCCGCTGACCGCGACGGCGCTGGGCGCTCTGGTCACGGCGGCCGAGCGGCTTCCGTGGCAGCGCTCGGCGCAGGCGTACGCGGGTGCGGGCCTGCACCGGCTGGGCACGGCGGAGGCCGAACCGGACACGGTGCCGGCGGCGCGCGGCGCGGCGGAGGCCGACGTGGCGCTGGCCGCGGACGACGCGCCGTGGCTGCGGGTGCGGATCCTGGTGAAGCGGGCCCGGTACGCGCTGGAGGTGTGCCACGCCCCGGCCGGCGAACTGCTGGAGCTGGACCGGGTGCTGGGCCGTCACCAGGAGGCGTCGGACGCGGCGGCCACCGTCTCCACCGCCGCCCGCACGCCGCGGATCACCCCCGCGACGGCGTACGTGCTGGGTGTGGTGCACGCCGATCAGCGGCTGGACGTGGAGGCCGCCCGGTACGCTTTCGGGCGCCAGTGGCCGGCGGTGGCGCCCGGGCTGGTCGGCCCGGCTGCCGTGCCGTCGGCCTGAACCCCCGCTCCCGGATGGACCGCGTGCCGCAGCTTCCCGACCGCTCCTCTCCGCCCGACCGCGCCCGCGCCCGGTCGGGCGGCGCCCGCACCGACCGCAGCCCCGCGGCCGGGGCCCGTTCGACGGTGCTGGCGGCGGGCGCGGTGCTGTGGGTGCCCGGGCCGCTGCGCAAGGACGGCAGCCGCAAGAAGCCCCGGGTGGCGCTGGTGCACCGGCCCAAGTACGACGACTGGAGCCTGCCGAAGGGCAAGCTCGACCCGGGCGAGGGCTGGCGGGAGGCCGCGCTGCGCGAGGTCCTGGAGGAGACCGGCATGCACTGCGTGCTGGGCGAGGAGCTGCCCACCCAGCACTACCGGGTGCAGGGCCGTCCGAAGGAGGTCCGGTACTGGGCGGCGGTGCCGACCGGCGGCACGTTCCGGCCGAACCGCGAGGTGGACCGGCTGGAGTGGCTGCCGCCGCGCCGGGCCGAGGAACGGCTGACGCACCCCCGCGACCGGGTGCTGATCGACGCGCTGCTGGAACTGCTGCTCGCCGAGCGCCGAGGCGCGCACCGGCCAGGTGGTTCGCGTTCCTCCGACAGGTGATCTGCCCGCGCCCTCCCTGTGACGCAACCGTTACTACCGGCCTAGGTTTCCTGACATCCGTCCGAGGTTCACTCCCCGTTCATTTGTGACGGACTGACGCGTCACCTGTCCTGCCTAACTTCGGGATTACCCGGAGGGCCGCCAGGGCCCCGGACCACAGCAAATCCGGTCGTTCGGAGACCGGTATTGCCTCAGAAAGGGACACCCTGTGAACCTGCGGAACGGCCGCTCCAAGGCCCTCGCCATCGGTGCCGTCGCGCTCGTCTCCACGCTGTCGCTCTCCGCGTGCGGCACGGACGACAACACCAAGCCGGCCGCGAACGGCTCGTCCTCCGGTGCCTCCACGGCCGCCAAGATCGCCTGCGCCGACAAGGGCGGCGCGCTGCTCGCGGCCGGCTCGACCGCGCAGACCCCGGCGATCGACGTCTGGAAGGCCGCCTACGGCACCGCCTGCAGCACCACCACCCTGACCTACGGCGGTGGCGGCTCCGGCGCGGGTGTCACCCAGTTCAACCAGGGCAAGATCGCCTTCGCCGGCTCCGACGGCGCCCTGAAGGCCTCCGAGATCGACGCCTCCAAGGCGGTCTGCACCGGCGGCCAGGGCATCGACCTGCCGATGGTCGGCGGCCTGATCTCGATCGTGTTCAACGTCGAGGGCGTCGACAAGCTGATCGTGGACGGCCCGACCCTGGCCAAGATCTTCGACTCGCAGATCACCAAGTGGAACGCCCCGGAGATCGCCGCCCTGAACCCGGGCGTCAACCTCCCGGCCGCCGACATCCAGGCGATCCACCGCTCCGAGGACTCCGGCACCACCCAGAACCTGACCGCCTACCTGGCCAAGGCCGGCGGCGGCAACTGGAAGTACCCGGCCGCGAAGAGCTGGGCCGGCCAGGGCGGCCAGTCCGCCAACGGCTCCGCCGGTGTCGCGGCCCAGGTCAAGCAGACCAAGAACTCGATCTCCTACGTCGAGCTCTCCTACGCCCAGACCAACAAGCTGAACAGCGCCGCCATCGCCACCGGCGCCTCCAAGCCGGTCGAGGCCACCGCCGCCAACGGCGCCACCACGCTGGCCAACGCCAAGGTCGTCGGCCAGGGCGCGGACATGGCGCTGGACATCGACTACGCGACCAAGGCCGAGGGCGCCTACCCGCTGACCCTGGTCACCTACGAGATCGTCTGCGACAAGGGCAACAAGGCCGAGACCCTGCCGGCCCTGAAGTCCTTCCTGACCTACACCGTCAGCGACGAGGGCCAGCAGGCCATCGGCCAGGTCGGCTACGTGCCGCTGCCGAAGGAGCTCGCCGGCAAGGTGAAGACCCAGATCGACGCCCTCGCCTGAGGCTGAGCGACGACCGGCCGGGTGGCCCCCGAAGGAGGGGGAGGGGCCGCCCGGCCGGGCCGCGTCGAACGCTTCACCCGCACCACCCACCACCAGAACGTCCGGGGCACCGCCGCCAAGGTGCCGCCCTCCGCGGGGCAGCGCCGCCAGACCGGAGTAAACGATCATGACTTCTTCCTCCCCCGCCGACGCGCGGGGACGGACCCCACGACGCCGCGGCGACAGCCGCCGCGGTGACGCCGTGTTCTTCAACCTCTCCCGCGGTGCGGGCATCCTGCTGCTGGTCATCATGGCCGCCATCGCAGGATTCCTGACCTACCGCTCGGCCCTCGCCCTGGGCAAGAACGAGGGCAACTTCTTCACCACCTTCGAGTGGACGCCGGACGCCGCCAAGCCGGTGTTCGGCATCGCCGTGCTCACCTTCGGCACCCTGGTCAGCGCGCTCATCGCGATGGCCATCGCGGTCCCGGTCGCGGTCGGCATCGCGCTGTTCATCTCGCACTACGCGCCGCGCCGGATCGCCCAGCCGTTCGCCTACCTGGTGGACCTGCTGGCCGCCGTCCCGTCGATCGTCTACGGCCTGTGGGGCGTGCTGTTCCTGGTGCCGCACATGGACGGCCTGACCAGCTGGATGGACCAGTACCTCGGCTGGACGTACATCTTCGACCAGAGCAGCGCCGGCGTCCCGCCGCGCAACCTGTTCACGGTCGGCATCCTGCTGGCGATCATGGTTCTTCCGATCATCACCGCGGTCACCCGCGAGGTGTTCCGCCAGGTCCCGCGGATGCACGAGGAGGCGGCGCTCGCGCTCGGCGCGACCCGCTGGGAGATGATCCGCACCGCGGTGCTGCCGTTCGGCCGCCCCGGCATCATCTCCGCGTCGATGCTGGGCCTGGGCCGCGCGCTCGGCGAGACCATCGCCGTCGCCACCGTGCTGTCCACCAACAGCAAGCTGACGCTGCACCTGCTCGACCCGGGCGGCGGCACCTTCGCCGAGAACATCGCGCTGAAGTTCAACGAGGCCCAGCCGCTCGGCCGGGACGCGCTGATGGCCTCCGGCCTGGTCCTGTTCGTGATCACCCTGCTGGTGAACGGCGCGGCCCGCGTGATCATCGCTCGCCGCAAGGAGTACTCGGGGGCTGCCGCGTGAGCACCGTCACCACTGTCACCGACGCCACCCCTCCGCAGCTCGGCCACCGGCTGACCGCGGCCCGGCTGCCCCGCTGGGCGCCCGCCGGCATCGCGCTCGCCTCGATCGCCCTCGGCTGCGGCATCGGCGCCGTCGCCGGACTCGCCAGCCACCTGCAGTGGGGCCTGCTCTCCGCGCTGGTCTTCCTGGCCGGCAGCTACGCCGTCTCGGCCTCGGTCGAGGGCCGCCGGCAGGCCAAGGACCGCTTCGCCACCTCGCTGGTGTGGGTCGCCTTCATCTGCGCCGTGGTGCCGCTGGTCTCGCTGACCTTCTACACCGTGCAGCAGGGCATCGGGGCGATCAGCCCCGAGTTCCTCACCCACTCGATGAAGGGCGTCGTCGCCACCCTCAGCCCCGACGGCGGCATCTACCACGCCATCATCGGCACCGTCGAGCAGGTCCTGCTGGCCACCCTGATCGCCGCGCCGATCGGCCTGCTCACCGCCGTCTACCTGGTGGAGTACGGCCGCGGCCGGCTCGCCAAGGCGGTCACCTTCTTCGTCGACGTGATGACGGGCGTCCCGTCGGTCGTCGCCGGTCTGTTCATCCTCTCGCTCTGGAACATCCTGCTCGGCTTCCAGTACTCCGGCTTCTCCGGCAGCCTCGCGCTGGCGATCCTGATGATGCCGGTCGTGGTCCGCTCGACCGAGGAGATGCTCAAGCTCGTCCCGAACGAGCTGCGGGAAGCCTCGTACGCGCTCGGCGTGCCGCGCTGGAAGACCATCCTGCGGATCGTCCTCCCGACGGCCATCGGCGGAATCACCACCGGTGTGATGCTGGCGGTCGCCCGCATCACCGGTGAGACCGCCCCCGTGATGATGCTGGTGTTCGGCGCCGACTTCATCAACGGCGACCCGTTCAACGGACCCCAGCAGTCGCTGCCGCTCTACATCTGGCAGCAGTACTCACAGGTCAACAACGAGTTCGGCTACTCGCGCGCCTGGGGCGCGGCACTGGTGCTGATCGCCTTCGTGATGGGGCTCAACCTCATCGCCCGGGGCATCGCGCGCTGGCGCTCGCCCAAGGGCGGACGCTGACCCCGACTGACGTACGAACAGACGAGAGAAGACGAAAGATCATGGCCAAGCGCATCGACGTCAGCGGACTGTCCGCCTACTACGGCTCCACCCGCGCCATCGAGGACATCTCGATGACCATCGAGCCCCGCTCGGTGACCGCGTTCATCGGCCCCTCCGGCTGCGGCAAGTCCACCTTCCTGCGCACCCTCAACCGGATGCACGAGGTCATCCCCGGCGCCCGCGTCGAGGGCAAGGTGATGCTCGACGACGAGAACCTGTACGGCGCGAACGTCGACCCGGTCGCCGTCCGCCGCTCGGTCGGCATGGTGTTCCAGCGGCCCAACCCGTTCCCCACCATGTCGATCTACGACAACGTGGTGGCCGGCCTGAAGCTGGCCGGCGTGAAGAAGAAGTCCGTGCTGGACGGCGTGGTGGAGAAGTCCCTGCAGGGCGCCAACCTCTGGAACGAGGTCAAGGACCGCCTGAACAAGCCCGGCGCGGGCCTGTCCGGCGGCCAGCAGCAGCGCCTGTGCATCGCCCGCGCGATCGCGGTCGAGCCCGAGGTGCTGCTGATGGACGAGCCCTGCTCCGCCCTCGACCCGATCTCCACCCTCGCCATCGAGGACCTGATCGGCGAGCTGAAGTCGCAGTTCACCATCGTGATCGTGACCCACAACATGCAGCAGGCGGCGCGCGTCTCCGACCGCACCGCGTTCTTCAACCTGGCGGGCGTCGGCCAGCCCGGCAAGCTGGTCGAGCTGGACGACACCCAGCGGATCTTCTCCAACCCGTCGGTCCAGGCCACCGAGGACTACATCTCCGGCCGCTTCGGCTGACCGGCCCCGCCGCCCCCGGGCGGCGGAGCGCACGAGCTGCTCCGCGGTGCTGCATGGCGGTGCCGCCGCGGAGCCGAGGAAGGGCCCGCCCCCGTGCTGTGGGGGCGGGCCCTTCCGCTGTACTGCCGTGCCGATCGGCCGGTCAGAGGATGAGCAGATTGACCATTCCGAACATCGCGGCGGCCACGATCGCCGCCGCCGGCATCGTGATGAACCAGCCCATCACGATGTTCTTCGCCACCCCCCAGCGGACCGCCCGGACCCGCTTGGTGGCGCCCACGCCCATGATCGCCGAGGTGATCACGTGGGTGGTGGAGATCGGCGCCGCGTAGACGAACGAGGTGACGTACATGACCGCGGAGGCGGTGGCCTCGGCGGCGAAGCCCTGCGGCGGGTCCAGCTCGATGATCTTCCGGCCGAGGGTGCGCATGATCCGCCAGCCGCCCGCGTAGGTGCCCAGCGAGAGCATCGTGGCGCAGGAGATCTTCACCCAGATCGGGATGCCCGTCCCGGAGTGGTGGCCGGAGATGGTCAGGGCCATCACCACGATGCCCATGGTCTTCTGGGCGTCCTGCAGGCCGTGGGCCAGCGCCATCGCGGCGGCCGACGCGGTCTGCGCCACCCGGAAGTTGCGCTTGGCCTTGTGCGGGTTGGCCTTCTTGAAGATCCACAGGATCGCCAGCATCACCAGGAAGCCGCCGATCAGGCCGACCACCGGCGAGATGATCATCGGAAGGATGATCTTCTCCACCACGCCGTGCCAGATCACCTCGGTGCCGCCGGCCAGCGCCGCTCCCACCATGCCGCCGAACAGCGCGTGCGAGGAGGAGGACGGAAGGCCGAAGTACCAGGTCACCAGGTTCCAGGCGATCGCTCCGACCAGCGCGGCGAACAGGATCGCCATGCCCTTGGAGCCCGTCGGGGTCTCGATGATCCCCTCGGAGACGGTCTTCGCCACCCCGCTGCCGAGGAAGGCGCCCGCCAGGTTCATCACCGCCGCCATCGCCAGCGCCGCCCGGGGGGTCAGCGCCCGGGTGGAGACCGAGGTGGCGATCGCGTTCGCGGAGTCGTGGAAGCCGTTGGTGTACGTGAAGAAGAACGCCACGCCGAGGACGGCGATCAGTGCTGCCATGTCCACGGAGCTCAGGACTCCTTGACGGCGATGGTCTCCACCGTGTTGGCCACGTGCTCGAACGCGTCGGCGGCCTCTTCGAGGACGTCCACGACCTGCTTGAGCTTCAGCACCTCGATCGCGTCGTACTGGCCGGAGAACAGGTGGGCCAGCAGCTTGCGGTGGATCTGGTCCGCCTGGTTCTCCAGCCGGTTGACCTCGATCCAGTACTCGGTGAGGTTCGACATCGACCGCAGGTTGGGCATCGCCTCCGCGGTCAGCTCGGCGGCCCGGGCCAGCACCTCGATCTGCTGCTCGATGCCCTTCGGGAGGGTCTCGATGTCGTACAGGACGACGAGGTCGACGGCCTCCTCCATGAAGTCCATGATGTCGTCGAGCGAAGAGGCCAGCGCGTAGATGTCCTCCCGGTCGAACGGGGTGATGAAGGAGGAGTTCAGCTGGTGGAAGACCGCATGGGTGGTGTCGTCCCCGGCGTGTTCGGCGGCGCGCATGCGCTCGACGATCTCCGCGCGGGCCGACACGTCCGAGCCCAGTAGTTCCAGCAGGAGCTTCGATCCGACGACAAGGTTCTCCGCCGCGGCGGCGAACATGTCGTAGAAGCTCGTCTCCTTCGGGGTCAGGCTAAAACGCACGGAAATCTCCGATGTGCGGGGTCGGTACTTGACGATGCTAGGCGCACGTACCCCGTGCCGGGGCACGGGGCTGCCGACGCGCGCCCTAAGTGTGTCCCAGGACACGCCGGTTTGCTCCCGCTCTGCACGGGGATCTCTGACCTGACGCCCGGACGGCGGAACACCAGGCCGGCGCCGGATGTTGGAAACTGGGGGCACCTCCCGGCCGAAGGCCGGGGGAGGGCCGAGTACCGAAACCAAGAGGGCGGACCGGGATGACCACCATCGAGACCCCCAGCACCGACACCGCGCCGGCGTGCCACGGAGCGGCGCAGGGTGCCGGGCCGCACGGCTACAGCGGCGACAAGGAAGCGCACCTGAAGCGGCTGCGCCGGATCGAGGGCCAGATCCGCGGCCTTCAGCGGATGGTCGACGAGGACGTCTACTGCATCGACATCCTCACCCAGGTCTCCGCCTCGACCAAGGCGCTGCAGTCCTTCGCGCTGTCCCTGCTCGAGGAGCACCTCGGGCACTGCGTCGCGGCCGCGGCCGCCGCGGAGGACGGCGGCGAGGAGCTGAACGCCAAGGTCGCCGAGGCCAGCGCGGCCATCGCGCGGCTGCTGCGCACCTGACGCCCCCGCCCTCCTGACGCCCGCTCAGCCGTCCGTGCCCGTGCCGGACGGCTGTTGGTCGTCCCTGCGCAGCAGCACCTGGTCGATCTGCTCGGCGGCCAGGCGCTCGGCGCGGCTGGCCGAGGCGGCGATCATCAGCTCACCGGCGAGGTCGATCTCGTCCAGCGCGGTGCTGTCGTGGCCGCCGGTGCCGCTCTCCCCGGTTGCCATTGGCCTCCACCCCTTCCGCGCCCCGTCCGTGTCGACCCGACCCCGTACCAGCGTAGGCAGCCGGAGGCCGGCCCACATGGCACGGACGGGCCATCTCTGGTGTCCGAAACGGGTGGGGCGGTCACTTCGGGGAGGGCGAGGGCTTCATCGACCAGAGGTCGGCGGCGGGCGGCTCGGCGGCCTCGACCGGCTTGCCGAAGTCGGTCAGCGACAGCGAGGAGACCACCTTCACCTGGTCCTTCGCGGCGGTGGAGCCGGCCACCCCGGCGAAGGTGAAGTTCTCCACCACCTTGTGCATCCGGCCCTGGCCGTCCAACCAGACCTCGTACGGGACCTCCTTGACCGTGAAGGTCTGCCCGGCCATCCGCAGGCCGTCCGCGCCGCGGCCGCCGGTGGCGTCGGCGGCCTTGGAGAGGTCCAGGCTGCCCTTGTAGTGCTTCAGCTCCACGCCGTCCACCGTCTCGGAGCCGACCAGTTCGGCGGTCTGCGCGCCGCGCAGCGCGCCCGCGGCGGTGGCCGGGTCGGTGGCGCCGGAGCTCACCAGGTTGCCGTCCGGGAGCTGGCGGACGTCCAGCTTGACCCACTTGCCCTCGGGGATCTTGGCCCCGCTGTTCTGCAGGTAGACCGTGCCGGGCAGCACCACCTCGGTGATCTTCCCGCTGGTGGCGGCCCCCGGCGGAACGTCGATCTCCAGCCGGCCCAGCCGCTTCACGTAGTCGTAGCCGCCGGTGCCGTGGAACACCGCCTTCTTCTCGGCGGACTCGGTGCTCAGCTCGGTGGAGGCGTGCGCCGAGCCGGTGCGGCCGGTGATGTCGGCGGCCGAGCGCACTGCCGTCAGCGGGTCGGCGGACAGCTGGTCGGCGGAGCTGTCCTGGTTCGGCCCGCCGGCGGTGCAGGCGGTCAGCAGGCCGGCGAGCACGGCCGCGGCAGCGGCCCGGTTGAGCTTCTTCACGTTTTCGACAACCCCCTGGGCCCCGGACGACCCGGCAAGCAGCCGCCCCGGATGGGCAGCGCGCCTGCCCGGCAAACGAGTTGGGGCGCGGAAGGTTACGGGGGAAGAACAGCGGGAGACGCGTCCCCCCGGTGTGGCCCGGGGGGACTACCGTGAAGGACGTGGCAGACCGGCAGCCGGAGACGACCGGCGTGGCAGCACGGAACGACCATCGCGCCGAGGTGGTGGAGCGCGGCTCCTTCACCTTCGCCCAGTGCGCATGCGGCTGGTTCGCCCCCGGGCGGCGTTCCCGCGACAAGGCCCGGCGGGACGCGGCCGAACACCTGGCGGACCCGGAGCCGGCCTGACCCCCGATCCCTCGGGACCGTCAGGCCGCCAGGTCGGACTCCCGGTCGCGGTCCCCGCGCCGACCCGGGCGACGGCCCGCCCGCTCGGCGGCCGGGGCGGCCGACCGACGCCGGCCGCCGGACGCCGCCGGGGCCTTGGCCGCAACCAGCGGCCGCAGCGCCGTCCGGGACAGCGCATGGCACAGCGGCACCAGCACGGCCATCGCGATCGGGGCGAGCAGCAGCACCACGGCGGTGGCCAGCGCGTAGCCGCCGATCACGTCGGTCGGGTAGTGCACGCCCACGTACATCCGGCAGAAGCCCTGCAGCAGGGCGAGCGCGCCGGCGGCCACCCCGAGCTTGCGGTTGACCAGGAACAGCGCGACGGCGATGCCCATGGACATCGCGGAGTGGTCGCTGACGAAGGAGAGAGTGTCCTCCTTGCCGGGGACCAGCACGTCGATCTCGGGATGGTCGACGAACGGGCGGGGCCGGTCCACGATGGCCGAGATCGGCAGGTTGGCGAGCTCGGCGATGGCGACCGCGATCGGCGCCCACAGCACCCCGGCGACGGCGATCGGTGCGTCCGGGCGGCGACGGGCGCTCAGCCAGGCGGTCAGGCCGATCGCGGCCAGGCCCAGCAGGATGCCGTACTCGGCGGTCCAGGCGATCAGTGAGTCCAGCCAGCCGGGCGCATCGGCGGCCAGGCCGTTCACGGCCTTCAGCAGCTCCAGGTCGGGGTCGCCCGAACCGGTTCCGGCATCGGCGAGCAGCGTGGGCACGCCGCACCTCCCTGTCCGCATTTCCGCAGTGGTTCCCGGTCCGTGCGGCCGGGTGCGGACGTCCGGCAGCCTCCTGAGTCAACGCGATCGGGGCCGCCAGGGGTTCCGCCGAAACGTGCTGTTATGCAAACTTGACTCAGCGTCCACCCCGCATGCACATGCCGAGCGGACGGCCCGTCAGCTCTTTGCCGGCCCTTGACCCGCCGTGATGGTGCCGTCGTTCAGGTTCCGGTTGGGCAGCGCCGCCGCCCCGTCCGGGGTGACCCGGGTCGCCCCGATGTAGTCCCGCTGGTTGATGGTGTCGTAGCGGACCTTGGCGCCGGTGTGCGGGGCGTCGATCATGTAGCCGCCGCCGACGTAGATCCCCACGTGGTGGATGGTGCGCGGGTCCTCCAGGTCGTTGGCGAAGAACACCAGGTCGCCGGGCCGGAGTTGGTCCCGCGACGGGTGCGGGCCGCTGTACCACTGGTCGTTGGCGACGCGGGGCAGCTCGATGCCCACGCTCTCGAACGCCGCCCGGGTCAGACCCGAGCAGTCGAACCGCCCGTTCTCCCAGGCCTGTCCGGTGCCGCCCCACAGGTAGTCGATGCCGAGCTTGCTCTGCGCGTAGTAGATCGCCCCCGCCGCCTCCTTCGACAGCGCCAGCTGCACCCCCGCCTTCGCCGGCGCGGTGAACGAGACGGCCAGCGCCTTGATGCTCTTCACGTACCCCTGGGTCTCGCGGTACGGCGGCACCCCGTTGTACTGGATCACCGCGTACGGCCCGGCGTTGTACGCGGCCAGCATGTTCGCCTGCCGGTCCCCGGGCACCTTGGCGACGTCCTTGGCCAGTGCGCAGTCGTAGGTGGCGGCCGAGGCGATCGCGTCGTCCGCGTTCCAGATGTCCCGCTTGCCGTCGCCGTTGCCGTCCGTCCCGTACGTCGCCCACGTCCCTTCCAGGAACTGGGCCATCCCGAACGCCTTCGCCGGGCTCTTCGCGGACGGGTCGAACCCGCTCTCCTGGTACAGCTGCGCGGCCAGCATCGGCGCCGAGATCTCCGGGCAGAGCGCGCCCCACTTCTGGATCTGCGCCCGGTACTGCGCCGGCACCGTCCCGCCGGACAGGGACAGTTCACCGGAGCGCTCCGGCGCCCCACTGGCCGCGTACGTCCCCAGGGTCACCACCCCGACGAAACCGATGCCCACCACCACGGTCGCGGCACCCGCGAGCTTCGCCTTCCGGAGCACCATCCCGCACCATCCCGACGGATCGTCAGCTGCCATGTCCTGTTGCGTTATTGCCCGGTGCAATCATCACAGATACCAAGGGCGGGCAGTATCCTCGAACTACCGGACATCCTGGCGGAGGCGTCCGGCCGCCACGAGCAATCCGCGAGAAGCAGCCAAGTCGACGTCAGATCTGGCCAAGAATAGGACCTGCCCCTTCGCTCGACCGTGGTCCGGGGCCTTGAATTTTCCTGATCGGGCGGTGAGATGGGATGAACCTGAACGTGGACAGCACAGTGATCGGGTACCTGGCGGAGGACCCGCCCAAGAAGGCCAGCATCGACACCATCATCGGCGGCATCGCCCCCGACTGGGGCCCGTTCGCCTCGCTCGGCTCCTCGGCCCGCGTGATGGTCCAGGTCGTGATGGCCGTCGCGATCCTCGTCTGCCTCGGCATCGCCATCTGGGGCGCCGCGAAGCAGCGCATCGGCGCCACCGCGATGCGTGACACGTTCAGTGCCGAACAGGGCAAGGGGCTGATCATCGCCGGCCTGACCGGCGTGTTCATCATCGGTTCCCTCGGCACCCTGTTCACCATTGTCTACGGCATGGCGATCTGACGATCGGACAACTTCCGCCCCGTTCGCGCCGATCCACCCACCGCGCGCCGACACCGAGAAACACCCGTCACGCCGCCGCGCCCCCCGCGCGGTGACGCCGCACCAGGAGGGCCCCCGTGCCGTTGTCCGACGACCAGCCGCACACCCGTACGCGGCTACCGGTCGCCGAACAGACCAGCCCCGCGACCGGCCGTCAGGCCAGGCCGCTTCGCACTCTCCTGACCATCCTCGGCATCGTCACCCTGCTGGTGATCGCGGTCGCCATCGCCAACCGTGACAAGTCGGTTCCCGGGCGCACCCCCGCCGCGAGCTCCGGCGACCAGGCCTCCGGCGGCAACGGACCCGCCGCCGACCACACCGCCGCCAGCGGCCAACAGCCCGTCACCACCACCGCCAACGGCATCGCCACCGGCTACCCCCACACCGACCAGGGGGCGCAGTCGGCCGCCGCCAACTACGCCGTCGCACTGGGCTCCACCGACATGTTCCGCCCCGACACCCGCCACACCATCCTCGCCACCCTCGCCGACCCCACCACCCTCCCCACCCTCCAGTCCCGCCTGGACCAGGCCTTCTCCCCGGAGACCAACGCGCGCTACGGGCTCGATGCCAAGGGCAGCGCGCCCAAGAGCCTGACGTTCATCAGCCGCACCGTTCCGATCGGCACCGACCTGGCGAACTTCTCGGACACCGGAACGAAGGTGGATGTGTGGTGCAACTCGCTGGTGGGGTTGACCGGTGACGGCTCGACCATCCCGGTCACCGAGAACTGGTACACGCTCAACATCACGCTGCGCTGGACCGGCAGCGACTGGAAGCTGATCGACTACAGCCGGAAGGCAGGCCCGGCTCCGTTGCCCGCTGATCAACAGGCCGCGACCTCGGAGGAGATCACGGGTGCCGTCCAGCAGTTCGGAGGTTTCCGCTATGCGCGCTGACGGATCGGGCAGAGGCTTCGGCCGCCGAGTCGCAGCCCTGGCCGGCGCAAGCGCCGTGCTGCAGATGACGATGCTCGCGGTGGCCCGGGTCGCCACTGCCGACCCTTCTCCCAGCGCCCAGCCGTCCTGCAAGGTGGACGTTCCGGTGCCGGGTGCCGACAAGCTCTGCGCCCCCGACGGCGCCACCGTGATCGGTGGGGACTCGGTCTCCTCGGTGACCGACCCGTTGGGGTCGTTGGCGAAGGGGTGTGCGCAGGCTGCGGCGTGGGTGGTGCGGCAGTTGGCGGGGGCGATCGACGGGACGACGAAGGTCGACTTCACGAATGCGGCGTTCCTGCAGCAGTACGCGGTGGTGTTCGCGGTGTCGACGGTGGTCACGCTGGTGCTGTGGCTGCTGGCGGTGACGAAGCGCGCGGTGCGTGGTGCTCCGTTGGGGCAGGCGTTCGGCGAGGCGGTCGGGTTCCTGTGGTTGACGGTGATCGCTTCGGCGTTCACGCCGTTGATCCTGTACACGGTGGTGACGGTCACCGACGGCTTGACGGATGCGGTCGCGGCGGGGACGAAGTCCGACACCGGGACGTACCTGGGCGGGTTCGCGGACACGCTGGACAAGGGCAGCATGGGCGGTGGCCCGCTGATTCTGATCATCGTGTCGCTGGTGGCGGTGCTGGCCGCCGCGGTGCTGTGGATCGAGCTGGTGATCCGGGCGGCGATGCTGTACGTGGGCGCGCTGCTGGGGACGGCGGTGTACGCGGGGCTGGTGGACAAGCAGCTGTGGAAGCACGTGCGCCGGTGGGCCGCGATGATGCTGGCGGTCGATCTGGCGAAGCCGATCATCGTGATCATCCTGGGTCTGGCGGGTGCGGTGGCGACCGGCTCGGGTGCGGACGACGACTTCGCGCGGGTGCTGAGCGGTCTGGCGATCCTGTTCCTGTCGATCTTCGCGAGCGCGGCGGTGTACCGGTTCGTGCCGGGCTTCGGTGACGAGCTGCTGTCGATGCGGCAGGCTCGGGCGAGTGCGGTGCAGGCAGGCAGTGCGATGATCAACGGCCCGGCGAACCTGGTGAAGCAGGGCATTTCGACGCACGGTTCGCGCGGCGGTCCGCAGGCCGGGAACGCCTCGCCGGGTGCGGGCGGTGGCGGGGTGGCCCCGGGCATCGCCGCGCACGCGTCCCGTCCCGCCAACCCCGGGCGGATGGCCGCGCCGCCCGCGCAGTCCCAGGCCCCGGTCAACAACCCGAAGGGAGGGTGACGGGTAGATGAGCAGCGATCAGTTCGGCCAGTACGGCGCCCAGTACGCCCAGCCGTATGCCCAGCAGCGCCGCAGCTATCTGATCGGCAAGGCGCGCCCGAACGCGCCGATCGGGCGCAACCGGGAGACCGGCGAGATCGTGCTGATCATCGCCGGCGCGGGCCTGGGCATGCTGTGGGGTCTGGGGGTGCCGATCCTGCCGCTGCGGCTGGCCGGCCTGGTGGGCTTCCCGCTGTTGGCGATCATGGCGGTGTACGTGCCGTACCGGCGGCGGACGTTCTACAAGTGGATGGAGATCAACCGGACGTACCGGCGCACGGTGCGCAGCGGCCGGGCGGTCTGGAAGCCGGACGTGCACGAGGCCGGGACGCGGTTGGACGGGCGTGAGGTGGAGGTCGGTCCGCCGCCGGGGGTGGGGCGGCTGCGCTGGCTGACCGCGCCGTTCGGGCCGGACGAGGTCGCGGTGCTGATGCACCTGGAGCGGCGCACGGTGACCGCGGCGATCGAGATCGAGGGCCCGGGCGTGGGCCTGCGCGACTCGGAGGATCAGGAGGCACTGGTCGACCGGTTCGGCACGCTGCTGAAGCATGTGGCCAACGGCGACGGCTTCGTGACGCGGCTGCAGATCCTGGCCCGGACGCTGCCCGCCGACCCGGACGCGCACGCCAAGGACGTGGAGCGGCGCGGCGACCACTCGGCGCCGCGCTGGCTGCTGGAGAGCTACGACCAGTTGCAGTCGATGGTGTCGACCTCCTCGGAGCAGCACCGGGCGTACCTGGTGGCCTGCATGCAGTACACCCGGGATCTGGCATCCGAGGCGCACGCGATGGGGCGGACCGCGTACGGGCGGGAGGGCGGCGGGAAGGGCGACCGCGGGGACGACGGCCTGGCGACCGTGATGGCGCGTGAACTGACCGACATCTGCGCCCGGTTGGCGGAGGCGGACATCCGGGTGCGGCAGCCGCTGGGGCAGGCCCGGCTGGCGTCGCTGATCCACTCGATGTACGACCCGGACCACCCGATCGACCACATCCAGGCGATGAGCAGGCGCAACGCCTGGCCGGCCGAGCTGGACGCCACGCACCCGCAGTACCTGACGGCGAAGACCCGCGAGTCGGCGACCCGGGAGCCGTGGTGCCACGCCACCGCGTGGATCAAGGAGTGGCCGTTGACCCCGGTCGGGGTGAACTTCCTGGCGCCGCTGCTGGTGCACACCCCGGACGTGATCCGGACGGTCGCGGTCACCATGGACCTGGAGCCGACCGACGTGGCGATCGAGCGGATGCTGACCGAGAAGACCAACGACGAGGCGGAGGCCAGCCGGGCGGCGAAGATGAACCGCACGGTGGACCCGCGCGACCTGGCCCACACCGGCCGGGTGGACCAGCGCGGCGACGACCTGGCGTCCGGCGCGGCCGGCGTGAACCTGGTGGGCTACCTGACGGTGTCCGCGCGCAGCCCGGAGGCGCTGGCCCGCGACAAGCGGACGATCCGTGCCTCGGCCGGCAAGAGCTACCTGAAGCTGGAGTGGTGCGACCGCGAGCACCACCGGGCGTTCGCCAACACCTTGCCGTTCGCCACCGGCATCCGCCGCTGACCCCTCGGAGGCCCGCACATGATCGGCAATCTCACCGACGGCTTCGCCAGCGCCCTGTTCGGCCGGGTGGAGACCACCCGGCTGCCGGTGCGCACCTCCAGCGGCCAGGCGCAGGCCGTGTACCTGCCGACGGCGGCGCCCGGCCTGGGCGACTCCGGGGTGATCATCGGCCGCGAGGTGTACAGCGGCAAGGGCTACGTCTACGACCCGTTCCAGCTGTACGGCCAGCAGCTGCCGGCCCCGCACTGGCTGGTGCTGGGCGAGTCCGGCAACGGCAAGTCGGCGCTGGAGAAGACGTACGTGCTGCGGCAGTTGAGGTTCCGTGACCGCCAGGTGGTGGTGCTGGACGCGCAGGGCGAGGACGGCGTCGGCGAGTGGAACCTGATCGCCAACGCGCTGGGGATAAAGTCCATCCGGCTGGACCCGATGGCGGCCCGCGACGGCGGGGTGAAGCTCAACCCGCTGGACCCGGCGATCACCACCACCGGTCAGCTGTCGCTGCTGCGCACCATCATCGAGGTGGCGATGGGCCGCACCCTGGAGGAGCGGGCCGGTTTCGCGCTGAAGGCCGCGCACGCGCACGTGCACGCCACGGTGAAGGACCGTCAGCCGGTGCTGAACGACATCATCGACACGCTGCGCAGTCCCGACCTGTCGGCGGTGGAGTCGCTCGGCGTGGAGATCGGAGAGGTGCAGTCCTGGGGCCTGGACGTGGCGCTGGTGCTGGACCGGCTGGTCGACGGCGACCTGCGCGGCATGTTCGACGGCTCGACCTCGGCCGGCATCGACCTGGACGCGCCGCTGATCGTCTTCGACCTGTCGCACATCGACCGGAACTCGATCGCGATGCCGATCCTGATGGCGATCGTCGGGGTGTGGCTGGAGCACACCTGGCTGCGGCCGGACCGGGTGAAGCGGATCTTCCTGGTCGAGGAGGCGTGGCACATCATCAACAGCCCGTTCGTGGCGCAGCTGTTCCAGCGGCTGCTGAAGTTCGGGCGCCGGCTCGGCCTGTCCTTCGTGGCCGTCGTCCACCACCTGTCGGACGTGGTGGACGGCGCGGCGGCGAAGGAGGCGTCGGCGATCCTGAAGATGGCCTCCACCCGCACCATCTACATGCAGAAGGCCGAGGAGGCGAGAGCCACCGGCCGGGTGCTGGGCCTGCCGCGCTGGGCGGTGGAGATCATCCCGACGCTGTCGCCGGGCATCGCGGTGTGGGACGTCAACGGCAACGTGCAGGTGGTCAAGCACATCATCACCGAGGCCGAACGTCCGCTGGTCTACACCGACCGCGCGATGACCGAGGACGCGGTGGCGGAGCGGGAGCGCGCCGAGCACCAGTTGGCGGCGCAGCCGAGGATCTGACCGGCAACCGAGGATCTGACCTGCGGCCCAGGAGCTGACCGGCGGCGGAGGGCCGACCGGGCGTCGGCAGAGAAGTCGTCAGCCTTCGGATACCAGCTCGTTACTTCAGGGTTCCTGACAGCTACGCGCGTGGACTCTAGGCTGCTCCCCGATACAACGCCAGGCCGCCGTCCACCGCGGCCCCGACGGTGCAGGGGACCCTCATGCCCATTTCCGGATCCACCGGCCACCGCAGGACCGCGCTCGCGGTCGCCGCGGCCGCCGCCCTCCTCGGCTCGATGGCCCTGCCGGCCACCGCCGAGGCGCACGGGCACGGCCAGGACAAGCCCAAGTACGAGGACCTGCAGCTCCTCGCCATCAACGACCTGCACGGCAGCCTGGAGCCCCCGGCGGGGTCGTCCGGCACCGTCAACGAGATCGACCCGACCACCGGCAAGACCGTCGCCACCCCCGCCGGCGGCGTCGAGTACCTGGCCACCGCGCTGCGCGACGCCCGCCAGGGCCACCCGAACAGCGTGACGGTCGCGGCCGGCGACATCATCGGCGCCAGCCCGCTGATCTCCGGCCTGTTCCACGACGAGCCGACCATCGAGGCGATGAACAAGATCGGCCTCGACGTCACCTCGGTGGGCAACCACGAGTTCGACGAGGGCTCGGCCGAGCTGAAGCGCATGCAGGACGGCGGCTGCCACCCGACCGACGGCTGCTACGAGAAGGGCCGCAAGTTCGAGGGCGCGGACTTCCCGTACCTGGCGGCGAACGTCACCAACGAGAAGACCGGCAAGCAGCTGCTCAAGCCGTACTGGGTGAAGAACGTCCGCGGCGTCAAGGTCGGCTTCATCGGCGTGACCCTGGAGGGCACCCCGAACATCGTCACCGCCGCCGGCGTGCAGGGCCTCAAGTTCGACAACGAGGTCGCGACGATCAACAAGTACACCGCCGAGCTGAAGCGCCAGGGCGTCAACTCGGTGGTCGCGCTGATCCACGAGGGCGGCCTGCCGGCCAGCAGCGTCTACAACTACGACTGCGGCTCCGGCGGCTCCGGCATCTCCGGCCCGATCGTGGACATCGCCAAGCGCCTCGACCCGGCGGTCGGCGCGGTCGTCACCGGCCACACCCACAACTCGTACGCCTGCATGATCCCCGACCCGAACGGCGTGCCCCGCTCGGTGACCAGCGCCGCCTCGTTCGGCCGCCTGTACACCGAGATCGACCTCAAGCTGGACAAGCGCACCGGTGCCATCGTGCGTCCGTCGGTGACGGCGGCCAACCACGTCGTGCGCCGCGACGTGCCCAAGGCGCCGGACATGACCAAGCTGATCGACCGGTACAGCAAGCTGTCCGCCCCGATCGCCAACCGGGCCGTCGGCTACATCAGCGCCGACATCAACGGCCGCGGCTCCACCGACCTGGAGAAGCCGCTCGGTGACGTGATCGCCGACGCGCAGCTGGCCGGTCTCGCGCCCGCCGACAAGGGCGGCGCGCAGGTCGCCTTCATGAACCCCGGCGGCATCCGCTCGGACCTGGTCTACAAGGCGTCCGGCAGCGAGGGCGACGGCGTGGTGACCTACGGCGAGGCGTTCACCGTCCAGCCGTTCACCAACATGATGCAGGTCAAGACCCTGACCGGCGCCCAGCTGGTCCAGGTCCTGCAGCAGCAGGTCTCCGGCTCCAACACGGCCGCCCCGAAGATCCTGCAGATCTCCTCCAACCTCAACTACACGCTGGACCTGAACAAGGCCGGCGGTGACCGAGTGATCGTCGACTCGGTCCGCCTGAACGGCGCCCCGGTCGACCCGAACGCCACCTACCGGGTCGCCGCCAACGAGTTCCTGGCCGGCGGCGGCGACGGCTTCCCGGCCTTCGCGGCCGGCACCGACAAGCTCGTCGGCGCCTCCGACCTGGACCTGTTCAACACGTACCTGACCAACCACAGCACCGCCACCGCCCCGCTGACCCCGCCGGCCCAGAACCGGATCAAGGTCATCGGCGTCGGCCAGTCGATCGGCTGACGCAGCAGTAGCCAGGAAGGGCGGGGCACTTCGGTGTCCCGCCCTTCGGCCTGTCTCAGCGCGGGTCGTCCGGCTGCCCGGGCAGCACCATCACCGCCTGCGTGCCGGGGCCGCCGTCCGAGGCGGGACCGAGCGAGACCTGGCCGCCGGTGTCCCGGACGGTCTGCGCGACGATCGACAACCCCAGTCCGGAGCCCGGCAGTTGGCGGGAGGACGGGGAGCGCCAGAAGCGGTCGAAGACGAAGGGGAGTTCGTCGGCCGGGATGCCCGGGCCGTGGTCGCGGACCGTCAACCGGCCCGCGCGCAGCCGGACTTCGACCGTGCCGGACGGCGGCGAGTACTTCACCGCGTTGTCCAGCAGGTTGATCACCGCCCGTTCCAGGGCGGCCGGGTCGCCGTGCACGTACCAGGGGTTGACCTCGGTGAGGAAGGTGAGCGCCGGGCCGCGCAGTCGGCCGCGCTCCAGCGCGCGTTCCACCGTCTCGTGGAACGGCACCACGGTGCGCACCGCCTCCGGGTTCGGGGTGTCCGGGCGGGAGAGCTGCAGCAGGTCGCCGATCAGCACGGTCAGTTCCTGCATCTGCGCCTTCATGTTGCCCAGCATCCGCGCCCTGGTCTCCGGCGGCAGGGCGCGGCCCTGCGCGTCGGAGCGGATCAGCAGGTCGACGTTGGTGCGCAGCGAGGTGAGCGGGGTGCGGAGTTCGTGGCCGGCGTCGGCGATCAGGCGGGTCTGCCGCTCGCGGGAGTTGGCGAGGGCGGTGGACATCGAGTTGAAGGAGGCGGAGAGGCGGGCGATCTCGTCGCTGCCGTTGACCGGGATGGTGCTGCCGACCTCCTCGGTGCGGGCGATGTGCTCGACGGCGTCGGTCAGTTGATCGACGGGCTTGAGCGCGGACCGGGCGACGACCCGGCCGGCGACACCCGCCCCGATGACGCCGAGACCGGCCACGCCGGTCATCAGCAGGGCGAGGTTGTTCAGCGACTCGTGGACGTTGCTCAGCGAGGTGGCGGTCAGCATCACCGCAGGTTTGCCGCCCACCGAGGCAGGGATCACCCGGATCAGTGCCGGCTTGCCATCGGTGTACCGGCCCTCCCGGTAGGTGGCGCGGTTCGGGCTGCCGGCCTTGAGGTCCGAGGGGACGGTGTCGATGACCCGGGTCGAGCCGGGCGTGAAGCACACCCGGTTGTCGGCGGTGACCACCTGGATGTCCCACATGTTCCGATGGAGGCTGTCGGTGTTGGGCGGCAGCGCGGCCAGCGCGTCCTGGGCGTTGTCGGCGCAGGGCCCGAGGACGAGCTCCCGGCCCGGCAGCGGCCTGGGCGCTTCCGCCAGATCGTTCCGGGCCTGCTGGTACAGGCTGTCGCGCACCACGAGCCAGCATGCCGCCGCCACCACCGCGATCGCCACCGCCACCGCGGCAGCCGTGAGCATGGCCAGCCGGCTCCGCAGCGATCTGCTGCGGAACCACCCCGTGAGCCGGCCGATCTGCTTCACGCCGCTGCGCCGCTGGTGACGGCGCGCAGGGCGTAGCCGACGCCGCGGACGGTCTGGATGATGCGGGGCATGCCGTGCTGCTCGGTCTTGCGGCGGAGGTACATGACGTAGACGTCGAGGGAGTTGGAGGAGGGCTCGAAGTCGAAGCCCCAGACGGCCTTGAGGATCTGTTCGCGGGTGAGGACCTGGCGCGGGTGGGAGAGGAACATCTCCAGCAGCATGAACTCGGTGCGGGTGAGTTCGATGGTGGTGCCGGCCCGGGTGACCTCGCGGGTCGCGGTGTTCATCCGCAGGTCGGCGAAGGCCAGCACCTCGCCGTCGTCCTCGTCGGCGGCGGTGCGGGCGGCGGCCTCCGCGGCGAGTGCGTTGCGGCGGAGCAGGGCGCGGACCCGGGCGAGGAGTTCGTCGAGCTCGAATGGCTTGGCGAGGTAGTCGTCGGCGCCGACGTCGAGTCCGGTGACGCGGTCGCCGACGGCGTCCCGGGCGGTGAGCATCAGCACGGGGACGGTGTCGCCGCGGGAGCGCATCCGGCGGACGGCGGTGAGGCCGTCCATGCGCGGCATCATGATGTCGAGCAGGACCAGGTCGGGGTGTTCGCGTTCGACGGCGGTGAGGGCCTCGTAGCCGTCGGTGGCGGTGGTGACCTGGTAGCCCTCGAAGGCGAGGCTGGATTCCAGCGCGTCGCGCAGGGCGGGTTCGTCGTCGACCACGAGGACGCGGGCGCCGCCGCCCGGGGCCTCGGCAGGAGTGCGGTCGTCGGCGGGGGGAGTCATCGGCGCGGGGCCCTTTCTGAGTCCGGTGCGGTCGTGGCCATTGTCCGTCGCTCGGGGACGGAACCGGCGGGTGTCAGAGGTTCTTGCCGGCCTGCATCTGCGGCAGCACCTGCTTGACGCTGTTGATCGGGATGGCGAAGCCGAGGCCGACGCTGCCGGCCTCCGAGGAGCCGGTGGAGCCGGAGCCGCTCGCCGAGTACATCGCCGAGTTGAGGCCGATGACCTGGCCGGCGGTGTTGATCAGGGGTCCGCCGGAGTTGCCGGGGTTGAGCGCGGCGTCGGTCTGCAGCGCCTGGTAGCTGGCGGTGTCGCCCTTGGAGGCGCCGGAGGTGCCGTTGGCGCCGGTGGAGCCGCGCAGGCCGGGCAGGTTGGGGAAGCCGAAGCCGCCGTTCCCGCTGGTGGTGCCCTCGTCGACCTGGACGGAGACGGTGCGGTTCTTGGCGGAGATGATGCCGGAGGTGACGGTGCCGGTGAGGCCGTCGGGGTTGCCGATGGCGACCACCGGGTCGCCGACGGCCGTCGCGTCGGAGTCGCCGAGCACGGCGGTGGTGAGGCCGCTGACGCCGGAGGCGGTGATGACGGCGGTGTCCAGGGACTTGTCGGTGCCGGTGACGGTGGCCGAGGCGGTCCGGCCGTCGTGGAAGGTGACGGTGGTACGGCCGCCGCCGCTCACCGCGCCGGAGATGACGTGGTAGTTGGTGAGGATCTGGCCGTCGCCGGTGAGGATCACGCCGGTGCCGGTCGCGGTGCCGCTGCCGGTCTGCACGGTGATCTGGACGACGGCGGGGGAGACCGTGGCGGCGATCGCCGAGACGTTGGCGCTGCCGTTGGCGTCGGCCGCCACCGGACGGGTCTGGGTGCTGCCCGCGGCGGTGCTGGAGCTGCTGCTGCGGTCGTTCGCCAGGACGCCGCCGGTGACGCCGCCGAGCAGGGCGGCCACCGTGGCGACGGCGGTGACCAGCGCGAGGCGGCTCTTCAGCAGGCCGCGGCGGGCGCGGTGGCCGGGGCCGCCCGGCGGAGGCGGCGGCAGCTCGGGGCCGGTGGCGAAGGCGGTGGGCGGGAGTGCCGGGTGCCCGGGGTGCACGGGGTACGGCTGCTGCTGCGCGGCCGGCGGCGTCGGCGGGAGCCAGCCCGCGCCGCCGTCCTGGGGGTGAGGCTCGTGGGTGCTGCGGTGCTCGCTCATGGGGATGACGTTCCGCCCGCTTCATGAACGTTCGATGAGAGGGCGGTACGAGTTCTCCGAGAAGCGCGTCAGTTTCTCATAAAGCCTGGTCAGGCCGGGGATCAGGCGGGGTCGCCGGAGCAGCCGCAGGAACGCCGCACGACCAGCCGGGACGGGAACTTGCGGACCCGTTCGGTGTCGCTGCCGGGCACCATCAGCGAGTCGTCGAGGACCAGGTCGACGGCGGCCCGGGCCATCGCGTCCCGGTCGGAGGCGACGGTGGTGAGCGGCGGGTCGGCGAACCCGGCCTCTGGGATGTCGTCGAAGCCGGCCACCGCGAGGTCCTTGCCGACCTTCAGGCCGAGTTCGCGGGCGGCCCGCAGCACGCCGATCGCCTGGTCGTCGGTGGAGCAGAAGATCGCCGGCGGCCGCCGGTCGGAGGAGAGCAGCTCCAGCGCGACCTGGTAGGCGCCGTAGCGGTGGAACGGGGCGTCGATCAGGTGCGGCTCGGTGGGCAGGCCGTGCGCGGCCATCGCGAGCTCCCAGCCGGCCACGTGGTCGATGACCGGGTCGCCGGGCGCGGGCGACTCCACCGGGCCGCCGAAACATGCCACGTACGGGTGACCGTGCACTTCGAGCAGGTGACGGACGACCAGTTCGGAGCCGCCGACGTCGTCGGTGACCACGGCGACGTCGTCGATCGCCTCGGGGCGGCGGTGCAGCAGCACCACCTTGGCGCCCTCCATCGCGGCGAACTCCTCGGCGGCGCGCTGCGAGGGGCCCTGGCTGACCAGGATCAGACCGGAGACCCGCATGCCGAGGAAGGCGCGGACGTAGTGCACCTCGCGGTCGTCGACGTAGTCGGAGTTGCCGATCAGCACGAGCTTGCCGCGCTCGGAGGCGGCGCGTTCCACGGCGTGCGCCATCTCCGCGAAGAACGGCTGCCGGGCGTCGGGGACGACCATGCCGATCAGGTTGGTGCGCCGGGAGGCCATCGCCTGGGCGACGGAGTTCGGGCGGTACCCGAGCTGCTCGATCGCGGCCAGCACCTTTTCCCTGGTGGCCGGGGCGACCGGCCGGGGACCATTGTTGATCACATAGCTGACGACCGCGGTCGAGGTCCCAGCCAGTCGGGCTACATCGTCGCGCGTCACCTTGGCCACGGGGGGAGTCTACGCGGGTGGCGCGGCGCGTCGAGCCCGGGCCGGACCTGGTGGGACGGGGTGCCGGAGGGGACCGATCGGGACCGAATCGGACCGATCCGGGCAAGCCGGGCGAGGGGGTGGCACCGCCCGGCCGTCCCGCGGCCGATCAGCGTTCGCGGTGCGCGGCGGCTCTGCCCGGTTCCGTCCGCTCGGCGCTCCTGTCGGTCCGCTCCGGGACCACGAAGCGGTAGCCGACGTTGCGTACGGTGCCGATCAACTGCTCGTTCTCGACGCCGAGTTTGGCCCGCAGCCGGCGCACGTGGACGTCCACGGTGCGGGTGCCGCCGAAGTAGTCGTAGCCCCACACCTCCTGGAGCAGCTGGGCCCGGGTGAACACCCGGCCGGGGTGCTGCGCCAGGTACTTGAGGAGCTCGAACTCCTTGAAGGTGAGGTCGAGGACGCGGCCCTTGAGCCTGGCGGAGTAGGTGGCCTCGTCGACCGACAGGTCGCCGTTGCGGATCTCCATCGGGGAGTCGTCCACGGCGACCTGGAGGCGGCCGAGGGCGAGCCGCAGCCGGGCCTCGACCTCGGCCGGGCCGGCGGTGTCCAGCAGCACGTCGTCGATGCCCCACTCGGCGGTGACGGCGGCCAGGCCGCCCTCGGTGACGACCAGGATCAGCGGGCTGCCGATGCCGGTGGACCGCAGCAGCTGGCAGAGGCTGCGGATCTGCGGCAGGTCGCGGCGCCCGTCGACCAGGATCACGTCGGCGTTCGGGGTGTCGATCAGGGCGGATCCCTCGGCGGGGGCCACCCGGACGCTGTGCAGCAGCAGGCCGAGGGCGGGCAGCACCTCGGCGGAGGGTTGCAGGGCGTTGGTCAGCAGGAGCAGTGAACTCATACCTGGCCAGTCCCCTTTCCGGGTCGTCGCGGTCGCGGCCGCCGCGGGGACGGCGGGCGCGGTACAGGGTGGGGGAGCGCCGACGGCCCGGAGGGAGCGGCGGCGGACGGGGCGGCGGCCGACCGGGGTTCGCGCATCCCCTGGCGTCCCGCTGCTGCCTCGTCCATCGGCGGTCCCTCCGCTCTGTCCGCCGGCGGCCGGCACGTCGTCGTGCGGTCGGCGGCGGGGCCGGTCCGGCGGCCGGTGCGGGTGGGGCACCGTGCGCCGGAACGTCCGACTGGCGTCCTGAAAGCACAAAAGGACCCGGGGGCGACTCTGCCCGGATCCCTCTCGGAATCGAGAATAGCCGACCGCCCTTGCGGTCGGGAGTGGCGCGGGCGGCGCACGGGCCCGCGAGGGGCCCCGGAACGGGTGAAGTACGACACCTTGCGCCCCCGTGATGACCTGGGAGGTTTGCCCGGCGGCGGGGGCCGGGGGCGATGATGGGGCCGCACCGGGCCGCTGCCGCCGTACCGGGCGAGGACCACCGAGAGGGGTTGCCGTGACCGCGACCGCCGATGCCCGTCCCACCTCGGATTCACCTGTGCGGGTGAACGGGACGGTCCGCTACTGGGCGGCCGCCAAGGTCGCGGCGGGCCGGGCCGAGGAGCCGTACCTGGCCGTCACGCTGGCCGAGGCGCTGGCCGCGGTGCGGGCCGAGCACGCCGGGCGGCCGGAGCTGCTGCGGGTGCTGGGCATGTGCTCGTACCTGGTGGACGGCGACCCGGTGGGCGGCCGGGAGCACGCCTCGGTGCCGCTGACCGAGGGCGGCACCGTCGAGGTGCTGCCGCCGTTCGCCGGTGGCTGAGCGCGGGTTCGGCGGAGTGCCGCACCGGAACCCGGGTATCCGTGCGATCGTCCTATGTCCGGGACCGGTTCGTCGACGGAGCGGTCCGGCCGGAGCCTTTCAGGGGGAACGATGCATGGCGCGGTGAAGCTGCTGATCGGACTCGGCGTGGTGGGCGGCCTGCTGGTCGCCGCCGACCGGGTGGCCGTCGGGGTCGCGGAGGACCAGGCCGCCGACGCCGCGGTCTCCTCCGGCTGGCTGACCGAGAAGCCGACCGTCGAGATCGGCGACGTCCCCTTCCTGACCAGCGCGGTCGCCGGGGAGCTCGACCAGGTCACGCTCTCCTCGGACGGGATGACCGTCACCGACGGCAAGGAGCACGTGACGGTGCACGCCTTCAAGGCCGACCTGTCCCAGGTGAAGTTCACCGACTCCTACCGGGGTGTGACGGTCGGACGCGGCGACGGCCAGGGCGTGGTCGAGTACAAGGACCTCGCCAAGTTCATGAAGGGCGGCGGCCTGCTCGGCCTGGAGTACGCCGGCCCCGGCGCCGTGAAGGCCTCGGTGCCCGGCGGCGGGATCGAGGGCAAGCTGCACAGCGAGGGCCCCGACACGATCGTCGTCGACGGCCTCCAACTCACCGGCACCGCCGCCTCGTTGAAGGGCCTGGCCGGAGACCTGCTGAAGCCCCAGAAGTTCCGGCTGACCGGCCTGCCCAAGGGCCTGTCGCTGGCCGAGGCCACCCCGGAGGCGGACGGCGTGCGGCTGCGCTTCACCGTCGCTCCCGGCACCACGCTCGGACACTGACGCCTGTCCGGTGGGCGAGACGGTCTGTCCAGCGCCGCCGGAGAAATCCTCCGCAGCACCGGTTCGCCCGGTCCCCGCACGGGGTCCGGGCCGGTCGGCATGCGGTGGAAAAGCGGTAAATCCCAGGATTCGAGCGATCTGGTCTCAGTATTCGACACGATGATGACAGCGCCCCTCCGGAGTCCCTAGCATCGTCGTCATGAAGCGACAGGCGGACCTCACAAAGCGGCGGGCGGTAGACCACTGCCGCGTGTCGAGCTGCCTGTGTCGAATGCGCTGACCGGGCGGTCCTGACCCCAGTCACGGCACGCCCGCCCCCGTCCCGACGCCGCGAACCGGCAGCATTTCCGCACCGGTGCGTCGGGGACGACGAGCACACCTCTCACGATCGGCCTCCCGGCTCTGCCGCACCTCACGCCGTCCCAGCATGCGGACAGGTGTGCGGACAACGCGGCCCGGGAGACCCTCCAGCAGCCTTCCGCCAACCGCCCCCGGATGGAGAATCAGCAATGAGCCGCACCGACGTCCTGGTCGATGCCGACTGGGTTCAGGCCCACCTGGACGACCCGAAGGTGGTCGTCGTCGAGGTCGACGAAGACACCGCCGCCTACGACAAGAACCACATCCGCAACGCGGTCCGGATCGACTGGCAGAAGGACCTGCAGGACCCGGTCCGCCGCGACTTCATCGACCAGGCCGGCTTCGAGGCGCTGCTGTCCGCCAAGGGCATCGCCAACGACGACACGGTGGTGCTGTACGGCGGCAACAACAACTGGTTCGCCTCGTACGCCTACTGGTACTTCAAGCTGTACGGCCACGGCGACGTCCGCCTGCTGGACGGCGGCCGCAAGAAGTGGGAGCTGGACTCCCGCGAGCTGGTCGTCGAGCAGCCCGAGCGGGCCGCCACCCAGTACACCGCGCAGCCGGCCGACTCCTCGATCCGCGCCTTCCGCGACGACGTGCTCAACGCGATCGGCACCCTGAACCTGGTCGACGTCCGCTCGCCCGACGAGTTCTCCGGCAAGCTGCTCGCCCCGGCCCACCTCCCGCAGGAGCAGTCGCAGCGCCCCGGCCACGTGCCGAGCGCGAAGAACATCCCGTGGGCGAAGAACGCCAACGACGACGGCACCTTCAAGAGCGACGACGAGCTGAAGGCGCTCTACGAGGCCGCGGGCGTCGACCTGGCCACCGACACCATCGCGTACTGCCGGATCGGCGAGCGCTCCGCGCTCACCTGGTTCGTCCTGCACGAGCTGCTCGGCCAGGAGAACGTCAAGAACTACGACGGCTCGTGGACCGAGTACGGCAGCCTCGTCGGCGTGCCGATCGAGCTCGGCAACTGAGCCCCGGCTCGCGCGAAGCAAGGAAGAGGGAGAACAGACATGTGCGGTGCGAAGGCCGGCGGCCCGGACCTGGCAGGAGTTGACGTGGCGAACGAGACGATCATCCAGGGTTCGGTGACCCGCAACGAGGAGCCGGTTAACGGCTACGTGCGGCTGCTGGACGAGAACGGCGAGTTCACCGCCGAGGTCCCGACCTCGGCGACCGGGCAGTTCCGGTTCTTCGCCCGCCCGGGCAAGTGGACCCTGCGGGCCCTGGTGCCCGGCGCCACCGTGGACCGCCAGGTGGTCGCCACCCAGGGCGAGTTCACCGAGGTCGCGATCGCGGTCTGACGACTGCGGAGAGGGCCCCGGACGTCTTACGGCGTCCGGGGCCCTCGGCCTACCCTGGAAGCGTGCAGGCACACCGGCGGCATGTGCGCTACTTCGTGATGATGGGCGTCTGCCTGGGGCTGTTCGTCCTCGCGTGGGGCGTGGTGCGCTTCTACTCGGTCGGCGCCGCCATCGGCATGTGCGTGGTCGCCATGGTGATACCGCCGCTGGCCGCCGTCCTCGCCAACCGGCGCGACAAGGACGACGACTGGTGGAACGACCCGCGCTGGGACGACCCGCACTGGGAGCAGCGCGGCCACGACCGGGACCGGCCGGACCGCGAGCCCCCCGACGAGCGGTAGCGGATCAGTAGACGAGCGCCTGGGTGTCGTCCGCCATCACCTCGGACAGGAACACCTGCGCGCCGGCGATCCGCACGCCCTCGATGACGTCCGCCGGGCCGATCTCCCGGCGCGCCGCGCACTGGGTGCACAGGGTGACGGAGCCGGCGGCGAGGATCGCCTCCAGCAGATCGGGCAGCGGCGCGGCGTGCGGCAGCTCGAACTCGGCGGCCTTGCCGGGCAGCGCGAACCACGAGGACTCACCGGTGAGCCAGAGCGAGACCGGCACGCCGCTGGCGACCGCGACCGAGGCGACCGTGAAGGCCTGCGAGCAGCGCTCCGGCGCGTCCGCACCGGCGGTGACCTTGATGACCAGCTTCTTCGACATGCCCCAGAGACTACGGCCGCAGGGGCCGCCCGATAGACTCCCGGCCGTAGTGGAAAGCCCCGTTCCTCCGTCGAACCCGCCCCTGGGAGCACACCGTGTCCGGTCTTGAGATCTTCTTCGAAAGTGTCCTGGTTCTGGTGGCCGTGCTGATCACCTGGTTCGCCATCTTCTCCGTGATGAAGCTCTACCAGGGCCAGCGCTGAGCACTGCCGTACGGTTGAGCCGGTAACCGTCCGACGACAGCAGCCAGGACCATGATCGAGATTCCTTCCGACCTCCACCGGGACGTCGTCCCGCTCGCCTTCCTCCTCGGTACCTGGGAGGGCGCGGGCGTCCACGACTTCCCCGGCTCGGAGAAGTGCAACTTCGGCCAGGAGATCGTCTTCCGCCACGACGGACGACCCTTCCTGGAGTTCCGCTCCCGTACCTGGGTGCTCGACGAGCAGGGCGAGAAGGTCCGCCCGCTGGAGATGGAGCACGCCTTCTGGCGGGTGACCAGCAACCAGCACGGCACCAGCGGCGAGCGCGAGATCGAGGTCTCCTCGGTGCGCGACGACGGCACCGTCGAGATCTGGTACGGCAAGCTGCACGACGGCAAGCCGCAGATCGACCTGGCCACCGACGCGGTCGCCCGGATCGAGGGCGCGGCCCCCTACAGCGGCGGCAAGCGCCTGTTCGGCCTGGTCAAGGACGAGCTGCTGTGGGTCGGCGAGAAGGCCGCCCCCGAGGTGCCGCTGCGGCCGTACATGTCGGCGCAGCTGAAGAAGGTGCTCAACCCGGCGCAGCTGATCAAGGACGTCAACGACCTCCCGGACGACGGGATCGCGTTCTTCCGCTGAGCGTGACCGAGTGGGGGACCGACCGGGCGGTCGGTCCCTACACTGGTCGGCACGACCTCTCAACGGGCAGGGACACCGTGGCGAACACCGACACCACCGACTGGAAGGCCGACCTGCGCGAGCGCGGCTATCGGCTGACTCCGCAGCGCCAGCTGGTGCTGGAGGCCGTCGACGTGCTCGACCACGCCACCCCGGACGAGATCCTGGTGCACGTCCGCCGCACCGCCAGCGGCGTGAACATCTCCACCGTGTACCGGACGCTGGAGCTCCTGGAGGAGCTCGGCCTGGTCTCGCACGCCCACCTCGGGCACGGCGCGCCCACCTACCACCTGGCGGGTCGGCACACCCACCTGCACCTGGTCTGCCGGGACTGCGACCGGGTCACCGAGACCGACACCGCGATCGCCGCGCCGCTGATCGACAGCCTGCGCGCCCAGCACGGCTTCGACACCGACCTGAAGCACTTCGCCATCTTCGGCCGCTGCGGCGACTGCACGGCCAAGGTGGAGCACCCGCAGTCGTAGACCGCGGTCGTAGCCTGCCGTTGTGGACCCCGGCCGTGGACCGCGGCCGCCGGTCGTAAGCTGGCCGGTATGAAGAGCCCGCTGCTTGAGCTGCCCGGCGCCGTCGCCGCCGAAGGTCCCGACGAGGGCGTCGCCGCCCACTACGGCGACCTGTTCCGCGAGCAGCGCGAACTGGCCGCCGGCCGCGGCTTCGTCGACCTCTCGCACCGCGGCGTGATCACCGTGACCGGCCCGGACCGGCTGAGCTGGCTGCACCTGCTGCTCACCCAGCACGTCAGCGAACTGCCGCCGCGGCAGGCCACCGAGGCGCTGGTGCTGTCCCCGCACGGCCACGTCGAGCACGCGCTCTACCTGGTCGACGACGGCGCCACCACCTGGATCCACGTCGAGCCCGGCACCGCGCCCGCGCTGGTGGCGTACCTGGAGTCGATGAAGTTCTGGAACCGGGCCGAGGTCGCCGACGCCACCGCGGACTACGCCGTGGTGTTCCTGCCGGCCGGCTCCACCGCGGCCGCCGACCGGGCCGCCGCGGTGCGCGAACTCCCGTGGGGCCGCGACCTGTTCCTGCCGCGCGCCGAACTGGCCGAGGCGGTCGCCGAGTTCGGCCCGGCCGCGGGCGTGTGGGCGTACGAGGCGCTGCGGATCGAGGGGCACCGGCCGCGGCTGGGCTTCGAGACCGACCACCGCACCATCCCGCACGAGGTGGACTGGCTGGGCAGCGCGGTGCACCTGAACAAGGGCTGCTACCGCGGCCAGGAGACCGTCGCCCGGGTGCACAACCTGGGCCGTCCGCCGCGCCGGCTGGTCTTCCTGCACCTGGACGGCACCGAGGAGAAGCTGCCCGCGCACGGCGCCGAGGTGCGGGTGGACGGCCAGGAGCGCCCGGTCGGCTTCGTCACCTCCGCGGCCCGCCACCACGAGCTCGGCCCGGTCGCGCTGGCCCTGGTCAAGCGCAACACCCCGGTGGACGCGGTGCTGCTGGCCGACGGCGTGCCCGGCAGCCAGGACGTGATCGTCCCGGCCTGAGGCCGCCGTTCCTCGGCTCAGACCTCCAGCAGGACGGTGAACGGGCCGTCGTTCACCAGCGCGACCTTCATGTCGGCGCCGAACCGCCCGGTCTCCACCTTCGCGCCCAGCGCGCGGAGTTCGGCCACCACGGCGTCCACCAGCGGTTCGGCGACCGGGCCGGGGGCGGCGGCGTTCCAGGTGGGGCGGCGGCCCTTGCGGGCGTCGCCGTACAGGGTGAACTGACTGATCACCAGCAGCGGGGCGCCGAGCTCCGAGCAGGACTGCTCGGGGCTGCCGGGGAACAGCCGCAGCGTCCAGAGCTTGCGGGCCAGTTGGGCCGCCTGCGCCGGAGTGTCCTCGTGGGTGACGCCGACCAGGACGCACAGGCCGGGCCCCTCGATCGCGCCGACCGTCCCGCCGTCCACCGTCACGGTCGCCTCGGCGACCCGCTGCACCACTGCTCGCATGCCGCCCATTGTGCCCGCACGCCCGTCCGGGGGGCGCGTGGCCCCGAGTTGCACGCCGGGGTCGCACATGATGCGCCCCGATCGGTGCAGGTGAGCCCATGGCGCGGATTCTTCGTACTAGCCAGGGGTGTTCGCCAGGGGGCCGTTCGGGTACTCGGGCGTGCGGGTCCGGGTCCCGGGGTGGCACGCTGTCCGACGGCCCGGAGCCATCCGGGCCCCGAGTGGGCGTCCGCCGTCCCGGCGAACCGCGTCACCCGCACGAGTGGCATCGCCCACCGGGGGAACCCTGGATGACGGGCGGTCCCGCGACCGGCGGGCACAGGTACTACGGCAGGTGGTCGGACTGATGGACGTGAGCGCGATCGACGAACTGGCCGGCCTGGCCCTGGAGCAACTGCGGGTGCTGCGCCGGGACGCCCTGGAGCAGGAGGCCGACCTGTCGTACCTGCGCCGCCTGCTGCACGGCCGGATGGACATCCTGCGGGCCGAGCTCCAGCGCCGGGAGATCCCGTTGGCCGGCGCCAGCGAGGCGCAGTGCGCCCTGCTCGACCGGCTGCCCGCGATCCTCGCGGACGCCCCGTCCGCCACCCGCCGCCCGGCCCGGCACCTGACCCTCGGCCCGCCGCGCGGCGAGCGCTACCGGCTGGAGGCGGACGCCCTGATGGGCGACGTCCAACTGGCCGACCTCGGCGCCCACGCCACCGCCGACCTGCTGGCCGCCGTCGAACGGCTGGCCGAGCACGAACGCGAGGTGTCCGACCGCCGCCAGACGCTGCAACGGACCGCGGACGACTGCGGCGCGGAGATCACCCGCAGGTACCGTGAGGGGGAGGCCCGGGTCGAGGACCTGCTCGGCGGGAGCTGAGCGGGCGGGACGCGGCCGGGCCCGCACCCACCCTCGTCGCATTCCTGGAGACCCTCCCGTGTCGCAGTCCGTCCTGCCCGCCCTCGCCGAGGTCATACGCTCCGGCTTCACCGAGGGCCGCCACCGCGGTTCGCTGGTCCTGCTCGACGCCGACGGCACCGTCGCGTACGCGCTGGGCACCCCCGAGCAGCCGGTCTACCCGCGCTCCACCGCCAAGCCCTTCCAGGCGGTGGCCACCCTGCGGGCCGGCCTCGCCCTGCACGGCGAACAGCTCGCGCTGGCCGCCTCCAGCCACTCCGCCGAGCCCTTCCACCGGGCCGCGGTCCGCCGCATCCTGGCCGACGCGGGCCTCACCGAGGCCGCCCTGCGCACCCCCGCCGACCTGCCGCTGGACGAGGTCGAGGCGGAGGAGCTGCTGCGCTCCGGCGGCGAGCGGGCGCCGATCCTGATGGACTGCTCCGGCAAGCACGCCGGCTGGCTGGCCGCCTGCGCCGCCAACGGCTGGGACCTGGCGAGCTACCTCGACCCCGAGCACCCCATCCAGCTGCTGGCCCGTACGGCGCTGGAGGAGGCCACCGGCGAGCAGGCCGCGCACACCGGCACCGACGGCTGCGGCGCCCCGCTGCTGGCCGTCTCGCTGACCGGCCTGGCCCGCGGCTACCGCGCCCTGGTGCTGGCCGATCCCGGTACCGAGCAGCGCCGGGTCGCCGACGCGATGCGCGCCCACCCCGAGTACGTGGCCGGCACCCGCCGCCCCGACACCTGGCTGATGCGGGCGGTGCCCGGCGCGCTGTCCAAGATGGGCGCCGAGGCCGTCCAGGTGGTCGCGCTGGCCGACGGCCGGGCCCTCGCCTTCAAGATCGAGGACGGCGCGGAGCGGGCCCGCGGCCCGGTGCTGGCCGCCGCGCTGCGCCGGCTGGGCGTCCAGGACCCGGTGCTGGAGCGGATCGCATCCTCCCCGCTGCACGGCGGCGGCCAGGTGGTCGGCGAGGTCCGCGCGGCGTTCTGACGCCCCGCCGGGTGAAGCCGGGATGCCCGTCCCGGCCCGCTGGTGCACGGTGGACGGCGGGGGATCCCGCCACCGCCGCACAGGGAGTACTCGCCATGTCCGACCACACCTACCGGGTCACCGAGATCGTCGGCTCCTCGCACGAGGGGGTGGACGCCGCCATCCGCAACGGCATCGCCCGCGCCGACCGCACACTGCGCAACCTGGACTGGTTCGAGGTGGTGCAGGTCCGCGGCCACATCGAGGACGGAGCGGTCAAGCACTTCCAGGTCGGCCTGAAGGTCGGGTTCCGGCTCGACGACGACGACTGACCGGCCGCCGAAAAACCTGCGAGGGGCGGGGGTGCGCAAAACGGAACCCCCCCCCCCCACCCGGGGTTTTGGGCCCCCCCCAGGGCGTGGCGGGGCACTTGGCGCCCAGCAC